>CAVUIF010000004.1:0-475590 GCA_963741455.1 uncultured Thermoleophilaceae bacterium
CCACGCAGCCAAGGATCACCCGCTCGGTGGCGATATCGCCGAGGGAATTGACGATTGACGGATAGAAAATGAAGATGTAGAGACCCACAGCGAAGCCGGCCAACGCGGCGACAATATCGTACCAGGGGACGGCATTGCGGCCGATGCTGGGTTTGACCGGAATCAAGATAAAGGTTGCGGATAACCCAAGACCGAGGAATAGCCCCATGTACTGCTCGTTGAAAACCAACCAGCCGATATATTGCGGCACATTTAGTAGAAAAAACATGCCGGTCAGCGGGATAGCGATAAGCAACAGCCGACCCAGCCCACCGCTAAATCCGCCGAGCTCCCGTCCCCGCACGCTTTCTTCGATCTCCACTACGTTCTCCTTGTCACCCTGACCTGACAACGGCCATGACTGCGATGAGTTGACTGATCGCTCCAGGACAAATCACGGAATTTCATCTTCCATCAGCCGCAGATCTCTTTCGTCCGCGCTTCCTGCTTGGCGCCCCAAACCTTCGCTTCCTTGTAAAACTGGATCGCTCCCGAATGATAAGGCACGGTGAAGTTGGTCAGGGCCTGCATGTCTTTGGGCCACTTCTTGAACAGCGGATGAATCGTCTGCAACTCCGGCAGATTATCCCACCAGGCTTTCAACATGGTGTAGACGGTTTTGTCGCTGACGTTGGTCATGCTCGCCAAATGCAGAGGATAACCGATGACGTAAGTTTCGCCCTTGATGCCGGTCCCCGCGTCAGATTTAACCACCGATGCGCCGTAGCGGCCCAGGATTTTATTCGCCGCCGGCGTATTCGCCATGCTCAAGAAACGCACAGCCTCCATGGCGTTGGCCTCTTCGACGACACCGATCCCCACCGCCGTGAAAGCCGCGTCGACTTTGCCTTCGGGCACGGCGCGCACACCGTCGTTTAAATTCGACACCCGCACCTGCTGCACGTCGGCAGGTTTCAGACCGCTCGCTTCCATCACCGCCAACTGCCAGGTTTGATTGATCGCATGGCCGCCGTAATCCCAGGCGACCCGTTTGCCTTTGAGGTCGGCCATCTGTTTGATGTCCGACTTGTCTTTAACGATGAGCCCCGCGGTAAACGGAAACACACCGCCAGCGACGATGCGAAGACCCGGATAGGCTTTTTTATAGTTGCCGGTGCCGGTCGCGGCCATATTGGAATCGAGAATATTGATGATGCCGAACTCGATCTCGCCGCTTTCGAGCAGAGGCATCCAGGCGTTGGGACCATTATAAGGCTGCACCTTCGCCGACACTTGGGTTGTCTTGCTGGCGATCGCCGCCAGGCCCGAAGCGATCGCATGGGCGCCGGTGCCGGCCGGGTTGGTGCCGATGGCGAGGGTGCGTGGCAGTTGAATGCTCTGGTTGGCGGTCGGCCCACAGTCGAGCTTGGCCTCGACGACTTGAACTTGCGCCACGACCAGCAGAAGCGCCAACGTTAAAGCGAATCCTTTCTTAACCATTACTCCATCACTCCTTTACTCCAATACTCCATTTTTATTTACCCGCAGATCTCTTTCGTGCGCGCCTCATGCTTCACGCCCCACACGCTGGCTTCTTTGTAAAACTTCACCGCGCCGTCATGATAGGGCACGGTGAAGTTGGTGATCGCCTGGACATCCTTGGTCCATTTTTTAAATTGCGGATGGATGGTTTGCAGCTCGGCTAAATTATCCCACCATGCTTTGAGCAGCGTCGCCACGGTTTTGTCGCTGACTTTGGTCGAGCTCGCCAAATGCAGCGGATAACCGATCACCGTGGTCTCAGCCCGGATACCCGCTGTCGGCTCTTGCTTTGCGATCGATCCGCCGTATTTGGCGAGGATTTTGTTGGACGCGGCCGTATTCGGCAAGTTTAGGAAGCGGATCGGCTCCATGGCGTTGGCTTCTTCATTGATGCCGATACCGATAGCGGCGAAGGTCGCGTCCACCTTACCTTCCGGCACGCCGCGGATCGCGTCGTTCAAGTTGGAGAAGCGCACTTGTGTCACATCGCTCGGTTTGATCCCCAAGACTTCCATCGCAGCGTTCTGCCACGTCTGAGTGATCGCGTGGCCGCCAAAATCCCAGGCCATACGCTTGCCCTTCAAATCGGCGCCCGTCTTAATTTCCGATTTATCGCGCACCATGATGCTGCCGGTAAACGGAAACACGCCGCCGGAGACGATGCGAATCATCGGATAGGCTTTTTTGTAATTGCCGGTGCCGGTGGCCGCCATGTTGGAATCGAGAATATTGATGATGCCGAACTCGAGCTCGCCCTGTTCCAATAACGGCATCCAGGCGTTGGGACCGTTGTAGGGCTGCACCTTGACCGACATGGTCGTTACTTTGCTCGCCACCGCGGACAACCCGGACGCCAGCGCATGGGCGCCGGTGCCGGGCAAATTGGACGCGATCGCCACCGTGCGCGGCAAGGCGATGCTCTTTTCCGCCGTCGGGCTGCAATCGAGTTTTGCCTCGGCGATGCCGCGGAAATACCCCAGGGGCGAAAGCATAAACACAATCGCCATCGCCAGCGAAACTAAAATCGAATGTTTTCTTCTCATCACTCCAACACTCCTTTACTCCGTCACTCCTCTTCCTATCCGCAAATCTCCTTGGTCCGCGCGTCCTGCTTAGCGCCCCAAACCCCAACCTCTTTGTAGAACTTCACCGCGCCCGGATGGTAGGGAATCGTAAAATTGGTGATCGCTTGAACATCTTTGGTGAACTGCTTGAACAGCGGATGGATCGTCTGCAGCTCGGCGTGGTTATCCCACCAGGCTTTGAGCACCGCCATCACGGTACGCTCGTTGACTTTGGTCGACGTCAACAGGTGCAGCGGGTACCCGATAATGTTGGTATCGCCGCGAACGCCCGTGGCCGGCTCGGCTTTGACCACCGACGCGCCAAGTTTGGCAAGTATCTTACCGTTCGCCTCGCTGTTAGGAATGCTGAGAAAACGCACCGGCTCCTGGGCGTTGGCCTCTTCATTAAGGCCGGTGCCAAGCGATGCGTAGGTTGCATCGACTTTCCCCTCGGCAACACCGCGAATGCCGTCGTTGGAAGTGGTCAACCGCACCTGAATGATGTCGGATGGTTTTATCCCGCCGGTTTCCAAGGCGGCGTTGAGCAAAGCCTGGATCACGGCATGGCCGCCAAAATCCCACGCCAGCCGTTTACCCTTAAGGTCGCTGATCTGTTTGATGTCCGATTTATCGCGCACCATGATGCCGCCGGTAAATGGAAACACCCCGCCGGTGAGCACGCGCAGACTCGGATAGGGTTTCTTGTACGTCCCAGTGCCGGTCATCGCCATGTACGCGTCGAGAATATTGATGATGCCAAACTCCAGCTCGCCGTTTTCGAGCAGCGGGACAAACGTATTCGGCCCGGCGTAAGGCTGCACTTTGGCGATGATAGGTGTCGCCTTGCTTGCCACCGCGGCTAATCCTGAGCCTAAAGAAAATGCTCCCGTACCCGCCGGGCTTGTGCCGATGGCGACGCTGCGAGCGAGTTCGTTGCCCTTGTTGGCCACCGGCCCGCAGTCGACCTTGGCGCTGGCATTGCCGATCGAATGGGCAACGAGCAACAGCGCGGCAATGCTCAACGCCATATAGTTCCTAGAGCGCTCTTTATATCCCATCACTCCAATCCTCTCACCCGCAAATCTCCTTGGTTCGCGCGTCCTGCTTAGCGCCCCAAGCCCCAACCTCTTTGTAAAACTTCACCGCGCCGGGGTGGTAGGGGATCGTGAAATTGGTGATCGCTTGGTTCTCCTTGGTCCATTGTTTGAACAGTGGATGGATCGTCTGCAACTCCGCGAGATTATCCCACCAAGCTTTGGTCAGTGCGCCGACGGCACGGTCGCTGAGCCTGCTCGATCCGACAATGTGCAACGCATAGCCGAGCACATAGGTATCGCCGCGCACCCCGGCCGATGGCGTCGCCTTGACCACAGAGCCGCCGTAGCGGCCCAGAATCTTGTTCGAAGCATCGGTGTTGGGAAGATTGAGCATGCGCACCGGCTCCATGGCATTGGCCTCTTCATTGGTGCCGGTGCCGAGGGAAGCCCAGGACCCGTCTACCTTGCCTTCGGGCACCGCGCGAATACCGTCGTTGACGTTGGACACGCGCACCTGCTGCACGTCGCTGGGTTTAATGCCGCCGGTTTCCAACACCGCGTTGAGAAAAGTTTGCGATATCGCGTGGCCGCCGTAGTCCCACGCCATCCGTTTACCCTTGAGATCACTGATCTGCTTGATGTCCGATTTATCTCGCACCATCACCGACGCAGTGAACGGGAAAACGCCGCCGGCGATCACCCGCACCATCGGATAGGCTTTCTTATAGTTGCCGGTGCCGGTGGCGGCCATTTGCGAATCGAGAATATTGAGCACGCCCAACTCAAGTTCGCCGCTTTCGAGCAGCGGCATCCAGGCATTGGGGCCGTTGTAAGGCTGGACTTTCAGCGCGATGCCGGTTGTCTTGCTCGCCACCGACGCGAGCCCAGCGCCGAGAGCGTGAGCTCCCGTGCCCGCCGGATTGGTCGCCAGCGCCGCCGTGCGCGGCAGGTCGTTGCTGCCGCTACCAGTCGCGCTGCAATCGAGCTTGGCCGCCAAAGCATCCGGTGGCGAAACCAGCGGTAGCAGCAGCAATTGCAAGACCAAGAAAACCCGTAAGCTAATGTTGGCACCTGTCATCGTCGCACCTCCGTCATGAGCAATCGCGCAGTTCTCGCTTCCCTGCGAGCATCACATTGATTTACTCACCACGAAGGACACGAAGGGTTCGGATGACCAAAATTCCGAACTTCGTGTTCTTCGTGTCCTTCGTGGTGAAGACCCTCTCAGACAAAACCGAGGTAAGCATTTGGGTTCAACCCGCCAATCGGTAAAACGTCCGCGCGTTGTCGGCCAAGATCTTGCGCTTGGCCGTATCGGTAATATCCTTGCGCGCTTCGAGCTCGGGTATGTCGTGCAGGTACTGCGCGCGCTGGCGCTCGTGCGGGTAGTCGGACGCGAAGAAAATATGGTCCTCGCCGAACAGTTCGAGCACATAAGGCAAAGTTCTTTCTTCCGACTCCAAGGAAACGTAAACCTGCCCGCCAGTAATGTAATCGCTCGGCCGCTTGTTCAAACGCGGCGCCCACTTCTTGCCGCGCCGCTCGAAGTCTTCGTCGAGGCGGTCCATCATGAACGGCACCCAGCCGGCGCCCGCTTCGAGATAGGCGACGCGTAATTGCGGGAACAGCTCGAACACCCCCTGAAAAATCATGTTGGTCATCTGAATCATCAATGGCAGCGGATGTTCGAGGGCGTGAACCTCAGCGAACGAATCGAAAAAGTCGAAACCCAGGTCGCGGCTGGGTGCGCCGTGGATGGCGATCGGCAGATCGAGCTTGCAGGCCTCTTCGTAGACCGGGAAAAAACTCTCATGGCCGTAGCCCTTGCGCAGCCGGTTCACCGAGGGAAACATCGCGCCGGGCATGCCGAGCTCGTGCTTGACCCGGCGCATCTCCTGGATCGCCGCCGGCACATCGTGGATCGGAATAAGCGCCGCGCCGAGGATGCGAGAATTTTTCTTTGTGTAAGTCGCGTGCAGCCAAGAGTTGTAAGCGCGGGCGATATCCACCGCCCAGGCCGGGTCCTGGATCAAGCCGAACGCCAGCGCCGCCGTCGGATAAACCACCGTGGTCTGAATGCCGCATTCATCGAGAAACGCAACCCAGGTATCGCAGTCGGGATAATCGCGCAGCCCCGGCGAGCTCATGCCGGAGAGCCGCGACCAACCATCGAGGGAGGGAAATGGCGAGAAAGTATCGGCCCAGCTTTCGTCCTTGGACGTGCCGCGATAGTTGCCGCCGAGATATTCGAGAATCTCCTTGTTGCGCTCGGTGATATGACCGTCGCCGTCGATCACCGGAAAACGATTTTGCCGCATGACCCGCCCTCTCGATCCAGGATTAGTGGCCGCTATCTATCTATCGAGTCCGGGCTTGTTGTCAAGCTGTAATCCGCGCGCTCACGTGCGGTTCAATGTTCAAGGGTTCAAACGTTCAAGGCCGGATCGCCAGATTGGATGATCTCTTCGCTTCCAAACTTTGCGCCTCGGCGTCTTTGCGGGAGATTTTCCGAATCAATTTTGTGACCGTTGCGTTCTCTGCGGCCAATCCTCCGAGCCTTAGATTTGATAAAACCGCTTGGCGTTCTCTCGCAGCACGGCGCGTTTGTCGGCGTCCGAGATCGGCGCTTCGGCGATCTCTTCGATCTCGTGCAGGATATCGTCGGGGCCGATCTCATGGGGGAAATCGCTGGCAAATAGGAAATGCTGATTGCCGGCGCGCTGGATTTGATAGGCCAAGCCTTCTTCGTTGCCTTCGCAGCCGATATAAACTTGCCCCTTCTTGATGTAATCGCTCGGCACATCCTCCACCGACGGGCCTTTATATTTGCCGCGCAGATTGAGTTCGAGGTGATAGGAGTGCGAGCGGTCCAGCCGGTCCATCCAGAATGTCACCCAACCCGCGCCGCCTTCGAGAAAGCCCATGCGCAGGCGGGGAAACTGGTTGAACACGCCGTGATAAACCATGCCGGTGAACGCGATGATCAACGACAATGGATGGCCGAGCGCGTGAATCGGCACGAAGGTCTCGAAAGTATCCAAACCCATGCTGTGATGCGCCCCGCCGTGCACGCCCAAGGCGCACCCCAGGCGCTCCGCCTCGGCGTAAACCGGCCAGTAGCTTTTGTGCCCCAAGTCGAAGGGCAAGCCGCGCGACGGCAGCATGGCGCCAACAAAGCCTAATTCGGTAATCGCCCGGCGCAGCTCGGCCACTGCTTCGTCAACGTCCTGCAGCGCCAAGAGCGCCATGCCTTTCAAGCGCGGGCTTTGCCTCAAGTAGCGATCATGCAGCCAATCGTTGTATGCCCGCGCGACCAGGCAGGCCCAATCGGGATGGCTGATGTTGCCGATGCGCAGCCCTTTGGTCGGATAGAGCACGGCAAATTCGAGATCCGCCATCTCGACAAACTCCAGCCACTCCGTGGGGCCAACCCGCTTGCCGCCGCCGAAGGATTTCTTGTTGCGCGTCGAATGGCCGCCGATGTGATGAAAGTCGAGCGACGGGAACAACCGGTCCCAACTCAACTGATGGTCCTGGGCCCGATAGGAAGCGTCGAGATAGTCGAACAAACTGTCGTCCTCGATCACATGGCCGTCGGCATCGATGATTTTGTAGTCCATGGGGGCCTCCCAAAATAAGTTGGAGTAATGGAGTGTTGGAGTAATGGGACAGTCAGCGAGATTCGCGCATCGCGCGTTTATCCGAGAACCTTGAACCTTTGAACCCTTGAACCTTGAACGGCGCGCGCAGCGCGCGCTATTTCCCCTCTTTCAATTCTTTCAGCGCCTCGTTCAAATAACTCTCATCGATATACTTCGCCGGGCTGGGCAGCTGGCCTTTGGTTTGGTTCTGCTCCGCCATCATCTGAATCACCGCGCGCATGCCCTCGGCATTGACCCGTCCGTCGGCGTCCCAGGCTTTGTTGCCGGCGTAGTATTGCCAGGCACGGCGACCGTGCTCCGGCTTGAAGGCGAACTCTTTGGTCATGTAATCGGTCGCCGCTCCCTCGTTTTCCATCAACCAGCGGATCGCCCGCAGGTAGCCCTTGAGGAAGCGCACCATCAAGCGGCGATTTTTCTCCGCCCAAGCGCGGCTGCCGGCGATCACGGTCAGCTGATAGTTCGGAAATACCTCCATGAAACTGCCGATGGCATGATAACCCATCTCCTCGGCGGCAAAATTGTACGGCAGCGCGAGCGGCGCCGCGGCGATTTGATTCGACGTGAGGGCGGTAAACAGCTGCGGCGTGCCGCCGATAATTAACAATTTATAATCGCGCGGATATTCCAATCCCTTCGCTTTAAGCACATGGCGCAGAATCAAGCCGGTGCCCGCCGTCAAGCTGATCGTGCCCAGCGTCGCACCGCGCAGATCCTCAAAGGTGCGGTAATTTTTACCGCCGAGTATCCAATGCGCCAACCGCTGCGTGTTTCCCGCCACGATGAATGCATCCAGTCCACGGTCCGCCGCCACCAGCGGCGCATCGGGCGCCAGCACCGAAGCGTACACCGAGCCGCCGACCAATGCCTGAATCACCCGGTCCGAACCGCGAATCACCACCGGTTGAACATCGAGCCCCTGCTGGGCAAAAAACCCTTGCTTCACCCCCGCCCACAGCGGCGTGTATCCCGCCGTCTTGGTCGACGCACCGACCGGAAAGGAGATTCGTTCTTGGCCATGCAACGATGAAACAAGCAATATCGAAACAATCGAGGGCCAGAAGATGTATTTAATCCAATTCATATCGCGACCGCGTCCAACAGTCCGAAAGTCTCAAATTCAGCCGATCTTGCCACCCTGCACATCATGTAACCGCAAGCTTTCCAGGCGCGCACAACCTTAGTGGCGAAATGACGCCACGCCGCCACCGCCGGGCGTATGCTATACGCCCCTACATTCGGAATTCGGCTGCGATTTTTTTGTCCTTTGCGTTCTTTGCGGCCAAGCTAGTTCCACACCGTGATGCCCATCAAATTTTTCCCCGCTTCGAGATCGTGAAACGCATCGTTGATCTGGTCGTAGCCGTAACGCTTCGAAATCAATCCGGAAACGTCGACACGTTTGTCGCGCACCATGTTGAGCACTTCGACGACATCGGTGGGCCGGCGCAGCGCCACGCCGGCGATCTTGATCTCCTGCATGGTGAAGCTGCCGTCGCTGATGGTGAACGGCACCTTGCCCAGGCCGCCGATGATCGTCGCCGTGCCGCCGGGGCGGGTCGCCTGAATGATTTGATCCGAGGTTTTGACGTTGCCCAACGCCTCGAAGGATTTGTTGACGCCGCCGTCGGTCAAGTCGCGCACCGCTTTGACCGGATCTTCCTTGGCGCCGTTGATCACATGGGTGGCGCCGAACTTCTTCGCCGCTTCGAGCTTGTGGTCGTAGAGATCGACGGCGATGATCGGATAGGCGCCGAAAGTGCGCAGGAACTGAATCGTGTTGAGGCCGACACCGCCGCAGCCGATCACCAGCGCCGAATCGCCGGGCTTGATCTCGGCGGAGTTTTTCACCGCATTGTACGCCGTCGTCATGCGGCAGCCGACCACGCTCGCCTCTTCCAGCGACAAGCCTTCCGGTAGTTTGAAGACCATGTAACCGGGCAGCGCGAGATACTGCGAGAAGCCGCCGACGTTCCAGCGAAAAATCTCCCGGCCGTCGGTGCGTTTCAACGACGCCGGCGCCGGCCGGGCGCGGCATAAATTTTCCCGTCCCGCCATGCAGTATTGGCAATGGCCGCAGCGGTAGCGCGTGCCGACGATGACCGCGTCGCCGGCCGTAAACGCGCCGCGCTGGCCGGCGCCGACTTCGGCGATGGTGCCGGAAACCTCATGGCCGATGATGGTCGGCACCTTGCTGGGAATCCTTCCCTCGATGACTTTGAAATCGGTATGGCAAACACCGCAAGCTTTGACCTGGATCAAAACTTCATCCGGCCCAATTCCCGGTATCTCGAAGTCTTCGATCGACATCGGTTTATTCAGTTCATGTAAAACCGCAGCTTTCATGGCAATCCCCCTCGTGCAAGATGGGCGATCCTACTACAAGCAAATGGAGAATTGAAAACGGATAATGGATAACCAAAATCCAAGAGCCAATTCTGACACTATCAATTCTCCATTATCCATTCTCAATTGTTCTTTGCGGCCGCTTGGCGAAGAACATGCACACCGTCGATAGGAGCGCTGAACAGGCGAATATACCGAACGCGATCGCATAACTCTTAGTCCTGTCGTGAACGTAGCCGGCGATGAGCGGTCCCATGAAGGTACCGATTGTGGTGATCGTCCGACTGACGCCTTGGATGGTCGCGAACGCTTTGGTGCCGAAGTAGTCGGCGCGGATCGGCTCCTGGCTCGCTGCCAGACCGCCGTAAGCCAGGGAATAAATAATCATGCAGGTGGTGAACAACACGGCTTGACCGGACACGCCCATGAACGCCACCGAACCTGCCAGCGCCAGCAACAACAACATGATGAGCTTGCGTTTGTCGACCAGATCGCCCAGCCAGCCGGCCGCCAGGCGCGACGGCACGCCGATAAACGCCGAGACACCCAGCAGCGTGCTGCCCGCTTCCGTGCTCCAGCCGCGGTCGACGAGCAGAATCACGAAATGCACCGACACGCCTTCGGTCACCATGTGTCGCAACGCCATGGCGACCGAAAGAAACCAGAACGCCGGCAGGCGCAGCACTTCCTTGAGAGTGAACTGCGGGTCCGCAGAACCATGCACCGTCGCGCCGCCATGCTGCGACGCCAGAGAGATCTCTTGCTCCGTCTTTTCGCGCTGCGCGATGCGATTGATGGCGTAAGCGATGGGCAGACCGACGAGAGCCAACATCGCCGCGGACATGATCGCCGCCGTTCGCCAGCCCCAGGTGACGATAATCCAGCCGATGATTGGCACCATGACGCCGGAGAGACCGGGGCCGGAGCGAAATATGCCGAAAGCCAAGCTGCGCCGCTCACGAAACAACTGGGCGATCAAGAGACTGATCGGCATGTGGTAGCCGAGGCTCGAGCCCAAGACAATACCGAGGACGATCGCCACATAAAGCATCGGTAAGCTGTAGACGAAGCTAAGCGCCACGAAGCCGGCGGCGCACAGGCAGATGCCGAAATACATCATCCGCCGCGGCCCGAACCGATCGACGAAATAGCCTTCGATGGGACCGAACAGTCCCGATTCGACGCGCGCCAGCGAAAACGCCCCCGAGATCGCCGTCCGGCTCCAGCCAAATTCTTTTTCAAACGACGGAAAGAACGCGCTCAAGCCGAAGTAGGCGAACCCAGTATTGGTCGCGTGCGTGAGACAACCCAAGATGACGATCCACCATTTGCGGTCCATCCCGTCAATTGCGCGAATTAATCATTTTCTGTCAAGGGATAGGCCACATGAATCATCGGAATGAAGACATAACGACGAAAGGCACAAACTTCACAAATTTGATTCCGGAACTTTCCGAACCTTTCGCGTGTTTCGTGTTTTTCGTGGTTGATCCCCATCCTGGCCCGGCCTTACCAATTAGCTCGTCGCAATCCGCTTGGCGACTGTGGTAGATTGGTAGAAATGTCACACGCGCAATCGACACCAACCCCAACCAGCGAGATTGTTTTGCTCCAGCGAGCGCGTGCCATCCATGATCGCGTCCTCGTCCTCGACTCCCACATAGATTTCGAGCCCGAAGACCTGACCGGCGAGCGTAATTACACCCAGCGCCTCGCAACTCAATTCAACCTGCCCAACATGACCGATGGCGGGCTCGACGCGCTGTTCTTCGTCATTTACGTCGGTCAGACCAGGGAAAGTCAGAATTCAGACGCGCTCAAGGCGGCGGGATACCAGCGCGCTTACCAAGCCGCAGTGGAAAAATTCGCCGCCGTGCACCGATTCGCCGGTGCGATCGCGCCGGAACAAATTGAAATAGCATCGAGCGCGGCGGACATTCGCCGCATTCACGCCAATGGCAAAAAAGCCGCGCTCATGGGCGTGGAGAACGGCTATCCGCTCGGCGATGATTTGAGCCGCGTGGCAGAATTCTACGAGCGCGGCGCGCGCTACATCTCGCTCACCCACAACGGCCACAACCAGCTCGGCGACTCGCACACCGGCGAGCGCGAGGGCTGGAAATGGCAGGGTGTCTCACCCCTCGGCGAACAGGTCATCGCCGAGATGAATCGTCTCGGTATCATGGTCGACATTTCGCACGCGTCGAAACAAGCGATGATGCAATCCGCAGCGCTGTCCAAAGCGCCGATCATCGCCTCTCACTCCGGCGCGCGCGCTCTGTGCAACGTCAGCCGCAACCTCGACGACGAACAGCTGCTCGCGTTAAAAAACACCGGCGGCGTCATCCAAATGGTCGCCTACCACGGTTTCGTAAAAACCACCGCGGCGGATTCCTCCGAGCGCGCCGCCGCCCTGGCCGAGGCCAGGAAACCATACGATCTCCCCGATCCGAATAAGTTGAGCCAACGCGCCCGGGCGCAGGCTGCGCTAAAAGCGCTCCCAGCCGACCAGCACGCAAAATACCAACAGAAACTCGCCGAGATCGATGAAAAACTCCACGGCGACCCGCCGGCTACAGTCAAAGACTTCATCGACCACATCGACTACGGCGTCAAGCTGATCGGCATCGACCATGTCGGTATCTCATCGGACTTCGACGGCGGCGGCGGCGTTATCGGCTGGAACGACGCCAGCGAAACGCTGAATGTCACTATCGAGCTAGTTCGGCGCGGCTACACTGAAGCGCAGATCGAAAAACTCTGGAGCGGCAATCTGCTGCGGGTGATGGATGACGTGCAGCGCATTGCGCGCGACCTGCAAAAGTAACTGGATCGGTTTCGTCGGCTGCGCTTGCGCACCGTTCTAAGAATTATAGCTATACTGGGAGGCCTAAATGTCGATTCGAAGCTTCGATCATGTCGCGATACCGATCCAGCACACCGACGCCATGTTGTCTTTTTACCGAGCCTTGGGGTTTGGTGTGCAGGACCGGGGGCAGGCTTACTCGGTTTTTTTCGGCGACAACAAGATCAATTTTCACAGCCCAGACAAATGGCATAGCCCGCAGTTCACTCTGCGCGGCCCCACGGCCGTTCCCGGCTGTGGCGACTTCTGCTTTGTCTGGGAGGGTTCGGTGGAGTCGTTGAAGGCCACGCTCGACCAAGCCGGCGCCAAAATCATCGAAGGGCCGATCCAACGCCAGGGCGGCCGCAACAACGGCCACGCCAATGGCACAAGCTTCTACTTCCGCGATCCCGACTCCAACCTCTTGGAGTTCATGATCTATCCAGAAGGGTGAAACGCAAATTGGACTTCGCCTGCGGTGGCCATAAAGAAGGAAACCGGTTGTTCATCCGCGGCAAGGAATATCCACTATGAAAACAGTTGACATCCCCACACAAGCGAAAACCGTCACCTCATTGCTCAAGAAAAGCACAGAAGGACGGACTCATCCTTCGTTCCCCCAATGGACAGGAATTCATTCTGGCCGAAATCGACGACTTCAGTCGGGAGATCGAATTGACACGGCACAACAAAGCCTTGATGAAACTCCTCGATTCCAGAGGCAAACATACAAATTCAAAGCGTCCGAGGTCAAAAAACAACTCGGTCTCGACTAAGCTCATTTAGTGAGAGCCACCCGGCGAAACGGTTGTAACGCCGACGGTCAACAGAAGCGAGCCAGTCAAACACATCAAGATCAGCGTGCTGAGGCTTACTTCGGTTTTGCGTAACAAGCTTCCCTCCAATCCAATCACCAGGCGTGCAACTCCACCCCGGCCGGGTGATAACAGCCGTTTGGTCCGGTTGACAAAGCATGTTAGACACAGCCGCATGAGCACCAAACTACAACTGACCCTCGCCGCCGGCGATTACGACAGTATTCGCGCGCTAAAAGAAGGGACCGTCGAGCCTGACGGCATCGAGCTGACGATCCTAACCGATATGACCGCGGAGGTGCGTCACGCACGCATGCTGCGCGGCCGACAATTCGACGTCGCCGAGCTGTCGATGTCGAATTACCTGGTCGCCAAGGATAACGGCCTGCCGTTCATCGCCATCCCAGTGTTTCTCCATCGCCGCTTTCGCCACGGTTTTGCCTTCGTCAATACCAATAAGGGAATCGACAAACCCACCGACCTGATCGGCAAAAGGGTCGGCGTAGGCAGTTATCACGCCACGTCGAATCTATGGCTTCGCGGTATTCTGGAGCATGACTTCAACCTGCCCCACAACCAGATTCACTGGTTCAAGGAGGAAGAGGAAAAAATCCCCTGGCAAGCGCCTCCCGGATTGAGCATTCAAAAAACTTCCACAGGCAAGAACATCGTCGACATGCTGCTCGCCGGCGAACTCGACGCTGTGATCGATCCCGAAGTGATCCGCCCGGTGGCAACCAAGGACCCGCGCGTGCGCCGGCTATTTCCCAACTATCGCGACCTGGAAATCGACTTCTTCAAACGCACCGGCATTTTTCCGATCATGCACACCACGGCGATTAAACAGGAAATCGTCGACAAGCATCCCTGGGTGCCGGCGAGCTTGACGCAAGCGTTCGAAAAATCGAAACAGTTATCGTACAAACGCATGGAGAACCCAAGAATCGTCCCGCTCGCTTGGTTCCGCTCTTTTGTCGAAGAACAGGAAGAAATCTTCGGCGCCGATCCTTGGGTTTATGGTCTTGGCGCGGCCAATCGTAAGAACGTCGAGACGTTGATGCAGTACTCCCACGAGCAAGGGTTGATCGGCGGGAAGATGGCGCTGGCGGAACTCTTTATCCATACGGCGGAATATCAATAACTATCAACCATCCGGTGGTGCAGAGCGGAAACGAGGCGTTCTGAAATACATATTGTCGGCAAGACATGCGGCTAATCGCTCGAGTAACCCGTCGAGGGATGCGAGACACTTGAGTTGCTTCGGCAAAGGTTTAGCTCGGCGCACCCCACACAGCCACAAAGAGGTAGGTAATACGATGCGCGGAATAATTCTTCTTAGCGTTATCTTGTTTGGACCCGGCTGTGCCGCCGAGCGCACTGTTCTGATAAACAATCAAGGCGACGAACTCGCCTGCGAAACCAGCGGCGCTGGATTTTTTGGCGCAGTGTCGGTTCATAATCAACAGCAACAGTGTATTACAGACGCCGAGAAGCGGGGTTATCGCCAGAAGAATTAGGCAAGCGTTGCGGGAAGATTTGGGGACAAGTTTTGCAATCAGGTATTCGCGCAATTTAAGACTTGAAGCCATAAACGACGCTTGACCGTAACTTTCAGACCTCTCAGGTCAGTAGGAGTAGAAAGTAAACAATGAAGCCCGCACTGTTATCCATGGTTTTGTCTGTTGCGCTGACCGCTGCCTGCTTCAACGCTAACGCCGAGATCGTCAACATCGGCATCTCCACCGTTGGTCTTTACGAGCTGCCGACGGAGATTTCCAAACGTAGAGGGTTTTACCAGGAAGAAGGCCTTGACGCGCGCAAGATCGTCGTGCGGACGCCGCTCCACGTCGCTGCGCTGCTCGCGGGCGAGTTGGACTATTCCACCGTCACGGGAATCATCCTGAGCGCCAGCGTGCAGGGCATGCCGCTCAAGTCGGTGATGGGTTGGTTCGACAATCCACTGCACATGCTGATCGCTCGGCCTAATATTAAAAAAATTACCGATCTGAAGGACAAGCGTGTCGCCGTAAGCACCTATGGCTCGATTCCCCATGTCATGATTCGCGAGGCGCTCACTGCCGCCGGCATGAATCCGGAAAAAGATATCACCATTCTCGCCCTCGGCGGCTCGGGAGACAGAATCGCGGCGTTGGCGGCCGGCATCGTCGATGCGACGCCGCTCGACGTGGCTTATATTCAGCGCACCGAAAAACTCGGTTATAATAACCTGCTTTATCTTGGCGACGTGGTAAACCTCCGTCTCGGCGGCCTCGCCGTCAATACCAACAAAATTCAGCGCCATCCGGAGCAAATCACGCGTGTCGTCCGAGCAACGCTGAAAGGCGTTCGCTTCATGAAAACCAACAAGCCGGAGACGCTTGCGATCATGCGCGACTACCTCAAAATCAGCGGCGATTATGTGGAGAAAATCTACCAGTTCGCCCTGAAATCTCTTAACGAAGACGGCCTGGTCGCGAAGAATAGTTTGGACAACGAAATTCGCCTGGCGCGGGAACAGCTCAAAGTGAAAGAAGAAGTCGCCGAATCCAAAGTCGCCGAATGGAAATTTATCAAGGAGATCCTCGCCAAACGATAAAGGCAACGATAGCCGTGCGGCGGCTGTATTAGCATAACTAATCTTTCGCCGCATTTCGTAAAGCTAAACCTCCGACCCGGAGACTTTGGATTGGCGTGAGATAGCACGAAGACAGACTTACCGGCGCCGGCTAGCTATTCGCTTGAGCGAACCGGCGAGGAACTCCTTCTGATGAAACATCAAAGTGGTTCCTGAAACCAAGGGCGCAAATCAAAGGGCGGAGCCATCGACTCGTCTCACACTCTGTTGACGCATTGTCGCAAAGGATCCTCGCGTGCAGCATCAGAACTACCTTAACGCTATCACCTCTTTGATCTCAGCGTTGCAGCAGCATGTTCAGACTCGGTATGCCGCAGCCCTGTACGATATTAGTGCCTCGGTTGAAGTGTTGGTCTCAGAAGTCTACCGAGTCACGGATGGTCTCCAGCTGACAAATAAGAACCAGCTCTCGGTCACGTTCCCAGCGATTGACCTTGCTGATGACCTGAACGGGGTCGCAATGCAGGTAACCGCAAACGTCACAACGCAAAAGTGGAAAGAGACGATCAATAAGTTCGAGAGGCACAATCTCGACAAGATCTACAAACGTCTTTACATTGTGGGCTTTTGTAATGCCGTGCGCCCGAAAACGTTGCCGACCTATGTCACAGTCGAGGGACCCCAAGATTTCCTCGGCAAGCTTCGGACACTTCAGACGGACGCGCTAATCCAAATCGAGAAACTATTGCGTGAGAGCTATGACTTTTCGGCTCTCTCTCCGCTCAAAGACGAACACTGCTTCGGCGTGGTTCTGAAGGTAATTGATCGAGACGCCATTAGGCATGGCATGAAAGTCGAGGGATCTTTCGATGATATGGCCCAAGGTCTTAAAGAGATCCGTGAAATAATCACTGTAGGACGGATTACGAACAAGAACATATACGCTAAACCCTTATCTCAATACTCGTCCCCTTACGGCGATGCCTTGGCTAAGATTGACCTCAGCATTTCGAAGATCCTGGCTGAGTTGAACAGAGCCCGACGCGGGCCGCACCATTACTCTCTCACGCAAAGAGCAATGCGCTTGATCGACAGCTCGAAGGAACAGATCATTTCTGACACCAATGATCTCTGCCAAAAGCTCGGACGTAAAGAAAGACTCTACAGAATGCGCGGCTGATAAAGTGCCATTTGTCAGAAAATTGTCGCCCAGATTGATAAGGTGAGGGATGAGCATCACGCACCAAAGCGAGCATCCACAACCGGACGCATGCTCGATTAAGACTCGAAGGGAGACATTATCATCATGAAACATAGCACCGACCGGATACTTACCACCCATTGCGGCAGTTTGGCGCGGCCCAAGAACTTGCTCGATTTGATGAAGGCTAAGTTAACCGGCGAGTCATACGACCAAGTCCAGTATGCAAATCGGATCACCAGTGCCGTCGCCGAGGTGGTCCGCACGCAAGCCGAGACCCACATCGATGTCGTCACCGATGGCGAACAAGGCAAGCCGGGATTTTTCACTTACGTGCGCGAGCGGCTTACCGGCTTTGAACCGAAGACGCCGCCAAAAGGGGGCTGGCAACAGTGGGCGGCGGAAGTGGCGGCGTTCCCGGAATACTACGAGAAGTATTTCAGCCGGCGCATGATGGGCGGCAGCATCGCACCGCGCACGCCGCTGGTTTGCACCGGACCGATCGCCTATCGCGGGCAGCAGGCGATTCGCCAGGATATCGACAATCTCAAGTCGGCGATCGCGGCTGTCGATGTCGCAGAGGTTTTCATGCCCGCCGTGGCGCCGGGCGGTGTCGGGAGAAATGAATACTATGGCTCGGACGAGGAATATCTCGCCGCCGTCGGCGACGCTCTGCGCGAAGAATATCGGGCGATCGTCGATGCGGGATTCATTCTGCAGGTCGACGATCCCTGGCTCACGGAAGTCCGGACCGGGCCTTCCTGGCCGAGGCGGACCGCTTCTTCGACGCCCACGTGGCGGGACGCCGGATACGCCCGCCGGAGCACGGCAGCGTGCTCGCGTTCACGCAGACGTGCCCCGCGAAGGCGCGGCCGGGCGGACCGTTCCGAGCCGAGAACTGGGAGCGGCTGCATCCGCGGACGATCAGCAAGGTCGTCCGTGCGCGGCAACGGATCCGCTCCCGAGCGGGCAACCCCGACACGGCGGCCGCGATCGATCCGATCAGCGGCGACGGCGCGTGCGTCCGTGTGCGCGCGCGGCGCGACCGCGGCACCGCGCAGCTCCGCCGCCGCTTCGCACGGCCGTTCACGATGCTCGGCCTTCCGACGATCGAGGCGGGCATCAGGACGCGCGGCCGCGGCGGGCTCATCGCGGCCCGCCTGTGGGACGTGCACCGCGGGCGCCAGACGCTCGTCTCGCGCGGCGTCTACCGGCTGCGGGACCGCCAGCGCGGCCGGATCACGTTCCAGCTGTTCGGCAACGGCTGGCGCTTCCGCCGCGGGCACGTGGCGAAGCTCGAGCTGCTCGGCAGGGACCCCAACTTCATGCGCACGAGCAACTTCAGGTTCTCCGTGAGGGTGTCGCGGCTCCGGATGGACCTGCCCGGCCGGTGACCGAGCAGCGGGCCCGGGCCGGCGAGCTCGAGCTGGTCTACGAGACGATCGGCGACGCCGGCGACCCGCCGCTGCTCCTGGTCATGGGCCTCGGGATGCAGCTGATCCACTGGGACCTCGAGTTCTGCGAGCTGCTCGCGGAGCGCGGCTTCCACGTGATCCGCTTCGACAACCGCGACGCGGGGCTCTCGACCAAGATCGACGCGCCCGTGCCGAACGTCATGAGGCTGATGGCCGGGTTGCCGGCGCCGGTCCCCTACCGGCTGGCCGACATGGCGGACGACACGTTCGGCCTGCTCGACCACCTCGGGATCGAGCGCGCGCACGTGGCCGGCGTCTCGATGGGCGGGATGATCGGCCAGACGATGGCCATCCGGCGCCCGGAGCGGGTGCTCTCGCTGGCCTCGATGATGTCCACGACCGGCGACCGGCGGGTGGGCACGCCGAAGCTGCGGGTGTGGAGCGTGCTGATGAAGCGCGCGCCGCGACGACCGTGACGCCTACATCGAGTACTTCGTGCGCGTCTTCAGGCTGATCGGCTCGCCGGGCTACGACATCGACGAGGAGCGCTCGCGCGAGCTCGCCGCCGCCACCTTCGACCGCTGCCACCACCCGGCCGGCAGCGCGCGCCAGCTCGCGGCCATCCTGGCCTCCGGCTCGCGCACCGCCGGACTCCGGAAGCTCGACGTGCCGGCGGTCGTGATCCACGGCGAGGACGACCCGCTGGTGCCGCGCCGGGCGGGGATCGCCACGGCGAAGGCGATCCCGAACGCCGAGCTGCGCACGTTCCCCGGCATGGGCCACGACCTCCCGAGGGAGCTGTGGCCCGACTTCGCGGACGCGATCGCGAAGAACGCGAAGCGGGCTAGCTCACGCGATGCTCCGCAGCCAGCTCGCGCGCGAGGCTGAGCGTCCCCGGGTCGACCACCGCCTCCTCGACGTCGTAGTCCCGCGCGTACTCCGTCACGAGCGCGTCGCGCACCGCGTCCCATGACGCGGCCGGGCGCCTCGGCCCTGACCGACCCGGTCGCCGCCGGGTCCCAGTCCAGGCCGAGCGCGTCGTAGACGGGCGCGAGCACGTCGTTCACGCGCCCCTCGCCGTCCACCACCAGGACCACCCCGGTGTGCGAGCCGCCGGCGATCACGCGCTGCCCGATGCCGGCCAGCTTCACGGCGCCGCGGGCGTTCACGCTGTAGCGGCCGGGGCAGTACTCGCGCTCGACCTCCCCCACCCGCGCGTCCACGCCCAGCCGCGCGAGCGCGCGCGCCAGCCGCTCGGCGGTGTTCTGGAACCGCGCGTGGATCCCGGCGCGCGGCTCGGCGTCCGGCACTGCGTGGCCGATCTCCATCGTGCCCTCGTGGAAGACCGCCGCCCGGCCGCCCGCGAGCCGCACCGTCGGCTCGAACCCCGCGGCGCGGGCAGCGCTCACGGCCGCCGCCCAGCCGGGCGCCACCGCGTCGCGCTTGCCGAACGCCACCGTCGCCCCCGTCCGCGCGATCCTCAGCGTCTCGGGCAGCTCGCCCGCCGCGACGCGCTGCATCGTCGCGCGCGACACCGCCGCGTCGAGGGCGGGGTCTTCCTCAAAGCTGTCTCGAAGGAGCCGAAGACGCGGCACGCGGCAACTATGCCGCGATCTCACCGCCGTCGGGCGCCCAGTCGCTCGCCGACAGCGCCCGGTTCTTGCCGGTCAGCTTGGCCCCGCGCAGGCAGAAGTCCGCCGCCGCGATCAGCTCGTCCACGGACGGGGCGTCGTCGGGATGGATCACCCAGCCGACGCTCGCGGTCACGCGGATGTCCCCGTACTCGAGGTCGCGCAGGCACTCGAGCACGCGGTCGGCCAGCGTGCGCATCGCCGGCGCGGTCACGTCGGACGCCAGCACGGCGAACTCGTCGCCGCCGAGGCGGGCGACCACGTCGCCCGTGCGCACCGCAGCGCCTCAGCCGGGCGGCGGTCTCCTTCAGGATCTCGTCGCCGGCCGGGTAGCCGTGGGCCGTGTTCACGTCCTTGAAGCCGTCGAGGTCCACCAGGAGCAGCCCGGTCGAGGACTCCCGCTCGGTCTCCGCGCGCAGCCAGTCGAGCATCGCCCGCCGGTTCGGCAGCTCGGTGAGCGGGTCGAGCAGGGCGAGCGCCTCCGCCTGCTCGCGGAGCGACACGAGCACCTCCTTGCCCCGCGAGATCAGGAACCCGAGCACCAGGTACGCGGGGCAGATCACGATCAGCTCGCCGATGTAGCCCTCGCCGATCGCGCCGCTGTCGTACTCGAGCGGCAGGATCGCGACCGCGACGCAGCCGAGCACGTACGGCACGGCCTCGTGGCGCTGGTAGAAGTAGGCCGAGTAGACCAGCAGGAAGAAGACGTAGAAGCGCGCGGGCGAGTCGGCCCCTCCGGTCGCGGCCATGACGCCCGCGACCACGAACAGCGAGCCGATCGCCGGCACGTGCCAGAACAGCGACTCGTGCCGCTCGGGCCTGCCGACGGTCATGCTGACGACGCCCCACACGACGCACACGCCCGCCAGGCCGATCACCCAGTTGGGATGCGTGCTCTCCACGCCGGGAACGAGCAGCAGCAGGAGCGCGGTCAGCCCTCCGGTGAGAAAGAGAATCCCGGCCAGCCGTGCGGCCAGCTCGCGCTCTTCCTCCGCGTCATTCGTCCGAGCCGCCAAATGCGGCTGTTATCGGCATTCGGCCAGGGCGTCAGTAGCCCAGCGCGAACTTGGCTTCCTCGCTCATCATGTCGGGCGTCCACGGCGGCGTGAAGGTCATCTTCGGATGCACCGCGTTCACTCCCTCCAGCTCGCCGACGAATTCCTCGATCTGCTCGGCGACCTGCGGCCCGATCGGGCAGCCGGGGGAGGTGAGGGTGAAGTTGACGAAGACGTCGCTGCCCTCGACCTCCACCTCGTAGATCAGGCCGAGCTCCACGAAGTCGAGCCCCAGCTCGGGGTCGATCACGTTCGTGAGGGCTTCCTGGACGTCGTCGACGGTCACGGTTGCCATGGCACGAGGATAGTAGGGTCAGGCCGTGCCTTTCTGGGCGCTGGCACTCCTCTTCCTGCTGGTCCCCGCCGCCGAGCTGTACGTGATCTACAAGGTCGGCGACGCGATTGGGATCGGGTGGACATTCCTCCTTCTGGCGGCTGACTCGCTCCTGGGCGCACTGCTCCTGAAGTCGCAGGGCAGAGCTGTCTGGAAGCGGTTCAACGACACGCTCTCGCAGGGGCGGGTGCCGCAGCGCGAGGTGATCGACGGAGTGTTCGTGATCTTCGGCGGAGCGTTCCTGATCACGCCGGGATTCCTCACGGACATCGTCGGGCTGTGCGCTGCTGGCGCCGCCGACCCGTGCGGTCTTCCGGCGGATGGCGGTGCGGCGGCTCGGGCGCACGGCGCGCCGCGCCGCCGACAGGCCGCGCCGCGGCTACGACGTGGAGGGCACGGCGCGCGAGCACGACGACGCGCCGCATCCGGGACTCGAGCGGTGAGCGCTCCGGCGCTCGCGCTGTCCTTCTTCGACGCCGCCCACGAGATCCACGGGACGGCGCGGTCGGGCGCAACCGTCCTGTTCGAGGCCCGCAAGCCGGTCGTGCTGCCGGAGGGGCCGGCGATCGAGCCCTCCGGCGAGGTGTGGCGTGCCGAGCTGCCCGGGTCGATGTCGCTCTCGCTCGAGCGGGCGGCCGACCCCGCCGACCTGAAGGGCGTGCGCGCGTACTTGGTGCGCGTGCGCGGTGAGGCGCTCGGCCGCAGGGTCGACTGCCTCGGGACGCTCAGCGAGACGCTGGAGCCGCCGCGCTGGGAGGAGCTCGACGCGGTGCGGAGCATCTCCGCCCTCGTCGACGAGCAGCACGCCGTGCTCGCGCTGGCGCGGCGCCCGCGCGGGGCCGTCGGGCACGGTGACGAGGAGGTGGTGGCCCGGCTCATCGAGGACGACGCCGTGCTCGACGTGGAGGACGCCCGCATCTCGACCGTCTACAACGGCGACGGCCGCCAGCGCAGCGCCGGCCTCGAGCTGTGGGTGCCGGGCGAGGAGTATCCGCGCCGCGGCTCCGGGCTCGTGATCGCGGGCTCGTCGCTCGACCTCGACGGGCTCCACGTGCACGTGGCCGTGTTCCGCTGGCGCCTCGACGGGCGCGAGGGGATCGGCGCCTACGAGCTGATGCTCCGCACGGAGCCGCGCGCCGCCGCGTGAGGGACGTCCTGATCTGCGACTTCGGCGGCGTGCTCACCTCGCCGATCCAGGAGGGCTTCCTCGCCTACCAGGAGGAGTCCGGCGTCTCGCTCGAGGAGCTGGGCAGCGCGCTCGGACGCGCCGCGGAGGAGCACGGCGAGCACCCGCTGTTCGCGCTCGAGCGCGGCGAGATCAGCGAGGCGGAGTTCGCCGCTCGCCTCCGTGCCCACCTCGAGGACGGCTTCGACCCGATTCGCCTCCGCACCCTCTACTTCGACCGCCTCGAGCCGAACCGGGCGATGATCGAGTTCGTGCGCGAGCTGCGCGGCCGCGGCACGCGCGCCGCGCTCCTCACGAACAACGTGCGCGAGTGGGAGCCGCTCTGGCGCGCGAAGCTGCCCGAGATCGACGAGCTGTTCGAGACGGTCGTGGACTCCGCGTTCGTCGGGCTTCGGAAGCCCGACCCCGCGATCTACGAGCTGACGCTCGAGCGGCTCGGCGGCGTCTCGCCCTCGCGCTGCGTCTTCGTGGACGACCTCGACGTGAACTGCGACACGGCCCGCGCGCTCGGCATGGCGGCCGTGCGCTTCGAGACGGCGGAGCAGGCGATTCCGGAGATCGAGACGGCGCTCTCGTAGACTGACGCCCGTGACGGGCTCGCGTGCAGTGCCACTCCTCGTCGTCCTCGGCTGCCTCGCGCTGGCCGGCCCCGCCTCGGCGCAGAAGCCCACCGGCAGCTGCACGCTCACGGGGACCCAGGGGACGAAGCAGACCTACGACTGCCGCTACGGGCCGATCACGGTCGCGCCGTTCCAGGTGCTGACCAAGGAGGTCCAGTTCGGGATGCCGAAGCCGGACGTGGACGGCTTCGTGACGAACATGGAGACGGACGTCGTGGACGCGAGCGGCAACCCGATCCCCATCCGCCGCCTGATGCTGCACCACATCGTGTTCCTGAACCTCGGCACGCCGGACAGGACGTGCAACAGCTTCACGATGTGGGACTCGATGTCGAAGCTCCCCGGCGCGGCAGAGCGCTTCTACGCCGCGGGCGAGGAGCGGGCGAAGATGGCGCTGCCGGACGGCTACGGCTATCCGCTCGCGCGGGACGACGACTGGCTCGTGACGTACATGTTCATGAACCACCGCGCTCGGGTGGACAGCGCGTACATCGGCTACGAGGTCACGGTCGACACGAGGCCGGACGTGACGCCGGTCGAGCCGTACTGGCTCGACGTCGAGAACTGCAATGTCGACCCGGTGTACGACGTGGCGGGCGGCAAGCGCCGCGGCGCCCAGGACGTGGAGCGCGCCGTCTGGGACGTGCCGAAGCCCGGGCGAGTGGTCGCCGCCGGCGGGCACGTGCACGGCGGCGGCAAGGCGCTGTCGCTCGTCCGCCCCGCGTGCGGGCCCGAGAGCCTCTACACCTCGAAGCCCGTATGGGGCAGCCGGCGGCACCCCTTCTACCGCGTGCGGCCGGTGCTGCACGAACCCGGCCCGATCCACATGAGCGGCTTCAGCTCCGCCTCGGGGGTCCCGCTGGCTTCCGGCGAGCGCGTCGTCCTCCGGTCGAGATACGACGCCCACCTCCCCCACACCCGGGTGATGGGGATCATGATCCTGTACTTCGCTCCCGATGCGTCGGTCACGTCTCGGTGCGCCCCGGCCCAGGGCGCGCTCGCCGAGCTTCCGAAGCCGTCCGGGCGCAGGAAGGCGCCCGCGTTCACGGTGCCGATCGTGGGACGGCGGCGCGGCAGGGCCGTGAACATCGACGCCCCGCCGGGCAGGCGCGTGAGGCTCGGACGGCGCGGCACGATCCGGGTCGGCGACCTGTTCTTCCGGAGGCCCAACGTGTCGGTGCGCGCGGGCTCGAAGCTCACCTGGCGGTTCCGCGGCCAGACGCTCCACAACGTGACGCTCGCCAACGGCCCGCGCGGCTTCTCCTCGCCGAACCTGTCGAAGGGGCGGACCTACAGCCGGAAGCTCCGCGTGCCCGGCATGTACCAGCTCTTCTGCGGCCTGCACCCGGTGGACATGACGGCCACCGTCAGGGTCACGCGCCGGAACCGCGGATAGGCATTTCTCCGCAACGAGCGGGGTCGTTTGAGAACGGCACTTGACGCCGGCCGGGGGTCCGTGTTCTAGTAGCCCCCGAGACGCGGACCTGAGCGCCAAGAGCGAAGCCCAGAGGATGTGAGGCTCGCCGCGCAGCCCCGGAGACCTCGGTCACCGGTGGCGCGCTCCTCAAGCGCCAAGTTCGCGTCTCGTTTTTTTTGCCGTGCGCCAGAGCCTGGGCACCTCGCGAGCGGTCTGCGCGAAGAGCCGGAGCCGGGACACCGGCGGCAGCTCGAGCCCGCCGACCATGCGGTGCGGGATCAGCACCCAGTCGCCGTCGTCCTCCACGAGGTCCCCGCGCACCTGGAAGTTCCGCTGCCAGCGGAAGTCGGGATGGTGGTCGTGCGCCGTGAGGCACGCCAGCCCGGGATGCACGGGCAGCCCGACGGCGCTCGCTCCGATCCGGACCCGGCGCGCGCCGGCGTCGACGGCGATCGGCACCCTCAGGCTGAACGGGAAGCCGTCGGGCGCAACGAGCGAGAGCACCGCCTCCGGATAGAGCTCGCCCAGCTCGTCCATCCGGTCGTCCCACACGGGCGGGCCGCCCTCGGCCTCGGCGAGCGGCGCGTCGGGCTCCTCGTCGTGGCCCGAGCGCACCTCCTCCATGTGGGCGTCGAACAGCCGCGGCTCGCGGGTGGCGTCGCCGTCCGGCCACATGTAGACCCGCTCGGGCCGCACGTGCACGTAGATGCGCGTGAAGTAGAAGCCCATCGCCCGCTGCACGAGCGGGGGCGGTAACAGCCCCTGTGAGCCGGGCAGCTTCTCGAGCGACTCGCGGCGGTAGCGGTCGCGGTTGGCGTCCAGGTCGCGGTGGTCCACGTCCGCCGTGCCCTGCACCAGCACCTGGGGCGCGCCCTCGAGCCCGCTTCCGGTGGGATCGGAGAACAGGAGCGCGACCTTCGGGTTCTCCCTGCGCGTCGAGCGCCTTCTTGGGGTACCCCAAGGCGGTGCAGACGTCGATGCACGGGTCGCCGGGACGGTAATAGGGGGTGACCGGCCAGCAGATCGGCTGCCCGCGGCGGTTCACCGTCGTGAACTCCGTGGTGATGAACCTGTCGAAAACCTGCTGAACCTCGTCCGGCAGGGAGGCGGTCACAGCGGGGAGCTTACTTCCGTCCACACCGCAAGATCCCGTTCAAGATCCGGCCTCAGACATCCGATACCGGGTAGCAATGCCTCGGCTCAGCCGCGCCAGCTCCGCGTTGTCCTCCGAGCAGGGTTCCCTGCTTATCGAGGTGATGGTCGGCGCGCTCGTGCTGTCGCTCGCCACCTTCGCCATCATGAGCGGGCTCGACGGCGCCCAGGCGACCGGGCTCAAGAACAAGCAGCGCTCGGTCTCGGCGACGCTCGCTCAGCAGGACATCGAGCGGCTGCGCGCCTATCCGATCACGGCGCTCTCGAACTACACGCAGACGCGGACCGTGAAGGTCGGGGGCGTGAACTACACGGTGTCCTCGAGGACCGAGTGGGTCCGCGACAACACGGATCCCGTGAACTGCACCGACCAGACCGGCCAGTCCGACTACGTGAAGATCAGCTCGACGGTCAGCTCGCCGGCGCAGCTCACGCCGGTGAAGGAGGTAAGCCTCCTGACCCCGGCCGCCGGCGCCCTGAGCGACACGCACGGGACGCTGGCGGTGAAGGTCACGAACCGGCACGGCCAGCCGCGGGCCAGCACGCTGGTCACGCTCGGCGGGCCCGGCTCCTACAGCAAGAGCACGAACGAGCTCGGCTGCGCGGTGTTCGACTACATCCCGGTAGCCACCTACACGGTCGAGGTCCCGGGCCACGTGCCGTGGGGCGGCGTGGAGGCGTCCGCCGCGCAGGCCACCGTCGTGGCCGGGAAGACCAGCCTCAAGGCGCTCGAGATGGAGCCGCCCGTGAAGATCACGGCGCAGTTCATCCAGCCCGACAACTCCGCCGGCGCCTGGAACTCGATCACGGTCGCGAACTCGAAGCTGCCCGGCCCCACCGACTTCGTGGTCCCGTCGCACGTGACCTCGATCGAGGCCACCGGCCTGTTCCCCTTCCTCGACGGCTTCGGCGTCTACGCGGGCACCTGCCAGCGCAACAACCCGGCGAACTGGCAGTCGGACTACTTCCAGGTCTCCGGCAAGGGCTTCGTCGTGCACGGTGACGGCGAGACCGACAAGAGCGTGCTCGTGCAGATGGGCCGGCTCAACGTGAACGTCAAGAACTCGGCGAGCACCCCCGTGAACCTGTCCGGCGCGCTCGTGACGGTCCGCCAGGGCGACACCGGCACCGGCTGCAACACCGACCTTCTGATGGCCAGCGGCACCACGAACGCGAGCGGCAACGTCAGCTTCGTGCTCCCGTTCGGGACCTACCGCCTCTGCACGAGCGGCCAGCCCACGGGCACCTCGGGCAACCGCTTCCGCCAGACGACCACGAGCAGCACGCCCACGCACCCGCGCCTGCGCCCGCCGAGCAACCTCACGGTCCAGTCGAATCTCAACATCCCGCACTCCGGGAGCGGCACGAGCGGGACCTGCTCGACCGCGGCCGACCTGTGATGAGCCGGCTGCGCGCGGTCCGCAGGCTCAACTCGGACCAGTCGGGCTTCACGCTCGTCGAGCTCCTGGCTGCGATGAGCATCGGCCTCGTGATCCTGATGGCGGCGTTCATGGTGCTCGACCAGGCGACCTCGGTGTCGCAGGAGGTCTCGAACCGCCAGGAGGCGCTCCAGCGCGGCCGCCAGGCGATGGAGACGGTCGTCCGCGACCTGCGCTCGCAGGTCTGCCTCGGTGACGAGACCGAGCCGATCACCGTCGCGGAGAACAACAAGGTGACGTTCTTCATCGACCTCAGCGACGGCTCGAAGGACGTGCAGCAGCGCACGATCCGCTACGAGCCGACCGAGAAGAAGCTCTACGAGGACATCCACATCGGCGAGGGCACCTACCCCGACCTCGTGTTCGGCGCGCCGGCGTCGACCCGCCTGCTGGCGTCGCAGGTAGTGCCGATCCTGGACAACGGCGTGGAGCGCCCGATCCTTCGCTACTACGCCTTCCGGATCGGCGGCGTGCCGGGCGACCTCGAGCCGCTCACGACTCCGCTCGTTCCAAACGACGCGATCCGCACGGTGATGGTGAAGGTGGGCTTCACGGTCATGCCGGAGCGCATGTCCCCGAAGGCAAGGGAGGCCGCCAGCGTCGAGAGCGACGTGTACGTGCGCCTCGCCGACCCCTCGAGGCCCCTGGAGGGACCGCGATGCATCTGAGACTTCGACTTCGACTCCGCAACCTGAAGCTCGCCTCCGAGCGCGGCTTCACCACCGTGACGCTGATGGGCGTCCTCATGGTCGGCGGGCTGCTCGTCGCAGCCGGCTTCGCGGCGGTCGACCCCGACATCTCGCTGTCGCGGGAGGACCAGGACTCGAAGCAGGCCTACGGCGCGGCCGAGTCGGGGCTCCAGTGGTACCTGAGCGCTCTGGCCAGGGACAACAACTACTACCTCAAGTGCACCGAGGTCCCGCCGCCGAACGCGAGCGAGGCGGCCCCGGTGAACAACGTCTGGACCGGCGCGGGCACGCGCAAGTGGCGGAAGCTTCCCGGCGAGCAGGCCGAGTACACGATCGAGCTGATCCCGGCGCCCGGCAAGCCGGTGTGCTCGATCCCCGACCAGTTCTCGATGGTCGACCCGTTCGGCAACATGCGCCTGCGGGCCACGGGCCGCTCCCGGGGCGAGTACCGCAGCATCGTCGCGACGCTCCGCCGGCGGAACTTCATCGACTTCATCTACTTCACCGACTTCGAGACGCTCGACCCCGCGGCGTACAGCAACCCGACGACCATGACGCCGCGCTGCTCGCGCTACCGCGCCGAGCGCGCCGGCCAGGGGTGCACGGAGATCCAGTTCGCGGACGACGACGACGTGCTCGGGCCGCTGCACACCAACGACAACGTGCTGATCTGCGGCCAGCCGCAGTTCGGCCGCACGCCGCGCGACACGATCGAGATCAACGGCCCTCCCAACCAGGGCTTCATCTCCAACTGCGGCGGGTCGTCGGCGAACGTGCAGGGCACGCTGGACCAGCCCGCCGGCACGCTCGGCATGCCGCCTTCGAACCGCGCGCTCCGCGATGTCGCGATCGAGCAGGGCACGCACCGGTACCTCGGGTACACCGTGATCCAGCTGAACGGGAGCAACATGCTCGTCACGAACTTCAAGGCGTACGGCGACAACCTGCCGCACGCGGTGGCGTGGCCCGCGAAGGGCGTGGTCTACGTGGAGAACGACCCGACCCAGGGCGGCTGCACGGCGGGCTACGACCGCAGCAACGACTACAGCACCCAGCAGCCCGGCTGCGGCGACCTCTGGATCAAGGGCAGCTACGGCAGTGACCTCACGGTCGCGGCCGACAACGACGTCGTCGTCAACGGTGGCATCTCGCGCAGCGTCGACGGCCTGCTGCTCGGGCTGATCGCGAACAACTTCGTGCGCGTCTACCACCCGGTCTCCGACGACTGCGACGACAACGGCACCGGCTACCTGCCCAACCTCACGATCCAGGCGGCGATCCTCGCCCTGAACCACTCGTTCATCGTGGACAACTGGGCGTGCGGCGACCCGGCCGGAACCCTCAACGTCGAGGGCGCCATCGCGCAGAAGTTCCGTGGCCCGGTCGGCACCGGCGGCAGCAGCGGGATCAACTCGGGCTACCTCAAGAACTACGTGTACAACGACCGCCTGCGCTACCGCGAGCCGCCGTACTTCCTGGACCCGGTCCACGCGCAGTGGCGGATCGCTCGCCAGAACGAGCAGATCCCGGCGCAGAACTAGTCAGCCGGCGAGGAAGCGCTCGATCTCCGCCGCGACGAGCTCCGGCGCGGTGACGTTCGCGCCGTGGCCGTGGCCCTCGAGCACGCGCGTCTCCGCGCGCGGCAGGGCGTCCGCGTAGGCGTCCGTCGAGCGGACCGCCCAGGCGGGGCTCTCGCTTCCAACGAGCAACAGGACCTGGGCATCGACGCCGGCGAGCGCCTCCGGGTCGAGCCGGTGGGCCAGCTCCGCGCGGAGCTCGCGCGGCACGCTCGGGGCCACGCGCCTGCGCGCCTCCCACATGGGCGTGGCCGCGAGGGCGTCGATCTCGGCCTCCCCGTAGCCGCCGATGTCGCGCAGGAACTCGCGCACCATCAGGTCGCTCTCGCCGCTCTCGACGAGGAGCTCCCAGCGCTCGATCGTCTCGGCCGTGGCCAGCACGCCGCCCATCGGCGGCTCGTACAGGACGAGCCGCTCGAGGCCGTCGAGCCGCTGCGCGGCGCCGGCCGCGACGAGCCCGCCGTAGGAGTGGCCCACGAGCGCCGCGCCGTCCCCGGCGTCCTGCACCACCGCCGCCACGTCCTCGAACTCGCGCTCGAGCTGGTACCCCTCGCCGTCGCCGGAGTCGCCGCGGCCACGGCGGTCGATCGCGATCACCGTGAAGCCGCGCTCGAGGTGCGGGCGCAGGAGGTCGAAGCTCCAGCGCGCCGAGCCCGCGCCGTGCACCAGCACGACGGGCGGCCCCTCCCCGCTCGTCTCGCAGGCGATCCTCACGCCGCCGGCGCTCGTCACGTGGCGCAGCACGCGCGCGAGCCTACCCGGCGCAGCCGCGCCGGCTCCAGAGCCCCCTGCCCGCGGCGCGGGCGTGGGCGGAGGCGCGCACGAACTCGTCCGCGTACTCCACGTTCGGCGGGACCGTGAGCGGCTGGGCGAGGCCGCGCGCGACGAGCAGCCGGTTCAGGAAGCGGCCGTCGCTCAGCCAGACGTAGGCCAGCGCGCGCCCGTAGCGGTCGCGTTCCTCCACGCCGAGCCGGTACCGGACCCGGCTCCCGAGCGGCAGCGTCCGCTCGACGAACGCGGACGCCTCGCGCCCGAAGCACTCCACCCCGCCGTAGACCTCGGGGGTGTCGACGCCGATGAGACGCACCTTGCCGATGTGCGACAGCCACAGCGTGTCGCCGTCGGTGTGCTTCGTGACCTCGGCCGCGTTCCTCCTTCCGCCATCGGCGGGCGCCTCAGCGAGCGGGTCGGAGCACCCGGCCGCGACGAGGCAGGCGAGGAGGGCGGCTAGTTGTCGGAGCCGAGCCGGTCCCAGCAGTAGAGCTCGACCGCTTCCGCGGCGAGCTCCATCAGGCGCTCCTGCGAGAGCCACGGGAGCACCGTGGTGAGCGCCTGCTCCTCGCTCACGCCGGCCTCGAAGGCGTCCTCGCCCTTGAACCCGGCCGCGATCCGGAGCGCCTCGCGGCGGTGGTCGCCGAGCCGCGAGAAGGCGCCGAGCAGGAACTCCTTGTTCGCGATCGGCTGGCCGACCTCGAGCGAGGCGTGCCAGGCGGCGAGGATGGACAGGTCGTCGTCGTCGAGCTCGTCCACCGCCTTGGCGTAGTGGACCTGGAGCTCGTCCTCCGGGATCTCGTCGACCCACGCGCGCACGACCTCGCCGAGGAGCTGCCGGCGCGCCTCGCGCCCGACGCTCTCGGCGACGACCCTGATCGCTTCCTGCGGCTCGATGAAGCACAGTGGCATGGCCGCCACATTAGGACGGGGTCCCGACGGAAAGACGCAGAGTCAGCTCCGGTTCGTGCACGCACAGCGCCGCCCGCCCCGGACAGTCCGCACAGAGCGAGAAATGCGGCTCCGGGGACGGCTCGAAGCGGCCCTCCACGAGGCCCTCGGAGAGCCCGAGCAGGGTGCGCTCGAGGCGCTCCGCGTCGGCCGCCTCGTACACCGCCACGGCGGGCTCGTCGGGCCGCTCGAGGTAGCAGTGGGCCACCTCCACCACCTCGGCCCCCGCCTTCAGCCCCGCGAGCGCGTACACCGTTCGCTGTGTCGAGTACGACTGCGCCGTGAGCGTCTCGGGGTCGAGCTCGCCGAGCGCGATCGCTCTTCCAGTCCACCACGAGCGTCCGCGCGCCCTCGTCGGCGTGAACGTCGACGACGCCGTTGATCAGCACGCTGCGCCCGCCGCCGCCCGGCGGCGTGAGCGTGAACGCGAACGGAAGCTCGGTGCGCACGCGCCGCGCCGCGTGGATCCGGGCACGCAGCTCCGAGCCCGCCACGCGCTCGACCATCGCGCGGACGTCCGCCACCTCGTCCGGGAGCGCCTCCACCCCGTGCAGCTCGATCGCCGCCGCCACCTCCTCGTCTCCGGGCACGACCGGCCGGGCGAAGTCCATCCGCTCGAGCAGCCCGTGCACCACCGTCCCGCGCAGGAGCTTGCTCATGCCGGGCTCGGCCGGCTCCGCGGCCGGGCGGCGGCTCGACCGGGCGGAGCTTCAGCGTCCGCTCGAGGTAGAAGCGATAGCCGCAGCGCCGGTACGCCTCGAGCCCCGAGTAGCTCAGCCTGCTCACGGCGAGCGCGCGCGGGGCCGGCGGCAGGCCCAGCTCGAGCACGGGCTGCTCGTAGCCGGGCTGGTGGTCCGGCTCGGGTAGCACCGGCGTGCGGTCGGCCGCCGGCAGCACCTCCTCCACCGTCTCCGGCGTGCAAGCGGGTCCAGCGCACGGGCGACCTCGCGGCCGTCGCGCACGTCGACGTGGACCCCGAGGCGCCCTCCGGCGGCAGGCCCTCGCAGAAGCCGCGCCAGATCCAGCGCATCGGCTCCGTGAGCTCGGACGGCTCCGGCCGCTTGGCGAGGTCGGTGGCGCCGCTCAGGACGAGGTGCTCCTTGGCGCGAGTGACCGCCACGTAGAAGATGCGCCGCTCCTCCTCCTCGGCGGCGCGCTTTCCCTCCGCCTTGATCCGCTCGAGCCTGGCGCTGTCGACCGCGCCGCCGCCGAGCTGCGCGAGCCGCAGGCCAACGCTGCCGTCCTCGGAGATGCGGAGCTGGCCGTCGTCGTCGCGGCCGTCCTTGCCGAGGTCCGCCAGGCACACGACGGGGAACTCGAGCCCCTTGGCGCGGTGCACGGTCATCAGGCGGACGCGCCACGGCCTCCGCCTCGAGCGGCGCCTCGCCCTCGCGGGCCTGGATCACGTCGCGCTCCGCGACCGCGTCGATGAAGCCGCGCAGGTCGCGGCCCTCGTCGGCCTCGTACCCGCGCGCCATCCGCATCAGCTTCCGCACGTTGGCCATCCGCCGCGTGCCGCCCGGCAGGGCGAGCACGTGCGTGTCGTAGCCCGTGAGCGTCACGGCGCGGTCGATGAGCGTCTCGAGCGACACCTGGCCGGCGATGCGCCGCTCCGCCTCGAAGCGGTCGGCGAAGCCGCCCAGCCTGGAGCGGTCCGGCCGCCGGGAGCGCCTCGAGCAGCTCCTCGTCGGGCTCGCGGACGGTGCGCCACGGCCCCCGCCTCGACCGCCGCGCGCGGAGGCCGATCAGCGCCACCGCGTCCAGCGAGAGCCCGGCGAGCGGCGACGCCAGCACCGAGTAGAGCGCCAGGCCGTCGAGCGGGTTCGCCAGCGCGGCGAGCCAGTGGCGCAGGTCGGCCACCTGCTGCTGGCCCCAGTAGCCGCGGCCGCCGACCACGTGCACGGGGATGCCGCGCTCCTCGAGCGCGCGCTCGAAGATCCCCATCGCCGTGGTCGCGCGGAACAGCATCACGACGTCGCCGTAGTCCCACGGGCCCTGCGTCGTGAGCTCGTCGACCCGCTTCGCGAGCAGCCGGGCCTCCGCGGCGCGCCAGAGCGGCACGCCGTGGGTCGCCTCGCCGAACGGGTCGCCGCCGGCGGCCAGCTCCTTCCACACGTCGCGCCCGCGGTCGACCACGAGCAGGTCGACGCAGGGCTCGACCTTGGGCGGCGCATCGCGCGACGCCGGGCGCCTCGCGGAGCGGCTCGAACGCCTCGCCCCAGATGCGCTCGAAGGCGAGGTCGATGGCGTCGAGCAGCTCGCCGCGCGCGCGGAAGTTGACGGTGACGCTCTCGGCGCGCCCGCCGCGCGCGCCTCCTCCCAGTGCTCGCGGAACACGCTCACGTCGGCGTTCCGGAAGCGGTAGATCGACTGGTTCTCGTCGCCGACCCGGAACAGGTTCTCGCGCGAGAGCAGCGCGAGCAGCTCGTTCTGGAGCCGGTTCGTGTCCTGGAACTCGTCGACGAGCACGTGCTCGAAGCGCGACGAGTACGCCTCGCGGAGGCCCTCGTCGCCGCGCAGCAGGTCGCGGGCCACGAGCTCGAGGTCCTCGAAGTCGAGGCCCGAGCGCTCGCGCTTCGCCGCGGTCGTAGCGCGCGCCGTAGCAGCTCGAGCAGCACGCGCAGCATCGTGTGGTCGCGGTGCTCGCGCTCCGCCAGCTCGAGCGTCCGGTGGGCCGTGAACGCCTCGCGGTACTCCTCGCACGCGGCGGTGGACAGCGCCTTCGCCTTGCCCTTGATCTCGCTCGCGCTTCTCGATGCCTCGATCGCCTTCTCGACCGTCACGCCGGCGTCCGGCCACGGCCAGCTCGGCGAGCGCGGTGCGCGCCGCCGCGTCGAGCCGCTGCGGCCTCGCCCGCCGCGCGCGGGCGGCGAGCGTCTCCTCGAGCCGCGGGTGGCGCTCGCCGCGGCTGCGCAGGTGCGAGTAGGCGGTGCGCACCATGTCGCGCAGGCGGTCGGGCGTGTAGGCGGCGACCATCTCGACCCGCTCCGGCGTCCGGCGACGAGCCGTCGCCCATGAACTCCTCGAGCGCGCGGTCGAAGGCGTCGGCGGCGATGCCGCTCCGCCTCCAGCTCGTCGAGCACGCGGAAGTCGGGGTCGATGCCGGCGCTGAGCGCGTGGCGCGCGCAGGATGCGCGCGCAGAGCCCGTGGATCGTCGACACCCAGGCGGTCTCGGCCGCGCGCGCGTCCTCGCGGCGCCCGAGCTCGAGGAAGCGGCGCGCGGACGCGGCTGCTTCATCTCGGCCGCCGCCTTCTCCGTGAACGTGATCGCGAGCACCTGCTCGACCTCGACGCCGTCCTCGGTCACCGCGCGCACGAAGCGCTCGACGAGCACGGTCGTCTTCCCGGTGCCGGCGCCGGCGCGCACCAGCAGCGACCCGTCGCGGCGCTCGACCGCCCGCTGCTGCTCGGGCGTCAGCTCCCTCACCGCTCGCTCCTGCAGATCGACGGGTACTTGCAGCCGCCGTTCCAGTCGCAGCGGTCGGGCCGCGAGCAGAGCTCGCCGCGCCGCATCAGCGCGTCCGTCTCGCGGATGCGCCCGAGCGCCCAGTCGAGCTTCTCGCGGAAGTCCTCGGGCTCGAGCCGGTCGGTCGCGACCCAGCCGGCCGCCGAGCTCGTCGACGCTCGGCCGCCACCATCCCGCGCGGGCGCGGGTCCTCGCTCCCGAGCGCCACGTAGACGCCGCCGGCGGCGCGCAGGCCGAGCAGCTTCTCCACCACGAGCATGTAGAGCGCGGCCTGGAAGCGGTTCTCCGGCTCCCAGCTCGCGACCTTGTAGCGGTCGACCCGCTTGCCGGTCTTGTAGTCGATCACGAGCGCCATGCCGTCGTACTCGTCCACGCGGTCGATCCGGCCGCGCACGCGCAGGCCGCCGTCGAGCTCGACCGGCTCGCGCCCTCGAAGCCGAACGTCGCGCTCGAGCTCGACCGGCTCGAAGCGGCGAGTCCGAGTCGGCCTCGGAGCGCAGGAAGCGGAGCAGGTCGAACTCGAGCCGGCGCGCCGCGGCGCGCACGCGCGTCTGCTTCGGCGAGAGCTGGAACGAGGCGCTCCGCTCGCGCAGCTCCTCGAGCAGGATGCGCTCGGCGTCGGCGAGGTTGTCGTGCGTCACGCGGCGGCTGCCGGTCTCCTCGCGCAGGCGGCGATAGGTGTGGCTGAGCACCTCGTGGGCGTAGGAGCCGCGCACCATCGCCTCGGGGTCGGGCACGAGCTCGTCCGGCTTCAGGAGGTCCTCGACGAGCCACTTCACCGGGCAGTCGGCGAAGTTCTCGAGCGCGCCGGGCGGCCACGGCGTCGCGGCCGACCAGCTCCTCGAGCAGCGGCTCGGCGGTGAGCGGCTGCGGGCCCGGCAGCGGGCCGGCGCGGGCCGGCGGCGGCGTGCGCGCGCTCCCACTCGGCGGCGGTCGGCGCCTCCTCCGGGCTCCAGGTCACGTCGCGAGAGCGAGGCGCGTGCGCGGCTCCGGCGCCCCGTCGAGCAGGCTCGCGCACGTCGTCCACGAAGTACGACGCGTGTCTGCGGGATTGCCCTCCTCGTCGCTCGAGCGCGAGCTCAGCACGAGCAGGCGCTCGGCGCGCGACGCGCAGACGTAGAACAGGTAGCGCTCGCGGTCGAGCCGGTCCTCGCGCACGGGCAGCACGAGCCCGCTCGCGCGTCGCGATCGCGCGCCGGTCGTCGTCGGAGAGGAACGGCTCCGGCGAGGCGCCGCGCGGGAACTCGCCCTCCTGGAGCCCGCAGGCGAAGACCGCGTCGAAGCGGCGCGCGCGGATCGCCTCGGGCTTGGCCACCTGGACGCGGTCGGGCTGCGGCGTCTCGCCGAGGTGCACCTCGAGCTGCTCGAGCACGCGCAGCACGTGCGGCGACGTCGACCGCGGCGGTCGCCGAGCACCGAGCGCAGCTCGAGCAGCGCGCGCTGTGCCGCGCTCAGCGCGCGCGCCTCCTCGAGCTGCGGCCCGCTGAGGACGGTCGCGGTGCGCTCGTAGGGCGCGGCGAACAGGCGCGCGAGCCGCGTCTCGAGCTCCGCGACGAACGCCGCCGTGTCGCGCGCGCGCGCGAGCCGGTCGAGCTCGCCGAGCGGCCAGTGGTCGCGCTCCCAGCGCTCGCGGGCGTCGGCGGCGCGGCGGGCGCCGTCGCGGCGGACCTCGGCCTCGAGCCGGTCGGCCAGGCCCGGCACGCGCAGCAGGCCCGGGCGTGCGCAGGTAGGCGAGCAGGTCCTCGGCGGTGCCGTCCGGGGCCGACGCGCGGATCAGCGCCAGCAGGCCGCGCCCGAGGCCGGTGTGGCCGAAGCGGCAGCCTTGCGGTCGATCGAGTACGGGATCCCGTAGGCGCCGAAGACCTGCTCGAGCAGCGACGAGTACGCTGCGCGGCTCCCTGAACACGACGGCCACGTCGCCCGGGGCGACCTGCTCGTCCCGGAGCAGCCGGAGCACCGCCGCCGCCACCAGCTCGACCTCCGCGCGCTCGCCGCCCGCGGAGTGGAACGAGATCGCCTCGCCCGCGTCGACCGGCTCCTGCGGCGCCTCGTCCTCGAACAGGAGCCGCTCGACGTGGTGGAGCGCCTCGCGCGAGCCGGGCTCGTAGTGCTCGTCGATCGGCGGCAGCTCGAGCTCGTCCGCGCCCATCCCGAGCAGCTCCTGGTGCACGCTGCTCACCGCCTTGAACGCGAGCCGCCCCGGCTCGTACGGGAGCGAGACCGTCACGTCCGCCTCGCAGGCGGTCGCGAGCGTCTCGAGCGCGTCGAGCTGGAGGCCGTTGAAGTCGTCGAACCCGTACACGAACACGGGCGCGCCGCCCCAGGCCCCGCCGGGCCGCCGGCCTCGGGGCCGGCGGTGCGCAGGGCGTCGAGCGCGCCCCACGCGAAGCGCTCCGCGTCGACCAGCCCGGCGCGCTCGAGGCCGTCCCGGTAGGCGCGGTAGACCGCGGCGATCTCGTCCGCGTACGCGCGCCGCGGGCCGTCGCCCGCCCAGTCGCGGAGCGCGCGGCGTGAAGCGGGCCGGCTCGACCGCGGGCCGCCCTGGCCGAGCTCCGCGACGAAGCGCGCGGCGGCGCGCACGAAGCCGGGCTGGCTCGCCGACTCGGCGAGCACATCGAGCCGTGCGCGGCGCACCGCCTCCTCCACGATCAGCTCGCGCTGGAAGTCGGACGCGGGCCGCGGCCGGCGAACCCCGCCCGCGCGGCGATCTCCGCGAACAGCCACTCGAAGCGCATCACGCGGGCGCCGAAGACCGCGCCGCGGTCGGCGAGCTCGCGCTGGGCGTGCTCCACGTCGCGCGAACGTGGGCACGACGAGGATCGGGTCGTCGTCGAGGCGCGCGCGCAGGCCGCCCAGCACCTCGCCCGCCTTGGCGGCGTTGGCGGGGCCGGTTACGAGCTTCAGGGGCACACGGAGATAGTCGCTACTCGCACCGGATCGCCTGACGCGAGCACGCCGCGCTCGGCGGCCGCGCCGAGCGCGCCGAGGAAGCGGTCGCGCCGGCAGCAGCACCGGCGCCTCCTGGAGCTCCCAGCCCCGGTTGGGGCGCATGATCCAGCGGGCGATCCGCAGCCGCTCGTCGTCGAGCCGCTCCACGCGCAGCTCGTCGCGCAGCTCGCCGGTGCGGCCCGGGCTGGCGCCGTGCGCGCCGACGGCGGGGTCGCCGTCGCCGTCGCGAGCTCGGGCTCGGTCGAGCAGGCCCTGCTCGGCGGCGGAGCGCGAGCATCGCGGGCAGGTCGCCGAGCGCCAGCACCGGCGCGTCCTTCACGAGCTGGCCCGCGTGCCAGGCCGCGAGCCGGAGGCCGCCCGGGACCTTCTCGAGCCGGATCTCGCGGCCGTCCTCGTAGGGCCCGGCGGCCGCGAACGGCCCGCGCGACGACGCGCACGCCGCCCGCCGGCTGCGCGACCGGGCCGCGCCGGCCGCCGCGGCGTCCCGACCGGAGCTCGGCCGCGGCCGCCGCTCGGGCTTGCGGTTCGGATCCAGCACCGTGCCCTTCGAGCAGATCGGGCACTCGGCGACGAAGCGGTTGTGGCGGCAGAAGACGCGACACGCGCTCTCCGAATCTAGAGCCTCGCCGCGCACCTGCCACCATGCCGCGCGCGATGCGGACGGCCGTCGTCTCGGACCTCCACCTCGGCGGCCTCGCCGACGCCGACGTCGCCCGCGAGGGCGAGCCTCGAGCCGCGCTCGTGCGAGGCGGTGGCGGGCTGCGACCGGCTGGTGCTCCTCGGCGACGTGCTGGAGCTGCGCGAGCGCCCGCTCGCGCAGGCGCTCGAGGTGGCGCCGCCCGCTGTTCGAGGCGCTCGGCCGCGCGCTGGCCGGGCGGCAGGTCGTGCTCGTGCCGGGCAACCACGATCACGCGCTCGCCGAGCCCTGGCTCGCGCGGCTGCGCCTCGACGGCGAGGTGCTGCCCGCCGAGGGCGAGTGGCCGGTCGCGCCGGACGACGGCGCCGCCGGCCGCATCGCGGCCTGGATGCCCGACTGCGAGGTCACGCTCGCCTACCCCGGCCTGACGCTGCGCCCCGACGTGTACGCGACGCACGGCCACTACCTGGACCTGCACCTGACCGTGCCGCGGCTCGAGTCGATCGCGGCGTCGGCGATGGGCCGGCTGACCGGCCTCGGCAAGGAGCGCCGCGCTCGGCGGCGGACTACGAGACGATCCTCGCGCCGATGTACGCCTTCTACGCGGGGCTCGCGCAGGGCGCGTCGGCCGCGGCCGCTGGCGCGCGGCGGAAGCCTGTCGCGCGACGTCTGGAAGCGCGTCGCAGCAGCGCGGAGCGGCGCGCGCGTCGGCTCGCCACGCGCTTCCTGCTCGGCCGCGTGACGATCCCGGGCGCGGTGGCCGCGCTGAACGGCCTCGGCCTCGGCCCGTTCCGCGCCGACGCTCACCGGCGAGGAGCTGCGCCGCTCGGGCCTGCTGGCGATGGCGCGCGTGGCGGAGGTGCTCGCCCCGGGCGCCGAGCACGTCGATCTTCGGCCACACCCACCGGCCCGGGCCGCTCCCGGGCGACGACGCCGCCGAGTGGACGACGCTGTCCGGCACCCGGCTCTGGAACAGCGGCAGCTGGCTCCACGAGGGCGCCTTCGTCCGCACCGGCCGCGACAGCCCCTACTGGCCCGGCACGGTGCTCACGCTGGAGGACGACGGGCCTCCTCGGATCCAGAACGTGCTGTCCGGGTAAGCGCGCCGGACAATCGACGAAGGAGACAGTCATGGCGGAGCCCGTTCCGGCCGGTAGCGACGTGTCCTCGGGCACCTATCAGTGCACCGAGTGCGGCAACCAGATCGACGTCGGCTCGACGGAGAGCCTGCCCCCGTGCCCGAACTGCGGCAACGGGCAGTGGAACACCGTGAGCGGCGGCGACAGCGCGCAGGACCCCTACCCGGACAAGGGCTAGACGGCGTCGGCGGCCAGCGCGGGTGAGCGCTCGGCGCGCGCCGCGAGCGCGTACGCCGTGACGTCGAACTCGCGCAGCCGGCGGCGGAACGGCCACGTGTAGGTCGGCCACAGCGCCGAGTTGTGGCCGTTCCGGTCGATGTAGTAGCTCGTGCAGCCGCCGGTGACCCAGACCGTGCCCTTCGTCATCCGGTCGAGCTCGTCGTTGTAGGCGTCCTGCGCCTCCGCGCGCACCTCGAGCGTCCCGGCGCCGCGGCGCCGCATCGTCGTCGCAGCGCGCCGAGCACGTAGGCGATCTGCGACTCGATCATGAACACGATCGAGGTGTGGCCGAGGCCGGTGTTCGGGCCGACCAGGAAGAACAGGTTCGGGAAGCCGGCGACGGTCGTGCCCTTGTAGGCCTGCATGCTGCCCTGCCACGTCTCGGCGAGCGTGCGGCCGTCGCGGCCGGTGATCCGGTCGGCGATCGGCACGTCGGTCACGTGGAAGCCGGTGCCGAAGATGATCGTGTCGACCTCGCGCTCGGTGCCGTCCGCGGCCACGACCGAGTGCGGCGCGGACCTCGGTGATCGCCCTCGGTCACGACCTCGACGTTCGGCTGCGCCAGCGCGGGATACCACTCGTTCGGTCGGCAGGATCCGCTTGCAGCCGATGCTGTAGTCCGGCGTGAGCTTCCTCCGCAGCTCCGGGTCCTTGACCTGGCTGCGCAGGTGCCGCATCGGGATGCGCTCGAGCAGCTTCCCGACGGCGCGGTGGCGGAACTGGAGCACGAACAACTCGCGCGCCCAGTAGATGCGCCGCGCGCATCGCGCAGCTGCGCGGGCGGGAAGCAGCCGGTAGACGCCTGCGCTCCCAGCGGCTGACCGGCCGGTTGCGGTGCGGGATGACCCACGGCGCGGTGCGCTGGAAGACGTGCAGCCTGCGCGACCTTCGGCTGGATCTCGGGGACGAACTGGATCGCCGAGGCGCCGGTGCCGACCACGGCGACGCGCTCGCCGGTCAGGTCGTGGTCGTGGTCCCAGCGGGCGGAGTGGAACGCCTTGCCCTCGAAGCTGTCGAGGCCCGGGACCTCGGGCAGCGACGGCTCGGACTGAGCGGGCCCTGCGCCGCGACGAGGACGTCGGCCGTGATCGGCGCCGCTCGAGGTCTCGATCCGCCAGAGCCGGTCGTCGTCGTCCCAGCTCGCGCTCCTCGACCTCGGTGTCGAAGCGGATGTGCGGCATCACGCCGAAGCGCTCGGCGCAGTCCTTCAGGTAGTCGAGGATCTCCGACTGCGGCGAGAACGTGCTCGACCAGTTCGGGTTCGGCGCGAACGAGAACGAGTAGAGGTGCGACGGGACGTCGCAGCGGCAGCCCGGATAGGTGTTGTCGCGCCAGGTGCCGCCGATGTCGCCGGCGCGCTCGAGGAGGACGAAGTCGTCCTCGCCCTCCTGCCTGCAGCCTGATCGCCATGCCGAGGCCGGAGAAGCCGGTGCCGACGATCGCGATCCGATGGTGCTGCGTCACGTGAACCTCCGTAGTCCTGGCAGGAGCAGCTCGACGGTCCAGTCCGCCAGGCGCTCGACGTGCGATGTCCGGGTGGTCCCACATCCAGTGGGCCACGCCCTCGTAGGCCGAGTTGACGGCGTGCGCCGCCACCTCGAGCTCGCGCGGGTCCACGTCCTCGGGCGCCATCTCCCTCATCAGCTCGAGGATCAGGGCGGCCTGACGGCGGCGAACGTTCACGGCGGCGTCCGAGAAGCGGCCCTCGTAGAGAAGCTCGTAGGCGACCCGGTTCTCGCGCGCGAAGCGAAGGAAGGCGAGCCCGCCGGCGCGGAGCCGCCCCTCGGGCTCCCGCTCCGCCCTGGCGGCGTCGGCGATCGCCTCCGCCAGCCGCAGCGCGAGCCCCTCGAGACAGGCCCTGAAGAGCCCGTCCTTCGAGCCGAACAGCTCATAGATGACCGGCTTCGTGACACCCGCGCGACGCGCGAGCTCGTCCATCGACGCCTTGGCGAACCCGCGCTCGGCGAACAGCTCCTCACCGAGCTCGACGAGCTGGCGCCGCCGCACCTCGCGCGGCACGCGACCGTGACGAAAGTCCTCGATGCGAGCAACGGCCTCCATACTTACTCCCGGTAGGTTACCACGAGTAGGTCAGCGCAAGACGGGAGGTGGCAAAGAAAACTCTCGCTATGCGCAGAGATCTCTGGTGCCACCCCTGGGGAGTCGACCCTCAATGCCGCCGTTTAGGCGGCCGGGGCCGCCTGCTCCGACTCGGCGGGCGCGTCGCCGTCCGCGGCCGCGGCGGGCGTCGCCGCCTCGCCGCTCCGCGCGCTCCTCCTCGGACTCGCCCGCGGGGGGCTCCTTCGCCCAGTCCTCGTCGAACTCGACGCGCCACTTGCCCTCGTCGGTCTGCTCCAGGCGGAGCTTGGCGCGGAAGGTGCGGCCGGCGCGCGAGCGGAAGCCGGTGACGGCCTTCTCGGTGCGTCCCACGCCCGGGTCCTCGCCGCTCTCCCGGGAGACCCGCAAGGACTCGATCAGCTCCTTGCCGACGGACACCGGCAGCGACTTGCCCGCCTTCTTCTTCCAGATCACGAACCCGCAGCCGGGGTCCTCGCGCGACCAGCACGAGTAGCCCTTGCGGTTCTCGGTGATCTCGCGGCCGCAGATCGGGCAGGGGCCCAGCTTGGCCCGCTCGATCTGCACGCCCTTCAGCTTGTCGAGCTCCTGGACCGTCTCGGTCGTGAACTTCTTGATGTCGTCCATGAACGCCGGGCGCGTGTCCTCGCCCTGCTCGATCAGGCCCGAGCCGGCGCTCCCAGCTTCCGGTGAGCTCGGGCGAGGTGAGCCTGTGCTCGCCGAGCAGCCGGATCACCTGGATGCCCTTCTCGGTCGCCACCAGGGCGCGGCCGTCGCGCTCGATGTAGCCCACGTCCACCAGCCGCTCGATGATCGACGCCCGCGTGGCGGGCGTGCCGATCCCGGAGTCCTTCATCGCCTCGCGCAGCTCGGCGTCCTCGACCTCCTTGCCGGCGGTCTCCATCGCACCGAGCAGCGAGGCGTCGGAGAAGCGCCGCGGCGGCTGCGTCTCCTTGCGCATCCACTCGACCTCGCGGGTCTGCACGCCCTCGCCCTGGTCGAGCTTCGGAAGCAGCTGGTCGCCGCCCGAGTCGTCGTCGGCGCGGTCGCCCTCGGAGAGCTCGCCGTACACGGCCCGCCATCCGGCCTCTACGAGACGCCGGCCGGACGTCCGGAACACCTGCTCGCGCACCGTCGTCTCGACCCGTGTGCGCTCGAACACGGCCTCCGGGTGGAAGATCGCGAGGAAGCGCTTGGTGACGAGGTCGTAGATCTTCAGCTCGTCCGCGCCCATCTTGGAGAGGTTGTGCTCGGAGTTCGTCGGGATGATCGCGTGGTGGTCCTGGACCTTCGCGTCGTTGACGACGCGGCCGAGCGGGAGCTTGTCCAGCCCGAGGACGTACTTCGAAGCCGTCTCGTACTGGGGGTTGTGCGCCGACGTGCTCGACGGTGGGCTTGATCTCGGCGACCATGTCGCCGGTCAGGAAGCGCGAGTTGGTACGCGGGTAGGTGAGCGCCTTGTGCTCCTCGTACAGGCGCTGCGCCGCCGCCAGCGTCCGGCGCGCCGAGAACCCGTACAGGCTGTTGCGCGTGCCGCTGGAGGCTCGTGAGGTCGTAGAGGAGCTGCGGCTGCTCGCGCTGCTCCGACTTCTCGAGCTTCGTGATCTCGCCGGCCTGGCCCGTGACCGCGTCGACGATCGCCTGCGCCTCCGCCTCCGACGGCAGCCGCTTCCCACCGAGGTAGCGGCCGGCGTACCGGCGCTCGCCCGTGGCCTCGAAGCGCGCCTCGACGAGCCAGTACGGCTCGGGCACGAAGTCGCGGATCTCCTGCTCGCGGCGGGCGACGAGCGCGAGCGTCGGCGTCTGGACACGCCCCAGCGAGACGGCGCCGTCGAACGCCGCGCGCAGCCGGATCGAGGCGGCGCGCGTCGCGTTCATCCCCACCAGCCAGTCGGCCTCCGAGCGCGAGCGCGCGGCCTCCTCGAGCGACTGGAGCTCCTCGCCCGGCCGCAGGTGCTCGAACGCCTCCCGGATGGCCGTCTTCGTCATCGAGGACAGCCACAGCCGCTGCACCGGCTTGTGCACCGGGGCGAGGTCGTAGACGTAGGCGAAGATCAGCTCGCCCTCGCGCCCGGCGTCGCAGGCGTTGACGATGGTCTCGACGTCCTCGTCCGCCATCAGCCGGTGGATCGCCCTCAGCTGCTTGCCCGCCCGCTCGTCGTTCGGGATCAGCTTGAACTGCTCGGGGAGGATCGGCAGGTCCGCGAACCGCCACTTCTTCAGCTTCGGGTCGTACTCGTCCGGCGGCGCGAGGCCGACCAGGTGCCCGACCGCCCAGGTGACGATGTGGTCGTCGCCTTCGAGGTGCGTCTTGTCCTTCGACTGCTTGAAGGATCCGGGCAGCGTGGACGCGAGGTCGCGCGCGACCGAGGGCTTCTCAGCGACTACGAGGGTCTTCGCCATCGCCGATCACGATATCGGCGGGCGCAGGCAGAGTTCGGATGGCCTCCCGGTCGCGGAGCCATCGGGTCACCTCGGCGGCCGGCTGTGGGGGCAGCACGTGGAAGCCCTGAACCGCGTCGCAGCCGAGCTCCCGGAGCTCCGCGAGCGTGGTCGCGGTCTCCACTCCCTCCGCCACCACCTCGAGGCCCAGGTGATGGCCGAGGTCGACCGCGGAGCGGACGATCGCGGCGCCGGGCCCCTCGCTGTCGATCTCCCGGACGAAGGAGCGATCGATCTTCAGCTCGTGCAGCGGCAGGACCAGAAGACGGCTCAGGGACGAGTAGCCGGTCCCGAAGTCGTCGACCGACAGCCGCACGCCGAGCGCGTGCAGCCGGGCGATCACATCCATCGCGGTGGCCACGTCGCCGATCAGGCTGCGCTCGGTGAGCTCGAGCTGGAGCCGGTGGCCGGGCACGCCGTGGCGCGCCAGGAGGGCGTCCACCTCGTCCGGGAAGTCCGGGTCGAGCAGGCTCCGCTCGCTCACGTTCACGGCGACGGTGAGCTCCATGCCCTCGTCCGCCCACTCGCGGTCCTGCCGGAGCGCCTGCTCAAGCACGTGCGTGGTGAGCGCCGGTGATCAGCCCCGTCTGCTCGGCGAGCGGGAGGAACTCCATCGGCGGCAGCAGGCCGTGATCCGGGTGCTCCCAGCGCACGAGCGCCTCGGTCCCGGTGACCTCGCCGCCGCGAAGGTCCAGCTTCGGCTGGTAGTAGACGACCAGCTCACCGTCGGCGAGCGCTCGGCGCAGCTCGCCGAGGCGGGCGATCCGCTCCGGCCCGCGCCGGTCGCGGCCGAGCACGTACAGCTCCTGGCGCGTGCCCGCCTTCTTGGCCGCGTACATGGCCGTGTCAGCGGCCTGGAGCAGCGCCTCCGCGTCGTCCCCGTGGTCCGGGTAGAGCGCGATGCCGATGCTGGCCTCCACGAACACCGGCACGCCCGCGAGCACGAACTCCTGGTGAAGCGCGTCGCTGACCCGCTGCGCGATCTCGTGCGCCTCGTCCTCACCGGCGATCCGCGGCGCGAGCAGTGCGAACTCGTCGCCGCCGAGCCGCGCAAGGAGGTCGCCGTCGCGGATCGAGCGGCACAGCCGCTCGGCCGCCTGGCGCAGCAACCGGTCACCGTTGCCGTGGCCGAGCGCGTCGTTCACCTCCTTGAAGCGGTCGAGGTCGAGCATCAGCAGGGCGAAGCCGGGGCCGTTGGGCGTCGTCGACCGGATCGCCTCGGCGAGCCGGTCGAAGAGCTGGCGCCGGTTCGCGATCCCGGTCAGGTCGTCGTGCAGCGCCTGATGATGGCTCTCCGCGGCGTGGCGGCGGAGGGCGCTCGAGGCGCGCGCCACGATCGGCACGAGCAGCAGGTACAGGAGCGCGAGCCCGCCCACGAGCACCGTGTAGAGCTCGCGTGTGTCGGCGCTCACCTGTGCGGCGATCGGCTCGTACGGCAGGTAGAGCTCGAAGGCGCCCGAGGGGCTGCTGCTGCCGACGAAGCGGAGCGGCGTGTAGACCTCGTAGAGCCTGTCGCCGTCGGCGTCCTCCTCGAAGCCCGCCACCGTGCGGCCGGCGAGCGCCTGCCGTACCTCCCCCTCCACGCGGGTGCCGATCTCGGCGCGGTCGACGGAGTAGACGAGCCGCCCGTCGGGGTTGAAGAGCTTCGCGTCGCTGATCGTGCCGCGGAGGAGCAGCACCTGGATGTTGCGGTCGATCGCGCTGAGCTTCTCGTCGGTCAGCCCCGCCTCGAGGTCGGCGGGTGTCAGGTGCTTGTCGGCGAGCTCGTGCGCGGTCTCCGCGGCCAGCTCGCGCGCGCCGCGCGCAGCGTGGTCGAGGATCTGCTGTCTGAGCAGGATGGCGAGCGCCGCGCCGAGCGCGGCGACGCACAGAAAGGTGAGCACGCTGAACTTCGCGAGCAGGCTGAAATGCGGGACTCGCGACCCCATCCATGCCTGCTATCGGCAGGAAAAGCCCGCGTCAGTAGCGGTTTGGGTTGAAGCTGCGGCCGCGGTCGCGCCCGCGGCAGCCCCGGCGGCGCTCGCCGGACCGGAACGGCAGCCGGACGATCACCTGAGCCTCGTTGTTGTCCTCGTTGGACTCGTAGATCCCGTTCTCCGGATCGGCGGTGTGGACGTACGCGAAGCAGCCGCGCAGGCCGGTCACGTCGATCCACTGCTCCGCGTATGCCGGCGGGTAGATGTCCGCCCACCCGATCGAGGTTCCGAGCGTCACGCGCTCGGCGTTCGCGTTCGTGCTGCAGGCGGGGTAGAAGGGCGCGCCAGGGGAGCGGCGCAAGTTCGGCCGCGTGCGCGTGAGGTCGCGCAGGCAGTAGGACACCTTCGGCCCCCGCCGCACGCGCCGCGTGCGCCGGCCGCGGCCGTCGACGCGCCACAGCTCGAAGCGGGCGGCGTTGTGGAACTTCCACCAGTAGCGGCTCTGGTGCGCGAACTTGAACTCGAGCCGGGCGCCCGTGTTGACGCCGATCCGCCCGCCCCTCTTCTTGTAGATCCGCTGGCGCCCCTTCATGAAGCGCGGGCCGATGCGAGTGCCGTGGAGCTCAACCGGCCCCGCGCCGACGCTGTCGATCACGTTGCCGGCTCGAAGGACTGTGTGCCCGGCATACGTGAGCCGGTCCGTGTAGAGCCCGTAGGGCTGGCGCATGACGAGGTCCGGGCAGCGGAGCCGCTTGGCCCGCTCGGTCAGGCACGGGTTGTCCTCCTGGTCCTCCGGAGGGGCCGGCTGGGCGGACACGTAGCTGCCGCCGAGCGTCGCGGCAAGGACGAGCAGGACCTGTCAGAAGGGCGGCACGCACGGCCCCATTTGTAGCGATCTAGGCACACGGACCCGTGTCGACGGGCCCGCGCACGCGGCGGAGCGCGTCCCGCACGACGGCGTCCGGCACGCCGTAGCCGGTGCGGCGGCGCCCGGTGGCCGCCGCGAAGACGGTCGCGACCACGCGGCCGGCGCCGTCCACCACCGGGCCCCCCGAGTTGCCGCGGCGCACGAGGCCGCGCAGCGACGTGATCGAGCGCTGCACGGGCCCGCGCCCGTAGGCGTCCTGCGTCAGGACGTTCGCGGTCTGGCCGAGCCGGGCCGGCTGCACGTCGTACGGACCGTCCTCCGGGAAGCCGAGCACCGCGGTGGAGGTGCCGGGCTCGGCGTCGGCCTTCATACGAAGCCTGGGCGCGCCGCCGAGGTCCGGGGCACGCAGGATCGCGAGGTCGTTGCGCGGGTCGTACCAGACCGCGTCGGCGTCCAGGCTCTCGCCCTCACCGCCCAGCTGGACCGTGGTGTCGTCCTGCCCGGCCACCACGTGCGCGTTCGTCACCACGAGCCCGTCGCGCGCGACCCAGCCGCTTCCCTGCACCCCGAGCCCGCACGCGGTGCCGAGCACGCGCACGACGCTCCTGCCCGCGGCCCTGACCTGCGGATCGCGGGCGATCTTCGAGTCGGGGGGCGGCACATCCGCCGCCGGGCCCCGGATCGACGGGAACGGGTCGAAGCGCGCGAGCGCCTGGATGATCGGCCCCGAGGGCGGCAGCGTCGCGTTCAGCTCCTTCAGGATCGCGGAGCGCTGGATCGGCTCGCGCAGCTCGCGCGCGCCCGGCGTCTGGAGCGCCACCGCGCCCGCGATCCATACGAAGAACAGCCCCATGCAGGCCACGAGCGCGCTCCCGCCCACGCCGTCCACGAGCCCCAGCCGGTCGCCGAGCCGCCGCCTCAGCTGGAACCCGAGCGCCTCGAGCCCGGTGGCGAGCAGGCCGCCGAGGAGTAGAGCACCCATGAGCGCGGATAAAGGGGCGTATGGAGACTCCGAACCTTCCTCCAGGACCAGCGGCCCGAGCCGCGATCCGAGGAACGCGCCCGCGGCGAACCCGGCCAGCGCGAGCCCGCCCGCGATCAGCCCCTGGCCAAACCCCCAGATGGCCATGAGGCCGACGAACGCGACGATGATCCAGTCGAGGCCGGTCAAGCGCGAGGCAGGCTAATCGAGCGCGGATACCATCGGGCCCGGTCCCGGTCCGTGAACAGGATTCCCCCCGAGCGCCGGAGGCGCATCACACACCGAGCTATGCCCGCGCTCGGCGGCCTCGCCGCCGTGTGCTTCGTGGCGGGCGCGATGGCGGGCTCGCGGGCGGAGAGCGCGGAGGAGCGCGCGGCCACGGACTTCGTCGCGGCCTGGGAGCGCGGCGACCTGCGCGCCATGCACGGCGAGCTGAGCGACGACGCGCGCACGCGCTACCCGCTGGCTCGCTTCCGGCGCGCATACCGCCGCGCCGCCGCCACCGCGACGCTCACGGCCGTCGAGGCCGACGACTCCGGGGACGCGGGCGACGGCGAGGTCACGATCCCGGTCGTGCTCGAGACGCGCGTGTTCGGCAGCCTGCGCGGCGACCTGGCGGTGCCGGCCTCGGAGGGCGCGGTGGACTGGGAGCCGCGGCTGGTCTTCCCGGAGCTCCGTGACGGCGAGCGGCTCGCGCGCACAAGCGCGCCGCCCGTGCGCGCCACGCTCCGCTCGCGCGACAACAAGGTGCTAGCGGAGGGCGAGGCGCCGTCGCGGACCTCGCCGCTCGTGGGAATCGCCGACTCGATCGCCGGCCGCATGGAGCCCGAGGAGACGGAGGCGGAGCGCCGGGCGCTCTACGCGCGCGGGTTCCCGCCCGACTGGCCGGTCGGGCAGTCGGGGCTGGAGGAGGTCTTCGAGGAGCGGCTCCGCGGGCGCCCCGGAGGCGAGCTCGTGGCGGGCGGGCGGGTGCTGGCGCGGGCCAGGCCGCGCCGGGCGCCCATGGTCCGGACGACGATCGACACGCGTCTCCAGGAGGCCGCGGTGGTCGGGCTCGCCGGGCGGCTCGGCGGCGTGGCCGCCATCGATCCGCGGAACGGCGAGGTGCGCGCCCTCGCGGGCATCGCGTTCTCGGCCCCGCAGCCGCCCGGGTCGACGTTCAAGATCGTCACCACCACCGCCGCGCTCGAGCGCGGGCTCGTGAAGCCCACGACGGAGTTCCCCGTGGAGTCGCACGCGATCATCGACGGCGTCGAGCTCGAGAACGCCAACGGCGAGTTCTGCGGCGGCACCTTCCGGAACTCGTTCGCGCACTCGTGCAACTCGGTGTTCGCGCCGCTCGGGGTCGAGGTCGGGGCAGAGGCGCTCGTCGAGGCGGCCGAGCGGTTCGGCTGGAACGCGCCGGCGACCATCCCGGGCGAGGTCCCCAGCACGCTGCCGTCGGCGGCCGACATCGACACACCGCTCGAGGTGGCCTCCACCGCGATCGGGCAGTTCCAGACGCTCGCCACGCCGCTCCAGCTTGCGTCGGTCGCGCAGACGATCGCCACCCGCGGAGTGCGCTACCCGCCCACCCTGTCCGCCGGGGAGCGCCCGCGCGGCACGCGCGTGACCTCGCCACGGGTGGCGCGCACGATCGGCTCGCTGATGGTCGACGTGGTCGACTACGGCACGGGCACGGCAGCGGCCATCCCCGGCGTGCGCGTGGCCGGGAAGACCGGCACGGCCGAGCTCGAGGACACCCGCGACCCGGAGACCGGCGAGACGCTTCCGCCCGACCCCACGAACACCGACGCCTGGTTCACCGCCTACGCACCGGCCCGCCGCCCGTCGATCGTCGTGGGAGTGATGCTGGTGCGAGCGGGCGCGGGCGGAGAAACGGCCGCCCCGGCGGCACGCGTGGTGCTGGACGCCGCCCTGTAGGACCCGCGCGCCCACCCGCGACCCCGGGGGCTCCGTCGTTTATGCCGGCCATTCCGGCACAGAAGACGGAACCCCCTAGTCGTGGGGCCGTCCGCGCTAGATGTCGAGCTCGAAGGTGATGTGCTCTTCGCCCTCGCCCATGACCTCGAGCTCCAGCGGGCGGTACTCGGTGTTCGCGAGCGGCAGGCGGAAGAGGAGCATCGAGCCGGCCGAGGGGCCGAGCTGGGCCACGCCGCCGATCTCCGGGATGCATTCGTGCGGCAGGAGCTCGCGCGAGTGGTAGGCGAACTTGTTGTCCTCGGGGAGCTCCTCGGGCTCGAACTCGTTGCCCTGGTTGTCGACGATCTTGAACTCCTCGACCGTCTGGTGGGCCTCGTCCGAGTTGTTGCAGGCCTGGAGGAACACGCCGTAGAGGGTCTCGCCCTCCTCGGGCTCGGTTCCCTCCTCGACGTACGCGTCGTCGGGCGGGATCCGCGTGTTCAGCTGCCGCGTGATGAAGACGTTGTAATCGACGCCCTCGAACTCGAGCGCGAGGCCCTCGCGGGCCGGCTCCTCCCGGCCCTGCTCGTCGTGTTTTATGCCCCCGCAGGCGGACAGCCCGGCCGCCAGGGCGGCGATGCAGAGCAGCATGAGGACGAGGCGCGGCATGCGGGCGGGCATATTAGCCTCGGCTCGGGTGCACGCCGAAGCGGGCCGCCTTGTCGGGCTCGAACCCCGCGATCGTCGCTCGCTTCAGCTCCGTGCGCTCGGGCTCCTCGAAGATCATCCGCAGCCGCTCGAGCGCCTTCTTCGTCTTCCGGCGCATCCAGCTCGGCGAGCCGAACTGCCTGAAACGGTCGACCATCGTGGCCGGCTCGCTGAAGGTCGTGAGCTCCACTCGGGTGGTGTTCCCGGACTCGCGCGAGAAGTCGTAGACGGCCACGGCGCGGCTGCGGCCGCGGCGGCCGACCCTGAGCTCCTCGATGATCTGCCGCGGGCGGTCGGCCTTCGTGATCGTGAGCTCCGCGTACTCGTTCGACATCGGGACGTCGAGGCGGAAGCGAGCCGCCGCGCCCAGGCCCACCGAGTCCACGCGCGCGAGCCGGTAGTCGTCCAGGTAGTGGTCGGAGTACGACGGCCTCAGCGCGAGGTCCGAGACCAGGTCGAACACCGCCTCGCGCGGCGCGGAGATGGTGGTCGAGACGGTTACCTCGCGCATGCGCGCGCCATCGTACCGGCCGCCGCTGCCGGGCTAGGCAGCGCGCGGGACGACCGAGAGGCGCCGCGCGCTCGTGTGGACGCGCTCGGTGCGGACCGCCAGCCGGCGGTCCTCGGGGAGCTTCGCGAAGCAGAGGTCGCAGAGCGTGCGGCCGCTCTCGAGCTCGTGCACGCGCTCGCCGGCGAGCGGTGTGCGGTGGCAGCCGCCGCACGAGGCATCGGCCGGCGCAAGCGTTCCGATGCTGCTGCGCACGAGCATGGCGGCGAGATCAGGCATGAAAACGTGTTCGAAGGGTATGCGCGAATTCCTCCAAGCCTGCAAAAAGCCCGCTAGTAGCGATTTTTTCACTTGGCACGTTCGTATCCATCGATACCATCCGTCCCCCCACCCCCCGAGGAGAGAGATCCAGATGGAAGCCTTCAACACCGGCACCCTCGCTGGTGCCGGTTCCTTCCGGTGCGACTCCTGTGGTTTCGCCGTAGCCCTTCACGAACGCGATCCCGTCCCCGAATGCCCCGAGTGCGGAGGCGAGAGCTTCCGCCGCGCCTCGCTCTTCGGCGAGACCACCCGGCGCCCGCTCCGACACGATGTCGAGGGCGCGCCCGACTGGCTCGCGGAGGCCCGCGAGGCGCTGGTTCGCGAGGGCGACTATCTCGCCTTCGAGGACGACGAGCGCGTCCGCGTCTTCCCGCTGCAGGACGGGTGGACGCGCATCGGCCGGAGCCTCTCGGCACACGTGCGGTTCGACGACCCCACCGTGTCCCGGCGCCACGCGCTGCTCTACCGCGACGACGCGGGGGCGCGGATCCTCGACGACCGCAGCCTGAACGGCGTGTTCCGGAACGGCACCCGGGTCGAGCTCGCGGAGCTCGAGGACGGCGACGAGATCTCGATCGGCCGCTTCAGCCTGTACTTCATGTCGCTCGTGGGCGCCCGCGAGACGACCGCTACGCGCTGAGCTCGGCCAGCCCGTCCTCCCGGGACTTGACCGGCCGGTAGCCCAGCTCGCGCTCCGCGCGCGAGATGTCGATCGTGCACTCCTGCGATGACGCCCAGACGGCGAAGCGCGTGAGCGGCGGGTCGCTCGAGCGGCGCAGCAGCCGCCAGATCCCCTCGATCGCACGCGCCGCGGCGCCCGCCACCGCCGGCGGCACCGACTTGTCCGGGATCTCGACCCCCTGGGTGCCGATCATCCTCGTGAGGAAGTCGCGGAACACCACGGGCTCGCCGTCCGTGACGAAGTAGACGCCGCCGGCCGGCCCCTTCGTCGCGGCGAGCCACAGGCCCTCGACGGTGTTGTCCACGTGCGTCGTGGCGGTGAGCTGCCGGCCGCCGCCGATCCAGCGGAACCGGCCCGCGCGGACCATCTCGGTGAGCCGGGGCAGGAGGGTCGTGTCGCCCCTTCCCCACACGAAGCGCGGCCGCACCACGACCGTGTCGAGATCCGCGGCCCTCACGATCGCTTCCGCCTTCGCCTTGGACGATGGGTAGAGAGCAGGCGAGTCTGGGCGCAGCGGAGCGCTCTCGTCCACGTTCACCAATGGCTGCCCCGCCATCAGAGCCGCCTCCGTGCCCACGTGTACCAGTCGCCGAACGCCGCCGGCGCGGCACGCGTCGACCACGTTCTGCGTGCCTCGCACGTTGACACGCTCGAACTCCTCCGGGTCACCCCAATCCTCGACCTTCGCTGCTGCATGGAACGCGACGTCGCAACCCTCGATCCGGAGGTCGTCGAGATCGCCCATCACCGGCTCCGCGCCCAGCTCGCGGACGCGGGCGGCAGCCGTCTCGGAGCGCGCCAGCGCGCGCACGTCCCAGCCCTCGGAGCGGAGCCGCTCGATCAGCGCGCCGCCGACGAATCCCGACCCACCTGTGACGAAAGCCCGTGTCAGGCCGCCAAACCTACCGGCGACAGTGCGGGCCCGCGACGACCGCCGAGCCGCGCGGAACCGGCGCGCGGTGCCTGTCATAGACGAGCTTCACCGCGAGCAGCTGCTTCACCCCGCGCTCCGTAGCGTCGAAGAACTGCTTCCGCTGAGCCTCGTTCGCCTGCACCGTCACGGCCAGGTAGAGGCTCGAGAACGCCCCGAGGAGCACGCCCACGCGAAGCCACGGCTCCTCGGTCCACGCCCTGTCGGTCGTGATGTCACGCGCTTCGGCCGCGGTCACGTTGTCTCCGCCGATCCACTCCGCCGCGACGTCCGCCGGGACCGCGAGCTTCCCGAGACCCCAGAACAAGATCGCCGCGGCGATCGTCACGGGGAAGAACACGATGAGCTGGTATGCGGTCAGCACCGACATCGCGTTCAGCCAACTCCTCCCCTTCAGATCCAGGCAGGTCTCGTTCTCGCCCCCCGCGCGTCGCTTGACCACTGTGGCGAGGCCGGCGTCGAAGTCGTCCGGCGGCGGCGTCGTCCGGTGGACCTCGTCCTCCCGAACCGCGGCGCTCCTTACTTCGTTCCAGCCCTCGAACCTGGACTCCCGCCGCAGCTCGATTGCGGCGGTCGCCACCACGAAGACGAGCGTGAACGCGAACAGCGCCCCGAGAAGCCCGAGATAGGCGCCCATGGTCGCCTCGGCCGCCACCTCCCATGTCTCGGCCGTCAGCGCGAAGAAGACCGTGAACACCACGAGGAGGGGTAGGCCGTTGGCGAGCGCCATGACGATGCTCTCGACGATCGACTTGGCCTGCTCGCGGACGGCCCGCGCAAACGCGTCGATCCCAAACGCCACCATCACCCACGCGACACCCACGAAGAGAACGTTGATCCCGAGGGCGACGAGGGCAGCGTCCAGCCCGTCGAGCCGCGTCCCGAACGTGTCGAGCTCGAAGAAGAAGAACACCAGCAGCGGATAGGTGACGAGGAACGGGAGCACCCATGCGGCGATCCAGACGCTGTTCACCGGCATGCGCCGTCCGAGCTTGCGGACGTGATCCGCGTTCGGAACGGCCACCGGCGCGGCCTCCGGGCGATTGGCGCGCACGAACGCGAGCACCGATGCGAGCGCGAGGAGGGCGGTGAGCAAGAGCGGCGCCGTCGTCTGGATGAGGGTGCTCTCCCCGACGTGTGGCAAGACGGCCGTCTCGGCCCCGAGCAGGATCACGAGCAGGGGCACCACCGGCACCATTGCGGCGACGATCGCCGGCTCCCCGCGCGGCAACGGCTGGGGCTCACGCGACGGCGGAGCGAGGCTCCTTGCGAGGCGGAGGATCGCCACCACGACGACGAGCGCGAGGAGAGCCTGATCGACCGGTCCCTCGAAGACGCTGCCCTCGAGCGCGAACACCACGACCCCCAGGAACGTGAGCCCCACCACCTCCGCGCGCCTCCGGCGGCGCTCGGCCTCGGTGCCCGTCCACACGTTGCAGTCGGCCAGCTCGAACGCGGCGTACAGCCCGATGAAGACGATCGCGGCATCGACCCACCGGCCGATCGGCAGGTCGCCGGCAATGCTCACGATCACGCCGATGGCGCCGAGGAGAAGGACGCCGGGGATCCACTGATGCCGGAGCGCTCGCGGTCGCTCGCCGCCTGAGCGGACTCCCGCGAGCGGGACGAGGAGCACCACGTACAGGACCGTGGCGAGCGCGATGATCAGCCCTATCGCGCTGAGGTCGAGCCACGCCACCCCGACTTCGAGAGCCAGCATCGCGAACAGGAAGACCGCGACGGAGTCGAAGCGCGTCCTGCCCTGGTACTCGGGACAGAAGTACGGGACTCCGCGTTTGGCGAACCACTCCTCCCATACCTCCATCGAGGCTTGGACGTGCTCGCCGGTCGCGCCGGGCGTGGGGCTCATCGCACCCATCTCCGAGTCCGGGGGACGGTTCGTCCACTGTACGCCCGCCCGGGGAGGCGGCGCAAGTCATTTCTTGAGCACTTCTCGGTTCGCTGCGGCGTGTCGGCTAGCGCTCGTCGCGCGGGCCGGTCCAGAACGCGTCGCCGACCGTCACCGTTCGGGCGATCTCGGCCTGGTGGCGGAGCGAGTGCGGGTCGCCGTCCTCGTAGGCGAACATCGCCTCGGGGCGCACGCGCCTGACCTCGCCGGAGCCGCCCAGGTACTGGTCGACCACGCGGGCGCAGCGGCGGCCCTCGGCGATCGCCGTGACCACGAGCGACTGGCCGGTGCGCGCGTCGCCGCAGGCGAACACGCCCTCGATCTTCGTGCCGTAGACGGGCGCCTTCACGTTGCCGCGCCTGTCGAGGTCGAGCCGCAGCTGCTCCACGGCGCCCTCGTGCTCCGGATGGTCGAACCCGATCGCGATCAGGACGAGGTCGGCGCGCTCCTCGAAGTCGCTGCCCGGGATCGCGTGGAGGTCGCGTGAGGAGGTGCCCTCCACGCGCCGGCCCAGGACGCCGGTCACGCGGCCGTCGACCCCGCGCAGCGAGGTCACCTGGGTCCCGAAGCGCCGGTCGCCGCCCTCGTCGAGCGCGTAGGTCGTCTGGGTGCGCTTGGGCGGCAGCGGCCACGGCGTGCCGGGCGGCCGCCCGCGCGAGGGGAGTGGCGGGTACACGTCCAGCATCAGCACGTCCTCGGCGCCCTCGCGCAGGGCGTTCGAGATGCAGTCCATCCCGGTGTCGCCGCCGCCGACCACGACCACGCGCTTGCCCTCGGCGCTGATCACCTGGCCGGGCGGGGTCTGGCGGAAGGGCCGGTGCTCCATCGCGGCGACCGCGCGGTTGCGCTGGTAGAGGTAGTCCATCGCGTAGTGCACGCCGGCGAGCTCGCGGCCGGGCACGTCCAGGTCGCGGTGCACGCGCGAGCCGATCGCGACGACCACCGCGTCGTGCTCCCGCGCCAGGGCGTCGGCGCTCACGTCGCGCCCCACGTCCATGTCGCAGCGGAACTCGATCCCCTCTTCCTCGAGCAGCTTCACCCGCCGGTCGATGATCCACTTCTCGAGCTTCGCGTCGGGCACGCCGAAGCGCAGCAACCCGCCCGGCGCCTCGTCGCGCTCGTAGACGGTCACCCGGTGGCCGAGCTTGTTGAGCTCGTCGGCCACGGCCAGGCCCGCCGGCCCGGCCCCGATCACCGCCACGGTGCGGCCGGTGCGCGCCTCGGGCGGGTCGGGCTCGATCCAGCCTTCCTCGAACCCGCGCGTGACGATCGCCAGCTCGATCTGCTCGATCGTGACCGCGTCGTCGTTGATGTCGAGCACGCAGGCCGACTCGCACGGCGCCGGGCAGATCAGCCCGGTGAACTCGGGGAAGTTGTTCGTCGCGTGCAGCTTCACCAGCGCGTCGCGCCAGCGGTCGCGGTACACGAGGTCGTTCCAGTCCGGAATCAGGTTCCCGAGCGGGCAGCCCTCGTGGCAGAACGGGATGCCGCAGTCCATGCACCGCGCGCCCTGGTCGCGCAGCGTGGCGTCGTCCGGCAGCCGGAAGTACTGCCGGTAGTCCTCGACGCGCTCGTTCGGGATCGCGCTTCTCGAAGCCGACCCGCTCGAGGCGGAGGAATGCGCCCAGCTCGCCCATCTCTAGACCGCGCCCCCGGCCGCGTACCCGGGTGTCGCCGCCGGGCCGGCGGCCGCGGCGGCCACCTCGGCCTCGCCCTCGGCGGCGAGCTGCTCCGCGAGCGCGCGCTTGTAGTCGTGCGGCATGACCTTGACCACCTTGTTGAGGGTGGCCTGCCAGTCGTCGAGCAGGCGGGCGGCCACGCGCGAGCCGGTCCGCTCGCGGTGCTCCTCGATCCAGCCGCGCAGCTCGTCGGCCTCGTCCGGCGTGATCGCGTCGAAGCCCACGAGCTCCGTGTTGCAGCGGCCGCGGAAGCCGCCGTCCGAGTCGAGCACGTAGGCGATGCCGCCGCTCATGCCGGCGGCGAAGTTGAGCCCGGTCGGACCCAGCACGACCACGCGGCCCCCGGTCATGTACTCGCAGCCGTGGTCCCCGACCCCCTCGACCACCGTTATGGCGCCCGAGTTGCGGACGGCGAACCGCTCGCCGGCGATCCCGTGGAAGAAGGCGCGCCCCGAGGTGGCCCCGTAGAGCACCGTGTTGCCGACGATCACGTTGTCCTCGGCGGCGAACGCGGCGTCCGAGGGCGGCCGCACGACGACCGTGCCGCCCGAGAGGCCCTTGCCGCAGTAGTCGTTGGCGTCGCCGTCCAGCACGAGCTCGACGCCGCGGGCGAGCCAGGCGCCGAAGCTCTGGCCCGCCGAGCCGGTGAGCGAGACGTGGATGCTGCCGTCCGGCAGCCCGTCCTCGCCGTGCACGCGCGCGATCTCGCCGGAGAGGAGCCCGCCAACCGCCCGGTTCTTGTTCTCGATCCGCCGCTCGAGCCGCACCTGCTGGCCCTGCTCGATCGCGGGCCGGCAGCGCTGGAGCAGGTCGACGTCGATCGAGTCGTACAGCACCGGGTCGGGACGGCGGATGCAGCAGCGCGGCGCCCCCTTCTCCACGTTCTCCGGCACCGACAGCAGCGCCCTCAGGTTCACGTCCTGCGCCTTCCAGTGCTCCGCGGCGTGTTCCGCGTCGAGCAGGTCGGTGCGGCCGATCAGCTCGGCCATGCTCCGCACGCCGAGCGTGGCCATGATCCGGCGCGCCTCCTCGGCGACCATGAAGAGGTAGTTCACGACGTGCTCGGGCTGGCCGTCGAAGCGCTCGCGGAGCACGGGGTCCTGGGTGGCCACGCCCACCGGGCAGGTGTTCAGGTGGCAGACGCGCATCATCACGCAGCCGAGCGCGATCAGGGGCGCGGTCGAGAAGCCGAACTCGTCGGCGCCGAGCGCCGCGGCAACCACCACGTCGCGGCCGGTGCGCATCTGCCCGTCCGCCTCGACGAGGATGCGCGAGCGGAGGTCGTTCCGGAGCAGCGTCTGCTGGGTCTCGGCCAGGCCGATCTCCCACGGGATGCCGGCGTTCTGGATCGAGGCCTGCGGGGAGGCGCCCGTGCCGCCGTCGTGGCCGGCGATCACCACGTGGTCGGCGTTCGCCTTCGCCACCCCGGCGGCGACCGTGCCGACCCCGACCTCGGCGACGAGCTTCACCGACACCCGCGCGCGCGGGTTGGCGCAGCGGAGGTCGTAGATGAGCTGCTTCAGGTCCTCGATCGAGTAGATGTCGTGGTGCGGCGGCGGTGAGATCAGGCCGACGCCCGGCGTCGAGTGCCTCAGGCGCGCGATGTAGCGGTCGACCTTGTGGCCGGGAAGCTGGCCGCCCTCGCCCGGCTTCGCGCCCTGCGCGACCTTGATCTGGAGCTCGTCGGCGTTCACCAGGTAGTTCACGGTCACGCCGAAGCGCCCGGAGGCCACCTGCTTGATCGAGGAGCGGCGGTCGTCGTCGAAGCGCGCCGGGTCCTCCCCGCCCTCGCCGGTGTTCGACTTGCCGCCGAGCCGGTTCATCCCCGCCGCGAGCGTCTCGTGCGCCTCGGGCGAGAGCGCGCCGAGCGACATCCCGCCGGACTTGAAGCGCTTCACGATCTCGGCGGCCGGCTCGACCTCCTCGAGCGGCACCGGCTCGGTCGCCTCCCTGAACTTGAGCAGCCCCCGCAGCGAGGACCGCGGCACGGCCACCTCGTTCACGTAGGTGGCGAAGCGCTCGTAGGCCTCGGCGCCGTCCTCCTCGCGGGCGGCCTGCTGGAGCGTGGCGATCGTCTCCGGGTTCCAGCCGTGGAACTCGCCGTCGCGCCGCCAGGCGTAGACGCCGCCGGCGGGGAGCAGCTCCGAGCTGGCGGCGGGGTAGGCGCGCGCGTGCCTGTCGAGGCACTCCCACGCGAGCACGTTCAGGCCCACGCCGCCGACGCGCGATGCCGTGCCGGTGAAGTGGCGATCGACGAGCTCCTTCTCGAGCCCGATCGCCTCGAAGATCTGCGCGCCCGTGTAGGAGCGGATCGTGGAGATCCCCATCTTGGAGAGGATCTTCAGGAGCCCCTTGCCGATCGCCTTGATCGTGCGCGACACCGCCTCGTCGGGCGCCATGGCCTCGGGCAGCCGGCCCTCGCGGTGGAGCGCGTAGAGCGTCTCGAACATCACGTACGGGTTCACCGCCGAGGCGCCGTAGCCGATCAGGCACGCCACGTGGTGGATCTCCTTCGCCTGGCCGGTCTCGACCACGAGGCCGATCTGGAGCCGGGTGCCGTCGCGGACAAGGTGGTGGTGCACCGCCGCCGTGGCGAGCAGGGCGGGCATCGGCACGCGCTCGGCGCCGAGGTTCCGGTCCGACAGCACGATGATGTTCACGCCGCGCTCGACGAGCTCGGACGCCTCGGCGCACATCTCCTCGAGCCGCCGCTCCATGCCCTGCGCGCCGTCCGAGGCGGGCCAGGTCATGTCGATCGTGCGCGCCTCGAAGACGCTGTGGTCCACCTGCCGGAGCTTCTCGAGCTCGGTGCTCCGCAGGAGCGGCTGCGGCATCACGAGCTGGTGGCAGTGGTCCGGGGTCTCGTCGAGGAGGTTGATCTCCGGGCCGATCACCGCCTCGAGGCTCATCACGATCGACTCGCGGATCGGGTCGATCGCCGGGTTCGTGACCTGGGCGAAGAGCTGCTTGAAGTAGGAGAAGAGCGGCGGGCGCATGTCCGACATCACGGCGAGCGCGGTGTCGTTGCCCATCGACCCGGTCGGCTCGGCGGCGTCGCGCGCCATCGGCACGAGCGTCACGCGCAGGTCCTCCTCGGTCCACCCGAAGGCGAGCTGCTTGGCGCGCAGCGCCTCCACGCGCGGCACGCGCGGGGTCTTCTCCGGGAGGTCCTCGATGTGGATCACGCGATCGGCGAGCCACTTGCCGTACGGGCGGCGGCCGGCCAGCTCCTGCTTGATCTGGCTGTCCGGCACGATCGCGTCGCGCTCGAGGTCGACCAGGAAGAGCTTCCCGGGGAGGAGCCGGCCCTTGGCGGCCACCTCGCCGGCCGGGACCTCGATCACGCCGGTCTCCGAGGCGAACACCACCCAGCCGTCCTTCGTGACGAGCCAGCGGCCGGGGCGCAGGCCGTTCCGGTCGAGCGTCGCGCCGATCACGCGCCCGTCGCTGAACGCCACCGCCGCGGGGCCGTCCCACGGCTCCACGAGCGACGAGTGGTAGGCGAAGAAGTCGCGCACCTCCTGCGGCAGCTCCGGGCGGCCCTGGTGCGCCTCCGGGATCAGCATCGAGATGGCGTGCTCGGACGTGCGGCCGCCGAGCACGAGCAGCTCCATGAGGCCGTCGAGCGAGGCCGAGTCGGAGATGTCGTCGCGCAGGAGCGGGTGGATCTTCCGGATGTCGTCGCCGAAGTGGGGCGAGGCGAGCTGGAGCTCGCGGGCGCGCATCCAGTTCCGGTTGCCGCGCAGCGTGTTGATCTCGCCGTTGTGGGCGAGCATCCGGTACGGGTGCGCCAGCTCCCAGCTCGGGAAGGTGTTCGTGGAGAAGCGCGAGTGCACGAGCGCGAGGCGGCTCACCACGCGCTCGTCGCGCAGGTCCGGGAAGTAGCGCGGGAGCTGCGGCGCGGTGAGCATGCCCTTCAGCACCATGGTGCGGCTCGAGAAGCTCGCGACGTAGAGGTCCTCGAGCGCCTCCTGCTCGACGCAGCGCCGGATCACGTAGAGCTTGCGCTCGAAGGCGTCCTGGCCGGGCACGCCGTCGCCGGCCGCCACGAAGAGCTGGGCGATCCGGGGCGCCACCGCGCGCGCCGCCGAGCCGCAGGCGGCCTCGTTCACCGGGACCTCGCGCCAGCCGAGCACGTGCTGGCCCTCGGCCTCGGTCCGCTCCTCGAGGAGCCGCATCGCCTCGGTGGGGTTGCCCGCGGGAAGGAAGCAGAGCGCCACTCCGTAGCGGCCCGGCTCGGGCAGGTCGAACTCGACCTCCGCGCGGAGGAACTCGTCGGGGAGCTGGATCAGGATCCCCGCACCGTCCCCGGTGTCGGGGTCGGCGCCCTCGGCGCCGCGGTGCTCCAGGCGCTCGAGCGCATGCAGCGCACGCGAAACGACCTCGTGCGAGGCGGGGGCGCGAACCCGCGCTACGAAGGCGACGCCGCAGGCGTCATGCTCGTAGCTCGGGTCGTACAGGCCACGCGATGCCTGCAGCGGGGTCACCTCCTGTTTACGTGGCCTGCTCGGCTCAGGCGCACGACGCGGACTAGAACGGGAAACTATAAAGCGATGGCGATGCTCCCGACCGCACAGACGATCACCGTCCTGTCCCAGAAGGGGGGCACCGGCAAGACGACGACCGTGCGCACCCTCGCGGACACATTCCGGCGCGCGGGCCTCGAGGTGCTCGTGACGGACATGGACCCCCAGGGGAACCTGTCGGACTACTACGACGTGCCCGCGGACGCGACGCCCACGGTCGCGGAGGTGCTGGCCGGCTCGGCGAAGGCGGCCGACGCCGTGCACGACGGGGTGCTCCCCGCCAACCTGGGCCTGGCCGAGGCGGAGCTCGTGCTCGCCGGGAAGATGGGCCGCGAGCTGACGCTGAAGCGGGCGCTCCGCGACCTGCGGCGCCAGTACGACCTGATCCTGATCGACTGCCCGCCGGCGCTCGGCCTGCTGACCGTGAACGCGCTCGTGGCCGGCGACCACGCGCTGATCTCGACCGAGGCGGAGTACTTCTCGCTCCAGGGCGTGGAGCAGGCGCTCGAGGTGATCGAGCTTGCGAAGGACTCGCTTCACCCCGACCTCGAGTGGCTCGGCGTGGTGCTCAACATCGCCGACATGCGGCTCGTGCACGCGCGCGAGGCCCAGACGCAGCTGAAGGAGCGCTTCGGCGAGAAGGTCTTCGACACGGTGGTGCGCCGGAGCGTTCGCTACGCCGAGTCCGCGGAGCGCGGCGTCTCGATCCTCGACTACGCGCCCGACCTGGGGGCCGACTACGTGGCGCTCGCCGACGAGATCCTCGCCCGGCTCGAGGACTTCGAGGAAGCGCGCGGCCGGCTGTCCGCGCTGGCCCCGGCCTGAGCGGGCCGGCGAGGATGTCCGACCTCCTGTGGAAGCCGGCGAGCGAGCTGGCCCGGCTGATTCGCGGCGGTGAGATCAGCTCGACCGAGCTGGTGACCGCCGCGCTGGAGCGGATCGAGGCGCTCCAGCCGGCGCTGAACGCGTTCATCCACGTCGACGCCGACGGCGCCCTCGCCACGGCCGGCGAGATCGGCCCCGGCGACACGCGGCCGTTCGCGGGGGTGCCGATCGCGATGAAGGACACCACCGCGGTCGCGGGGATGCCCTACACGCTCGGCTCGGACATGTTCGGCGACTTCGCGCCGGGGCACGACTCGTTCGTGACCCGCCGCATCCGGGACGCCGGCTTCGTGATCGTCGGCAAGACGAACATGCCGGAGTTCGGGATCCTGCCGGTGTCCGAGCCGCGCCGCTACGGGCCGGTGCGGAACCCGTGGGACACCGAGCGCACCCCGGGCGGGTCGAGCGGCGGAGCGTCCGCGGCCGTGGCCGCCGGGATCGTCCCGCTCGCGCACGGCAGCGACGGGGGCGGCTCGATCCGGATTCCCGCGTCGTGCACCGGGCTGGTCGGGCTGAAGCCCACCCGCGGGCGCATCTCGCGCGGCCCGGACCTGGGCGACGACTTCCTCGTCCAGGACGGAGTGCTCACGCGGACCGTCGCCGAGACGGCGGAGCTGCTCGACGTCCTGGCGGGCTACGAGGTGGGCGACACCACGTGGGCGCCGCCGCCCTCCGAGCCGTTCGCGACCGCGGCGGCCCGGGAGCCGGGGACGCTCCGGATCGGCTTCACCACGACGGCCGCGATCGAGTCCACTCTCGATCCCGAGTGCGAGCGCGCGACCCGCGAGGCCGCCGAGCTCCTGTCCGAGCTGGGCCACGAGGTCGAGGAGATCGAGGCGCCGTGGGGCGGGAGCGACCTCATGAACGCGTTCGTGCTCGCGTTCGGCACGCCGATCTCGCTCGGCATCTACTTCGGCGGGGCGGTCACCGGCCGCGAGCCGAGCCCCGAGCTCATCGAGCCGCTCTCCTGGGACATGTGGCAGGGCATCCGCGACCGCTCGGCGCTCGACTACCTGCTGTCGCGCACGCAGCTCGGCGCGGTGTCGCGCGGGATCATCGCCCTCTGGGACACCTACGACGTGGTGCTCACCCCGGCGCTCGCCGAGCGGCCGGTCCGGATCGGCGAGATCGACGCCTGCAGCGACGACCCGTGGGACGACTTCCGCCGCTCGGGGCGGTTCACGCCCTACACGGCGATCTTCAACGTGACCGGCCAGCCCGCCATGTCGGTGCCGCTCTTCCATGGCGACGACGGCCTCCCCACGGCCGTGCAGATCGCCGGCCGCCCGGCGGGCGAGGCGACGCTCCTGAGCCTCGCCGCGCAGCTCGAGGCGGCGCGGCCGTGGGCCGGCCGCCGGCCCGAGCTCGCGGCCGCGTAGCAACCGGCGCACAGTCGGCCACCCATGTGGGACTCTGCGCCACATGCGGGGTCTCATCGGTGCAGTCGTGCTGCTGGCCGGGCTGGCGTTCGCCACCGGCGCCTCCTACGCCCACGAGCTCGGGCACACGACGGAGAACCACACGATCCAGGCGGGAGAGCCGCTGTTCCCCGGCTCCACGTTCGAGACGCTGGTGGAGGGACCGGGTGCGGCACGGGTCGTACGCGGGCTCGCGACGGCGACGCCGCAGGCCGGACGCGCCGGCCGGCGCCGCTCGGTCTCGTACTTCGCGCAGCTCACGGACTTCCAGCTGGCGGACGAGGAGTCGCCGGCGCGGGTGGAGTTCGTCGACAGGGGCCCGAACAGCGCCCACCGGCCGCACGAGGCGTTCCATCCGTGGGGGATCGACTACAGCTTCCGGCAGATGAACGCGTTCACGCCCGCCAGCCCGCACCGGCAGGCGGCCGGGAGGCGCGCCGCGATGGACCTCGCGCTCCTGACCGGGGACCAGTCCGACAACCAGCAGTACAACGAGACCGTCTGGGTGCGCCAGCTCATCGAGGGCGGCACGCCGCTCACGCCGAACAGCGGGCTCAAGGGCGACTACGCGGAGTGCACGCCCACGACGCGCGCCGAGCTGCTCGCGCGCGAGACCGCGGGCGAGATCCCGGACGAGCCGACCTACATGGGCGTGCAGGACTACGACGACCTCGGCTTCAGGGCGCCCGACTACTGGGACCCGGACGACCCGTTCGGCCCCGACTACGGCACCTTCCCGAGATGGCCTGGCCTGATGGACCGCGCCCAGTCGCTCAGCTTCACGCCGGTCGGGCTGCGGAACAACGGCGCCGCTGTGCCCACCTACGTCAGCAACGGCAACCACGACGGCCTCGTGCAGGGGAACGAGGACGCGATCAGGGCGTTCGAGGACCTCGCGACCGGGTGCTTCAAGGTGGCAGCCAGCACGGCGGCGCTGCCGATCGGTCCCGAGGACCCCGACCCGAACCAGCTCTTCTCGCCTGCCGGCGGGTTCGCGGTGAGGCCGGACGAGCCGGGGCGGCGCTTCGTGGACCGTCGTGAGCTGAAGGCGATCTACTCGTCACGGCATACAGGCCGACGGCCACGGCTTCGACTTCGTGCCCGCTGCCGAGAACACCGCGTCGGGCGGCTCGGCCACCTACTGGGCGCGCGAGCTGAAGCCCGGGATCGTGTTCGTCTCGATCGACACGGTGTCGGACGGCGGCGTCGTCGAGGAGTCGTCGCAGGGGAACATCGACAATCCCGCAGTGGGAGTGGCTCGAGGGCGTGCTCGACCGCGCCGAGGCGCGCGAGAAGATGGTCGTCGCCTTCGGGCACCACCCGGTGCGGAGCCTCGTCTCGGACGTGCCGGACGAGGCGGCCCAGCCGTGCAGCAGCCCGGACGAGCACGGGCATGACCGGAACCCAGGCTGCGACCTCGACCCGCGCGCCTCGACGCCGGTGCACCTCGGCGAGGACCTGCCGCGCTGCTCAGCAGCCACTCGAACGTGATCGCCTACGTGGCCGGCCACACGCACGAGAACAAGGTGCTGGCGTGCGGGAGCGAGGACGGCTGCCCGGCCGGCGGCAACTGGTGGGAGATCAACACGTCGGCCACGCCGGCCGACTGGCCGCAGCAGAGCCGCCTGCTCGAGGTGATGGACAACCGCGACGGCACGCTCTCGATCTTCGGGACGCTGACCGACACGGCCGCGCCGCTCGCCGTGCCGGCGAACAACGCCCCCGCGTCCGGCTTCGGCAACGACGAGATGGCCGCGATCAGCCGCGCGGTCGGCTTCAACGACCCGCAGGTGGGCGACGGGAAGGGTGAGGGCGCCGCGACGGACCAGAACGTGGAGCTGCTCGTGGACGACCCGCGCACCGCGACGTCCGGAGAGGCACCAGTGGGGACGACGTGCTCCGCGGCACCCCGGGCGACGACGTGATCGTCTGCGGCCGCGGCGACGACCGCGTGTACGCGGGCGCGGGCGACGACATCATCCGCTGCGGCCCCGGCAACGACACTCGTCCGGGCCGGCCCCGGGCAACGACCGCGTGAGCGGCGGGTCCGGCCGCGACCGGCTGTTCGGCGGCCCGGGCGCCGACCGGCTGTTCGGCCGAAGCGGCGCCGACCGCATCTTCGGCCAGGGCGGGTCCGACGTGGCGGCCGGCAACGGCGGCTCGACCGGGTCGCGGGGCATCGCGGCAACGACCGCCTGTCCGGCGGCCCGAAGCGGGACCGGCTGTCGGGCGGCCCCGGACGCGACCGCATCAAGGGCGGCCGCGGAAACGACCGCCTGTTCGGCGGGAGGGGCAACGACGTGCTGGCGGGCGGCCCGGGCCGCGACCGGCTGCGCGGCGGCCGCGGCCGCGACCTGCGCCGGCGCTGGCCGCGACCGGCTCGCGGCGGGCCGGGCACGACCGGCTCGCTCGGCGGGCCCGGACGCGACCGGCTGCTTCGGCGGCCCCGGGACGCGACCGGCGCGAACGTCAGGAGGTCGCGCGCCTCAGAGCCGCCGCCGCGAGCACGCTCGCGGTCGCGGTCGTAGGTGAGCAGGCCGCGAGCCTCCTCCGGCGTCGGCAGCCAGCGGAGCTCGTCCGTCTCGTCGTTCGGCACGAAGGGCGTCTCTGCCTCCGGCGTCCATCAGCCAGTAGCGCACGAGCTTCGGCCGGCCGCTCACCGCGTACTGCGTGGAGGGCAGCTCGCGCACGAGGCGGCAGCGGAGGCCCGTCTCCTCCTCGACCTCGCGCAGCGCGGCGTCCTCGAAGGACTCGCCCGGATCGAGCTTCCCCTTCGGGAGCGTCCAGTCGTCGTACCGCGGCCGGTGCACGAGCAGCACCATGCCGTCGCGCACGACCACACCGCCCGCGGCCTCGACCCGCTCGCTCACGTCAGAGCTCGCGCACGTCCGCGCCGCCCGGCGCGAAGGTCACGCGGCGGATCTCGCAGTCGGGGGCCTCCGTCTTCAGCCGCTCCACGAGGCCGCCGGTCTGCTGCCAGTGGCACCAGAACAGCACGGTCGGGCCGGCGCCCGAGATCGTGGCGCCCACCGCGCCCAGCTCCTCGGCCCGGTCCACCAGCTCCATCGAGCGCGGGTAGAGCGAGCGCCGGCGCGGCTGGTGCACGCGGTCGCTGAGGCCGCGGCCGATCAGGCTGAAGTCGTCCCGCGCGAGGCCCAGCATGAGCAGCGCGGCGTGGCCCACGTTGTGCACCGCCTCGGTCACCGGCACCTCGGCGGGCATCGCGGCGCGCGCCTCGGCCGTCGACACCTCGTGGTCCGGGATGGCCAGCACGCCCTCGAGCCCCGGCGCGGGGTCGAAGCGCACCGGATCCTCGCCCGGCCCGGGGCAGATCACGAAGCCTCCGCAGGATCGCGGCGGCCACGTTGTCCGGATGCCCCTCGAGCTCGGCGGCGAGCTCGAACAGCGGCGCGTCCAGCTCGTACATGTGGTCCGCGGCGGCGAGGCCGGCCACGATCGCCGCCGCGCTCGACCCGAGTCCCGCCGCCGCCGGTATCTCGGAGCGGATCTGGAAGGTCACGCCGTCGGCGGGCCGCAGTGCCTCGAACGCGCGCACGCAGAGGTTCGAGCGGTCGGTCGGGATCCCCGGCACGTCCGTGTGCACGAAGAACTCCCCCGTCTCCTCCACCTCGAGCTCCAGGTGAAGCGGCCAGCGCGGCCGCCAGCACGTCGTAGCCGGGGCCGAGGTTGGCGGACGACGCCGGGACGCGGACGATCCGGTGGCGCCTCATCCGAGCACCGCTCGCTCGACGCTCTCGATGTCCGGCTCGCAGGGCACCACGCTCGTGGCGCGGTTCATCGCGGTCTGCGGGTCCTTCAGCCCGTGGCCGGTGAGCACGCACACCACCCGTCCCTCGGCGCCGTTCTTCAGGAGGCCAGCCACCGACGCCGCCGACGCCGGCTCGCAGAACACCCCCTCGCGCGCGCCGAGCAGCGAGTAGGCGTCGAGGATCTCCGCGTCCGACACCGCGCGCACCTCGCCCCGCGACGAGGTGAACACGCTCATCGCGTCCTCCCACCGCGCCGGGTTGCCGATCCGGATCGCCGACGCCACCGTCTCCGGCGACTCCACCGGCGCGCCGTGCACCAGCGGCGCCGCGCCCTCGGCCTGGTAGCCGTGCATACGCGGCGCCGTGCCGTACTCCTGGAAGCCCTTCCACCACGACGTGACGTTGCCGGCGTTCCCCACCGGGATGCAGAGCACGTCGGGCGCCTCGCCGAGCTGGTCGCAGACCTCGAAGGCGCCCGTCTTCTGGCCCTCGATCCGGTAGTCGTTCACCGAGTTCACGAGCGCGATCGGATGCCTGTCCGCCAGCTCGCGCACGAGCGCGAGCGCCTCGTCGAAGTTGCCGCGCAGCGCGATCACGCGCGCGCCGTGCATCAGCGCCTGGGCGAGCTTCCCGGTCGCGATCTTCCCCTCCGGCACGATCACCGCGCCGCGCAGCCCGGCCCGTGCCGCGTACGCCGCCGCGCTCGCGGCCGTGTTGCCGGTGGAGGCGCAGATCACGGCCTCGGCGCCCTCGCCGATCGCGGCGCTCACGGCCACCGTCATGCCGCGGTCCTTGAACGAGCCCGTGGGGTTCGCGCCCTCGAGCTTCAGCCACACCTCGGCACCGGTGAGCTCGGAGAGGTGCGGCGCGGGAATGAGCGGGGTGTCCCCCTCGCCCATCGTCACGAGCGGATCGACCGGCAGGCGCTCGCGGTAGCGCCAGAGGCTCAGAACGTCTCCTCGATGACCCGGATCACGCGCGGCGGCTCGCGCACGAAGTCGAGCCCGGCCAGCAGCTGCACCGCGGCGCGGAACCTCGACTCGAGCACCGGGTGCATGACCATGACGAGCCGCGCCTCGTCGCCCAGGCCCTTCTGCACCACCGACTTGATCGACACGCCCTGCATGCCCGAGGATCTCGGCCACGCGGGCCAGCACGCCGGGGCGGTCCGCCACCTCGAGGTGGAGGTAGAACGAGAACTCGGTGTCGGTGACGATCGGCACGTCCTCCGCGGGCGGCACGAGCGAGGGCGGCGGGATCATCGCCGAGACCACGTCGCCGAGCACGGCGCTCGCCGTCTGGACGCCGCCGGCGCCCGGGCCGGACAGCGTGATCTCGGTGATCGCGGGCGACTCGATCGTCACGGCGTTGAACGCGCCGTTCACGGACGCCAGCGGGTGGTCCGCGTACAGGAAGGCCGGATACACGTGCACGGCCACTCCGCTGTCGATCCGCTCGGCCGAGCCGACGAGCTTGAGCGACAGCCCGAGCTCCTTCGCGTACTCGATGTCGTCGGAGGTCAGCCGCTCGATCCCCTCGTAGCTCACCTGGTCGAGCTTGACCGCCGCGTTGAACGCGAGCCGCGCGAGGATCGCCATCTTCGCCGCGGCGTCCTTGCCGGTCACGTCCTCGGTGGGGTCGGCCTCGGCGTAGCCGAGCCGCTGCGCGTCGGCGAGCGCCTCCTCGTACGAGGCGCCGGTCCGCGCCATCTCGCTGAGGATGTAGTTCGTCGTGCCGTTGACGATCCCGTGGACGCGCTCGATGTGGGCGGCGGCGAGCGTCTCGGACATCACGCGGATCGCCGGGACCACGCCCGCGACGGCGCCCTCGAAGCGGAGCTGCACGCCGCCGCTGCGCGCGGCGTCGAACACCTCCTCGCCGTGCTGGGAGAGGAGCTGCTTGTTCGCGGTCACCACGTGGCGGCCGGACTCGAGCGCGCGGAGCACGTAGTCGCGCGTCGGGTCGATCCCGCCCATGAGCTCCACGACGAGGTCGCTGCGCTCGAGGATGTCGTCGAAGTCGCCGCGGCTGCGCGTGAGCACGCCCGAGATCTCCGGGCGCCGTCCGACCTCCTGCTCGATGGCATCGGCGCGCTCCTCGAGCAGGGCGGCGAAGGCACTGCCGACCGTGCCGTGGCCCAGCAGGCCTACGCGAAAGTTCTCAGCGGTCACGCAGGGTCAGATCTTCGTAGGTCTCGCGGCGGACTACCTCGCGGGCCTCGCCGTCGCGGCAGAAGACCACCGGCGGGCGTGGCACGGCGTTGTAGTTGTTCGCCATCGCGTGCGAGTAGGCGCCGGTGGCGGGGACCACCAGCACGTCGCCCACGCGCGGGTCGTTCAGCTCGACCTCGCGGATGAGCACGTCGCCGGATTCGCAGTGCATCCCGGCGATCGTGCAGAGCGTTCCGCCGCCGAACCGGTCCGCTATCTGAGCCTCGTACCGCGCGCCGTAGAGCATCGGGCGCAGGTTGTCGGACATGCCGCCGTCCACCGCCACGTACGTGCGCACCCCGGGAATCCGCTTGATCGTGCCCACCCTGTAGAGCGTCACGCCCGCGTTGCCCACGAGCGCGCGCCCGGGCTCGCACAGCACCGTCACGCCGTCGGGGGCGTGACGGACGAGCTGGTCCACGTAGTCCTCCACCGGCGGCGCGGCGTCCTCCGACGTGTACGCGATCCCGAGGCCGCCGCCGAGGTTGAGGAGTGGCCAGTCGCCCATGCCGGCCAGGAGCTCGCCGAGCCGGCCGAAGATCTCCACGTCCACGATCTGCGACCCGATGTGCGCGTGCAGGCCGCGGAGCTCGAGGCCGGCCGCCGCGCACTCGTCCACGGCACGGTCGACCTCGTCGAGCTGGAAGCCGAACTTCGAGTCCACCTGGCCGGTCTGGATGAACTCGTGCGTGCTGGGCTCGATCCCCGGCGTGACCCGGAGCAGGACCCGCTGGGAGCGGCCGCGCAGGCGCTCGATCTCGTCGAAGGAGTCCACGACGATGTGGCCGACGCCGCTCTCGATCGCGTAGTCGAGCTCCGCGGGCGACTTGTTGTTCCCGTGCATGTACAGCCGCTTCGGGTCCATGCCCGCCGCCAGCGCGAGATGCAGCTCGCCGCCGGAGGCGACGTCGGCCGACAGGCCCTCCTCCGCGAACAGCGCGTAGACCGCGGTGCAGGGGAACGCCTTGCTCGCGTAGATGACCTCGAAGCGCTCCGTTCGCGCGCGGAAGGCCTCGAGGAAGCCGCGCGCCCGGGCGCGCATGTCGTCCTCGGCGTAGACGTACGCGGGCGTGCCGAACTGGGCCGCGAGCTCGATGGCGTCGCAGCCGCCGACCTCGAGCCGCCCGCGCTCGTCGAGGCGGGACCCGAGGGGATACACGTGCGAGACCGCGAGCGCCGACATGGTCGAGCGGCGATTATGAAGTACGCGATGAGGCATCCGACCCCGACACCGCCCGAGCTCGGGACCCACGACGGGCTCGCGTACGCGCTCTTCCTCCCCGATCGGGAGCCCGACGTGGGCGTGGTGATCCTCCACGGGGCCGGCTCGGCGAAGGAGAGCCACTTCGACTTCGCGCGCGGCTGCCGCGCCGACGGCATGGCGGCGCTCGCCTACGACGCCCGCGGCCACGGCCGCTCCGAGGGCAGCTTCGGCCCGGGCGCGTTCGACGACGCGCTCGCGATGGCCGAGCTCCTGCGCGGCCATGCGCCACACGTGGCGCTCAGAGGATCGAGCATGGGCGGATGGCAGGCGATCCACGCGGCGGCGGCGTCCGGCGGGGCGATCGCCGCGGTGGTCGCGATCTGCCCGGCAACCGACGCGGGGCTGCGCCGGGCGCTGCGCTCGGAGCGGTTGCCCGAGTTCCGCTGCGACACGGACGCCTGCGAGATGTGGCTCGAGACCCTCGACGTGGAGGAGGCCGCCGGGCGGCTGGCGCCGGAGACCTCCCTCCTGCTCATGCACGCGCGAGGCGACGAGCAGGTGCCGTACACGGTCAGCGAGCAGATCCATGCGGCCGCCGGCGAGCCGAAGCGGCTTCTGCTGATTCCGGGCGGCCACCACCGCTCCGTCCAGCACGACGAGGAGCTTCAGGCGGTCGCAAGGCGGTTCATCAGGAAGAGTTTTGAGAATGATTCTCGTTAGACTCGCCCGGTGCCGCCGCCCACCGACCTGGCCGAGCTGCCGTTCCTGCGCGAGGCGCTCTTCGAGCTGATCCTGCTCGGCATCACGGGCGGCGTCCTCGGCGCCTGGGTGGTGCTGAGGCGGCTCGCCTTCTTCACCCACGCGTCCGGCTCGGCGACCTTCCCCGGCCTCGTGGCCGCCGACGCCTCGGGCATCAGCCCCACGATCGCCGGCGTCGCGGTGGCGCTCGGCTACGCGGGCGGCGTGGAGCGCACCGGCCGCGGCGGGCGCGACCACGGCGAGGGCACGGCGCTGCTGCTCGTGGCGGCGCTCGCCGCCGGGGTGATCCTCGCCAGCGACGTGTTCGAGTCCGGCGCGGCGGTCGACCGCCTGCTGTTCGGAACGCTGCTCGGCCTCGGCCCGGCCGACCTCGCGGTCTCCGCCGCGGTGGCGGTGCTCGCCACGGTGGCGGCACTCACGCTCGGCCGTACCTGGGCCGCGGTGGGGTTCGACCCGGAGGGCGCCGGCCTGGCCGGCCTGCCCGCGCGGCGCGCCGACCTGCTGCTGCTCGCGCTGGTGGCGGTGGCCGCCGTGGCGGCGATCCCCGCGGTGGGCGCCCTGCTCGTGACGGCGATCTACGTTCTGCCCGCGGCCGCCGCGCGCATGTTCACCTCGAGCATCCGCGGCCTCGTGGCGTGCGCGCTGGCGCTCGCGCTCGCCGAGGGCATCGTCGGCCTCTACGTGGCGTACTGGCTCGACGTGCCGCCGGGCCCGCCGGTGGCGGTGCTCGGCGCGCTCGTCTGCCTCGCCGCGGCCGCCGCAACCGCGCCGAGGCGGGCAGCGTGAGCGGTCCCGCCGTTGCGGCGAGCGGCCTCTCGGCCGGGTACGACGGCGAGCCCGTGCTCGACGAGGTGAGCTTCGAGGCCGGAGCCGGCCAGACGGTGTGCGTGCTCGGCCCGAACGGCGGCGGCAAGACGACCCTGTTTCGGGTGCTGCTCGGCGAGCTCGAGCCGCTCGCGGGGGCGGTCGAGCTGAGCGGCCGTCCGGGCTACATGGCGCAGACCGAGCGCACGCGGCTCGACTTCCCCGTCTCGGCGCTCGACGTGGCGCTCATGGGCACGCTGGCCCAGGGCCGCTGGTGGCTTCCCCCGCGCCGCTCCGACCGCGACGCGGCCCGCGCCGCCATCGAGCGCGTGGGCCTCGCCGACCAGGCGTCCACCCGCTTCGGCGAGCTCTCCGGCGGCCAGCGCCAGCGCGCGCTCCTGGCCCGCGCGCTCGTGCAGGACGCGCCCGTGCTGCTCCTCGACGAGCCGCTCTCAGGGGTCGACCCGGCGAGCGCGACCGTGATCGACGGCCTCTTCGGCGAGCTCCGCGCGGAGGGCCGGACGCTCCTCGTGGCGAGCCACGACGTGGAGAGCGCGCGCACCTATGACCTCGTGCTGTGCCTGAACGGCCGCCAGGTGGCGTTCGGACCGCCCGCCGCGACGCTCGACCGCGCGACGCTCCAGGCGACCTACGGCCACGAGCTGATCGTGCTCGAGGACGGCTCGGGTGCGGTCACGATCCAGCACCACGGACACGACCACTGACGCATGGAGGCGCTCGACTTCCTCCTCGACCCGCTGCGCTCAGGCATCGACCGGCGCGCGCTCGCCGAGCTCGCGCTCGTGGGCGCGCTGTGCGGCGCGCTGGGCTTCTGGGTCGTCACCGAGCGGCTCTCGTACGGCGCCGAGTCGCTCTCTCACGGCCTCCTCCCCGGCCTCGTGCTGGCCGCGCTCGCCGACGCGCCGCTCGTGGCCGGCGCCGCCGGCGGCGCGGTCGTGGCGGCGGCGCTGATCGCGTTCGCCGCCCGCGACGAGCGGATCGGCTCCGACACCGGCACCGCGGTCGCGGTGACCGGGCTCGTGGGGCTGGGCGCCCTGCTGGCGCTCGCGCCCGAGTCGCCGCAGCGCCTCGAGGAGCTTCTGTTCGGCGATCCCCTCGGCGTCACGGACGGCGATCTCGCCGTCGCGGCGGTGCTGCTCGTGGCCGGCGGCGCGGCCCTCGTCGTGCTTCATCGCCCCCTGTCGGCGCTCGCCTTCGACCCGTCGGGCGCGGGCGCCACCGGCCTCCGCCCCGGCCTCGTCCGGCTCGCCCTGCTGGTGCTGCTCGCCGCCGCGGTCGCGGTCGGCGTCCAGGGGCTTGGCGCCCTGCTCGTGCTCGCGGTGCTGATCGCCCCGCCCGTGGCCGTGCGGGCCCACGCCAGGACGCCCGCCGCGATCATGCTCGCCGGCGCCGCGCTGGCGGTGGCCGCCGCCTTCGTGGGCCTCGAGATCTCCTTCCATGCGGACAGCGCCGCGGGCGCGTCCGTCGCGCTCGTGCTCTGCGCCGCCGCGGCGCTCGGCGCCGCGATCAGGCCGTTGCGGGGCGGGGCACGTCGCGGCGCACCGCCACGATCGCCGCGCCGATCCCCAGCAGCACCAGGCCGATGAGCTGCGCCTGGGTGAGGCCGGCGACCAGGTCGTCGTTTCGCCGGATGAACTCGATCAGGAAGCGCTCGATCCCGGCGATCATCAGATAGATGCCGAACAGGACCCCGGGCGCGAAGCGGTCCCGCAACCGCCACAGCACGAGCCCCGCGATCCCCATCGCGAGCGTCTCGTACACGGGTGTCGGATGCACCTCGTCGTCCGTCGGGACCGTGCCCTCCGGGTAGGCCATGGCCCACGGCAGGTCGGACTCAGTCCCGTAGTCGCCGTCGCCCGAGAGCTGGCAGCCCACGCGGCCGATCGCGTAGCCGACCGCCAGCGGCACGGCCGCCACGTCGAACATCTGCCAGCCGAGCCAGCCGCGCCAGCGCGCCCACAGGATCACGCCCAGGGCGCCGCCCACCAGCCCCCCGAACCACACGAGCCCGGACCCGGAGACGATGTTGCCGAGCAGGTCGTCGGACACCTCGTCCCAGTTCTGGAGCAGGTAGTCCACGCGGGAGCCCACGAGGCCGCCCACGAGCGCCGCGAACACCATCTCGTAGGCCCAGTCGATCGGGCGTCCGAGCTCGCGCAGCCGCCTTCCGATGATGAGCCCCGAGGCGAGGAAGCCGAACGCGAAGCAGATCCCGAACGTCTTCAGCTCGAGGGGGCCGATGTCGATCTCGGGCTGCACCGGCGGGGAAAGCTAGCGGGCACCCGGAGAGCGCCGTACCATGGCGGTGTGCGGAGAGCGGTGCTCGCGACTTTCCTCTGTGCGGCGCCGCTTCTCGCAGTGTCCGCGCAGGCCTCCACCGGGATGCTGGAGCGCTCCGCGCTGCGCGAGGCGCTCCAGAGCGAGGCGCGCGCCTCCGGCGCCGGCGTCGTCCGGCTGCCGCTCGGCCAGGCGCGCGAGGCGCCCCCGGCGGTCCGTCCGCGTGAGATCCTCCGCATCGCCCGCTCGAGCGGCGCCGAGCGCCTGCTCGTGGGCCTCCATTCGCACGCGGACGTGGACGCGGTCGCCGCGAAGCTCCGCGCGATCGGCGCGCGCACCGAGCGCTTCGACACGATCGGAGTGCTGTCGGCCCGGGTGCCCTCGGGCCGCGCGGCGGTCGCCGCGCTGAGGGACGACCCGCGCGTCGCGTACATCGAGCGCGACCGGACCCTGCGCGTGGCCGCCGACCCGTTCGACCGCACCGACCCGCTCACCGGCCTCAAGTTCACGTGGGCCTACGACACGGTCCGCGCGGGCGAGGCGCTCGGCGCGATCGGCGGCGGCTCCGCGCGCACGGTGGCCGTGATCGACACCGGCCTTCAGGTGGGCCACCCGGAGTTCGCCGGCCAGGTGCGGCGCACCTTCGACACCCAGGCCAGGAACGGCGACGTGACCGACATCGTGGGCCACGGCACCTTCGTGACCGGCCTGATCGCCGCGCTCGACGGCAACGGGCGCGGCGGCAAGGGAGTCGCGGGGACCACGAAGGTGATCGCGGTGCGGGCCTCGCGGGACACGGAGGGCAGCTTCTCCGTCGGCGATCTGATCCGCGGCATCGAGTTCTCCATCCGGAGCGGCGCGGACGTGCTGAACATGAGCCTGGCCGGGCGGAGCATCGACCGGTCCCAGGCGCGCGCCCTCGAGGCCGCCTTCTTCAACGACGTGCTGCCGGTGGCCGCCTCGGGCAACAACGGGCTCAACGGCAACCCGCTCGAGTTCCCCGCCGCGGCACTCGGGGGACGGCGCGGCGGTCCCGGCATCGGGCTCTCCGTGGCGGCCACGAAGCCGGACAACCAGGTCGCCGAGTTCTCGAACCACAACTGCCTTCGTGAGCCTCGCCGCCCCCGGCGCGAGCGCGGACGGGAGCCTCAGCCCGTGCGCCGACGGCGTCTTCGCGCCGATACCGCCCACGACCACGCCGCCGTGGGACGAGGGCGGATGCCCGCGGACCTTCAACGAGCTCGGGCAGCGCTACGCCTACGGCGAGGGCACGAGCTTCGCCGCGCCGATCGTCTCCGGGCTCGCCGCGCTCGCATGGCAGGCCGAGCGGCGGCTCGCGTCCGAGCAGGTGGCCGAGGTGATGACGAGGTCCGCCAACGGCAGCGGCTGGAACGAGTTCACGGGATCCGGTGTCGCGGACGGCATGGCCGCGGTCGAGCTGGCGCGCCGCTACGACGTGGTCGCGCCGCGCGCCACGCGGGCGCGCACGCCGGCGAGGCAACCGCGTCCGCGTGAGGATCGCGCGCTCGAGGGACCGCACCCAGCGGGGCGACGAGCGCGCCGGGCCGGGTGACGCTACGGCCTGCTCGTCTCGCGCAACGCCGGGCGCTCGTTCCGGTTCGTCCGGAACGGCAAGCGCCGCCCCTTCCGCGCCAACGTCGCGATGCGCGGGCGCAGGGCGAACGTCCTCCTGGGCACCGCGTGCGACGGCAACGGCAATTGCGGCATCAAGCGACTCGGTCGCTTCCGGCGTCGCGCGGTAGCCAGCAGCGCGGCGAGCCCGGTCGTGATCGGCACGGCCGCGATCAGCCCGATCGAGCCGACCAGCGTCGCGACGATCTCCTTCGCCACCACCTCGAGGTTCGCCGCCTCGCTCACGCCGAGGTCGGCCGCGCTGAACAGCAGCAGGATCGGTAGCGCCGCGCCCACGTAGGCGAGCACGAGCGTGTTCACGGTCGCGCTCACGTGGTCGCGGCCCACGTCGAGCGCCAGTCCGGAACAGGCGCGCGCCGGGCAGCTCGGGGTTCGCGCGCCGCAGCGCCAGCACGGTCGAGGCCTGGCTGATCGTCACGTCGTCGAGCACGCCCAGCGCGCCGATCACCATTCCCGCGAGGAGCAGCCCCTGGAGCGATACGTCGGCGCTCGCCGATCTGGAGGAAGATCGCCTCCTCGCTCGACAGCCCGGTGAGGTGGGTCAGGTTCGTGAAGAGCAGCGCCAGCAGCGCCGTGAGCATCAGGCTCGCCGCGCTGCCGAGGAGCGCGGCGAGGCTCTTCGGCCCCCAGCCGTGCGCCAGCGGGATCGTGATCAGCGCGATGGCGAGCGCACCGACCACCGCCACCAGCAGCGGCGTCCTTGCCGTCGAGGATCGCGGGCACGACGAAGACGAGCACGAGCACGAGGCTGATCGCCAGCCCGGCGAGCGACAGCGCCCGCGCCAGCGCGCGAAGGCGAGCACCACCAGCGACGAACAGCCCGGCGAGGATCAGCATCGGGCCGCGGCGCTCGAAGTCGTAGAGCGTGTAGCCGGTGCCGGCCACGGCCTCCGAGCCCGGCGGCGGCTCGGGCGCCTTCGCCACCCGGATGTCGTCGCCCGGGTCCACGTCCGGGTCGAGCCCGCCGCCGCCGAGCTGGATCTCCACGCTCTTCCCGGTCTCCGGCCCGCTCTCGATCCGGGCGGTGACGAGCTGGCAGTTCTGCGTGGCGAAGCCCGCGCAGGCGCCTTCCTCCACGCGCTCCACGGTCGCGCTCTCGGTCTCCACCGCGATCCCCTGCGCGATCTGCGAGTCCACCTCGCCCGGCCACAGCAACACCAGGCCGGCCAGCGTCGCGACCGCGAGCGCCGCGGTCACGAGGTTGAAGGTGCGCGTCACCCCGTTAGAGGTAGCCCATCGGGTCGACCGGGGACCCGTTCACGCGCGTCTCGAAGTGCAGGTGGTCGCCGAAGCAGTGCCCGGTGCAGCCGATGTAGCCGATCACCTGGCCCCGGCTGACCGACGCCCCGTTCGACGTGGCGAAGCTCGACTGGTGCGCGTAGCAGCTCGACAGGCTGCCGGTGTGCTGGATGCAGGTGTAGTTGCCGTAGCCGCCCACCCAGCCCATCAGCACCACGCGCCCGCCGTCCGCCGCGTGGATCGGCGTGCCCGACGGCACCGCGATGTCGATTCCGGCGTGCAGCCGGCCCCAGCGCATGCCGAACGGCGACACCACCGGGCCGTTCACGGGCCAGCCGAGCTGCCCGGTGCCCTGCTTGAACGCGCCGCCCGAGGCGCCCTGGATCGCCGCCTGCACGCGCGCCTGCTCGGCCTCGAGCGCGGCGAGGTCGCCCTCGAGCCGCACGCGGCTGTCGCGCACCTGGGAGAGCGCTCCGCGCTTGTCGGCGCGGGCGGAGGCGAGCTGGTCGCGCGCGCCCACGAGCTGCGCCTCGACGGCGGCGATCTGGTCGCGCTCCCGGAGGATCCGCTCGGCGGCGAGCTGCTCCTGCTCCTCGAGCTCGGCGAGCTGCACGGTCTGGTCCCTCGCCTGGTCGCGCAGGCCGCGCACGCGGTCGGTGATCTCGCGGTCCTGGTCCGAGATCCGGTCGAGGAACTCGGCCCGCTCGAGCAGGTCGCCGAAGCCGTCGGCGGACAGGATCACGGTGAGCGCGTCGGGCGAGTCGGCCTTGTAGATCTCCACGAGCCGCGCGGCCAGCACGCGGCGCGCGGTGTCGAGCTCGCTGCGGAGGCTTGCGAGCCGGTCGCGGGCCTCCTCGAGCTTGTCGCGCACCTCGAGCAGCTTCTCCTTCTGCTGGTCGAGGCTGTCCTGCACGCGCGCGAGCTGCCGCTCGGTCGCCGCGATCTCGCCCTGGACGGCGTCGATGCGCGTGTCGAAGCGCTCGATCGTCGTGCTGAGCACGCCCTCCTTCGCCTTGTGGCTCTGGATCTGGTCGCGCTTCTCCTCGATGCGCGAGGACAGCGGCGCCGACAGCCCGGGCAGGGGCAGCACGAGGAATGCCGTCACGGCAAGGGCGATTGGCAGCAGAAAGCTCTTCTTCATCACGGCTGGAGCGCCAGACCGGTTCCCCCTCGTTTACCTGCGTTATGCAGGGAAATTCAGCGCTCGATGCGGCGGCACTCTAGCAAGGCGCCTCTATGCGGCAACCCGATTCCCTCCCCCTGCAAGACCGCGCCCACGCTTCACTAATCTTTCTGATCATGGCCACAGCAGAAAGCAGTGTTCCCGCGCGATCCAGGGCTTCAGGCCCGCATGCTGTTGACGCTGTTCCTGCTCGGGCTGCTGTACGTGGCGTTCTTCGCCGTGCTGGTCTCGGCCGGCGCCGGGGTCGTCACGCTGGTGGTCGTGATCGGCGCGATCTCGCTCGCGCAGCTGTTCTTCTCCGACAAGCTCGCGCTTCTCTCGATGGGCGCGAAGGAGGTCTCGCCCCAGGAGGCCCCGGGACTCCACGCGATGATCGAGAAGCTCTGCATCCAGGCCGACCTGCCGAAGCCGAAGATCGCGGTGGCGGACACCGACGTGCCGAACGCGTTCGCGATCGGCCGCAGCCAGAAGAGCGCGACGGTCTGCGCGACCACCGGCATCATGCGGACGCTCTCGCCGAGCGAGCTCGAGGGCGTGATGGCGCACGAGCTGGCGCACGTGAAGCACCGCGACGTGCTGGTCATGACCATCGCCAGCTTCTTCGCCAGCCTCGCCGCGATGATCCTCCAGTTCGGCTTCTTCTTCGGAGGCGGCACGGAGGCGGCGACGACGAGAACCCGAGCTTCATCGTGATCCTGCTCGTGTCGTTCGTGGTCTACGTCGTCTCGTTCTTCCTGATGATGGCCCTCTCGCGCTACCGCGAGTTCGCGGCCGACCGCGGCGCGGCGATCGTCACCGGGCGCCCGAGCGCGCTCTCCGCGGCGCTCGTGAAGATCTCGAGCGCGATGCAGCAGCTGCCGACGTCACGACCTGCGCGAGGCCGAGCGGCTCGAGCGGATGAACGCCTTCTTCATCGTGCCGGTCCGAGCGTGAAGAGCGCGCTCCAGACGCTCTTCTCGACGCACCCGCCGATGGAGAAGCGGATCGAGCGCCTGCAGCAGCTCGAGTCGCAGCTCCAGGGCACGGCCGCCTAGGCCGCGATGGGCTTCTTCGACGCGCTCTTCGGATCGAAGGGCAAGCTGAAGGGCGCGGCGCCCGACCGGCTGTTCGCCATGACGACGGCGAACGTCACGCTCGAGACCGGGCTCGGCCTGAAGCAGCCGCGAGCGCGCCGGCGTCGTCTTCCAGCCGATCGGCACCGCCGACTTCAAGCAGATCGTCACGGAGACCGAGGAGCTGCTCGCCGGCACCGCGGAGGAGACCGGCACGAAGATCGAGACCCGCGACGACGAGTACGGCTACCGCTGGCTGATCCTGAACGACCCCGACTTCGACGACCTCGTCGTCGCGATGAACACGGTGTCCGTGCAGCTCCAGGGCGCCGGCTACGGCGACCGCCTGCTGGCGGCGGTGTTCGCCTTCACGGAGAACGGCAAGCCCGTCTACTTCATCTACAACTTCAAGCGCGGCGCCTACTACCCCTTCGTGCCCGCCAAGGGCACGCAGGCGCGCGACACCGAGCACGAGCTGCGCATCAAGTCCCAGCTCGGAGCCGAGCTGCCCTGGGAAGAGGACATGGGCCGCTGGTTCCCGCTCTGGGACATCCCGCTCTAGGCCGGCGGCAGCAGGGCGCACGTGAGCTGTTCGGCCACCCAGCGCTCGTAGCGCGCCGGGCTCCATCCACGATCCCGAACCAGCGCGAGGTAGGTGCGCTCGCTCGCGAGCGTCCAGATCACGTCCGCGGCCTCGCGCGAGCTCAGGCCCGGCTTCAGGTGCCCGTCGCGATGGAGGCCGCGCGCCAGCCGGCGCTGGGTCTCATAGCGGCGCCGGTCGTGCTCGGCGAGCAACTCGGTGGCCTCGGCATCACCGCCGGCCGCCGCCTCGATCTGCGCGAACACGGCGGCCTCGCGGTCGCCGATGCGCGATGGATCCGGGCAAAGCGCGCGAGCCGCTCGCGGGGATCCTCGAGCGCTTCCATCGCGCGCCAGTCCGGGCGGGAGGCGAGTGCGGCCTCCTCGTCATCGCCCCTGACCGTCAGGTCGACGACCGCGCGTAGGACGTTCGCCTTGGTGCGCAGGCTCGCGTAGACCGTTGGGACCGCGACCCCGGCCTCCTCCGCGATCGAGGCGATCGAGGTCGCGGCGTAGCCGTCGCGGACGAACAGCCGAGCCGCCGCCTCGACGATGCGGCGGCGCGTGTCACGCGACTGGCGGGCACGGCTCGGACTCTCGTACGAACGTTTGATAGAGTCGACTATATCGAATATAGGAGGCTACATGGATGAGCTGCTGCGATTCGGCGAGGTGGAGATACTCGTGAAGGCCTCGGCGGACTCCACGGGCGGGTCGCTGACCGTCTTCGAGGAGAGCGAGCCCGTCGACACGCCCCTCCACGTCCACGCGAACGAGGACGAGTTGTTCTACGTGCTGGAGGGCGAGCACGTGTTCCGGGTGGGTGACCGCGAGCATCGCGCGGGACCCGGCGAGCTCGTCTTCGCGCCGCGCGGCGTCCCCCATTCGCAGCGGCGCGTTGTCCCGAGGACGGGACGCGTTCTCATCCTCACCTCCCCGGGCGGACTCGAGGGCTTCTTCCGGGAGCTCGCCGGAGCGGAGCGTGACGGCCGGCTGGGACCCGATGCGTACGCGAGCGCGTCCGAGCGCTACGGGATCAGCTGGGTGGGCTGACCCGTGGAGCGCGCCCCCGCGCAGAAGCGTGCCGACGCCGCGATCACGAGCGACAGCATGACCACCAGGCACAGGGCCGCGCGGAGCGACGTGGCCTCCGCCAGCCAGCCGATCATGATCGGCCCCGCCACCGAGCCCACGTAGCCGAGTGTCGCAACGCGGCCCACCAGGCGGCCGGTGGCGCGCGGGTCGAGGTCGCCGGCCGCGCTGAAGGCGATCGGCACCACCGGCGCCAGGCCGAGGCCGAGCAGGGCGAAGCCGGCGATTCCGGCGGCGGGCGTGTGCACGAGCAGCGCCAGGCCGAGCCCGGCCGCCGCGATCAGCGATCCGCCGCGCACCAGGACGACGTTTTCGAAGCGGCCGCGGAGCGGGTCGGTGGCGAAGCGGGCGAGCGCCATCGTCACGGCGAATGCGCCGAACGCGACCGCGCCCAGCGCATCCGAGGTTCCGAGCTCCTGCACCATGTACACGGCGCTCCAGTCCGAGGCCGAGCCCTCGCCCACGAACGAGCAGAACGCGATCACGCCGAGGAGCAGCAGCGGGACGCTCCAGCGGACGGGCGTGTTCAGGCGATCGGCTGGGGCGATGGCCGGATCGGCTGCGAGCAGCCCGCGCAGGAACACGAGCGAGGCCACCGCCAGCACGGCCGCGACGACGACGAAGTGCTCGAGCGGGTCCGCGTCCATGGCCGCCGCGATCGCCGCCGCCCCGGCCCCCAGGCCGAGGCCGACGCTCCACAGCCCGTGCAGCCCGGAGAGGATCGGCTTCCCCACGTGCCGCTCGACCTCGATCCCCTGCGCGTTCATCGCCACGTCGAGCGCGCCGCTCGCCACCCCGAGCACGAGCAGCGCCGCGAACAGCGCCAGCCCGCTCTCCGCCAGCCCGGGAAGCACGAGCGTGGCCGCGAGAAGCGGAAAGCCGGCCCGCATGACGGGCCGGCTTCCGAAGCGGTCGACCGGCGCCCCCGCGAGCCGCGTGCCGACCAGGAGGCCGATCGCGAGCCCGACGAGGGCGGTGCCCAGCTCCCCGTCCGAGAGGTCCAGCGACTCCTTGATCGCCGGCAGCCTCGGGGCCCAGGTGCCCGAGACCGTCGAGTGGATCAGGAATGCCGCGGCGACGCTTGCGTAGGGGCTCCGCATCGCGCTACGAGGAGCGGCCGGGCTCGATCGCGCCCGACTCGTAGAGCAGGATCACCGCCTGCACGCGATCGCGCACGCCGAGCTTCATGAGGATGTGGGCGACATGCGTCTTGACCGTCGCGGGCGTGACCACGAGCTCCTCGGCGATCTCGGGATTCGACCTGCCCTTCGCGATCAGGTCGAGCACGTCGCGCTCGCGAGACGTCAGCTCCTCGAGCCCCGGCGGCGGCGCGCCACTCGCGCCCGGTCGCGCGAACTCGTCGAGGAGGCGCCGGGTGACCGAGGGGCTGATGAGTGCGTCGCCCTCGGCCACCGCGCGCACTGCGCGCACGAGCTCGTCCGCGGGCGCGCCCTTCAGCAGGAATCCGCTCGCCCCGCCTCGGAGCGCCTCGTAGACGTACTCGTCGAGGTCGAAGGTCGTCAGCACGAGCACACGCGGCGCCTCCGCGGGCTGCGCCACGAGCCGCCGCGTGGCCTCGAGCCCGTCCATCCCGGGCATCCGGATGTCCATCACCACCACGTCCGGGCGGAGCCGCGCGGCCGCCCGGACGGCGCCATCGCCGTCGCCGGCCTCGCCCACGACGTCGATGTCCGGCTGGCGCTCCAGGATCGCCCGCAGTCCCGTGCGCACCAGCTCCTGGTCGTCCACGAGCAGGACGCTTACGGTCACTGCCGCGCCGCCTCAAGCGGAAGCCGCACGCTCACCGAGTAGCCGCCCTCGGGACGGCTGCCGCTCTCCACCGAGCCGCCGTACACGCGCACGCGCTCGCGCATCCCGGCCAGGCCGTGGCCCGAGCCGTTCCCGGTTGCCCCCGCGGAGCCGTCGTCGGCGATGTCGAGCCGGAGCTCGCCGGGCTCGTAGGCCACGACTACCCGAGCGCGAGCCGGCCCGGCATGCTTCAGCGCGTTGGTCAGCGCCTCCTGCACGATCCTGTAGGCGGACAGGTCTACGCCCGCGGGAAGCGGCACGGGCTCACCACGGACCTCCACCTCCACCGGCAGGCCGGCGCGGCGAACGCTCTCGGCGAGGCGATCGAGATGGCGCAGGCTCGGCTGGGGCGCGAGGCTCAGCTCCTCGTCGTCCGCTCGCAGCAGGCCGAGCAGGCGGCGCATCTCCGTGAGCGCCTCCTGGCCCGTGCCCTCGATCGTCTCGAGCGCGCGCTCCACCTGTGTGCCGCGCTCGGCGTGCTGGCGCGCGGCCTGCGCCTGGATGACCATGACGGTCACGTTGTGCGCCACCACGTCGTGCAGCTCGCGCGCGATCCGCGTCCGTTCCTCGGCCGCCGCGGCGCGCGCCCCCTCCTCCGCGCCGAGCTCGCGCGTCCGGAACCCGCGGCCCGCGATCCACGCGGCCACGACGAAGAAGCCGGTGAACGCGTAGTTCGCCACATCGCTGTCGGTGAGCGCGATCTCCAGCCAGATGGCCGCCATGCCGAGCGCGCCCGCGACCAGCGCCGGGCGAAGCGCCGCGCGCTGCGCGGCGTTGAAGACCGCGACCAGCAGGATCACGAACGGGACGATCGACCCGGCGGGCGACTCGATCAGGTTCCAGACCGCGTAGATCCCGGCGACCGCCGCGACGGTGAGGAGCGGGGCCCGCTTGCGCCACACGAGCGCCGCCGACATCGCGAGCAGCGCCACGGCTGCCAGCGGCCTCGGCCCCTGCTCGGATTCGACCCACCAGATCCATACCTCGAGCTGCGCGGCGATGCCGAGACCGAGCGGAAGGAGCATCGGGCAACCGTAAAGCCGGATTGGGTCGGCTGCATCGCCCGATCGGGTGAGCCGAAGTTCCGCCGGTCAGGCGATGTGCGACGGGCGGCGCCGGCGTAGCTTCGCCGCGTCACCGACGAACCACCAGGAGGCACAGACATGAGGACATGGATCGCCATCGCCGTCGCCGTCGCCGGAGCCGGTGCGGCCGCCCTGCTGGGCGGCGGACCGGCGGGGGCTCAGGACGGGTCGCGGGTGCTGAGGCTCACCTCGGTCGAGCAGCACTGCGCGACGGCCGACAACGGGCGGAGAGGCGAGAGCCTCGCCGACCTCGATGCGTGCCGCGGCGTGCTCCGCAACGCGGACGGAGAGCGGGCCGGCCGCGCGCACTGGACCTGCGTCTACCTCGGGTCGACGCGCGCCGGGTCCGACTGCTCCGCGGTGGTGAGCCTGCGTGGCGGCACGGTTCAGGCCGCCGGGGTGCTGAGCCACATGAGCCGCAGGAGCACCTGGGCGATCACGGGCGGAACGGGGCGGTACGCCGGAGCACGCGGAACGGCGGCCCTCCGGCAGGTGAGCCCCACCAGAACGGCCGCCGTTCTCACGCTGCTTCCGTGAGTTGGCCCCGAAGGGGCTCAGGACGACGTCCTGAGCCCCTTCATCACGGCCTCGCCCTCGATGTCCACGTCGGGCACGATGCGCTCGAGCTTCCTCGGCATCCACCAGGCCCTCTTGCCGAGCAGCGTCATCACCGCCGGCACGAGCGTCATCCGGACGATGAACGCATCGGCCAGGACTCCGAACGCGAGCGACAGGCCGATCGACTTGACCACCGGGTCGGTGTCCAGGATGAACGCCCCGAAGACGGAGATCATGATGATCGCCGCCGCCGTGACCACGCGGCCGCTCTGGCCGTAGCCCGTGATCACCGACTCCTTCGCGCGGCCGGTCTTCACGAAGTGCTCGCGCATCCGCGAGACGAGGAACACCTCGTAGTCCATGGCCAGCCCGAACAGGATCCCCACCAGCAGCACCGGCAGGAAGCTCGTGATCGGGCCCTCCTTGGCGATGTCGAACAGCGACATCAGGTTCCCGTCCTGGAACACGAACACCACGAGGCCGAGCGACGCGGCGATGCTCAGCAGGAACCCGCCGATGGCCTTGACCGGCACGAGCACCGAGCGGAACACGACCGTGAGCAGCAGCAGGGCGAGCCCCACGACCACGGCGATGTACTTGGGCAGCGCCGCGGCCAGCTTGTCGTTCGTGTCGATGTTGAGCGCCGTCGTGCCGGTGACGTAGGCCCCGATGTCGTACTCCTCGGGGATCTTCGCCGCCTCGCCCCGCATGTACGAGACCAGGTCCTTCGTCTCGTCCGCGGCCGGGCCGCTCGACGGGGTCACGCTCACGACCGTGATGTCACCCGCCTCGTTCTGAGCCGGGTCTGACACCGCGGCCACGCCCGGGTATCCCTTGATCTCGTCCGCCACGCCCTGCGCGAGCTGCTTCTGCTGCTCGCGCGAGAGGTCCTCGGCGTGCACCACCGCGGTCAGCGGCCCGTTGAAGCCGGGGCCGAAGCCCTCGGTCAGCAGGTCGTAGGAGCGGCGCTCGGTGCTGGTCGTGGGACTCGCCCCGTCGTCCGGCAGGCCGAGCTTCATGTGCATCGCCGGGATGGCGATCACGCCGAGCAGCACGAGCGTCGCGACGACGACGGCCTTCGGCCGGCGGGTCACGAACTTCGCGTAGCGCAGGCTGAGCGTGTCGGCGCCCTCCTCGCGGCGGCGCGGCCGCTTGACGAGCAGACGGTTCAGGCGGTCCATCCGCCCGCCCGCGAAGCCGAGCGTCGCGGGAAGGAGCGTCACGGCGATCAGGACGGCCAGCGACACCGTGGCCGCCGCGGCGAGGCCCATGACCGTGAGGAACGGGATGTTCACCACGACCAGGCCCACCAGGGCGATCACGACCGTCGCGCCCGCGAACACGACCGCGCTGCCGGCGGTGGCGGTCGCCTGCGCGGCGGCCTCCTCCGGCTCCATGCCCTCGCCCATGTTCTGGCGATGGCGGGACAGGATGAACAGCGCGTAGTCGATGCCGACGGCCAGGCCGAGCATCGTCGCGAGGATCGGAGCGGTCTCCGAGATCTCGACAACGCCGGAGAGGGCGGTGATGCCGCCTACTCCGAGCGCCACGCCGAGGATCGCGGTGAGGAGCGGCAGCCCGGCCGCCAGCAGCGAGCCGAGCGTGATCGCGAGGACGACGAAGCCGACCATGATGCCCACGGCCTCCGCCATGCTCTCGCTCTCCTCGGTGACGACGCCGCCACCGAACTCCACCTGCATCCCGGCCTCCTCGGCCGGTGCCACGGACGCCTCGAGGGCGTCGGCGGACTTCTTCTCGACCTCCTCGGCCTTGACCGGGTAGATCACGTCGGCGAAGCCGATCCGGCCGTCCTTCGAGATGGCCTTGGCCGAGTACGGATCGACCGCCGTGACGACCTCGGGCCCCTTCGAGGCCCGCTCGACCGACGCCATCACGGCTTCCCTGTTCTCGGGGTCGGTGAGCTTCTCGCCCTCAGGAGCGGCGAAGACGACGCGTGCGGTACCGCCGCCCGCGGCGGGGAACTTCTCCTCGAGCAGGTCCTGCGCGACCTGCGACTCGGTGCCCGGCACGGAGAACTCGTTGCTGGTCTTGCCGCTGAACGCGGAGGCGCTCGCGGCCGACGGCCACGAGGGCGATCAGCCAGCTCACGAGCACGACACGGCGGTGCCGGAAGGCCCACCCACCGATTCGATAAAGCCGCGCTGCCATTGCCATTCCTTCCACTCGGGTTCCTGGAATGGCGAGCGTCCCGCGAAACGGGCACCCCTACATCGGGACCAGACCCTGATCCCGCACCCTTATTTGGCGAGCGCCTCCCGCTCCGCCCGCTCCACAGCGCGGGCCACCTCCACCCGGGAGGAGACCTCGAGCTTCTGGAACAGGTGCCGGATGTGCGTCTCGACCGTCTTCGGGCTGAGGAACAGCTCCTCGGCGATCTGGGCGTTCGTCTTGCGGTCCACCACGAGGCGCGCGACCTCGAGCTCGCGCTCCGTGAGCAGCTCGAGCCCGGTGCCGCCCGCCTTCCCGCGCCGGGTGCGGCGGTGCACGCGCCGGCCGAGCTTGCCGAGCTCGCGGTCGGCCGCGTCGCGGCGCGCGACAGCGCCGCAGGCGTCGAACGTCCTCGCGGCGGCCTCCAGCTCCTCGACGGCGCGGTCGCGGTCGCCCGCCTCTGCGAGCGCCTGGCCGGCGAGCACGCGCGAAACCGCCTCGTCGATCACCGCGCCGACCTCTCCCATGCCGGCGGCCGCGGCGAGCGCGTGCTCCGCGGCCGCGTCCGAATCGCCGCGGTGCAGCGCCATCAGCGCGGCCGTGCGCTCCGCCCACGCGCGCGGAAGCCTCAGCGGAGTCATTTCACCGGCCATCGTCGCCGCGGCGGCCGTCGCCCGTTCGGCCTGGTCGACATCGCCGCACGCGAGCGCGCAGCGGGTGAGCAGCTCGAAGAGCGCCGACCGCCAGCCGGTGGGCATCAGGGCGACGTCCTCTCCGCCGCCCGCCGCGATCAGGGTCCCCCGTGCCCGTTCGAACTCCCCCGCCTCGGCGAGGGCGACCGCATGCCCGACGCGCGACCACCTCACGGGGAAGCTTTCCGCATGTCCGGCCACGGCGGCCATGGCATCCTCGGCCGCCGACAGCGCCCGCTCGACGTCACCGGCCGCTGTGGCGACCATCGCCCGGCCGCAGAGGTTCCAGGCGAGCCCCTGGTCGTGCCCGGTCACGCGCGCGATTTCCGCGGCGGTCTCGTGCAGCTCGGCCGCCTCGTCCAGCCTCCCGCGCGCCGCGCGGACCATCGCTGCCCAGAACAGGATCGGGATGAACTGGCTCTGCCCGGTGGCGAGCGCAACCGCGAGCGCCTGCTCCGAGTGGCGCTCTGCGTCGTCGTAGCGCTCCGAGTAGAGCTCGGCGCAGACGAGGTTGTTCATCCCCCGGCGCCCAAGCGCGAGCTCGTCCTCCGTCATCGATTGCACGAGCGCCGCGGCCTCCGCGATGCTCGTCTCGGCCTCCGCCACGGCGCCGTCCAGGGTGTCCGCGAAGGCCAGCACGCCCGCGGGCGTGAGCATCTGGACCTTGTCGCCGCTCGGCCGCGCCGCCTCGAGCGCGGACCGCGCGAACTCGCGCATCGCCTTGTAGTCCAGCCGGAAGAAGGCGTCGAACGCCAGCTCGCTCAGGATCGCGATGCCCTCGTCCGACCCCCGGTCGGGGATCTCCTCGAGCGCCGCGAGGAGCCGTTCATGCGCCTCCGCGTGGTGGCCGATCAGGTTCTCGACCGATGCGAGCCCTGCGACCAAGCGCATCCGGTTCGGCAGCGGGTCGCCGGCCCGGAGCTCGAGCGCCTCGCGCATCGCCAGGTACGCGTCCTGGAAGCGGCCGACCACCGCGTGCGCGCCGGCGAGCGACTCCACCAGCTCCACCCGCTCCCCCGCCGGCGCCGTCGCGGGCAGCAGCCGCAGCGCCGCCTTGAATAGGCGGCTTGCCGTGGCCGGGGCCCGGGAGAACGCCTGCCGGCCCGCATCGCGGAGCACCGCTACCGCCTTCATGTCGCCGACCCGCGCGCAGCGCTCCACGTGGTGTGCACGCGCGGAAGCGGGCGAACCGCGCTCCGCCAGCGCGGCGCCTGTTCGCTCGTGGGCCCCGAGCAGCCAGCCTCCGGGCGACGCCTCGTACACCGCGCCGCGCACGAGCGGGTGCCGGAACCGGAACCTGCGCGGCACCTCTGTCTGGCGCACCAGGTCCCGGCGCAGCAGCTCGTCGAGCGCGGTGATGGCGGTCAGCTCGTCCACCCCCGCGGCGGCGGCGGCCAGCTCGGGCTCGAACGGGTCGCCCGCCACCGCGGCGCCCTCGAGCACGCGCCTGTGGCCGTCGCCGAGCGTGGCCAGCTCGGCCGTGAGCGCCGCGGCCACCGCCTGGGGCACCTCGACCCCCGCGAGCGAGACGCCCGCGGCGCCGGGCGTCCCGTCCCCGGCTCCGCCCGGCGAGCGGGCGAGCTGCTGGAGGTAGAAGGGGTTGCCCCAGCTGTCGGCGTACAGCGCGTCGGCGGCGGCGTCGGACAGGTTCGCGCCGAGCAGCTCACGCGCCTCGCCGGGGCTGAGCGCGCCCAGCTCGAGCCGCGTCACGGTGCCCGCCGAGTGCGCGTGCTCGAGTGAGCCGGCGAGCGCCTCGGGCACCTGCCGCGGCCTGAGCGCCATGCCGACCAGCACCTGTGCCCCCGGCGGCCGCCGGAGCAGCGACCCGAGCGCCTCGACCGATGCCGGGTCCGCCCAGTGGAGGTCGTCGAGGATCAGCACGAGCGGCTTCGTGGCGGACAGCGCCTCCAGCAGGAGGCGAATCGCGCGATGGATCCGGAAGCGCGCGTCCCCCGGAGCCGAGCCGCCGTTGTCGGGACGCGGGATCGAGGGGAACACCTGCGCGAGGTCGGCGAGCGTGTCGTCCTCGAGCGAGCGGAGCCGGCGCGGCTCGAGCGATTGGAGGTACTCGTCGAGCGCGTCGAGCAGCACCCAGAACGGCACCTCGCCCTCGAGCTCGGACGCGCTCCCGGACAGCACGATGTGCCCGGCCTCGTCGGCGCGCTCCTCCAGCTCGGCGAGCAGCCGGGTCTTGCCGATCCCGGGCTCGCCGCGCACCTCGAGGGCAGCGAAGCTTCTCCGCTCGAGGTCGGCGAGAGCCTGATCGATCGCACCTAACTCAGCGGAGCGCCCGACGAGCTGGTCGGCCACCGCAGTCATCGCGAGTCCGGTGACGAGCATAACCGAGCGGAAACCGCGGATCAGGGTGCGGGATCAGGGACAGGTCCCGATGTGGAATCGCGTGCGCGGGCCGATTCTGTGGCCATGCACCGCTTCCTCATCCAGCACCGCCACGAGCCGCCCGAGTGCGGGGTCGTGTTCGCGGCCTTCAGGGGCCACGACAGCCCGCTCCGGCACCGCTCGACCCTGGCGTCGTGCGCCTTCGGCGACCACGCGATCTGGTGGTCCGTCGAGGCTCCGGACGAGACGGCGGCGCTCGCGCTGCTGCCCGCCTACGTGGCGGCTCGCGCTTCGGCAACCCGCGTCCGAGAGGTGGACATCCCATGAACGAGCACCGCCCGCCCGCCACCGCAATCCTCGCCGTTCCCCTGATCGTCGCCGTCGTGCTCGCCCTGTTCGCGTGGCCGAGCTCGCGGCTCGAGCCGCGCGACCTGCCTGTCGGCGTGGCCGGGCCGCCCGCCGCGGCCGGCGCGATCGAGCGGCAGCTCGGGGCGCAGGAGGGCGCGTTCGACGTTCATCGCTACTCGGACGCCGCCGAGGCGCGCGAGGCGATCGAGGACCGCGAGGTCTACGGCGCGTTCGTGGCGACGCCGGACGGCCCGACGGTGCTCACCAGCTCCGCCGCCAGCCCGGCGGTGAGCCAGCTGCTCTCGCACGCCGCGGCCGAGCAGGACGCGGAGACGGAGGACGTGGTGGCGACACCCGGCCGCCGGCAGCGGCCTCGGATCGTCTGTCCTCCCGCTCGTCCTGGCCGGAATCCTCACGGGCGCGCTTGCCGCTCTCGCCGTGTCGCGCGGCACCGAGCGCGCGGGCCTCGCCCTGGGCGGCTCGCTCCTGGGCGGCGTGGCCGCCGCGCTCGTCGCCGACACGTGGCTCGGCATCGTGGAGGGCGACTGGCTCCTGAATGCCGGCGCCTTCGCGCTCACGCTCCTCGCCATCGCCGCCGCGATGGCCGGCCTGTACGCGCTGTTCGGCAAGGGCGGACTGGCGGGGGGCGCACTGCTCATGATCTTCGTCGGCAACCCGTTCTCAGCCGCGGCAACCGCGCCGGAGCTGCTGCCGGAGCCGGTGGGCGGGCTCGGCCAGCTGCTTCCGCCCGGCGCCGGGGCGAACCTCCTGCGCAGCACGGGGTACTTCGACGGCGCGGGCAGCGCGGAGCACCTCGCCGTGCTGGGCGTGTGGGCGCTCGCCGGACTGGGCGCGCTGCTTCTCACGAGCCTCTCATCCCGGAGGCCGACAGTGGCCGCATGAACCTCACCGCAGCGGCACTGGCCCTCACGACGGCGGTCGGCGGCTTCAGCCAGCCGGCTGACATCGACAACCCCTACCTGCCGCTGTCGAAGTTCGAGCGGTGTGAGTACCGCGGCAAGACGGACGACGGGACGCGCGAGCGGTCCGTGAAGCGGCTGCTCAGGCGCACGCGCGCCTTCACGGTCGGCGGGCAGCGCGTCCGGGCGGCGGTCATCGAGGATCGGGCGTTCGAGGACGGCGAGCTCGTGGAGCGCACGCTCGACTACTACGCCCAGGACGACGGAGGCGCCGTCTACTACCTCGGCGAGCACGTGGCGAACATCCGCCGCGGACGGGTGGTGAGCCACCGCGGCAGCTGGCTGTACGGGAAGCACACCGACGTGCTCGGCGTCGCCATGCCGGCGAACCCTGTGCTCGGCGCGCAGTGGCGCTTCGAGGACGTGCCGGGAATCACCGTCGAGTCGGACCGGGTCGAGGAGGTTGGGATGCGCGCCCGCGTGCGGCGCGGCGGCCGCCTGTACACGGGCGTGATCCGGGTTCAGGAGTTCATCCAGCCGGAGGGCGACGTCGAGTACAAGCTCTACGCGCCCGGCACGGGCCTGATCGCCGAGTTCCCGCCGGATGGCCGTGTCGTGCTTCACCACTGCAGGTAGCTTGGACGTAGAGATGCGCCTGCTGATCGTCGAGGACGACGTGAAGATGGCGGCGCTCGTCCGCCGCGGACTCGCCGAGGAGGGGGATGCCGTGGACGTTGCGCGCACGGGTGAGGAGGCGCTCTGGATGGCGGCGTCGGCCCCGTACGACGCGATCGTCCTGGACGTGATGCTGCCGGGCATCGACGGGTTCGAGACCTGCAGGCGGCTGCGGGACGACGACGTGTGGACGCCCGTGCTCCTGCTCACCGCGCGCGACGCGGTGGAGGACCGTGTGGCCGGCCTCGACGGCGGCGCGGACGACTACCTCACGAAGCCGTTCTCGTTCGCAGAGCTGTCCGCGCGGCTGCGTGCGCTGGCCCGGCGAGGGCAGAAGGAGCGGCCCGCGGTGCTCGAGGTCGGCGAGCTCCGGCTCGACCCGGCCACGCGCCAGGCGTGGCGCGGCGACGAGCGGGTGGAGCTCTCCACGAAGGAGTTCGCGCTGCTCGAGGCGTTCATGCGCCGGCCCGGCGAGGTGCTCAGCCGGCTGGACCTGCTCGAGCACGCCTGGGACTTCGGCTACGAGAACCGCTCGAACGTGATCGACGTGTACGTGCGCTACCTGCGCGAGAAGATCGACCGGCCGTTCGGCGCGCGGAGCCTCGAGACCGTGCGCGGCGCGGGCTACCGGCTGCGCGCGGACGGGGGTGGCCCATGACCCGCCTCCCCGTCCGGCTGCGGCTGACGGTCGCGTTCACGGCGGTGATGGCCGTGGTCCTGGTGGCCGTTGGGCTGTTCGTCTACGCGCGCGTCGGCTCGGACCTGGACGAGGCGCTCGACCAGTCGCTTCGCACACGCGCCGACGACATCGCCGCGATTGCGAACAGGTCGTTCCTGCGCTCGCCGGACCAGGGCCGCCTCGTCGAGAGCGACGAGAGCATGACTCAGATCATCGCGCTCGACGGGAACGTGGACTACTCCAGCCCGGGCATCGGCGACGAGCCGCTGCTCGACGCGCGCGAGCGCGCGCAGGCCCGGCGCGGCCCGCTGGTCGCCGATCGGGACTCGGTGTCGGGATTCGACGAGCGCGTGCGACTGTTCGCGCGGCCGTCCGACACCGGAGTCGTCGTGGTCGGGGCGACGCGCGAGGATCGAGAGGAGGCGCTCGCGTCGCTGGGCAGCGTGCTCCTCATCGGCGGGCCGGTGGCGCTGCTCCTCGCCGCGCTCGCCGGATACGCGCTCGCCACCGCGGCGCTGCGCCCGGTCGACGCCATGCGCCGCGAGGCGGGCGACATCTCGCGGCTCGGCAGCGGCCGGCGGCTGCCGGTGCCGCCCGGGGACGACGAGCTCGCCCAGCTCGGCGACACGCTGAACGAGATGCTGGACCGCCTCGAGCGCTCCGCGGAGCGGGAGCGCGGCTTCGTGGCGAGCGCGAGCCACGAGCTTCGCACGCCGCTGGCGCTGCTCCGAGCAGAGCTCGAGCTTGCGCTGCGCGAGGGGCGCACGCCCGCCGAGTTGCGCGCCGCCGTTGCCTCCGCTGCCGCCGAGAGCGACCGGCTCGTACAGCTCGCGGAGGACCTGCTCGTGCTCGCTCGGGCCGACGAGGGGCGGCTCCCGGTCCGGCCGGAGGAGCTCGACGCCACGGACCTGCTCACCACGACCGCGCGCCGCTTCGAGGCGCGAGCGGGCGAGACGGGACGCGCGCTGCGCGTGAGCTCCGGCCACCTTGCGCTGCACGCCGACCGCCTGCGCGCCGAGCAGGCACTCGCCAACCTCGTGGACAACGCGCTGAGGCACGGCGACGGCCTGGTCGAGCTGACCGCGGAGCGGGTGGAGGACGGCGTCCGTCTGCACGTGCTGGACCGCGGGCGCGGCTTCGACCCGTCGATGGACGGGGGTGCGTTCGAGCGCTTCACGCGCGGGGACCGCGCCCGCTCTCGCGGGGGGACCGGGCTCGGGCTCGCGATCGTCGACGCGATCGCGCGCTCGCACGGCGGCGCCGCCGGGGCCGGGAAGCGCGAGGGCGGCGGCGCGGACGTCTGGATTCAGCTCCCGCGCTCTAATTCTCAGCTCATCCGGCCGGAGTAGACATCACGGGGCTCAGCCGCCGTAGCGGGCGGCCACGATGCTGGGCCGCTCCACCGGGCGGCCCGCCTCGATCGAGCGGGCCAGCCGCACGTACTGCGCGTGCGACCACGCGAGCGGGGTGGCCGAGAAGGTGCCCTCGCCGAGCGGGAAGCCGGGCTGCCCCGCCGGCGGGAAGTCCGGCGCCCAGACCTGCTCCGGAAGCATCAGGCCCTCGTTGCCCGCCGCGGCCATGTGCGCCAGCCGCTTCCGCGCCGAGGCCCGCTTCCCGAGCAGCAGCTCGTACTCGCCGCGCTCACCGCCGAACAGCGGCCAGTTGCGCCCGATCGTCTGGTTGTTCGCCCACACCTCGGTGGGGTTCGGCGGGAAGCCGATGTCCCACGGGCTGCCGTCCTTCTTCTCGCCGTAGCCGTCGAAGTTGAAGCGGTGCCAGAAGTAGCGGCCGTCCGCCCGCCCGGAGGCGAGCTGCTGGTCGACGACGGTCACCGTGTTGGTGACCACCGGGTCGGTCGCGCGCTTCACGCCGAGCCGCACCAGCTCGAGGTAGCTCGGGTCGACCACCTTGCGCTGGTCCACCACGGGCCCGCTGTCGCCGATGCCGTAGGTCGTGCCGGCGTTCGGGTTGCCGTCCTTCGTCAGGCGCAGGTAGTAGGGCCGCGGCGAGTAGGGGCCGTTCGTCGTCGCGGTCCACTCCTCCACCCGCCGCTGCCACTCGTCCGCCTTCTGCTCCCATCGCACCGCCGAGGCCGTGTCGCCGTTGCGGCGCGCGATGTCGGCGGCGCAGACGAGCCCGGCGATCTCCGCCGCGATCGTGCCCGGCGAGTAGCCGCTCTGGTTCTCCCAGCGCTCCTGGGGGGTGAAGGGCGCGTTCGGGAAGTTCACGATGAAGTCGGCGGCCTTCTTGATGTGGTCGCGGTAGAGGGCGGGGCCGGTGCGGCGGAGCTGCCACGCGAGCACGATCGGCAGCGCCACCTCGTCGAGCTGGAGGTTCGTCCAGTGCTCCTTGCCGTCGACCGTGGAGTTCTGGGGGAAGGAGCCGTCCGGCTTCTGCTGCCTGAAGAAGAGATAGTCCACCGCCCGGTTCGCTCCCGCCCTGTCGCCGGCCGCGATCAGCGCCGTGCCGATCTGGTACAGGTCGCGCGACCAGACGAGGTGGTACGCGCCCGACGGGTTCTCGAGGCCCGTGCCCCAGACCCAGGGCATGCTCGGCGACGCGATGTAGCCGCCGCGATAGGTCTTGTCCTCGTGCGCAGCGAGCGTCATCGCCGAGACGTTCCACATCCTCCGGTCGGCGGCCGCCGGCGCCCGGCGGATGCCGCGCAGATACGCGTGCCAGCCCGCCCGGTAGGCCGCGCTCCTCTTCCGGAAGCCGGCCCGGAGCGACTCGCGCGCGGCCCGGCTCGCGGCGCGGGGGCGCTCGCCGAACCCGAGCGCGACCGTCATGCGCTGCCGCCGCCCCACTCCGGTCAGCGACGTGCGCGCGGTCTGCACCACGTCACCGCTCGGAGGCGCGCTCGCGGTGCGCGCGAAGCGCGGCGAGCCGTGCACGGCGCTCGCGACCGGGCTGCCGGAGTCGCTCGCGAGGAGCGCCCGGCGGCGGGGATGCGCGTTGTCGTCCTCGTGGTCGTTCCCGAGCGACGGGTCGTAGCGCAGGGAGAGCCTGAGCCGCTTCCCCGACAGGGAGCGGAACTTCACCCCGACGAGCAGCACGTTGCGTGCCGGGTCGGTCACGTAGGTCTTCGCGATGCGGTACCGGCCGGGCTGCTCGTTCACCTGGCGGTACGTGAGGCTGCGCGAGTCGAGCAGCCTGATCGACTGCCTGCGCGCCTCGCTGTCGGCCTGCGAGAACCCGCGCCGGTCCGAGACGACGAACTCGAGCGTGCGCACGCTCGGGGTGCCCAGGTCGGGGTAGAAGACCTCGGTCAGGCGCCCGTCGTCGAGCGTGTGCCAGACCTTGCTCGCCACCCGCGTCGAGGTCCCGTAGCCGTCCTTGTCGGCCTCCGTCCAGGTGGTCTCGGCGGCGGCCGTGGCCGGCGCGGCGAGCAGGATCAGGGCGAGGGCGGCAAGACAGGCGCGGCGCATGGCCGCCGGATACCCGGTCCGAACCCGGGCGAACCGCTACTTCGGCGTGCCGCTCGGCTCGCCGCTGAGCGCGATCTCGCCGGTGATCACGATCTCGCGCTCGAGCCCGTCGATCGTCACGACCGCGCGCGCCTCGAGCGTCTCGTTGCCGCTGAGCCCGCCCGCGTCGATCTGCTCGCGCACGCCGAGCTCGATCTCGCGCTGCGAGGTCACGCCGAGCTTCTTCAGGAACCGCCGGACCGAGAGGTTGAAGGCGTCCTCGTCCATCAGTCCGGGATCAGGCCCTCGCCGCTGAACTCGCCCTTGGCCTCGTCGAACGTGATGTCGCGCGGCGGGAGGATCACGTCGGACTCAACGAGCTCGTCGCCGTCCACCGCGTTGCCGTCGCTCGCCACGATCTCGAGCATCTGGCTCCACAGCTCCCGGAAGCCGGTCTCGTCGCCCTGCTCGACCGCGGACACGGCGCGGTTGTCGAGCTCGTTCAGGCGCTCCGAGTCCTCGTCCGGCAGCTTGAACTGGCCCTCGCCGGATATGCGGACGATCACGCGTTCTCCTTCCCCTGCTCGAGGGCGGGCGAGTCGCCGCCGCCCGTGCCGAGCTCGGCCTTCATCTTCGACAGCTCGTCGTCCACCTGCGCGCCGCTCGTGAGCTCGTGCAGCTGGCGGTCGAGGTCGTCCTGGCCCGAGCCGAGCTGGGTGATGTCGTCGAACGCGCCGGCGGCCTCGAGCTCCTCCACGGCGGACGCGCGGGCGCGCATCGTCTCGGTCTTGTCCTCGGCGCGCTGCATCGCGAGCCCGAGGTCGGCCATCTCCTCGCCCACGCCGTTCGCGGCCTCGGAGATCCGGACCTGGGCCTCGGCGGCGGAGTACTGCGCCTTGATGACCTCCTTCTTCGTCCGGAACTGCTCGATCTTCTGGCGGAGGCGCTGCTCGTTCGCGGTCAGCTGCTCCTGCTGGCGCTCCAGCTCCTGGATCTGCCCATCGAGTCCCTGAAGCTCGGTCTGCGCGAGCGTCTTACGCTCGAGCGCCGTCCGGGCGAGGTCCTCGCGGCCCTGTGAGAGCGCCTGGCGCGCCTGGGTGTCGAGCTTCACGACCTGCTGCTCGAGCTTCGAGGACTGCATCTGAAGGCGCTTCTTCGACGTGACGACGTCGGCGATGCCCTTCTTCACGTTCTGAAGCAGCTCGGTCTGCTTCTGGTACCCGTAGTCGAGCGTCTCTCCCGGGTCCTCGGTCTTGTCGAGCATCCTCGAGATCTTCGCCTTCACAACTGTGGACATCCGTCCGGCGAGCCCTGGCATCCGTGTCTCCTTCAGCCTCGTGTTCGGTGGAGCCAAGAGTAGTCTCCGCGGCCCTGTGGAGCCACGTCCCCCGTCCACATCGAGCTCAATCCTCAGCCGCTGGATGGGGATCGCCGACGCGAACAACGCCGGCAACGTGCACGGCGGGCTGATCATGCACCTCTGCGACGAGGTCGCCGGCATCGCCGCGGTGCGCCACTCCGGCGCCCGCGTCGTGACCGCCGCGATGGACCGGATGAACTTCCGCCATCCCGTGTTCGTCGGCCAGCTCGTGACGGTGAAGGCCACCGTGAACGCCGCCTGGCGCACGTCGATGGAGGTCGGGGTGCGGGTGGAGTCAGAGAACGTGCGGAGCGGCGAGGTGCTCCACACCTCCACCGCCTACCTCACGATGGTCGCGCTCGACGACGAGGGCAATCCCACCGAGGTGCCGCCGGTGGCGCCGGATACGCCCGAGGAGACGAGGCGAGCGCGAGAGGCGCAGCTGCGGCGGGACACCCGCCTCGCAGAGCGGCAGCGGATCGAGGAGGAGCGAGCTGTCGATCCTGATCCGGAAGCTGGCGCCACTCGGTGAACTTGCCCTCCCGGATCGTGTAGCGGACCTTCACGATCCCGCTGCACGGCCCGCCCGGGCCCTCTCTCAGGGTGAAGGTGGCGAGCACCCGCCGGCCCTCGTCCACGAGCCGCGCCAGCTTCGCGCGGCAGGGAAGCGTTGCGTTGAAGTTCTCCGCGGCCGCGCGCGTCCGGAGCCGGTACGGGCGACCCTGGTCGATCAGCGCGCCGGGCGCGAAGTAGTAGGCGGCCTGGGTGTAGTCCTGGCGCTCGAGCGCGAGCAGCCAGCCGCGGATCACGCGGCCCTCGTATGAGTAGACGCCGCCCGGCCTGGGCTCAGCGGGCGGCTCGGAGGAGTCGCAGCCGGCCGGCGCGATCAGCGCCAGCACGAGGGCGGCCAGGGCCCGGCGCACGAGCCGAAGAGTACGCTTGACCGTGATGGATCTGATCGCGCACGGAGGCCACGCCCTCTACGACCACCCGGCGATGATGGCGATCTCGCTGGCCGCGCTGATCATCCCGCTGATCGTGCTCGGCTTCGTGGCGAAGTACTTCGTGAGCGAAGCGAAGCGCGACCGCGACTAGCGGCGCACCGGCTCCGGAGCGTCCGCGAAGCGCTTGTCGAGCCCGCGGAGCTTGCCGACCCTGAGGACCACGGGGAACAGGAACCGCTGCACCGGCGCGGGGATCTCGGTCATCCCGAACTCCGAGCGATAGCGGGTGAGGAGGTACGCGGCGTCGAACATCCGAGGCCGCTTGCCGCCATTGGCGCGCATCGACTCGTACACCTTGGTCAGGAAGTACTCGACGTTGTCCGGCGGGCGCACGTGACCCGAGCACACCAGCTCGTCGTCGCCGGCATTCCAGAAGCGGTGGATGTCGCCCGGCGGGAAGGTCACGGTCTCGCCCACGTGGGCGATCTGCTCCTCGCCGCCCTCGCGCTGCCAGCCCATCGTCCCGCGCTCGACGGTCAGCGATTCCTCCTGGAGGTAATGCACGTGCATCGGCGGGCCGCTGCCCGGCGACACGACATTCGTCGCCTTCTGCTGGCCGGCCATGGGCTCCGAGAAGGTCAGCAGCTCCCCCGCGCCGTTGTCGATCGTGCGCGGGTAGTCGCTCATTGAGTCGCGGCCACGGCGTCCGCGACGGCGGAGCCGAGCTGCGTGTCCGCCTCGTGGCCCGCCTCCTGGTAATGGGTCGCCTGCATGCGCGCGATGACCAGCCGCTGGACCTGGGCCGTGCCCTCGAAGATCTGGTAGATCTTCGCGTCCCGGAACCACTTCTCGAGCGGGCAGTCCATCGTCTGGGCAAACGGCCCCACGAGGTCCATCAGGGTGGTTGTGGACCACATCGCCACGTCACCCGCCTTCAGCTTCGACATCGAGCCCTGGCCGGCGGTCAGCGGGATGCCGTTGCGGCCCATCCAGGCGGCGCGCCACACGAGCAGGCGTGCGGCCTCGATCTCGGTCGCGACGTCGGCCAGCGTCTGCTGGACCCGCTGCTGCTTGAGGAGCGGCTGGCCGTCCTCCTCCTTGTCGGCGAAGTACTCGAGCGTCCACTCGTACGCGGCCTGCGCGATGCCGAGCGCCGAGGCGCCCACGAGCGGGCGCGTGAGCTCGAAGGTCGCGAGCGCGTTCGAGGAGCGGCCGGTGGAGGCGCCGGAGCGGGCGCGGTCGAGCTTCTTCTGAAGCTTCTCGTAGCCGCCCAGCAGGTGGTCCATCGGCACCCGGCAGTCCTCGAGGATGACCTCGGTGGTCTGCGAGGCGCGGATCCCGAGCTTCGACTCCTTCTTGCCCTGCGACAGGCCGGGCGTGTCCTTCGGGACTACGAACGAGGCCTGGCCGCGGTGGCCGAGGTCGGGGTCGACGGTCGCGACGACGACGGTCACGTCGGCGATGCCGCCGTTCGTGATGAAGACCTTGGTGCCGTTGAGGATCCAATCGTCGCCGTCCTGCTTGGCGGTGGTGCGGAGCGAGCGGACGTCGGACCCCGCGCTCGGCTCGGTCACGGCGTATGCGCCGAGCTTGATCTCGTCGCCCATGCCGAAGCACTCGGGCACCCAGCGGCCGATCTGCTCGGGGGTGCCGGAGCTGGCGATGCCGGCCGCGGCGAGCGAGCCGCCCTGGATGGCGAGGGCGATGCCGGCGCAGCCCCAGTGCATCTCCTCGGCGTAGATGCACGACAGGATCCCGTCGGGATCCTCGCCCATCAGCTGGATCGTCTCGAGCCCGTGGAGGCCCCACTCGCGGGCGGCCTTGATGGCCTCCCACGGGACGCTCTCGTCCCGGTCGTGCTGCGGCGCGATCGGGCGGATGACCTCGCGCGAGAAGCGGCGCACCTTCTGCTGGAACTCCAGCTGGTCGTCGTTGAGCTTGAAATCCACTGTGGTTCCCCCGCCGCCGGTTGACTGACGAGTCAATCATACCCGCAGCGCGGTCGCCGTACACCCAGCTATCGTGCGCGCGCAAGTGCGCCGCTTCGCCCTCCTCCTCCTGATTCTCCCCGCGCTCCTGGCCGGCTGCAGCACCGGGGACGACGAGGAACGGCCGCCCCAGCTCGGCGTGCAGGCCGAGGACGAGCAGGCCGCCGAGAAGCTCGGCTTCCCCTCCACCGCCACGCGCAACACGATCCGGGTCGGCGGCAGCGACGCCGTCGCCGACGCGGCGGGCGTGGCCGGCGCGCTCTATCCCGCGACCGGAGAGGCCGACCGCCCCACCGCGGTCGTGCTCGTGGACCAGGACGACTGGGCCACGGCGGTCGCGGCCGCGGTGCTCGCCGGCCGGCCGATCGGCGCCCCGATCCTGCTCGCCGACGGCGGCGAGCTGCCCGCGGTCAGCCAGGACGTGCTCGAGCGGCTCGACCCGAAGGGCTCGGACCTGTCGCAGGACGCTCAGGTGATCAGGGTCGGGCCCGACACGGCGCGTCCCGAGGGCTACAAGACGGCGCTGATCCAGGGAGACAACCCGTTCGAGCGCGCCGCGGCCATCGACCGCTTCTTCTCCGCCGCGCGCGGCAGGCCGTCGAACGACGTGGTCCTCTACTCCGCCGACGACGCCGAGTTCGCGATGCCCGCGGCCGCGTGGGCCGCGCGCTCCGGAGACGCCGCGCTGCCCGTGAGGCGCGGCGCCATCCCGCAGCCGACCGTTCGCGCGCTCCGCGAGCACGAGCGGCCGAACGTGTTCGTGCTCGGCCCCGAGAGCGTGATCTCGAAGACGGTGCTCGACCAGCTCGAGAAGCGGAAGCTGGCCAGGAACGTCGAGCGGATCGACGGCCCGAACCCCGTCGAGAACGCCATCGCGTTCGCGCGCTACGAGAAGGGCGACTTCGGCTGGGGCGTCGTCGTGCCCGGCTACAACTTCACCGTCGCGAGCACCACGCGGTCCTCCGACGCGGCGGCCGCCGCGGCCCTGGCCACGCGCGGCGTGTTCGCCCCGCTCCTCCTGACCGACGACCCCGTCCGGCTGCCGACGCCGCTCGAGGAGTACTTCCTGACCGTGCAGCCCGGCTACGAGGACGACCCGGGCCAGGCGGTCTACAACCGCGTGTGGATCCTCGGCGACGACCAGGCGGTCTCCATCGACCAGCAGGCGCAGCTGGACCAGGTCACCGAGCTGATCCCGGTGCAGGCGAACGCTCCTTAGGCGAGCCGTAGACTTCGCGCCGTGAGCGAGTTCGAACGCGCGGACCGGATGCAGCGCGAGCCGACAGTCGAGGACGTGCGCCAGCTGATGGGCGCGTCCACGCCGCACTTCGCGCTCCAGATCCGCAACCGGATCAGGAACCTGGTCGGCTCGCTGCCGGAGGACCATCCGGCGCGTATCGAGGGCGAGCGCGAGATCGCGCGGCTCGATGGGATCGCGCTCGGATCGGAGCGCCGCGGCCCGATTCAGGACCACGAGTCCGGGCTTCCCAGTTACCGCGGACCGGAGTAGGCTGGGCCACATGGCGTGGGAGTTCAGCCTCCTCGTCGTCGCGAACGTCACGGCAAGCTCGGACGAGCTGCTCGACGTGCTCCGCGAGCGCGCCCGGGAGGGCGCCTGCCGCTTCACGCTCGTGATGCCGGCCTCGGGCGCCGAGGCGCGTGCCCGCCTGGACGACGCGCTCGCGCGCATGAGCGAGGCCGGGCTCGAGAAGGTGGAGGGCGCGGTGGGCGACCCGGACCCGGTGGTGGCGGTCATGGACGTGTGGGACCCGATGAAGTTCGACGAGATCGTCGTGTCCACGCTGCCGACCGGCTCGTCACGCTGGCTCGGGCTCGACCTTCCCCACCGGCTCGAGAAGCTCACCGCGGTGCCGGTGCGGCACGTGGTCTCCGACCCGCCGGCCGCCGCGGTGGCGACCGGACCGCCGCCGGAGCACCCGGAGCGCTATGGCGTGCTGTCCCCGCTCGCGGCGGTGTTCAGACCGCGGTAATCGCCGGCTCGAGAGTGAGCTCCGCGATCCGCTCGCGGTGCTCCTTCGAGGAGCCGTACAGCGCGCCGTTCGCCCTGGCGCGCTTCAGGTAGAAGTGGAGGTCGTGCTCCCAGGTGAAGCCGATGCCGCCGTGCACCTGCAGCGACGAGCCGCACACCCGCCAACCCGCATCTGACGAATACGCCTTCGCCATGGAGGCCGCCACCGGGAGCGAGTCCGGCTCCGAGTCGGCGCACCACGCCGCGTAGTAGGCGGCCGAGCGGGAGCCCTCCACCTCGAGCAGCATCTGCGCGCAGCGGTGTGACACCGCCTGGTAGGAGCCGATCGGGCGGCCGAACTGCTTGCGCTCGCGCGCGTACTCCACGGCCATCTCCATCGCGCGCTGCGCAACGCCCACCGTCTCGGCGGCGAGCGCTGTCACCGTGCGCTCCAGCGCCGCCCGGCCGTCGCCCTCCAGCGGCTCGCCGCCATCCGCGCGGACACGCGCGAACCGGCGGGTGCGGTCCAGGGCGTCGAAGGGCTCGATCTCCGCCGCGGAGGCCTCGACCACGGTGCCGGAGCCGTCGGGCGAGAGCAGCACGATCACCTCCGCGGTGTCCGCGTCGGGCACGAGCCGCGCCTCGCCGTTCGTCAGGAGGCCAACCGTTCCGCGCGCCTCGCCGGACGCGATGCCCGGCAGCCAGCGCTCCTTCTGCTCGTCGGATCCCGCGTGCTCGAGCGCCAGCCCCGCGGCGGCGTTCGACAGCAGCGGCACCGGCGCGAGCGCGTAGCCCAGCTCCTCGGTGAGGATCGCCAGCTCGACGATCCCGAGGCCCTGGCCGCCGTGGTCCTCGCCGATGAAGATGCCGGCCCAGCCGAGCTCGGACATCTCCTTCCAGGCGCCGTTGTCGTGCTCGCCGGCCTCGGCCAGCTCGCGCACGCGCTCGGTCTTGAAGCGCGCGGCCAGCATCTCCTTCGCCGTGCGCTTGATTGCCTGCTGGTCGTCGGTGAAGTCGAAGTTCACGCTCGGCTCCTACCTGAGCTTGGGGAGACCGAGCACCCGCTCGGCGATGATGTTCTTGAGGATCTCGGTGGTGCCGCCCTCGATCGAGTTGGCGCGCGAGCGGAGCAGCCGGTAGGTCCACGGCGAGTCCCACGCCAGGCCGTCCTCGCCCAGGATGTCGGCGGCAAGCTCGGTGAGCGCCTGGTTCAGGTCGCTCCACTGCCACTTCGGCAGCGATCCCTCGGGGCCCGGCACGCCGTGCTTCATGATGTGGGTGAGGCCGCGCCACGAGTTGAGCCGGAGCAGCTCGACCTCGATCGTGAGCTGCGCGAGCCGCTGGCGGATCACCGGATCGTCGGTCACGCCGCGCTCGCGGGCGAGCTCCTTCAGGTCCTCGAGCGCGATCCGCACGCCCGCCGCCGAGGCCGCGCCGAGGCCGGCGCGCTCGTTCATGAGCGTCGTGATCGCGACGCCCCAGCCGTTCCCCACTCCGCCGACCACGTTCTCGTCGGGGATCCGCGCCTCCTCGATGAAGAGCTCGTTGAACTCGGGCTCGTTCGTGATCTGGTGGAGGGGCCGGACCTGAACCTCTTCCTGCTCCATGTCCATGATGAAGTAGGTCAGCCCCTGGTGCTTGGGCGCGTCCTGGTCCGTGCGCGCGACGAGCATGCACCACTTCGCCTTGTGGGCGAACGTGGTCCAGACCTTCTGCCCGGTCACGACCCACTCGCCGTTCGACTTCACGGCCTTCGTCTTCAGCGACGCGAGGTCTGAGCCGGACTCGGGCTCCGAGAAGCCCTGGCACCAGATCTCGTCGCCGGTGAGGATCGGCTGGAGCCAGCGCTCCTTCTGGTCGTCCGTGCCGTGGTGGATCACCACCGGCCCGCCCATCACGAGGCCGAGGACGTTCGCCGGCGAGGGGGCGCGCACGCGCGCCATCTCCTCCCCGAAGAGCGCCTGCTCCACGAGCGTCGCCCCGCGTCCGCCGTACTCCTTCGGCCAGGAGAAGCCCGCGTAGCCGGCGTCGTAGAGGGTGCGCTGCCATTCCCTCCGGTGGTCGAAGGCGGCGTCCTCGCCGGGCGGCTCCTCACCCGGGTGGTTGTCGGCGAGCCACGTCCTCAGCTCGTCGCGGAAGGACTGCTCGGACGGCGACAGCGTGAGGTCCATGACCGGGAACTGTAAGGGGGCGCGGCACGAGCCGCGCCCCCTGCCCGGCTAGCTCTTCGAGGCGGCTGCCTTGCCGCCCTTGCGGCCCGCGGCCTTCTTCTGTGCCGTGTTGCCGCCGCTGCCGCTGCCGGAGCTCTTCTTGCTCCGGCTGCTGCCGCTGCTCTTGCCACCCCGGCTCGAGGAGCCCTCGGAGTTCGAGATCGCCGCGGCGCGCGACTTGCTCATTCCCTTCTTTCGAAGGCCCTCGTACTGCTTGTCGTTCTTGACGCTGGGTCCGTGATCCTTCGCCATGACATCACCTCCGCCGCCCGAATACCCGGTGTGGACCGAGGCCATGCAACAGGCGGGCGGCGACCCCGCGGAGGGTCTCGTTCCCGTAGGCGTGGCTCGGGCTCGAGGTGATCAGGATCGCCACCGAGAGGCGGCGCCGGCCGCGACGGAGCAGCGCCACCTGGTGGTCGGCCCACCCGGTGCCCGATCCCCAGCCGCCCTTGAAGTAGAGCGCCCAGCCGCGCGGGCGCTCACGCGCGATCCCCCACCGCTGCGCCGGGACGATCGTTCGCAGCAGCCGCATCGCGTAGCGCCGGTGCCGGCGCGGCACGAGCCGGTCGATGTGGAGGAAGAAGCGCGTCTGGTCGGCCACGTCGATCGACGACAGCCCCCACGGCCGCGTCGGGCGGAAGTTGCTCATGCGCGCGCGGCCCGCGAGCCGGGCAAGCCCTCCGGTTCCCACGATGTTGCAGACCTGTGACGCTCGCGCGTTGTCGGAGCGCCGGATCATCGGGCCGAGCAGCGCGCGCTCGTCGGGCCGGAGCGGCCGCCGCCGGACCTCGGGGCGGCGCAGGTAGGCCACGAGCAGCATCGCCTTGACGACGCTGGCCGACGGCACCGCGCGCCGGACCCCGACCCCGCGCAGGCCCCGGTTGGTGCGCACGCCGAAGGAGACCTGCCCTCCCCTCGTCTCGGCGTACTCGCGGGCGTGCCCGATGTGGGGCTTCCACGGCCGCGCCTCCGCCACCGCCGCCCCCGCGGCGCCGGTCGCGAGCGCCGCTGTGAGCAACGCCACATAAATTCGTAACGCTTGCGTTGCATAAATGGGCGAAGTGTGCTTCACTAGCGATACGCGACCGTTTCGTATCGTTTAACGAGAGGAAGAGGAGAGTCACTCATGTCACCCACCGCCCAGGCCACCCACGACCGCAGGTGGTGGACGCTCGTCGTTCTCTCCGCCTCGCTCCTGATCATCTCCCTCGACAACACGATCCTCAATGTTGCACTCCCGACGATCGAGCAGGACCTTGACGCCACGAGCGGCCAGCTCCAGTGGATCGTCGACTCGTACACGCTCGTCTTCGCCGGGCTGCTTCTCACCATGGGCGCCCTCGGCGACCGCTTCAGCCGGCGCGGCGCGCTCGTGTCCGGCCTCGTCGTGTTCGGAGCCGGGTCGCTCGCATCGGCGTTCGCCACCTCGGCGGACATGCTGATCGCGAGCCGCGCGGTCATGGGCATCGGCGGCGCGCTGATCATGCCGACGACGCTCTCGATCCTCACGAACGTCTTCCCCGCCCGCGAGCGGGCGAAGGCGATCGGGATCTGGGCAGCCGTCGCCGGCCTCGGCGTGGGCATCGGCCCCGTGAGCGGCGGCTTCCTGCTCGAGCACTTCGGCTGGACCGCCGTGTTCGTCGTCAACATCCCGATCGTCGTGGCAGCCCTGGCCGCCACGCCGGCGCTGGTGCCGGACTCGAAGGACCCGACGCAAGGCGCGCCTCGACCCGCTGGGCGCGGTGCTCTCGACCGTCGGCCTCGCCGTGCTCACCGCCGCGATCATCGAGGCGCCCGAGCGCGGCTGGACGAGCGGCCTCGTGCTCGGCGGCTTCGCGACCGCGGCCGTGGTGCTCGCGGCGTTCGTGATCTGGGAGCTCCGCACCAAGTCCCCGATGCTCGACGTGCGCCTGTTCAAGGTGCGCCGGTTCAGCGGGGCGAGCGTGTCGATCGCGCTCGTGTTCTTCTCGCTCTTCGGGGCGATCTACTTCCTGACCCAGTACCTCCAGGGAGTGATGGATTACAGCGCGCTCGAGGCCGGGCGTCCGCGTGACCCCGGTCGCCGGCGGGCTGATCGTGGGCGGGCCGCTGTCGGCGAAGCTCGCCGCCAGGTTCGGCACCCGTGCCGTCGTGGCCGCCGGGCTCACCGTGGTCGCGGCGGCGCTGGTCCTTACTGTCCGGCGCCGGACGCGAGCGCGGGCTACGGGCTGATCGCCGCCTCGCTGGTCCTGCTCGGGTTCGGCATGGGCGCGACGATGGCCCCGGCCACCGAGTCGATCATGAGCTCGCTGCCGCTCGCACCACGCGGGCGTCGGCTCGGCCATGAACGACACCGTCCGGATGGTCGGCGGCACGCTCGGCGTGGCGATCCTCGGAAGCCTCCTGTCGAGCAGATACGGTGCCGACATGGAGCCCGCCGTGGAGTCGCTGCCCGCGCCCGCCGCCGAGGCGGCTACGGATTCGCTCGGGCACGCCAGCGCCGTCGCCGACCAGATCGGCGGCGACGCCGGCCGGCGCTGAGCCGAACGCGGCCGAGACGGCGTTCACCTCCGCGATGGGCACGACGCTCACGGTCGCGGCCGCGGTCGCGCTCGCCGGCGCGGTCGGTCGCCCTCACCGTGCTGCCGGGCCGCAGCCGCGAGCGCGCCGAGAAGCGCGCGTTCGCCGGAATCGAGCCGGAGGCCGCGCACGCGTGAGCACCGCACGGAAGCAGGACCAGGACGACCGGGCCGGCGCCGAGGAGGCGCCGGCCCGCGGTCGTGGAAGGCCGCGCAGCGTCGAGGCCGACCAGGCCATCCTCGACGCGACGCTGAGAATGCTCGGCACGCATGGGGTCGCGGGCATGACCATCGAGGGCAGTCGCCGCGGAGGCGGGCGTCGGCAAGACGACGATCTACCGGCGCTGGTCGACCAAGACCGACCTGATCCTGGCCGCCCTCTCCGACATCGTCCCCCGCGGGCGACCCGCCGGACACCGGCAGCATGGCGGGCGACATGGCGGCCCTTGCGGAGACGCAGCGAGCGCGGCTCGCCGGCGCGCGGCTGGCCGGCATCGTCCCGCGCGTGCTGGCCGAGTCGATGAGCGACCCGGAGCTGCACCAGGACTACGTCGAGAAGGTGATCTACCCGTTCCGCGACCTGCTCCGGTTGTTCATCGAGCGGGGGATCGAGCGCGGCGAGCTGCGGCCGGATCTCGAGGTGGAGGCGCTCGTGGACCTGCTGCACTCGATACCCGGTCTACAAGATCCTCATGTCGCGCGGCGACCCGGCCTCGCTCGAGAACGTGCCCTGGGCGTACCTGCCGCTGCTGGCCCCGGAATCCTCAATAGCTCTTCGGAAGCCCCAAAGAGTGCTCGGCCACGTAGTTCAGGATCATCTCGCGCGAAACGGGCGCGGTCCGGGTGAGGCGCACGCCCCACCACATGTCGGAGAGCCCGTACTCGAGCGCGAAGCCGTTGCCGCCGTGGGCCTGGATCGCGCGGTCCACGCACCTGATCGCGGCCTCGGCAGCGGCGTACTTCGCCATGTTGCTCGCCTCGCCGGCGCCGGGCGCGCCCGCGTCGTAGAGCGCGCACGCCTTCTGCATCATCAGGCGCGCCAGCTCGAGCTCGATCTTCGCCTCGGCGAGCGGGTGCGAGACGCCCTGGTGCGTCCCGATCGGCGCGCCCCACACGACGCGCTCGTTCGCGTACGCCGCCGCCTTGCCGAGCGCGCGCCGGCCCGCACCGCAGGCGATCGCCGCGCCCATGATGCGCTCCGGGTTGAGGCCGTCGAACACCGGGCCGAGCCCGCCGCCCTCGCCGCCGATGAGGCGCTCCTCCTCGAGCTCGACGTCGTCGAAGAAGAGCGTCCACTGCTTGTCCGGGCCGAGGTAGGGCATCGGGATCTCGTCGCGCGTGAAGCCCGGCGTGTCCACGTCCACGATCGCGAGCGAGGGCAGGCCGAGCGAGCCGTCCGGGAGCTTGCTGCGCGCCACGACGAGCACCGCGTCCGCGTGCTCCACGCCCGAGATGTAGGTCTTCTGCCCGCGCAGCACCAGCCGGTCGCCCCGCCGCTCGACCGACGTGGAGAGGTTGTGCGAGTTCGTGCCCGCGTCCGGCTCCGTGATCCCGAACGCGATCTTGGTGGTGCCGGCGGCGATGCCGCGCAGCCAGCGCTCCTTCTGCGCGTCGGTGCCGTGGCGCGCGAGGATGTTGCCGACGATCGCGGGCGAGACGACGATCAGGAGCAGCGCCTTCCCCGCCGCGGCGATCTCCTCGCCGACGAGCGCCAGCCCGGTCATGCCGAGCCCGCCGCCGCCCCACTCCTCGGGCAGGTTCACGCCGAGGTAGCCCTTCTCGGCCATCGCGTCCCACAGCTCGGTGGGCGGCTCGCCGGCCGCGTGCTTCTGGCGCGAGTAGTCGTCGGGGAACCCGTCGCAGATGCCGCGCACGGCCGCGCGGATCTGGCGTTCCTCGTCCGAGGGGACGAGCGGAAGGACGGCTTCGGTGGCGGTCGCCATGGCCCTAATCATGCCGCCCGCAAGGTGTTAGGGTGCCCTAACCATGCGAGGACGGGTGCTCGTCACGGGCGGGCTGGGATTCATCGGGAGCCGGGTCTGCCATGCCCTTCTGGACGAGGGCGTGCCGGTGCGCTGCGTGGACAACCTCACCGGCGCGTACGCCCCCGGCACGGGCGCCGCGGCCGCCGCCGGGCTCGCCGCGCGCGGCGCCGAGGTCCTCCTCGAGGACGCCTCCCCGGCGCACCTCGACGGCGCCGAGGCCGTGATCCATCTCGCCGGCCTGCCGGGCGTGCGGACCAGGCGCTCCGCCGGCGCGCTCCACGAGGCGAACGTCGCGCTCGCCGAGCGCCTCGCCCGCGCCGCCCGGGCACGAGGAGCGCGCTTCGTGCTCGCCTCGAGCTCGTCGGTGTACGGGAACGCGCGCGAGCTGCCCACCCCGAGCACGCGCCGCTCGCGCCGCTGAACCCGTACGCGGGGAGCAAGGTCGCCGCCGAGCGCACGGTGCTCGAGCTGGGCGGCGACGCGCTCGTCGTGCGCCCCTTCACCGTCTACGGCCCCGGCCAGCGGCCGGAGATGGCGTTCGCGCGCTGGATCGCGGCGGCCGAGTCGGGCGAGCCGGTGCCGTGGCTCGCCGCCCCCGGCACGGCGCGCGACTTCACCTACGTGGACGACGCCGCCGCCGGGTTCCTCGCGGCCCTGCGGCACGGGCGAGCCGGCGAGGCCTACAACCTGTCCGGGTGGCATTCCGTCGAGCTCCGCGACGCGCTGGCGCTGCTGGGCCCCGGGCGCGTGCGCGAGCTGCCCTCGTCGACCGCCGAGGCGCGCGTGACCTGGGGCTGCGGGCGCAAGGCCGGGGCCGAGCTCGGCTACTCGCCGTGCGTGGAGCTCGCGGAGGGCCTGGAGCGGCAGGTGGCGGCCGCTAGCCCTCGCCGGCTTGCTGCCTAGCGAGGTCGAGCTCTTGCTGGACCGCGTCGGTCTGGTTCGGGATCTCGAGCCGCTGCTCGAGGATCGGGATGGCCTCGTCCGGCCGGCCCGCGAGCCGCAGTGACTTCCCGAGGTTGAACAGCGCGTATGCGTAGTTGAGGTCGCCCGTGCCGGGCGGGAACGAGTCCACGGCCTGCTGGAGGACCGGGATCGCCTCGTCGTAGCGCTCCTGCTGCATGAGCTCGAAGCCCTCGTTGTTGAGCGCGGCGCCCTGCGCCGGGTCGTACGAGCCGGTGTCCTCCGCGGGCGCCTCCTCGGCGGGAGCGGGCGCGGCGGCGGGCTGCTCCTTCGGCTCCTTCGGCTCCTTCGCCTTCTGCTTCTTCGGCTTCTCCGCCCGGCCATCGCCGGCCGGGGTCCCGTCCGCGCCCGAGGAGTCCGACCCGTCGTCGCCGCCGGACAGGACGGATCCGGCGATCGCCGCCCCGGCGAGCGCGAGGAACACGAGCGCGAGCGCCAGCGCCCCGGCACCGGGCCGGCGGCGGGAGCGGCCGGACCTGATCGCCGGCGGCGGCGAGGCCGGCGGCCCCGTCGGCGCCGGGGTGCGCGTTGGAGTGGGCGCCGAATCGCGGGCAGCTCCGTTCGGTGTCCGGCTTGGAGGCGGCGGCCGCCGCTCCCGCGCCCGCGGCCGCGGCGCCCGCTCCGGCCGCGCGCCCGAGGCGGCGCGTCTTCCGGGTCCGGCCCGGATCGTCCTCGAGCGCGGCGCTGAGCTCGCGCGCCAGCTCGCCGGCGGTCGACGGGCGGTCTTCGGGCTTCAGCGCCATCCCGCGCTGGAGCACCTGCGCCGCCTCCTTCGGAGCCTTCGGCCATGCGTCGCGGAGGTCCGGCGCGCCCTCGGTGGCGATCTTGTGCGCGATCTCCATCGGCGTGCGGCCCTCGCGCGGCTTTCTCCCGCTGAGCGCCTCGAACGCGATCGCCGCGAGCGCGTAGATGTCCGCGGGCGGTCCGGCCCCGCTGCCGTCGAGCTGCTCGGGCGCCATGTAGGCCGCTGTGCCGAGCACCGTGCCGCTGCGGGTGATGCGCGTGCCGTCCGAGGCGGTGGCGATCCCGAGGTCGGCGAGCTTCGCGACGCCGTCCTCGCGGATGATCACGTTGCCCGGCTTCACGTCGCGGTGCACGACGCCCTGGCCGTGCGCGTGGTCGAGCGCGTCGCCCACCTCGCGCACCATCCGCGCGACCTCCTCCGGCCGGAGCGGGCCGCGCCGCAGCGCGCCGGGACAGCGGCTCGCCGTCCACGTACTCCATGACGATCAGCACGCCCTCGTCGTCGGTCGCGGTGTCGAAGACCGAGACGAGGTTGGGGTGGTTCAGCGACGCGCCCGAGCTTCGCCTCGCGCGTGAAGCGCTGCTCCACGTCCACGGGGCTGTCGGCATGCAGCCGCTTGACGGCGACCTGGCGGCCGAGGCGCTCGTCCTGGCACAGGAGGACGGACGCCATGCCGCCGGAGCCCAGGTGACGGATCACCCGGTAGCGGCCGTCGAGCATTGAGCCTTGGGTATTCACCGGCACTCGGGCGGTGTACCCGCCCTCACAGGGCCCTAATCGACGCGCTGGATGAGCGTGCCGGTGCCGAGCCCGCCGCCGCAGCACATGGTCACGAGCCCGACCTCCTTGTCGGAGCGCTCCAGCTCGTGCAGCAGCGTGGTGATCAGGCGCGCCCCGGTGGAGCCGAGCGGGTGGCCGAGGGCGATCGCGCCCCCGTTCACGTTCACGCGGTCCATGTCGGGCTCGAGCTCACGGCGCCACGCGGCGAGGACGGACGCGAACGCCTCGTTGATCTCCACGAGGTCGATGTCGTCCATCTTCATCCCGTTGCGCTCGAGGAGCTTCTTGGTCGCGGGAATCGGGCCGGTGAGCATGATCACCGGGTCCACGCCCACGGTCGTCTGGTCCACGATCCGAGCGCGCGGCTTGAGGCCGAGCGACTCGGCCTTCTTCCGCTCCATGAGCAGCACGGCGGCGGCGCCGTCCGAGATCTGCGAGGAGTTCCCGGCCGTGACCTTGCCGTCCTCCTTGAAGGCCGGCTTGAGCTGGGACAGCGCCTCGATGTTCGAGTCCGGGCGGATGCCCTGGTCGGTCACGTACGTGTCCCCGTTCACGGCGAACGGCACGATCTCGCGCTCGAAGCGGCCCTCCTCGGTGGCCTGATGCGCCCGCTGGTGCGAGCGGAGGCCGATCTCGTCGAGCTCCGACCGCGGGATCTCCCACTGGTCGGCGATCATCTCGGCGGAGATCCCCTGGGGCACGAGGTTGTAGCGCTCCATCAGCTCCGGCGGCCAGGGCGAGCCGACGTCGTCGACCCACTTGAAGCCCACGCCCATCGGGATGTGGCCCATGTGCTCGACGCCGGACCCGATGGCCGCGTCGTGCACGCCGGAGGCGATCAGCGCGGCGGCGAAGTTCACGGCCTGCTGGGCCGAGCCGCACTGGCGGTCGACCGTCGTGGCGGGCGTCTCCACCGGCAGCCCCGCCTGGAGCCAGGCGTTGCGGCCCACGTTGAACATCTGCTCGCCGTACTGCTGGACGCAGCCGGTGATGACGTCCTCGACCTCGGAGGGCTCGATCCCGGCGCGCTCGATGACCTCGGTGTAGGTCTTCGCGAGCAGCTCGTTCGGGTGCGTGTCCTTGTAGTAGCCCTTCTCCGGATGGCCGCGTCCGATGGGGGTCCGGACAGCCTCGACGATGACAACCTCGCGCTCACCCACGTTTCGCATGTGGTAAGCGTACTCAATTGACTGGCGAGTCAACCAAGGGGCGGAGAACGGCTTGAATCGGCTTGGCATTGCGGGAAGTGGAGCGATCGCGTGCGGACTGGCACGTGCGGCGGGGGGCACCCACGAGGTCGTCCTGTGGGCACGGAGCGAGACCTCCAGGGACCGCGCGTGCGGGAAGGTGGAGGACGCCGCGACGGTCGTGACCGAGCTCTCCGGCCTCGCCGGGTGCCCGGTCGTGGTCGAGGCGATCAGCGAGGACGTGGAGACGAAGCGGGGCCTCTACGACCAGCTCGCGGACGTGCTCGACGACGACGCCGTGCTAGCCACGACCACCTCGTCGCTGTCGGTCGCCGAGCTCGCCGAGGCGAGCGGCCGGCCCGACCGCTTCGGCGCGCTCCACGTGTTCAACCCGGTGGACAGGATGAAGCTCGTCGAGCTCTCGTTCCCCGACGCGGCGAGCGAGGACACGAAGGCGCGCCTGAACGGGCTCTGCGACGAGCTCGGCAAGACCGCGGTCGAGGTCCCCGACGCGCCCGGCTTCGTCGTGAACAAGCTGCTGTTCCCGTACCTGTTCGACGCGGTGCGGCTGCTCGAGCGCGACGGCCTCGAGCCGGAGGCGATCGACACCTGCATGAAGCTCGGCGCGGGTCACCCGATGGGACCGCTCGCGCTGCTCGACTTCGTGGGCCTCGACGTGTCGGCGGCGATCGGCGAGTCGATCGGGGCGGACGTGCCCCAGCGCGTGCACGACCTGATCGCCGAGGGCCGGCTCGGCCGGAAGGCCAAGGCCGGCTTCTACGACTACTAGGCCGGCTAGGTCTCGGCCGGCCGCATCTTGGCGGTGAGGTCCCAGACCACGTCCGCCTCGCCGATCCCCTGCCGCTCGGCCAGCTCGGAGACGCGCTCCCAGGGGAGCGTGGCCTCCGGCAGGTCGTCCCAGCGCGCGAGGTCCAGCGCTTCGAGAGCGGCTGCCAGGGCCGGCCCGCGCTCCTCCTGCTCCCGCACGAGAGCGCGCAGAGCATCCCGCTGGGAATCGCTGAGCTTCACGCACCACATGCCGGGGAGACCTCCTCCTCCGAGAAGCACTGTTCGCGCGAAGCTAGTCCCCCAGGCGGACGGACAGGGCGTGTGTTGGAGCGCTAGTCGCGGCGCTCGATCTCGCGCGGCGTGGCGGCCGCCTGCTCCACCGGCCTGACGACGGTCGTGCCGTCGGGCGGCCCGTCCTCGCCGCGGGCTTCGTGGTCGCGGATCCGGACCGCCTCCACGCGGTTCTCGCGCACGGCCTCGACGCGCAGCGAGTAGCCGTTCACCTGCACCATGTCGCCGCGCTTCGGCAGCCGGCCGAGCTCGCCGAACACGAAGCCTCCGACCGAGTTGTATGCCTCCGAGTCGACCGGCAGGCCGAGGCCGTAGTCGGCGAGGTCCGTGATCGGCACGTGGCCGCGCACCCACCAGTCGCCGTTCGCGAGCCGGCGCACTCCGGCGACCGCCGGATCGGTCTCGTCGGCGATCTCGCCCACGACCTCCTCGATGATGTCCTCGATCGTGACGATGCCGGCCGTGCGGCCGTACTCGTCCACCACCACGGCCATCGACGCGCGCTCGCGCTGGAGGTCGGCGAGCAGATCGTCGAGCGGCTTCGTCTCGGGCACGATCAGCGCGTCCTTCACGCTGCTCTCGATCGAGGCGTCGGGGCCTTCGTTCATCACCTTCCGCGCCAGCGAGTTCACGTGGATGATGCCCTTGATCCGGTCCGTGTTGCCGCCCTCGGTCACGACGAGGCGGGTGTGCCCCGAGTCCACCGCGCGGCGCATCGCGGCCTCCGCCGTCTCCGACACGTCGACGGTCACGACCGCGGGGATCGGCGTCATCACCTGGCGCGCCTGCTGCTCGTGCAGGTGGAAGACGCCGGAGAGCATCCCGGCCTCGCCGGGGTCGAGCTTCCCGCCGCGCTGGCTGCGCGCGATGATCAGCTTCAGGTCCTCGGAGGAGGTGACCTCCTCGAACTCCGCCCGTGCGTCCACGCCCACCAGCCGGAGCATCCAGTTGGAGGCGGTGTTGAGCAGCCAGATCAGCGGCGCGAACACGCGCCGGAACAGCTCGAGCGGAGGCGCGGTTCGCAGCGCCGTCTTCTCGGCGTGCACGATCGAGTAGATCTTCGGGACCTGCTCGCCGATCGTGATGTGAAGCGCCGTCGTGATCAGGTAAGCGAGCGAGATCGAGATCGCGAGCGACAGGCCGTGCGAGATCGAGGTGCCGAACAGGTCCTCGAACAGGCTGGCGATCGCGGGCTCGCCCATGAAGCCGATGCCGAGCGAGGCCATCGTGATGCCGAGCTGGCACGCCGACAGGTACTCGTCGATGCGGTCGATCTGCTTCAGGACCAGCGTCGCGCCGCGGCGGCCCTCGTCGCGCATCGCCTCGACGCGTCCCTGCGAGCAGCGCACGAGCGCGAACTCGGCCGCGACGAACAGTCCGTTCAAGGCGACCAGAACGGCGACGCCGAACAGGAGCAGGAGCTCGGTCATCGCGGACCGAGCTTCATCTGGCTACTTCGAGGAGGATCGTCGTCGCTCATGCGGTGACGCGGGCGAATTTAGCAGCTACCCCAGCGCCTCAATCCGGCGCGCAAGCTCGAAGTCGTCCTCGGTGAGACCCTTTTCAGAATGGGTCGTAATCGTCACTCTCACCGTCTTCCATGAGATGTCGAGGTCGGGGTGATGGTTCATCTCCTCCGCCTCCGGCATGAGCCGGTTGACGAACTCGACGGACCCCTTGAAGTCGCCGTTGTCGAACGGCTTCGCGATCGCGTCGCCGGACCGCTCCCAGCCGTCCAGTTCGCCCAGCCGCTCCTCGATCTCCTCGTCGCTCAGACGTGCCATCCTCGTCTCCGTGCGTATCGCCTCACTCGTACCGTCCGCGACCGAGATGCTGTTCGCGCTCGGCCTCGGCGACCGCGTGGCCGCGGTCACGCACGAGTGTGACTACCCACCCGGCGCGGAGCAACTCCCCCATCTCACCCGCAGCGTGATCCCGGAGGGGCTCGCGGCGGCCGAGATCGACGCCGCGGTGCGCGAGCGCACCGGCCGCGGGGACGCGCTCTACGAGCTCGACGCGGACACGCTCGAGAAGCTCGGCGTGGACCTGATCGTGACCCAGGCCGTGTGCGAGGTGTGCGCGGTGTCGTTCGACGACGTGCGCGCGGTGGCCGATCGGCTGCCCACCCAGCCGGAGGTGATCTCGCTCGACCCGACGACCCTGGGAGAGGTGCTCGCAGACGTGCCGCGGCTGGCGGCGGCGGCCGGCGCGGACGAGGCGGGCGAGCGGCTGGCCGGCGAGGCCGCGGAGCGCCTCGAGGCCGTCGAGCGCGCCGTCGCCGGCGCGCCGCGCCCGCGGGTGGCTGCGCTCGAATGGCTCGACCCGCTCTTCATCGGCGGGCACTGGGTGCCGCAGATGATCGAGCTGGCCGGCGGCGTGGACCTGCTCGGGCTCCCCGGCGAGAAGTCGCGCACGATCGAGTGGGCCGAGCTGGAGGCCGTGGCGCCCGAGGTGATCGTCTCGATGCCCTGCGGCCTCTACGCCGAGGAGGCCGCCGCCGAGACGATGCGCCACCGCGAGCGGCTCGCGCCGCTCGGCGCGCGCGTGTTCGCCGTGGACGCGGCGGCGTACTTCTCCCGGCCCGGCCCGCGCCTGGTGGAGGGCGTCGAGCTGCTGGGCCACCTCCTGCATCCGGAGCTCGTGCCGGCGCCGCCGTCGCGGCGCTCGATCGAGCTAGGCGTACTGGGCGAGGCAGATCGCGACCACCGCGACGCCGAGAGCCGCGCATAGGGCCTCCGGCAGGTAGCGCGGCATTCGCACGCGCTCGGGGAGGTCCACCACGACGAACGCGGCGATCACGCCGCCGATCAGGCCGCCGATGTGGCCGCCGATCGAGATGTTCGGGATCGTGAAGGTGAGCAGCAGGTTGAGGCCGAGCCAGAGGCCGAGGCCGCTCTCCATGAGGCTGAGGCCGCGGCTGCGGGCGATCACGAGCGCCGCGCCCATGAGGCCGAACACGGCGCCCGAGGCGCCCGCCGACGCGTCGGCCGAGTAGCAGCAGGATGCCGAGCGAGCCGCAGAAGAGCGACACGAAGTAGATGAGCGCGAAGCGCGCGCGGCCGATCGCCGGCTCGAGCATCGAGCCCAGGATCCAGAGCGCGAGCATGTTCGTGGCGAGGTGGAACAGGCCGCGGTGGACGAACCCGTTCGTGAGGAGCCGGTAGAGCTCGCCGTCCGCGAGCTGCGCGCGCGAGAGCTCGAACGCGTCCGTGAGGTCGCCGCCCGAGGTGCCGACGTTGCCGCCGAGGATCGACCCGAGCCCGAGCACGACGTTGATCGCGATCAGGACGTAGGTGAGCGTGGGGTCGCTCGAGACCGACCGCATCGTCCGGACCTTCGTGCTCTGCCGCGCGCACTCCGGACAACGCATGCCGACGGACGTGGAGGTCATGCAATCCGGGCAGATGGGCCGCTCGCAGTTCGAGCAGCTAACGCCGGTCTCGCGCTTCGGGTGGCGGTAACAGACCTCCATGGCGGAGGCGCACCCTAGCTACAGAGGCACACTGACAATCGGCTCTTCGCTCGGCACCTGAGCGCCCCCGCGGGCTTCGCGCGTCACGTACACGCCGTCCGCCTCCCCCACGTCCGGCAGCGCTACCGCTCCCGTCCCACCGGCCCCGATCTCGAAGGTGCGGGCGGGAACCATGCGGTCGTCGTGCTGGAGCCAGACCTGGTACACCCGCCGCTCTCCGAGGTCCGGCATGTCGTGCAGGTGCAGCGTCGCGGACTCGTCCTCGATCTCGAGCTCGCCGCCGGCACGCGGCATCGCCGCGTCGACCGTCGCGGTGACGGTGCGCGGCTCGTCGTCCGAGGAGCTGTGTCACCCCGACGAGGATCAGTACGGCCGCTGCCGCCGCCGCCAGCACCGGGCGCCACACGGGTCGCGGCCTCGGCCGCTGGGGCCGTGGCTCCACCTCGGCCATCAGCCGTGCCTTCAGCCCCGGCGGCGGCGCGAGCTGCTCCACCGACCCGGGCAGCGCCTCGGCGGCGGGGCGAAGCCGCTCGAGCTCCTCGCGGCACTCGTCGCACGTCTCGGCATGGCGCTCGAACGAGCGCAGCTCGCCCTCGCCGAGCGCGCCGAGGAGGTAGGCGCCGATGTCCTCGTGGAAGCGCGCGTGCTCAGTCATGCCAATCCCTCCGCAAGCTGTCGTCGCATCTTGTCCAGGCCGAGCCGCATGCGGCCCTTCACCGTGCCTACCGGCTCGTCGAGCATCTCGGCGATCTGGCTGTGCGTGAACCCGCCGAAGTAGGCGAGCTCGATCGTCTGCCGCTGCTCGGTCGGCAGCGTGTCCAGGGCACCGCGCACGTGCCGCGCCTCCTCGCGGCGCGCGACCTCGACATCGGTCCGCTCGCGCGCCTCGAAGCGCTCGTGGACCACGTCCAGCGTCTCGCGGCGGCGGTCGTGCACCGAGCTGCGCCGGAGCGCGTCGATGGCGCGGTTGTGCACGATGCCGAGAATCCAGGTGCGCACGCTCCCGCGAGTCGGGTCGTAGCGAAGCCGGCTGCGCCAGATAGACAGGAGCGACTCCTGCACCACGTCCTCCGCGGGAGCCTGAGCGCCGACCATGCGGTAGGCGAGCGAGTAGGCCGCGCCGCCGTGCCGGTCGTAGAGCAGCTCGAACGCACGCGGGTCGCCACGCTGCACGAGGTGCATGACCTCCTCGTCGGCCAGATCGCGGATGTCACCCGTCATACCCAATGAGTCCTACGCGGCCCACAGGAAATCGGATGACAGGGCGCCGCTAGCCGCGCAGGCGCTTCTCGATGTCGTCCGCCACGCCGCGGATCGACTTCTCGAGCGCGTGCAGGCCGGTGGCGTGGCGCTTCTTCTGCTGCTGGCGGGCGCGTACGAGCACGAGCCCGCCGGCGGCGACGCTGCCGACGACGATCGCGGCGGCGGGCCGGCCCCAGTTGCGCGGGTCGCGCATGGCCGAGAGCTCCCAGTCGGCCAGCTCGGTGGCGGCCGCCTCGGTCAGGTCGGAGAGGCCGCGCTCGAGCCGGTCGCTGAGCGCCTCGGGCGGCTCCACGGGAACGAGCGCGGTGCGCAGCAGGCGCTCGACGCGATCACTCATCGCGATCCTCCTCGAGGCTCTCCTCGAGCTGCTTGATGGCTCTGTGGATGAGCACCTTGGTGGCTCCCTCGGATCGGCCGAGGGCGCGCGCGATCTCGCGGTTGTCCATGCCGAGCGCGAAGCGCATGATCAGCGCCTCGCGGCGGTCCTCCGGGAGCTTCGACACTCCCTCGAGGACCTCCTTCACCTCCTCGCGCTCCTCCACGAGCTGCTCGGTGCCGTGCGGCTCGTGCAGCACGCTCGCGTCGTCCAGCTGGGTCACCGGCCGGCGCGAGCGGTCGCGGTAGAAGTTCGCCGCGAGGTTGTGAGCGATGCGGATCAGCCACGGCCGCAGCGGCCGCCCGTCCGACTCGCGCTGCGCCCGCTCGAAGTGCCGGTAGGCCTGGAGAAAGGTCTGCTCGGTGAGGTCCTCGGCGTCGTGATGGTTCCCGACCCGGTAGTAGGAGTACGAATAGACGTCGCGCAGGTGCGCCCGGTACAGCTCCGTGAAGTCGCGGTCGAGCCGTTCCTTGTCTACCGTCGTCGTCTCCACTCCTCACGTGAGCCTAGCCCCCGGGTTCAGGCCGCGTGGGTGCGGCGTCGGGAGGGCGGCGCGGAGCGCACGCTCTCGAGCCACTGCTCGGGGGAGCTGTCGCCGTCGAGCACCCGGCCCAGCCCGGTGGTCACCGGCGCGTCGATTCCCTCGCGCGCCAACGCGTCCGCGAGGAGCGGGACGGTGGCGAGGGACTCGGCGGTCTGGTCCATCGCCGCCTCGACCTGCCCGGCCGCCAGGCCGGCGCCCACCAGCTCGCCCGCGCGGCGGTTGCGGCTGCCCTCGGCGATGGCGGTGGCGACGAGGTCGCCCGCGCCCGCGAGGCCCGCGAAGGTCTCGCTGCGCCCTCCGCTCGCGACCGCCAGCTCGTGGATCTCGGAGAAGACACGGCCCGCCGCGGCGCCGGCGAGGTTCGCGCCGCGCGGCGCGGCGGCCGCCGTGGCGAGCGCGGCGGCGTTCTTGGCGCAGGCGGCCAGCTCGGCGCCGGTCACGTCGTCGGTGGCCTCGACCGTGAGGCCGCCCGCCTCGAGCAGGTCGCGGAGCTGGCGGCGGAGGTCGGCGTCGCGGGTCGCCACCACCACGGACGCGCCCAGCTCGATCGCCTCGCGCGCGTGCGCGGGACCAGCGAGCGTGGCGACCGCGCGCGAGCGCACGCGCTCGGCCACGTAGGCGGCGGGCGTCGTGCCGAGCGGCGGTACGAGCCCCTTCGACGCCACGAGCACGGCCGAGCGGTCGCCCACGCGGGCGCCGATCTCGCCGATGGCGGCCGGAAGGCTCGCGCAGGGCACGGCGAGCACCACGAGGTCCACGCCCGCGAACTCGATCTCGGGGACGGTCTTCACGTCGATGCGGCGGTCGAGCTCGAGGCCCGGCATGTAGCGCTTGTTCTCGCCGTCGGCGCGAAGCGCCTCGGCCTGGGCCGCGGTGCGGCAGCCGAGCTGAACCTGAAGGCCGGCGCGGCCGAGCACGACCGCCGTGGCGGTGCCCATCGAGCCGGCGCCGACGACCGCGGCCGTGCGGAGCGGCGGGAGGCCGCCGAGCCACTCCCATTGGAGCTCGACGCACGGCCAGATGCGCTCGGTGACCTCGCCGGCAAGGAATGGCGACGGCTCCTCCACGCGCGGGAAGGTGAGCGCCGGGCCGCAGCGGAGGTGGACCTTCACCGGCCTGATGAGCCACCCGCGCCGGGCGTGCTCGGAGTTCGTGACGGCGATCGGCACGACCGGCATCCCGGTCTGGAGGGCCAGGCGCCCGACCCCGCGCTTCGGCCGCGCGAGCGAGCCGGTGCGGATGCGGGTGCCCTCGGGGAAGATCACCACGGCCTGCCCGCGCTCGAGGAGCGCTCGAGCGGTGTCCATCGACTGCTCGTCCGACGCGCCTCGCCTGATCGGGAACGCGCCGAGGCAGTTGAGGACCCAGCCGAGCAGCGGGTTCTTGAACAGCTCGCGCTTCGCCACGAAGTAGATCGGCCGGCCGATGCAGCAGCCGATCGCGAACGGGTCGAGGAAGCTGCGGTGGTTCGAGGCGAGGATCACGCCGCCATCGGGCACGTGCTCGACTCCGAGCCGGCGAAGTCGGAAGTAGGCGAGGATCGCCGGCTTCAGGACCCATCGCACCGGCCAGTACACGGCAGGGTTGACACCGCGCCGGCGCGTGCGCTCGTGGTACAGCTCCAGGGGGCGCGGGGCCATTGCCGAGAGGTACCCGGGTCCGCGAGTCACGTTACGCTGCTGGAATGGAGCTTCGGAGACCACTCAACGGGGCGCTGGCAGGGGCCGTGGCGGCCGCGGTGTGGGCGATCCAGCAGCCGCTCGACAAGCGCGTGTTCGGCTCGCGCTACGACGACGTGGAGCTGCTGGGCAAGCTCATGACGCGCGGACCGGCGTGGCCGGCCGCCGGACTCGGGCTGCACATGGCCAACGGCGCGATGTTCGGGGCGGTGTACGCGCTCGCCCGGCCGCTCGTGCCCGGCCCGCCGCTGGCGGCCGGCGTGGCCGCCGGGATGGCGGAGCACTTCGGCTTCTGGCCGCTCGGCGTCCTCGTGGATCGCCATCACCCGGCGCGCCGCGAGCTCGAGCCGCTGCACGGCAACCGGCGCGCGTTCGCCCAGGCCGCCTGGCGCCACCTGCTGTTCGGCGTTGTGCTGTCCGAGCTCGAGCGCCGCATGAACGACGTGACCGAGTTCGAGCCGCTCGAGCAGGTGCCGATCTCGTCGAACGGCCACGGCAACATCGAGCACGCGGCGGTCGGCGCGGGCGAGTCCTAGCAGCGGTCGGGCGCCGCCCGGCGCGGCCACAGCGTGTAGCTGAAGCTCCACGACGAAGTCGATCGCGAGCACGAGCGACCAGACGCCGAGCATCTGGCGGAGGGCCTCGGTCCGCTCGGCGTCGGCCACGATCGCCACGGCCGTGAGCAGCAGGCCTGCGCCGATCGCGTAGGCCAGCACGTGCCGGTACCAGCCCAGCCGCTCCGTACGGGCGTGCGCCGCGCCCTCACGCGCGGTGCCCGCGCCGGAGCCGGCGCGGCGGCGAAGCGATGCGCGAAGCGCGCGTCCGCCCACGCGACGATCCGCGGGCCGAAGGCGACCGACACGCCGATGTAGACCGCGGCCAGCCCGTGCCAGCTCGTGGCGGTCGTGCCGCTCGCGGAGGTCGATCGCGCTCGCCACGAGGAGGACGAGGTCGACGGCCGGAGTGAGCGCGAGCAGGACGGCGCCGAGCCGCCTGCGCCCGAGCTTGTAGCGCGCAACGAGGCCCGCTCCGAGCAGGAGCCAGAAGGTGAGCTCGGTCGCGGCTGATGAGGGCGTGCGAGCATGCTTCGAAGCTAGGCGCGCGGACCACCGCCCGCCGGTACGGCCAACCGGCCTCTGGAGGTGCGGCAGTCCGCCGCCTAGACTCGGCGGCGCCCGCCGGAGTAGCTCAGCTGGTAGAGCAGCGCTCTTGTAAAGCGCAGGCCGTCGGTTCGAGTCCGACCTCCGGCTCCTGAACGACTCGGGCCCCGCGTGCGGGGCCCGAGGACTGCTCAGTGTTTCCGCGGTGCGGTCAGACGGTGCGCCTGCCGTTGCCCCAGCGGCTGCCGAAGCCGAATCCGCCGCTCGGGATGCCCGCGATCAGCACGAGGATCGCGCCGATTATGGCCACGATCGCCGAGCCGGTGAGCGCGGCCAGGATCAGGTACACGAGGGCCGCCACCAGCACCGTAAGCAGGATTCCAATCATCTCTTCCTCCTTGGGTACGCGCCCTCACTGGGCGCTGCTCGCCCTGAGATACCCGCCCTCGCTGCGAGAGAAACGGTTTAGAAACTCAGTTCCGGACGAACACGGGGGTGCCGAGCGGCACGCGGCGCATCAGGACCTGCAGGTCGGCGTCGCCGGCGCGCAGGCAGCCCGGCCGAGGCGGCGGCGCCGATCGTGCCGGGCGAGTTCGTGCCGTGGATGGCGAGCCGGTTGCCGCCCTGCCAGCCGGGCGGCAGGTTCGGCTGCTGGCCGTTCAGGGCGAGGATGCAGCAGCCGTAGTAGGGGCCGTAGCTCGACCCGCTCAGCTTGTCGGTGACGGCGAAGCGGCCCGTCGGCGTGTCGGAGCCGGGGCGGCCGATCGCGACCGTGATCCGGCGCAGCCGGCGGCCGTTCCTGCGGAGCTCGAGCCAGCGGCCGCTGAGGTCGGCGTGCAGGGAGTAGGCGGTGCGCCGGAAGTCGAGCCCGCGGGTGGCGGCTGTTGACCCACGCGAGCTTGCCGTTCGGCAGCTCCGGCACCGTCACGCCGAGCCATGGGCCGCGCCTGGCTGGCGACACTCAGCACGCGCCGTCCGCCGAACTCGGTGCGGGCGGCCGCGCGCGCGACCACCCGCCCGTTCGGGCGCGCCCGCAGCGGAACGGAGCGGCGCACGATCGCCAGGTCGGGACGCGGCTCGGCTTGGCAGCGCGGCTCGGCGCTCGGGTGCCGGGCGGCAGCGGCGCCGGCAGAGGGGTCGCGGCGGCGCACGGGCTCCGCCTCCTGCTCGCGGACGGCCGCCGAGGACAGCGCCGCATAGCTGACCGCGAACAGCGCGGCCAGCGCAAGGAGCAGCAGTGCCGGAAACGAACGGGCCACCCCGTTCGCATCGGCCTACCGCCCGAGCCCGGTACCGGGCGGCGGCGCCCGTCCTGGACGTTTGTTCTAGAGCAGCACTTCGCGCGAGCTGAGGTGCGCGCCCACCTTGCGCTTCACGCGCTGGAGGGCGTTGTCCACGGTCTTCGTGTCGCAGTCGAGCTTCTCCGCGATGGCCTCGTAGCGAGTGGCCGTCGAGATAGAGCGACAGCACCGAGCTCTCCAGCTCGGAGAGCACGCTCGACAGGCAGGCCACCAGGCTGTGCAGCTCCTCGGAGGAGATCACCTGGTTCACCGGGTCGTGCGCGGTCGGGCCCGGAAGCAGCTCGTCGAGCGTCGGATCGCCGTCACCGCCGCTCGCCGCCGGCGTCTGCGAGAAGGACACGTACTCGTTCAGCGGCGTGTGCTTGTTCCGCGTGGACGTCTTCACCGCGGTGATGATCTGCCTGGTTATGCAGAGCTCGGCGAAGTTCCGGAAACTCGACTCGCGGTCCCAGCGGTAGTCGCGCACCGCCTTGTAGAGGCCCACGAGGCCCTCCTGGATCAGGTCGTCGGCGTCTCCCCCGATGAGGAAGTAGGACGACGCCTTCAGCCGGACGAAGCCGTAGTACCGCTTGACGATCCGGTCGTAGGCGTCCTTCTTTCCCTGCTTCGCGAGCGCGATCAGGTAGTGATCATCAAGCTCAACCTGAGTATGAGACTTGAACGCGCCCGGGCGGAAAGTAGGGGAAGCTGCCATCGAAGGCTCCTTGGCCTCGGTGACGCACTACCTCCCCTGGCGCCAGGTTCTCTGAGGTCGAGCTCGTTCAGTACCTAAAGCTCAACTTCAGCCTGATCAACGCGCCCGATTATGCCCCGTTATGGAGCCTTGTCAAGGCTTTCCCCTCGAAATTGCAAGATTCCGTACACGAGCGCCGCGGCGGCGGTGGACACGTTGAGCGAGCCGACCCTGCCGCGGTTCGGCAGCGCCACCAGCTCGTCGCAGGTCTCCGCGACCCGCGGACGGAGGCCTCTCCCCTCCGATCCGAGCACCAGCACGACCCGCCCGGAGTAGTCCGGCCGGTGGTACGGCACGGCCGCGTCGGCCGCCGCGCCGTAGACCCAGAGGCCCTCGCGCTCCTTGGCGGACGCGAGCCAGTCGGCCAGGTTCTTCACGCGCGCGACGGGGAGGTGCTCCACGGCGCCGGCCGAGGCCCGGCACACCGCAGCGGTGACCTCGGCGGACCTCCGCTCCGGGAGCACGATCCCGGAGCAGCCGGCGGCCTCGGCCACGCGCGCGACCGCGCCCAGGTTGTGCGGGTCCTGCACCTCGTCGAGCGCGAGCACGAGGGCGTCCTCGGACTCGAGCAGGGAATCGGCGTCCACGTACGGGTACGGGCCCACCTCGGCGCAGATCCCCTGGTGGTCCGGCGATCCGCAGCGCTCCTCGATCTCCCAGGCCTCCGCGATCACGGTCTCCATCCCGCCCAGCCACACCTCGCGGGCCGCGCGCTCGGTGGCGAAGACGCGCTGCACCCGGCGCCTGCCGCGGAGCGCCTCGCGCACCGGATTGCGGCCGTAGACGATCACGAGCGGCGCACGAGCCGGGCGCCCTCCGGGGTGTCGCGGATCTCCCAGCCGGCGGCGGCGAGCTCGTCGCGGATCTCGTCGGCGCGGGCGAAGTCGCGCGCGGCGCGCGCCTCGTCGCGCTCGCCGGCAAGGCGCTGGAGCTCCTCGGGCGCCTCCGCCTCGGCCTCCAGCAGTCCCTCGAGGCCCAGCGCCTCGAGCATCTCGCCCACCCTGCCGGGTCCCACTCGCTCCCCGGCATCCAGGCGGCGATTCGCCTCGGCAACCCACTCGAACAGCACCGCGCGGGCCTCCGGAGTGTTGAAGTCGTCCGCGAGCGCGTCGAAGAAGCGCTCCACGAACTCGTCCATCCCGTCCGCGCCTGGATCCAATCTCCGCAGCGCCTCGCGGATGCGAGCGGCGGCTCGGGCGGCCTCCTCCAGCCCCTCCTCCGAGTACGCGAGCGGCTTCCGGTAGTGCCCGCCCACCATCCACATGACGAACGCGTCGCGGCCGTACTCGTCGAGCGCGCCGTGGAGCAGGCGGATGTTGCCGACCGACTTCGCCATCTTCTCGTCGCCCATCTGCACCATGCCGTTGTGCATCCAGACGCGGGTGAGCGGCCTGCCGCGCGCCGCCTCGGTCTGGGCGATCTCGTTCTCGTGGTGCGGGAACACCAGGTCCGAGCCGCCGCCGTGCACCTCGAACGGCACCCCGAGCACCTCCTCGGCCATCGCCGAGCACTCGATGTGCCATCCCGGCCGGCCCTCGCCCCAGGGCGACTCCCACCACTTGTCCTCGCCGTCCTTGCGCGCCTTCCAGAGCGCGAAGTCCTGCGGCGACTCCTTCAGCTCGGCGGCGTCGTCGCCCTCGCCCTGCTGCATCTCCTCGAGCGGGCGGTTCGAGAGCTTCCCGTAGCCGTCGAAGGACGCGACCCGGAAGTAGACGTCCCCGCCGCGCTCGTAGGCGTGGCCCGACTCCACGAGGTCCTCGATCAGCTTCACGATCGCGGCGATCGCCTCGGTGGCCAGCGGCTCCGAGTCCGGCCGGCCGAGGTCGAGACGGTCCGTGTCCTCGATGTACGCCGCCGTCATCTCGCGCGCGAGCTCCTCGCTCGGGACCCCGCGCTCGCGGGCGGCGGCGTAGATCTTGTCGTTCACGTCGGTGACGTTCACGACGAGCGTGGCGTCGTAGCCCTCGTGGTCGAGAAAGCGCTTGAGGAGCGAGAAGACGACGAACGGGCGCGCGTTCCCCACGTGAACGCCGGCCGTAGACCGTGGGCCCGCACGCGTATATGCCGACCCGCTTGCCGTCCTGCGGCTCGACCGGGACGACCTCGCCGGTGAGCGTGTCGTGGATGCGCAGCTGGCGCACGCGCGGGACCCTACTCAGGAGATAGGCGGCCTACGGTCCGTCCAGCGGAGCTCGGCCTCGAGCTGCGCGGCCACGCCGAGCAGCGTGGCCTCCTCGCCGTGACGGGCCACGAGCATCACGCCGATCGGCAGCCCGTCCGTGGCTCGTGCCGGCCGGCACGGAGATCGCCGGCTGGCCGGTGAGGTTCCACTCGCCGGTGAACGGATGCGCCTGCGCCAGGCCGAGCAGCGTGCGCACCGCGCCGAGGCCCTCCCACTGGCCGGCGCGCCGGGGCGGGACGGCGTTCACGGGCGTGAGGAGCAGGTCGTGCTCCTGGAAGAAGGGCCGGTAGCGGCCCGAGTTGTCGTCGCGGAGCGCCCAGTCGAGCACCGGGCCGCGGGATCGCCTCGCCCATGCGCGCGAAGCCCTTGGTGCGCCGCTGGAGGCGCTCCGGCCGCTCCACGCGCTCGGCCACGTCCTGCGCGATGCCGGCGATGTAGCGGGTGGTGGCGGGGCTGGCCGGCGGGTAGGGCGGGTCGGCGCTCTCCACCCGGTGGCCCAGCGAGCGCAGCCGCCCCGCGGTCTGCTCGACGACCCGCTTCACGTCGTCGTGCACGCGCGTGGGCAGCGGTGGCTTGGTGGAGACCGCCACCCGCAGGGCCGCCGGAGGGCGGTCCGCCGCGTCCCGCAGCGAGTCGTCGGCGGCGCCGACGGACATGAGCAGCGCGGTGTCCCGCGCGCTTCGCGCCTCGAACCCGACGACGCTCAACCCGTACCAGTGCTCCCCGAGCGGCGTGAGCGGGATGCGGTCGCGGGTGGGCTTGAGGCCTACCAGGCCGCAGTTCGCCGCCGGAATGCGGATCGATCCCATGCCGTCGGACGCGGTCGCGGCCGCGCAGAGCCCGGCGGCGACCGCGGCCGCGCTGCCGCCGCTCGAGCCACCGGTGCTGCGGTCGGTGTTCCAGGGGTTCCGCGTGACTCCGAACGCCGGTCCCTCGGTGTCGCCGATGATCGCGAGCTCCGGGCAGTTCGTCTTGCCCACGACCACCGCGCCCGCCGCCCGGAGCCGCCGGACGAGCTCGCTGTCCTGAGCGGCCGGCTTCGTGAAGGCGTCGGTCCCCCACCGGGTGACCTCGCCGGTCACGTCCTCCACGTCCTTGACCGCGATCGGCACGCCGAGCAGCGGCCGGTCGTCGCCCGCGCCCCGGCGCCCATCGGCCTGCTGAGCGTCCACGACCGCCCGCTCGGCCATAACGGTGCGGAACGCGTTCAGCTCGGGATCGAGCCGCTCGATCCGCTCGAGATACAGCTCGACGAGCTCGCGCGACGACACCTCGCCGTCGCGGACGAGCTCCGCCTGGCGGGCGACTCCGGCGAAGGCAAGATCGTCGCGCTCCATGCGGGCGGCAAGTTACCCGGTCCGGCCAGGAAGCTACTCCGCGTCGGGGGCCGTGCGGGCGCGATCCGCGTAGCCCTCACGGAGGAGCGTGGCCTTCTGCTCGCGAGTGCGTTCCTCTGTCGCGCTCGCCGGCGCCGCCGGCAACACGCGTGCTGCTTCATCCAGCACGGACCGGCGGCCTTGGAACTTGCGCTCGTAGTCGCGCACCGCCCTGACCGTTCCGGCATCCGCGCCGGCGAGCGCCTCGCCGATCTGCTCGGTCGTGAGGGCGTCGTAGCCCGGCACCGGCTCGCTGCCCCGCATGTAGCGCAGCTTCTCGAGCACGGCCGGCCGGTTTCCATGCGCGCGCTCGTAGGTCTCCACCTCGGCGAGCTCCACCTGGGACAGCTGAGAGAGCCGCTCGCTGAGCTGCTTCACGTCGAGCTGGTCGTAGCCGGAGATGGGCACGGCCCCGTCGTCCGGCGAGCTCGGGGCGGCCTGGGGCTCAGGCCGTCGCGAGTGTCGCCTGTTCAGAGCGTCGAGGATCTTCATCTGGTCGTCTCCTGTCTGGGCTTTGGATCTCCGGCCAGGACGGCCAGGAGGTCGCCGATCTTCTGCTCGCTTGCCAGTGGGTCCGGCAGGGGCAGGTGGGACGTGATCGCGTAGCGGTTGCGGCGGCCCGTGCGCGTGCGCGAGAGGTATCCGGCCGCCGCCAGCTCGTTCACGATCCGGTGCGCGGCGCGCTCGGTGATCCCGATCGCCTCGCCGATCTCGCGAAGGCGGACGCCGGGATCCTGCGCGATGCAGAGCAGCACCTGGGCGTGGTTGGTGAGAAACGACCAGCGGGGCGTTTCTCTCTCGGCCATTTCGATAGACTAGCTTTTCTAGATTCAATTGTCATGTGTTTCTCCGTGGCACCGAACGAAAAGGCGGACCGGATGCCTCATTTCAAGTGCGTAGGCTGCAGGACCCGCCTCCACAGCGCGGCCACTCCGGCCGACCTGGTCGGCGACCTCTGCCCCGAGTGCGGCTCCCTGCTCGAGCCGGTGAGCGAGCTCACCGAGATCGTGGGCTTCCGGGCCATCAAGCCGCGCGACCCCTCGCCTGAGCTCCGGGCGCTTGCCGCGGCGGTCGCTCGGCCAAGGCCGAGCGAGAACCCGTGACCGCGGCCGACCGAGAGCAGCTGCGCGACGAAGCGCGCTACCGCCGCGAACGGCTCGAGCTCTACCGCGCGAAGCTGTACGGCGGGCGCGCCGTGAGCCAGACCAAGCTGAGGGAGCTTCAGCGCGCGTCGAACGGCGCCGACGCTCGTCTTCGCCGCGCCGAGGAAGCCGTCAACGCCCCGAGATAGTCGCGGTCGCCGGCGGGAGGCCGCCCGGCACCGTTACCGGTGCCGGGCTGGCTCCGCTCCTCACCGCGTGCGGGGGATGAGCACGCGGTTGATGACGTGAATGACGCCGTTCGAGGCCATCACGTCGGGCGTGGTGACCCGCGCCCTGTTGAGGAACACCTTCGAGTCGCGAACCCGGACCCGGACTCGCTTCCCGTTCAGCGTCTTGATCCGCGAGCGCTCGACCACTTCCTCGGCGGTCAACCGACCGGCAGCCACGTGGTAGAGCAGCACGGCCTTCAGCTTGCGCTCGTTCCGCTTGAGCGCCCGGAGCTTGCCCTTCGGCAGCTTGGCGAACGCGGCGTCGGTGGGCGCAAAGACCGTGTACGGCCCCGGCTGCTTCAGCGTGTCGACCAGGCCGGCTCGCTTCAGCAGCTTCGCGAGCGTCGTGAAGCTGCCCGCTGCGACCGCCGTGTCGACGATGTCCTTCTCCTGGGCTGCCGCCGGCGTGCGCGCGGCGGAGACGGTCACGCCGGTGACGGCAACCGCGGCGACCGCGACCAGGACGACAATCATTCGGATGCTTCTCATCTCGTTCTCCTATCTCGGTTAGTGCGTGGTGGCGGCGGGGTGAGTCGCGCCGTCCGCCGTCCGGGTCGCGGCCAGCGACGCGATGCCGTACACGGCCGCCAGGCCAACCAGCCCATAGACGATCCGGCTCGCGGCGTTCGTGGCCCCGAACTCCTCGCCAAAGATCCAGGCGACGAGGTCGAACTCCGCGATCGCGACGAGTCCCCAGTTCAGCCCGCCGACGATCACGAGCGTCGCGGCGAGCAGGTCGAGCTTCTTCACTGTGCACCTCCTGTATAGATGTTGTACAGATCTAGAGGCGCACCGTAGAGGCCTATTGCAGGTTTGTCAAGGTCCTGTACAGGTGTTGTAGTGTTCCTCTCGTGAACCAGGAGTCACATCTCCGGATCGGCGAGCTGAGCCGGCGGTCCGGCGTGAGCCCGGAGCTGCTGCGAGCGTGGGAGCGGCGCTACGGGCTGCTTCAGCCGATGCGCTCGCCGGGCGGCCTGAGGCTCTACTCGCTGGCCGACCTCGAGCGGGTTCGGTCGATGTCGCGGCACATCGCGAGCGGCCTGGCGGCCAGGGAAGCCGCGACCCTGGCGGCCAGCACGCCGCTCGGCCCCGAGGTCCCGCCGGACGGCTCGCAGGGCGCCGCATTCGACCCAGGCACCCTCCGGGCGGCGCTCTCGCGCGCCGTCGAGTCCTACGACGAACCGGCGGCACAGGCGATCTTCGACGAGCTGCTCGCCACGACGACGCTGGAGGCCGTCCTCTCAGAGGTGGTTGTGCCGTTCCTCCGTGACGTCGGCGAACGGTGGGAACGGGGCGAGCTGTCCGTGGCCCACGAGCACTTCGCGTCGAACGTGCTTCGCGGGCGCCTGCTCGGCCTCGCACGCGGATGGGGCGGCGGCAGCGGGCGCCGCGCCCTGCTCGCCTGCCCGCCCGGCGAGCGTCACGACCTCGGCCTGATCGCGTTCGGGCTGGTGCTGCGTGCCCACGGCTGGCGGATCGACTTCCTCGGCAGCGACACGCCGATCGAGAGCGTGCTGAACGCCGCCCGTGCCGTCCGGCCGGACCTCGTCGTCGTCAGCTCGACGACGCCCGAGCTGCTCGCGCCTGTCGCCGCCGACCTGGAGACGCTCGCGCGCGACCACACCGTCGCGGTCGCCGCCGCCGGCGCGGCCGGCGTCGAGCCCGAGAACGTCCTCGTCCTGGACGGCGACCCCGTGGCCGAGGCACGGCGCGTGAGCGAGCTGGTCCCGGGCTAGCCGAGCGTCGCTATCGCGAGGGCGGCAATCCCCTCGCCACGTCCCACGAAGCCCATTCCCTCGCCGGTCGTGAACTTCACGTTCACCGCACGCTCGTCCACGCCCGCCGCCTCGGCCAGCCGCGCGCGCATCTCGTCACGGAATGGCGACAACTTCGGCGTCTCGCACATGACCGTTGCGTCGATGTTGCCGATCTCGTAGCGCTCGTCGCGCAGCAGCTCGCGAGCGCGCCCCAGGAGGTCCAGCGAGTCCGCGTCCTTCCAGCGCTCGTCCGTGTCCGGGAAGTGCTGGCCGATGTCGCCGAGGCCGGCCGCTCCCAGGAGGGCGTCGATGATCGCGTGGGTCAGCACGTCCGCGTCCGAGTGGCCGGCGAGACCGCGCTCGGAGTCGATCTCCACTCCGCCGAGCACCAGCTTCCGGCCGGCCTCCAGGCGGTGCGAGTCGAAGCCGATTCCCGTCCTCATCCGATCGGCTCCAGCGTCCGGGTCCGGCCTGAGAACACGCTCAGCTCGCGTCACCCCGAGCCCCGCGAGCCACTCCACCGCCCGCTCGTACTCGTGGCCGAGCTGCTCCGGCGTGTGCGCGTCGCTCGACAGCGCGACCGGGCGCCCGGCGTCCAGGCACATCTCGAGGAACGGCGCCGCCGGGTAGATCTCGCCGATGGGCTTCCGCAGCCCGGCCGTCGACACCTCGATCGACACGTCGCTCTCCGCGATCCCGTCCATCGCCCGCTCGTAGAAGCGGCGCAGGTCGCCGTCCGGCACCGGGACCTTGGAGCCGAACACCTTCACGAGGTCCGGGTGGGCGAGGATGTCGAACATCCCCGACCGGGCCGCCTCGCCGAGGGTCTCGAAGTAGCGCGACCAGATCCGGTCCGGGTCGCCGCCGCGCCAGATGTCCCAGGCCTCCCAGTCGGTGTAGCCGTGGATGTCGACCGCGTCCTCGCCCATGAAGTGCACCGAGCCGACCACGTAGTCCCACGGCCGGCCGTCGAGGAAGTTCATCACCCGGTCCTCGCGCGCGGGGAGGAAGTCGGCCTCGATGCCGAGCTTCAGCCCCGAGCCGCGCACGAAGTCGCAGTACTCGTCCACGTCGTCGGCCGCCCAGTGCAGGTACCAGGGGTGCCGCCAGACGTCGAGCGACTGGACGAAGCGGTGGATGTGCTCGGCCACTCCGAGCTCCTCGATCCCCCGCTCGCCGGCGGCCTCGCGGTAGCGGTCGACGTTCGCCTCCGTGAAGTAGCGCTCCGCGGTCGTGCCCTCGTCGTCGGGGCGGAGGTGCACGTGGTAGTCAGTCAGCAAGGAGCGCCTCGACGATCTTCAGGTCCGAGGCGCGCGTGACCTTGATGTTCTCCGGCGGCGCCTCCACCACGTGCACGACGCCGCCGGCCTCCTCCACCAGCATCGCGTCGTCGGTGGCGGCGGCGAGCGCCGCGGCGTCGCGCTTCAGGGCGCGCCGCAGCACGTCGGCGCGGAACACCTGCGGGGTCTGGATCGACCACAGCGACGAGCGGTCGAGCGTGCGGACGACGCGGCGGTCGTTCGCCGTCTGCTTGACCGTGTCGGTCATCGGGACCGCCGCGATCGCGCCGTCGATGCCCGGCCCGAGCGCGGCAACGCACCGCTCCACGAGGTCGCGCGTCACGAGCGGGCGCGCCGCGTCGTGCACGACGACGACGGTCGCCTCCGGCGCGGCCTCGAGCGCGTTCCGCACCGACGCCGACCGCGACTCCCCGCCGAGCACGTGGTCCGGCGCGTCGTGGTAGCCGTGCGGGGCCGCGACCACCACGCGGTCGCAGACCGAGCGGAGCACGTCGAGGCTCCACTCGACGAGCGGGCGGCCGGCACAAACGACGAACGCCTTGGGCCGGTCGGCACCAAGGCGTTCGCCGCTGCCGCCGGCCGGAACGATGCCGACGACACTCATCTCGATGTCCGCCTACGCCGTCGCGGGCGCCCCGTTACGGCTCGCGTGCGCCTCCGCGATCAGCTCCTCCAGATGCGACTCGGCCTCGTCCTCCTCCATGTCGAGCGCGTACATCAGCTCGGACGCGAGGATCTTCTTGGCACGGGTGTACATCTGCTTCTCGCCGGTGGAGAGCCCCTTCTCGGTCTCCCGGATGGCGAGGTTGCGGACGACCTCCGCGAGCTCGAAGACGTCGCCGGTCTTGATCTTCTCGCGGTTGTGCTTGAAGCGCCGGTTCCAGTTCTTCGGCATCTGGCTGACGTCGTCGCGAAGGACAGCAAGCACCTTCTTGACGTCTGCCTCGCCGATCACGCGCCGAAGACCCGCCTTGTCGGCGTTGCAGCACGGGACCATCACGGTCATGTCGTTATGAAGGATCTTGATGGTCAGGTACTCGCGCTTCTCGCCGAGCACCTCCTTCTGCTCCTTCTTGAGGACCAATCCCGCCCCGTGATGGGGATAGACGACCTGGTCGCCGATCTCGTACACGGTCGGCTCTCGATCGATGTCGAGGTCCTCGATGAATTCCTCTTCCAACACTGCGTCGCTGATGACGATCCCTCCTGCTTTCTTCATGGCGCAATCCGGCGCGCCGTCTGGTTTTCAGGTTTGCAGATACCGGTCCACGAGGTTGATCTCCTGGAGGCGGCGAAGGCCCTCGCGAATGTCCTTCGCACGCATGTCCCCCACGCCCTCGACCGCTTCCAGCTCCGGGTCGGCGGCGGCGAGGATCTCGTCCAGCCCGCTGAACTCGCCGACGATCGACTGAACCACCATCTTCGGAAGGCGTGGGATGCGCCCGAGGATGCGGTAGCCGCGCGGCGAGGCGGGATGGTCGAGTGTGTTCAGCTTCCGGTCGTAGCCCAGAAGCTCGGCCAGGCGGCCGAAGTCGAGTAGGTCCTGGTGCGGCAGGCGAGCCAGCGAGTCCAGGACCATGGCGAAGCCTTCATCCGAGTGCTCGACGATGTAGTCGCGCACGAGCGCGGACTTGTCGGCCGCCACGCCGACCATCGTCTCCTCGAGCTGCATCTCGATCAGGCGCCCCTCGGCGCCCAGCTCGACGATGTAGCGCTCGATCTCGACTGCCATGCGCGTGACGAGCTCGGACCGCTGGAGCACGGTGAGCACGTCGTGCAGGGTCACCCCGCCCTCGAACTCGAGCGCGGTGAGCCTCGTCGAGACCTGGTCCAGGCGGCTGCGGTACTTGTCGAGCGTGGCGAGCGCCTGGTTCGCCTTGGCGAGCACCACGGGGATGTCCTCGAGGATGTACTTCGCTCCGTCGAGGTAGAGCGACACGACGCTGCGGCTCGCGCTGATGGCGATCACGAGCGCATCGGTCTGCTTCGAGACGCGCTCGGCGGTGCGGTGCCGGGTGCCGGTCTCGAGCGAGAGGATCGTGGGGTCCGGCATGAGCTGGACGTTCGCCCACATGATCTTGGTGCCGTTCGCGGCGAGGACGATCGCGCCGTCCATCTTGGCCAGCTGGTAGAGCATCGCGGGCGTGTAGTCGACGTCGAGCTTGACGCCGCCGGACAGCAGGAAGCTGAGCTCCTCCGACTCCCCGATGCAGATCAGGGCACCGGTTCCGCCCTGGACGATGTTGTCGAGGCCCTCGCGAACGGCGGTGCCAGGGGCCACCATCTCCAGGGCCCGAACGAGCCTCGGTTCCTGCCGCGCCTCGAGCTCTGCAACGTCGTCTCCGGCGTACGGCATTGAGCCAATTCTACGGGATAGGCGGCGTTTCCGGGCCGGGTGTGGGGATATGCAGGCGTTTTGGTTGGCTGAGCGGCCGAAAACGACCGCTTTGAAGGGGTCTATTTCGCGCCGATTCGGAGCCGGTCGTAGAAACGGGACAAATAGTCCCGGAACTACTGCAGGCACCGAGAATCAGGCCGCCTGGGCCTCTTCTTCAGAGCCCCTCGACAGCGCGCTCAGCGCGGCCCGCAGCGTGCTCACGCGGTCCGAAGGACACACCACCCGTTCCAGCCCGAACTTCCGCGCCTCGGCCATCCGGCGGTCCGCGTGGCCGACGTGGCGGAGCTCGCCCGTCAGGCCGAGCTCGCCGAAGGCCGCGAGGGGCCCGCCGGCCGCCGGGACGATCCCCTTCGACGCCGAGGCGAGCGCGAGCGCGATCGCCAGGTCGGCGCCGGGCTCGTCGACCCGCACTCCGCCGGCCACGGAGACGAAGACGTCGGCGGATCCGAACGAGATCCCGCCGTGGCGGCCGAGGACCGCGAGCACGAGCGCGAGCCGGTTGCGGTCCACACCGTTGGCGACCCGACGCGGGGGCACCAGCTCGCTCGGCGCCACCAGCGCCTGCACCTCCACGAGCAGCGGGCGCGAGCCCTCCATCGCGCAGAGCACCACCGAGCCGGGCGCGCGGGTGGCCTCGTTCACGAACCGCGCCGAGGCGTCCTCCACCTCCACGAGCCCCTGCTCGTGCATCTCGAACACGCCGACCTCGTTCGTCGAGCCGAAGCGGTTCTTCAGCGCGCGCAGCGTCCGGTAGGTGCGCTCGCGCTCGCCCTCGAACGAGAGCACGCAGTCCACGAGGTGCTCGAGCACGCGCGGGCCGGCGAGCGAGCCCTCCTTCGTCACGTGGCCCACGAGCAGGGTCGCGATCCCGCGCTCCTTGGCGACGCGCATCAGCCGTCCCGCCACCTCCCTCACCTGCGAAACGGATCCAGGTGCACCGGTGAGGGCCGGGTCGTAAAGGACCTGCACCGAATCCACGACACACACGTCCGGTCGCTCGGCTTCCAGGGTCGCGATCACGGACTCCACGTCCGTGTCCGCCACGATCGGCACCTGCAGGGCGTGGGGCCCGAGTCGCTCGGCTCTCAGCCTGACCTGGGCCGCCGACTCCTCACCCGACACGTACAGGACCTTCTGCCCGGCCGCCGCGAGGTTCGCCAGCGCGGCCGTCGTGATCGTCGACTTGCCGATGCCGGGCGCGCCCCCGATCAGCACCAGGGACCCGGGCACGAGCCCGCCGCCCAGGACACGGTCGAGCTCGCCGATCGCGGTGGACATCCGCCCAACCTTCGGTGCTTGGACCTGGCCGAGCGGCACCGGTGTGAGCGCCCGCCCCGCGGCCCGGGTGGGCGCCGAGCCGCCGCGCCCGGCCGGCGCCGACGCCCGCTTCTCCTCGGCCATCGTGTTCCACTCGCTGCAGCCCGGACAGCGGCCGTGCCACTTCGGGCTCTCGTGGCCGCACGAGGTGCAGGCGAAGACGGTGGCGGAGCGGGCCATCCCGCGAGGCTAAGCCCGGGGCTGGACAGATTCATCCCATCCGTCCGGTCGGCGCGGTTCGATGGCTGGTTCGTGTTGAAGCTCGATGCACCGCTCGCCCCCGCCGAATTCCTCGCGCTCGACACCGAGACGAACGGCTACGGCGGCGACCTCTGCGAGATGACCGAGGTCGGGGCGGTGCTGGTCGGCGGAGGGGAGCTCCACGAGACCTACGACTCGCTGGTCCGCGTCGAGCGTCCGCTCTCGCGCGGGATCCAGCGCTTCACCGGCATTACACAGGGCATGGTGGACGGAGCGCCGCCGCGCGAGGAGGTGCTGCCCGAGATCGCCGACCTGCTCGAGGGGCGCGTGCTCGTGGCGCACAACGCGCGCTTCGACGTGCGCGTGCTGCGCCAGGAGTTCGAGCGCGCGGGCATCGAGTGGCCGCGGCCGCCGGTCCTGTGCACGGTGCAGCTCGCCCGCCGGTTCGCGCCGCTGGCGCGCAAGCGCGGGCTCGCCCCGCTGGCCGGGTCGCTCGGCATCGAGGTCGACGAGGTGCACCGCGCGCTCCCGGACGCCCTCACGTGCGCGCGCGTGTTCTGCGCTCTGTTCCCGAAGCTGTGCGCGAACGCGCCGACGCTCGGCGACGCGCTCGACCTGCTGCGCTCCCGCCGCCGCGCGCGGAAGACCGAGCCGGCCGAGCGGATCCCGCCGGAACAGCGGCCGGACCTCTCGACGCTGCCCGACGACCCCGGCGTCTACGTCTTCCGGGACGAGCGCGGGAAGCCGCTGTACGTGGGGAAGTCGGTGTCGCTCCGCTCGCGCGCGCGCGCCCACTTCTGCGCGCCCGCCGGGTGGACCGAGCGAGCCGAGATCGTGGACTACCGGCCGACGAACTCGGAGCTCGGCGCGCTCGTGCTCGAGAACCGGCTGATCAAGGAATGGAGGCCGGCCGGCAACAAGGCGCTGAAGCGCACCGACCGCTACTGCTACCTCCGCTGCCGCCTCGACATCCCCTACCCGGTGCTCGAGGTGGCCTCCGAGCCGGCGGCCGGGCACGCGGTGAACATCGGGCCGCTGGGGAGCCGCCCGCTCGCCACGGAGCTGGCCGACCAGCTCACCTCGCTGTACCGCCTGCGCCACTGCGGGCGGAAGCTGAAGTTGCGACCGCACCCCTCGGCGTACGGGCAGATGGGCCGCTGCGTGTCGCCGTGCCTCGGCGACCTCGACCCGAACGCCTACCGCCGCCAGCTCGACGCGGCGCTCGCGCACTTCGAGCGGCCGGGAGCGGGCGAGGCGCTGATCGAGGAGCTCGACGCGCGGATGCGCGAGGCCTCCGACGCGCAGCGCTTCGAGCGGGCGGCGGCGCTGCTGCGGCGAAAGGAGCGGCTGGCCTGGGTGCTGGAGCGGCTCGACGGCATGCTCCGCGCGACGCACAGCGCTCCCCGCCTGGTGCTGGCGCGGCACCCGGTGAAGGAGCGCTTCGACGCGTTCTGGATCGTGCAGGGCCGGCTGCTCGACTGGGGCCCGCTGCCGGGAGCGTCCGAGCTGGTCGAGCGAACCGAGGCCGCGCTGTCACGCCCACCCGGGCGCGCGGCGGTTCCCGCGGACGAGATCGACGAGATCAGGATCGTCGCGAGCTGGGTCGCGGAGCACGAGCCGCCCGCGCTGACGCTCGACCCCGCGCCGGAGCGCGACGCGCTGCTCGCGTTCGCGGACGCCCGGACGCCGGTCGGCCGCCTAGATGCCCCAGTAGGGGTTCGGCTCCCTCGGCACGTCCTGGCCCGGGTCCGGGCGCACGTCCTCTTCGAAGCCGGGGCGGAGCCGGTCACGGTCGATCGACGGCCGCGGGCGCGGGACCCTCACCACGGACCAGTCCCCGGACGCCTCCTGGCGCGGCACCCACGTGACCGTCGCGCGATCGGGATGCTCCTCCGCAAGGCGGTCGCTCTCGGCCCGGGCCTCTGACTCGGTCATGGATCCAGACTACGCCCGCGGCTCACCGCGCGCTCGGCCGCCTCGAAGCCGATCTTCGAGTGGGTCTTGTCGCAGAAGGGCTTCGTGGTCGACGCGCCGCACCGGCACAGCACGATGCTGTCGCCCTCGGGGATGTCGAACTCGTTGCCGTCGGCGTCGACGATCGTCACGGGACCCGTGACCTTGTACGGCCCGTTCTCGCGGACCTTGATGACGACGTGCTCCATGCGCCTATTCTCGCCCCGAGTGCAACGTGTGGCGCACATCGACCATCCCGAGGTGCACGAGATCGTGCCCTCCCATCACTGCGTGGTGCGCTTCCGGCAGCGCCGGCCGGTGCGCGAACGCGGCGCGGAGGCGGTCGCGGAGGCGCTGGTGGCGGCGCTCCAGGACGCCGACGTGAGCCGCTGGCCTCCGGGCTGGGCGGTCAGCGACCGGCACACCGAGCTGTGGGCCGTGAACGGATCGCTCGCGTTCCCGCTCGAGCGCTCGGACCGCCACGGCCGCTACGTTGCCACGACGTGTTTGAGCAAATAGGTACAATCGCGGCGTGAGTGCGGTGGCCGGTGTCGTGCTGGCCGGGGGCCGCTCCACTCGCATGGGCCGGCCCAAGGCAAGCCTCGAGTGGCATGGATCCACGCTGCTCCATCGAGTCACGGGCATCGTCGGCCGGGCCACGGGCGGGCCGGTGATCGTCGTTCGCGCGCCCGACCAGGAGCTTCCGGACCTGCCGCCGGGTGTGAGGGTGGTCGAGGACGCCGCCGAGGGGCGCGGGCCGCTTCAGGGCCTCGCCGCCGGGCTGTCGGCCGCCGCGCAGGAGGCGGCCATCGCGTACGTCTCCTCCACCGACGTGCCCCTCCTCCACCCGGCCTTCGTGCGCGCGGTCGCGAACGCCGGGAGCCGGGAGGACGTGGACGTCGCGCTTCCGGTGGTCCACGGCTTCCACCACCCGCTGGCGGCGGCGTACCGGACCTCGCTCGCTCCGGTGGTCGAGGAGCTGATCGCCGAGGACCGGATGCGGCCCGCCTTCCTGTTCGAGCGCAGCCGGGTGCGCGAGCTGAGCGAGGAGGACCTCCTGCGCGACGCCGCGCTCGCCGCGGCGGACCCCGAGCTGCTCTCGGTGCTCAACCTCAACGAGCCGGACGACTACGAGCGCGCGCGGTCGCGGGCCGCCCCGAGCGTGACGGTGCGCCGCTTCGGCAGGCTCGCCGCGAACCTCGGCCGCGAGCCGCTGACGGTGCGGGCCGCGACGCTCGAGGCGGCCGCCAGCGCGGCGGGAGTCGCGCTCGACCGTCACGTCGTGGCCGCCGTGAACGGCGACCAGATCGCCCGCCACCCGGAACTGCCGCTCGCGGGCGGCGACGAGGTGGCATTCCTGGCCGCCGATGCGGGAGTCTGAGGCCATGCAGGTGCCAGACCGCGCCCGCCTCGTTCGAATCGAGCTCGAGGGAACGGCCACGGCCGCCGAGGGTGCGCTGCTCGTGCGCGGCGACGCGCACCCGTTCGCGCTCGCGGGCGACTGGGCGGGCGGCGGCGCGCTCGTGGGATCCGAGCCGGTCGCGGTCGCCGGGCCGGATGAGGACCCCTTCGAGCTGGTGGACCGCCAGCCCGAGGTCGAGAGCGACGAACGGGGCGTGGGCGGCGGCTGGTTCGGCTACCTCGGCTACAACCTCGGCGGGCGGCTCGAGCGGATCCCGCCGCCACCGCCGCGGCACGTGCCGCTGCCCGACTTCGCGCTCGCGTTCTACGACCATCTCCTCCGGCTCGACGCGGAGGGGCGGTGGTGGTTCGAGGCGCTGTGGACGCGACCGGCGCGAGGCCGCGCTGACCGCGCGGCTCGAGCTGCTCCGCTCCCGGCTCGCCGAGGGGGTCCGCGAGCGGCCGGTCTGGGTCGGCACGTTCCAGCCCGCCGCGCCCGGCGGCGCCGGTCACATGGCCGCCATCGACGACTGCCGCGAGCGCATCGCCGCCGGCGAGATCTTCCAGGCGAACCTGTGCCTCCGGCTCGAGGCCGAATGGAAGGGCGACCCGCTCGACCTGTTCGCCCGCACCGCCGCCACGCTCGAGCCGCGCCAGGCGGGCGTCGTGGCCGGCCCGTGGGGCGCGGTGTGCAGCCTCTCGCCCGAGCTGTTCCTCCGCCGCCGCGGCCGCGAGGTGGTCACGGAGCCGATCAAGGGCACCGCCCCGCGCGTGATCTCGGAGGGCCGCGAGGGCACCCGCGGCGACGACGCCCGCGCCGCGCTCGCCGCGTCCGCGAAGGACCGCGCCGAGAACGTGATGATCGTCGACCTCATGCGAAACGACCTGGGCCGCGTGTGCGAGTACGGCTCGATCGAGGTGACGGCGCTGAACGACCCGCGGCCCGCGCCGGGCGTGTGGCACCTCGTCTCGACCGTGCGCGGCACGCTGCGCGAGGGCGCCGGGAACGGCGACCTCCTCCGGGCGAGCTTCCCGCCCGGCTCGGTGACCGGCGCGCCGAAGATCCAGGCGATGCGCGTGATCGCGGAGCTCGAGGCGGGCGGACGCGAGGCGTACACGGGCGCGGTCGGCTACGCGAGCCCGGTCGCCGGGCTGGAGCTGAACGTGGCGATCCGGACGCTCGAGCTGCGCGGCGAGCGGATCTGGATGGGCGCCGGCGGCGGCATCGTGGCCGACTCGGTGGCCGAGAAGGAGCTGGAGGAGTGCTTCGTGAAGGCGCGCCCGGTGGTGGCCGCCGCGGGCGCCCGCCTCGAGGAGGAGCCGCGCGTGACCCGCGTGGCGCCCGTGCCCGCCCTCGCCGGCGGCGCCGACCGCCCGGACCCCGCGCTCGGGGTGTTCGAGACGATCCTCGTGCGCGGCGGCGTGCCGGTCGATGCCCGCGCGCACCTGGCACGACTCGCGCGCAGCGTCGGAGCGCTGTACGGCGAGGAGCTGCCGGCGGAGACGCACGCGCGAGTGCTCGCGGCCGCGGCCGGCGCGCCGCTCGGGCGAATCCGCGTGCTCGCGGGCCCGGAGGGCATCGAGGTGGAGGCGGAGCCGCTCGCATCCGAGCCCGCTCCGGACCCCGTGACGGTCGCCCCCGCGGTCCTTCCCGGCGGGCTCGGCGCGCACAAGTGGGTCGACCGCTCGCTGCTCGACGAGCTCGCCGTCAGGCTCGAGGCCGTGCCGCTGCTCGTGGACCTGGACGGCGACGTGCTGGAGGCCGCCTACGCGAACGTCTTCGTCGTCGAGGGAAGCCACCTCGTGACGCCGCCGCTGGACGGCCGTCAGCTTCCCGGCACCGTCCGAGCGCGAGTGCTCGCACTGCATCCCGCGCGCGAGGAGCGCCTGACGCTCGACCGGATCGCGGCGGCCGACGAGGTGCTGCTCGCATCCTCGATCCGCGGGATCCACCCCGCCCGCCTCGTCGACGGCCCCGAGCCCCGCTTCCACCTCGGCGCCCGACTGCGAGCGGCACTCCGCGAGGACAGCCTCGGCGCAATCGCGCGCTGACCTGCAACCTCTGCCCTCTTTGCCCCGTATATCGGGGTTAAGAGGACACAGGTCAGCCGGACCCGGTCGATGAGCGGGCCTTCGATGCCCGCCGTTCGGCCTCCCGCGCGCGGTCGAGGACCGGCCCCGACCCCACGTTGATCTCCACCAGCCCCGCCGCGGCCACCGCGGCCGCCTCGGCCAGGACCACCCCGGTCAGCGCATCCCCCCGCACCGCCGGCGAGGCGGAGCCGGCCACGTCCGCGCCCAGCTCGGCCACGTCCGCCGCCACCTCGGCGATCTGAGCCGGCGGCTCGCTCGCGACGGCAAGCGCGCGCGAGCGCTCCGACTCGCCCGACGCCTCCAGCACCGGCGCATAGGAGGACAGCTCCGCCTCGGCCAACTCCAATGCCCGCCGTCGGCACTCGGAAGCGCGCTCGGCGACATCCGAGCGGCCCCCCAACCCCGCCGACATCTCGACCAGAGCGGCGGCCACGGCCGCAACCACCCCCGCGGACGTCCCCCCGCCCGGGGCGGGCGTCGCCTCCGCGACAGCGGCCAGGAAGTCGCTCACATCCCGCATCGGAAGCAGAGGCTACCTGGGACAAATTCGTCCAAGGGAGGGTTCGGGCCTTCCCCGTGCTCTGGGACGACAACGGCGGCAGGTCCTCCTGGTTGGAGGACCTGCCGCCGCCTCCTGACTAGGCCGGAACCGGAACTGGAACCGGAACCGCGCCGCCCCGCGCCCGCGAGGGCAGGAACGCGAGCGCGATCAGCGCACCGGCGATCGCGACGCCCGCAGCGAGCGTGGCCGAGGTCGACATCGCGTCGACGAACGACTGGTTCGCGACGGCGCTGAGCCGCGCCGCGGCCTCCCCACCCATCTGAGCCGCGACCTCGTGGGCGCCGCCGACGCTGTCACTGGCGGCCTCGGCCGCGTCGTGCGGCAGGCCCTTCACCGCGCCGTCCATGCCGTCGCCGTAGCCCGACGCCAGCACGCTGCCCAGCACCGCGACGCCGAGCGTGCCGCCGACCTCGCGGACCACGTCGTTCATCGCGGACCCGATGCCGGCCTTCGCCTTCGGCAGCGAGCCCATGATCGACTCGGTCGCGGGCGACATCGCAAGCGACATCCCGATGCCCATCAGCGCCAGCGCCAGGGCGACCCGGCCGTAGCCGGTGTCGACGCCGCAGGTACTGAGCAGGTACAGCGCAGAGCCCACGGTCGCGAGGCCGGCGGCCACGACAACCTTGGTGCCGAGCCGCTTGGTGGCCTCCACCGAGAGCTTCGTCGCCGCGACCAGGCCACCGGCAACCGGCAGCATCCGGATGCCCGCCTCGAGCGCCGAGTAGCCCATGACCGACTGCAGGTAGGTGGTCAGGAAGTACACGACGCCCATCAGCGCGAAGAAGACGAACCCGACCGCGACGCTTGCCGCGCTGAACCGCCTGTTCCGGAACACGCTCACGTCGAGCATCGGGTGGTCGCTTCTGCGCTCCCATGCCACGAACAGGGCCATGATGCCCGCGCCGATCGCGAACGCGCCCAGGATCGTCGGGTCGGTCCAGCCCCGCTCGGATGCCTCGATGAGGCCCCAGACGAACACGGTGAGCCCCGCCATCGAGAGGCCCGCGCCGGAGAAGTCGAGCGGCTTCGGCTCCGGGTCGCGCGACTCGGGGATCAGGATCGCGCCGGCGATCAGGCCGCCGATCACGATCGGGATGTTCACGAGGAAGATGCTGCTCCAGGCGAAGTTCTCGATCAGCCACCCGCCCGAGATCGGGCCGATTGCCACGCCCATGCCCGCGACCGCGGCCCAGATCGCGATCGCCTTCGGACGCTCGTTCTCCGGGAAGATGTTCGTGAGGATCGAGAGGGTGGTCGGCATGATCGCCGCCGCGCCGACGCCCATAAGCGCACGCGACGCGATCAGCTCGGTAGAGCCGCCCGATATCGCCGCCAGCACAGAACCGGCGCCGAAGATCGTCAGGCCGACCACGAGCGCCTTCTTGCGGCCGAAGCGGTCTCCCAGAGCACCGGCGATCAGGAGCAGCACGGCGAACACGAGCAGGTAGCTGTCCACGATCCACTGGAGCTGGCTGGAGCTTGCGTCGAGCTCCTCGCGGATCGTCGGCAGCGCGACGTTGAGGATGGTGTTGTCGACGGAGACGATCAGCAGGCTCATCGCGAGCACGACGAGCGCCTGCCAACGGCGCGGGTAAAGCTTCTGGGCGGGTGACATGGGCTCCTCCTTGGGGTTCATGGGATCCGCACCTCCGTGACCTCGACCGCGGTGGAACGCTCGGCGATGAAGAACGGCAGCAGCGCGAGAGCGTCCGCCTCGGTCGTGGCCTCCACGGCCCACCAGATCTCGTGCCCGCCGAACTCGCACGAGGCGAGTGCCTTGCTTTGGCGGAGCGAGGTCTCGTGCCCCCTGAACGACGAGTAGGCGATGCCGCACTCGCGGGCCAGGTGGCGGTGGTGGACGAGGAAACGGGGCATGCGAAGAGCCTCCCGGCGCAGCCCCGCCCTGACATTGGGGCACCACCCTGATTCCCGACCCTAGTTCTGCACCGGGTTATGCTCGCGCGTGGGACAAGGACATGGCCACCGTCGCCGAGCAGCTCGTCGGGCGGGCCGAGGAGATCGGCGTGGTCGAGGACGCCGTGGAACGGCTCCGATCGGGCGAGCCGGCCGCCGTGGCATTCCTGGGCGAGCCCGGAATCGGGAAGACGCGGATGCTCGCCGAGCTCGAATCGCGCGCGGGGGCCCAGGGACAGACCGTTCTGGCCGGAAGCGCCTCCGAGCTCGAATCGGATCTCCCCTTCTGGGTGTTCGTGGACGCACTCGACGAGTACGTCGCCGGCCTGGACCCGCGCAAGCTCGAGTCGCTCGAGGACGGCGTCAAGGCCGAGCTCGGCCAGCTTCTCCCCTCCCTGTCCGAGTTCGCCGCCATCGCCGGGGCGCCGCCGTCTCAGGACGAGCGCTACCGCGTCCACCGCGCCGTTCGCGAGCTCCTCGAGCGCGTGGCCGCGACGAAGCCGCTCGTGCTTCTCCTCGACGACGTCCACTGGGCGGACTCGGCCTCCGTGGACCTGCTCGCCGCGCTCCTCCGCCGCCCGCCGGCCGCCGCCGTGCTGTTCGCGCTCGCCGCGCGGCCGCGGCAGATCACGCCCCGGCTCGCGGGCGCCCTCGACCGCGCCGCGCGAGCGGACAAGCTCGCACAGGTGGAGCTCGGCGCGCTCGGGCGCGATGACGCCGCCGCACTGCTCGGGGCGGCGATGGACGGCGCCCTGGCCGAGACGATCTATCGCGAGAGCGGGGGCAACCCCTTCTATCTCGAGCAGCTTGCGCGGTCGGCGGAGCGCGGCGGGAGCCTCCAGCCGTCCGGCGGCGACATGGCGCTGACCGGCGTACAGGTGCCCGCCACGGTGGCAGCCGCGCTCACGGAGGAACTGGCGCAGCTCGGGGAGCCCGCTCGCCGCCTGCTCGACGGCGCCGCGGTCGCCGGCGACCCGTTTGAGCCGGAGCTCGCCGCCGCCGCCGCGGCGGCCGACGACTCCATGGCCTCGCAGGCGCTCGACGAGCTGCTCGCGGCCGATCTGGTGCGGCGCACCGAGGTGCCGCGCCGCTTCCGCTTTCGCCACCCGCTCGTGCGGACGGCGGTCTACGAGACGGCGCCCGGCGGCTGGGTCCTGGACGCGCACGAGCGCTGCGCGGAGGCGCTCGCTTCGCACGGCGCATCCGCGGCGGCGCGCGCGCACCACGTGGAGCACGCGGCGCGGCCGGGCGACGCGGCCGCGATCGACGCTGCTCCGCGAGGCCGGTGGCGCGGTCATGCTGCGAGCTCCGGCCAGCTCCGCGCGCTGGTTCGCCGCGGCGCTCCGCGTCCTACCCCACGACGCACCGCCGGAGGAGCGCCTCGGACTCCTCATGGCTCTCGCCGCGGCGCTCGCCACGAGCGGCCAGCTCGAGCAGAGCCGCTCGACTCTGCTCGAGACGCTCGCGCTCGTCCCCGAGGACGCCGTTGCCACCTGGGTCCAGCTCACCGTCGCGTGCGCCGGCGTTGAGCACTTCCTCGGCCGCCACGACCTCGCCCGCAGACGGCTCGCCGAGGCACTCGACCGCCTGCCCGAGCCCGAGTCGCCCGAGGGCGTCGCGCTGATGCTGGAGCTGGCCGTGGACGGCATGTTCAGCGCGGAGTACGACGCCGCCCGCAGGTGGGGTGCGCGGGCCCTGGAGACGGCGCGGCCCCACGGCGACTCCACGCTCATCGCCACCGCCGCCGCCATGGTCGCGCTCGGCGGCGCATGCAGCGGAGAGGTGGCGGAGGCGGATCGCGCTCGGACGGAGGCCGCCGCCCTTGTGGACGGGTTGTCCGACGACGAGCTCGCCCGCCGGCCGGACACGGCCGGGTACCTCGGAGCCGCCGAACTCGAGCTCGACCGCTTCGACGAGGCGATCGCGCATGCCGAGCGAGGGCTCGAGGTGGCCCGCGCGACCGGGCAGATGGCGCCGACGATCGTCCCCACGCTCGGCACCGCGCGGTTCATGCGCGGGCTCTTGGCCGAGTCCGCCGCCGTGCTGGAGGTCGGGCTCGAGACGGCGCGCGTCGGCGGGATCGACCAGGCGATCGCATGGTCGCTCGTGAACCGGTCGATGTCGGCGCTGGCCTGCGGCGACGTCGACACTGCGCTGCCCGCAGCCGAGGAGGCGGTCGAGCTGATGCGAGGACTCGACGAAAGCTTCGTCTCGGGGTGGGCCGGCGTGGCGTACGCCGGCGCGCTGCATGCTGCGGGCGAGTGCGAGCGCGCCATCGAGGTTCTGGTCGGCGAACCCGGCGGTGAGGAGCTCCAGCGCACTCCCGTCGGATGGAAGCCGATGGCGCTCGAGCTCCTGACCCGCTGCCGGCTCTCGCTTGGCCAGCATGACGCCGCGAGAGCCTCCGCCGAGCGCGCGGTGGAGATCGCCGCGGCGGTGGACCTGCCGATGACCGCGGTGTGGGCCGAGCGGGCGACGGCCCTGGTGGCGCTGGACGCCGGCGACGCAGACGTGGCGGCGGACCTCGCGCTGGCATCCGCGGCGCGCGCCGAGGGAGTCGGAGCGGTTGTTGAAGCGGCCACCTCACGGATGCTCGCGGGCCGCGCCCTCGCGGAGGCGGGCGACCGCGAGCGCGCGCTGGCTGAACTGGAGCGTGCCGCGTCGACCTTCGACGGCTGCGGCGCGGTGCGCTACCGCGACGCCGCCGAGCGCGAGCTCCGCAAGCTCGGGCGCCGGATCCACAGGCGCACCCAGAAGGGCACCGGCGCCGGGGCGCTCGCCGACCTCTCCGAGCGCGAGCTCGAGGTTGGACGGCTGGTCGTGGACCGCAAGACGAACCGCGAGATCGCGGGTGAGCTGTTCGTGAGCCTCAAGACCGTGGAGGCGCACATGCGCAACCTGTTCCGCAAGCTCGGCGTCTCCTCCCGCGCCGAGGTGGCGCGCGCAATCGAACGCGCGGAGCGGGATCAGGGTCACGAATAAGGGTGCTGCCCCGATGTAGGGGCGCCCGCGCGGCGGCAAGGTGTTCGCATGGACGAGCACCGCCTTCACCGCCGCCCTCTTCGACCTCGACGGCGTCCTGACGTCCACCGCCGCGCTTCACGCGCGATGCTGGAAGTCGGTGTTCGACGAGCTGCATCATCGAGCCGTTCGACATCGAGCGCGACTACCTCGCACACGTGGACGGCAAGCCTCGCGAGGACGGGGTGCGGGACTTCATGCGCTCGCGCGGCATCGAGCTCGACGACGAGCAGGTGCGCGCCGTCGGCGACCGCAAGCAGGCGCTCGTCGAGGACGCGCTCGCCCGCGACGGGGTCGAGGCGTTCCCCGGCTCGGTCCGCTGGGTGGAGCACCTGCGCGGCGCCGGCGTTCGGACCGCCGTCGTCTCCTCGAGCGCGAACTGCGACGAGGTGCTCGCCGCGGCCGGGATCGCCGGCCTGTTCGAGACCACCGTCTGCGGCCGCGACATCGCCGAGCTCGGCCTGGCGGGGAAGCCGGCGCCCGACGGCTTCCTCGAGGCGGCCCGCCGCCTCGACACACACCCCGAGCGCGCGATCGTCATCGAGGACGCGCTCGCCGGCGTGGCCGCGGGACGGGCCGGCGGCTTCGGCCTCGTGGTGGGCGTCGCCCGGAACGCGGCTCCGAGCGAGCTCCGCTCCGCCGGCGCCGACATGGTCGTGGGGGACCTCGAGGAGATGCTGGCATGAGGCTCTGGGACCGCTTCGCCGAGACCGAAGACGGCTGGGAGCTCACGGAGAGCGAGTTCCGTCCCGAGCACTCGGCCCAGATGGAGTCCGTGTTCGCCGTGGCGAACGGCTACCTCGGCGTGCGCGGCACGCCCGAGGAGGGCGTGCCGGCGCACGAGACAGGCGCGGCGCTGAACGGCTTCTACGAGAGCTGGCCGATCGAGTACCCCGAGGACGCCTACGGGCTCGCGCGGATCGGCCAGACGATCGTGCAGGCGCCCGATCCGTCGGTCATCCGGCTGTTCGTGGACGGCGTGCAGTTCGATCTCGCCGGCCCGGACCTGCTGCGTTTCAAGCGCACGCTCGACATGCGCCGTGGCGTGCTCACCCGCGAGGTCGAGCTCGCCACCCCGCGCGGGCACCGCCTGCTCGTGCGCTCGCGCCGGCTGGCGTCGCTCGACCACCGCCACCTCGTGGCGCTCCACTACGAGGTCGTGGCCCTCGACGGGCCCGCCGAGATCGCGCTCAGCTCCGAGCTCGCGATCGAGCACGCCGAGGTGGTCTCGGACGACCCGCGCCGGGCAAAGGGCTTCGTTGAGCGGCCGCTCGTGCCGCAGCGGGCGAGCGCGTCCGAGCTGCGAGCGGTGCTCCAGCTCGAGACGCGCAACAGCGGCCTCGCACTCGCCTCCGGCATGGACCACGAGATCGACTCCGATGCGGAGACGGTCACGGAGGCGAGCGCCGGCGGGGACCATGCGACCGTCCACGTGCTCGCCGACCTCGAGCCGGGCCAGAGCCTGCGCGTGTCGAAGTTCGCCGCCTACCACTGGGCCGGCGCCGAGGAGCGGGGCAGGCTCGCGCAGCGGGTGCACCGCTCGCTCGACCGCGCGCGGCGCCACGGCTACCCGGCCGTGGAGGACGCGCACGCGCGCCACGTGGAGCGCTTCTGGGACCGGAGCGACGTGGAGGTCGAGGGCGCGCCGGAGGTACAGCTCGCGATCCGCTTCAACCTGTTCCAGCTCATGCAGGCCACCGCCCGCGGCGAGGGCCTGGGCGTGCCGGCCAAGGGCGTCACCGGGCGCGGCTACGAGGGCCACTACTTCTGGGACACCGAGATCTACGTGGTTCCGTTCCTCGCGCACACCTCGCCGGAGTGGGCGAAGCACGTGCTCGAGTTCCGCGTGGGAATGCTCGACGCCGCCCGCAGGCGGGCGAGCGAGATCGGCCACCGCGGGGCGCTCTTCCCGTGGCGCACGATCTCGGGCGACGAGGCCTCGGCGTTCTACGCATCGGGCACCGCGCAGTACCACATCAACGCGGACGTGACCTACGCGATGCACCAGTACAACCGCGTGACAGGCGATCTCGGCTTCATGCTCGAGCAGGGCGCCGAGGTGGTCGTGGAGACCGCCCGCTTCTGGATGGAGCTCGGGTTCTTCGACGAGCGCCGCGGCGGCCGCTTCTCGATCATGGGCGTGACCGGCCCCGACGAGTACACGACCGTCGTGGACAACAACGCCTACACGAACCTGATGGCGAAGGAGAACCTCGAGATCGCGACGCGCGTGGTCGAGTGGCTCCAGGGAGCGGACCGGGCGGCGTGGGCGGCGCTGGCGCTCGAGACCGGCCTCACCGACGACGAGGTGGACGGCTGGCGCCGCGCGGCCGAGCGGATGTACGTGCCCCGCCACGAGGAGCTCGGCATCGTGCTCCAGGACGAGCGCTTCCTCGAGCGCAAGCGCTGGGACTTCGAGAACACGCCGGAGGAGCACTATCCGCTGCTCCTCAACTATCACCCGCTCGAGATCTACCGCCACCAGGTGATCAAGCAGACCGACGTGGTGCTCGCCACATACCTCGTGGGGCACCACTTCTCGGACGAGGAGAAGCGGCGGACCTTCGACTACTACGACCCGCTCACCACCGGAGACTCGAGCCTCTCGGCGTCAGTGCAAAGCGTGATCGCGTCGGAGGTCGGATATGCGGACGCCGCGCTCGCGTACTTCCACGACGCCGTGGCGGTCGACCTGCTCGACCTCCACGGCAACACCGCGGACGGGATCCACATCGCGTCCGCCGGCGGCGCCTGGCTCGCGCTGGTGGCCGGCTTCGCCGGGCTGCGCGACTCGGACGGCGAGGTGCACTTCGACCCCGAGCTCCCGGAGGGCTGGGAGCGGCTTCGCTTCCGGGTCCAGGTGCGCGGCCAGACGATCGAGGTGGACATGACCCCCGAGGGGACCGCCTACCGGCTGGTGGAGGGTCGAGGTCTGATCGTCTACGAGCGCGGCGAGCGAGATCCGCCTGACTCGGGAGCCCTTGGCCGCCGTCGCTTGACATGTGACCATTTGGTCACGTATCCTCCCCGGCGTGGACGAGGTGTTCAAGGCCCTGGCGGATCCCACCCGGCGCAGCCTGCTCGACGAGCTGTTCGAAGACGACGGGCAGACGCTGACGGCGCTCGAGGCCCGGCTCCCGATGTCGCGCTTCGGCGTGATGAAGCACCTGAAGGTGCTCGAGGAGGCGAACCTCGTGGTGACGAAGCGGCGCGGCCGCGAGAAGCTCCACTTCCTGAACCCCGTCCCGATCCGGCTCATCCACGACAGGTGGGTGAGCAAATACGCCGAGCCCTGGACGCAAGCGCTGACGGGGCTCAAGCGAGAACTGGAGGATTGACGATGGAGAAGGTCTTCGAGATCTACATCAAGACGACGCCGGAGCGGCTCTGGGAGGCGATCACGAATTCGGAGCTGCGCCGCAAGTACAGCTTCGGGATCGGTTCGGAGTCGGATTGGTCGGAGGGCTCGAGCTACGTGTCGTCGGATGCGACCGGCGAGGTGCGGATCGCCAAGGGCGAGAACCTCGAGGTGGATCCCCCGCGCCGGCTCGTGCAGACCATGACCGCGCTCTGGAGCGACGACGTCGAGAGCGAGGGCGTCTCGCGTGTCACCTGGGAGATCGAGCAGGTCGAGGACTCCTGCCGCCTGACGGTGACGCACGACCAGCTACGCGAGGGCGCGAACAACGAGCTCTACGGCGGCTGGCCGATGATCCTCTCGGGCCTGAAGACGCTGCTCGAGACCGGCGAGACGCTCACCACCCCCGGCTCGCTGCTGTACGCGAACGCGACCTAGGCCGACAGCTCCACCCCCCACGAGCGGGCCTGGCGCGCCAGCCGCTCGTGGATCGCCGCCTGGCCGGCATCGAGCAGCACTCGCTGCGCGTTGCCGCGGGCGGCGAGGTGGCGCTTGTACGCGGCGTTCGCGTACAGCGTCGCGAGCGTGTAGGCCGCGTGCCCGACCGAGGCCGCCCTGAACGACGGCACCAGCCCGAGCCGCGACCGCGCGCCCACCAGCCCGCGCGTCGTGCCGGGCAGGAACAGCCCGCTGCGGCGGGCGAGCCACAGGGCGCAGAGCACGTCGGATGCCTGCCCGACCTCGGTCACGAGCAGGCTCCCCGGGTCGGCCTCCGGGTCGAGGATCAGGCTCAGCGCGACCTCGTCGAAGCGCTCGGCCACCGGCGCGGCCGGCTCGCCGCTTCGCTCGACGGGCGAACGAGACAGGCAGGCGCGCGTGAGCACCGCCCAGCGCTCGTGCTCGCGGCGCGCGCCGGCGTAGCCCGGGAGCGAGCTCGCGGCACGCGGCCTGTAGCTCCGGCGCGCTCTCCACTAGGAGACGGGCGCGGCCGCCACCGGCGCGGGCACGGCCTCCACCGGAGCCGGGCGCCCACGGCCAGCGGGTCGCGCGCCTCGATCTGCTCCAGCTTCGCCAGCAGGTTCTCCGCCATCCGGATCGAGGCCGCGTCGATCAGCCGCCCGTCGAGCGACACCGCGCCCTTCCCCTCCGTGGCCGCCTCGCGCATCGCGTCGATGATGCGGCGCGTGCGCTCCACGAGCCGCGGCGCCGGCGTGTAGACCTCGTTCGCCAGCGGGATCTGCGACGGGTGGATCGCCCACTTGCCCTCGTAGCCGAGCACCGCCGAGCGCCGCGCGGCCGCGATGTAGCCCTCCGTGTCGGTGAAGTCGCCGTACGGCCCGTCGATCGGCCGCAGCCCGTAGGCGCGGCAGGTCACCGCGATGCGCGCGAGCGGGTAGTGCCACTGGTCGCCCCAGTGCCGGTCGCGCGACTCGTCGCCGTTCGGGTCGGTGAGCACCGAGTAGTTCTCGTCCACGCCGCCGATCGACGCCGTGTGGCTCTGGATCGAGGCGGCGTAGTCGGCGACGCCGAAGATCATCGCCTCCATCCGGTCCGGGCAGGCCTGCGCGACCTCGTCGACCTTGACCATCCCGATCGCGGTCTCGATCAGGACCGCCAGCCCGATCTTGCGCTCGAGGCCCATCGCCTCCTCGATCTGCGTGAGGAGCGTCGCCACGAGGTGCACGTCGCCGGCGCCGCTGACCTTCGGGATCACGATCGCGTCCACGTGCTCGCCGGCCTGCTCGACCACGTCGACGATGTCGCGGTAGCACCAGTGGGTGTCGAGGCCGTTGATGCGCACCGACACCGAGCACCGCGACCAGTCCTGCTCGAGCAGCGCGTCGACGAGGTTGATGCGGGCCTGCTCCTTGTCGTCGGGCGCCACGGCGTCCTCGAGGTCCAGCATCACGACGTCGGCCCCGAGCGCGGGCGCCTTCTCGAGCATCCGCACGTTGCTGCCGGGCACGGCGAGCTCTGACCGATGGAGGCGGGTCTTCGTCGGCGTCATGGGGCGAGTGAAGCGGCGATGGGAATCCGCCGCAAGATTTATTAGAGGAATTTGTCTATGTGTTACTTGAAACTCTTAGCTTGTAGTCACCGCGTGTGTGCGGCACCCTTGGAAGATGCACACCGACCTCCCCCAGCTTCGCCCGCCGGAGCGGCTCCTCTGCGGCCCGGGCCCGACCAACGTCGACCCGGCGGTGCTCGAGGCGATGAGCCGGCCGATGCTCGGCCACCTCGACCCGGCCTTCCACGAGATCCTCGCGGACGTCGTCTCGCTGCTGCGGCGCGTGTACCGCGCGCCCGACGGCCTCGTGCTCCCGCTCCACTGCACCGGGACGGCGGGGATGGAGGCGGGGATCGCGAACCTGGTCGAGCCCGGCGACACGGTGATCGTGGGGCAGTGCGGATTCTTCGGACGGCGTATCGCCGAGATAGCGCGGCGATACGGCGCGGAGGTGGTGGCGGTCGAGGCCGATTGGGGGGAATGCGTCACGGAAGACGCCTTGATGCAGGCCCTCGATCGCCACCCCGCCGCGCGGATGCTGGCCGTGGTGCATGCCGAGACCTCGACCGGCGTGGAGCACCCGCTCGGCGAGCTCGCCGCGGCGATGCGCGGCCGCGACACGCTGCTGATGGCCGACTGCGTCACGTCGCTCGCCGGCGTGCCGCTCGACGTGGGCGCCTGGGGCATCGACTTCGCCTACTCGTGCACCCAGAAGTGCCTGGCGGCGCCGCCCGGGATGTCGCCGGTCGCGGTGTCGGAGCGGGCGATGGAGCGGCTGCGCGCGCGCACCACGCCGGTCCCGTTCTCGTTCGACCTGCTGCTCCTCGAGCGCTACTGGGTGGAGCGCCCGGTGGCGTACCACCACACGGCGCCGATCCTCGCCATCTACGCGCTCCACGAGGCTCTCTGCGGGGTGCTGCGTGAGGGGCTCGAGGAGCGGTGGGCCCGCCACGACGAGGCGGCCCGCCACCTCCAGGCCGCGCTCGAGACGCGCGGCCTCGAGCTACTGGCCGGCCCGGAGCACCGGCTCGCGCCGCTCACCGCGGTGCGGGTGCCCGACGGCGTGGACGGCAAGGCCGTGCAGGGCCGGATGCTGCGAGAGCACGGCATCGAGATCGGCGGCGGCCTCGGGCCCGACGCGCCGGCCATGTGGCGCATCGGCCTGATGGGCCGGAACGCCACGATCGAGACTGCCGACCGGGTGCTGGCGGCGCTGGACGCGGCCCTCGTGAGAGAGGCCGCGCCAGCGCTCGCCGGCTGACCCGGACGTATTCAGTCGGTCCCCCACGGGTTGTCGATCACGAACCGCCAGGTCCCGTCCGCCTGACGGCGGAGCACGTCGGCGTTCTTCGACGCCAGCCGCACCGGCTCGCCGTCCGGCCCGGTGCCGTTGAACGACCAGACGCCGACCACGAGGGCGAGGTCGTCCACCTCGAGGACCCGCGTGACCTCGAGGTCGAGCTCGCCGTTCATGGAGATGAAGCCGGTCAGGGCCTCCCGGACGCCGGGCGCGCCGTGCGCGAGGCTCCCGGGCTCGGTCGCGAATGCCGCTTCGCTCTCGTAGAGGGGCGCGAGGCTGTCGAGGTCGCCGGTGTTGATCCCGGTGACGATCGACTCGAGCACCTGCTCAGGCGTGGCCGGCATCAGATCCGCTCCCCGGGGAAGACGACGCCGAAGCGCTCGATGCAGCTCCGGAACCGAGTCCGGCCGCATCTCGAGCCCGTAGCGCTCGTTCAGAGCGACGAGCGTCTCCGGCGCCACGTTGGCCACCCCGCCCATGTCCGACAGCTCCTTGAAGAAGTCCTCGAAGCCGGCGGGCGAGATGATCTCGAGGATGTAGGCCGGCTCGTCGCCCGCGTTCCAGAAGGTGTGCCACTGGTCGCGGGGCTTGTGGACGAGGTCGCCGGGCTCGGCGTAGACGACGTCGTCGCCCGAGCAGCGCGCCCATACGGCCCCGGACGACGTAGCTGTACTCGTCCTCCCGGGTGTGGCGATGAATGGGCGCGGCGAGCGCGCGCGGGCTCATCGGGTGCTCCACCAGGGAGAACCGGTCGTCGGCCTCGACCCCGTCGATCATGAACCGGACGCCGATGCTGCCGAGGAAGCCCGACTTCCCGTCCTTCGGCCCGACGATCTTCGGTGCGGTGGTCTCCATCGCGCTTCTCCTTTGATTGGACAGTAGTGTCTGGTGAAAGTTCTACACGGACTTGCGCCGTCTGTCAAGATTCATTGGACACCTATGACTCGTCGAAACACGACAAGTACGAGAAGAAGCGCCGCGCCGAGCTCGAGGCCGAGACCCGGCGGCGCATCACGGAGACCGCCGTGAACCTGCACGGAACGATCGGCCCGTCGCGCACCTCGATCAGCGCGATCGCGGAGCAGGCCGGCGTGCGCCGCTCGACGGTCTACCGGCACTTCCCCGACGAGGCCTCCCTGTTCGACGCGTGCAGCGCGCACTGGGGCGAGGAGAACCCGTTGCCCGATCTGGCGGCCTGGGAGGCGGTCGCGGACCCGGACGAGCGGCTCCGAACCGCCCTCGGCGAGCTGTACGGCTTCTACGGCCGGACCGAGCGGATGCTGGACGAACCTCCACCGCGACGAGGCGACGATGCCGATCGTGGCGCACCAGTTCAGCGCGTTCCACGGGTACCTCGCCGCCGCCCGCGACGTCCTCCTTCGCGGCCGTGCCGCGCGCGGCCGCCGCCGCGACGCCACGCGTGCGGCGATCGGACACGCGCTCGCGTTCGGCACCTGGCGCTCGCTGGTCCGGGACCAGGACGTCGACGGCGACCAGGCGGTGGAGCTGATGCGCCGGCTGGTCGCGGCGGCGGAGCAGAGCTAGGAAGTCGGGTGGCGCTCCTCCAGGCGGCGCTGAACGGCGGCCGGGACCATCCCGCGCTGCCGCGGACGCCGGAGGAGCTGGCCGCGGAGGGACGCGCCGCAGTGGACGCCGGGGCACGAGTGCTCCACCTCCACCCGTATGACGCCGATGGCCGGCAGACGCTCGATGCCGAGCCGTGCGCGGCGGCGATCCGGGCGGTGCGGGCGGCGTGCCCCGGGATCCCGATCTCGCTCAGCACCTCGGCCGAGATCGAGCCCGACCCGGAGCGCCGGCGTGCGCTCGTGGCCGCGTGGACCGAGCTGCCCGACCTCGTGACCGCCAACCAGGGCGAGGAGGCGATCGTGGACCTCTGCGCGCTGCTGCTCGAGCGGGGCGTGGGCATCGAGGCGGGCAACCTGTCGCCCGCCGACGCGGAGGCGTTCGCGGCGTCCGGCCTCGCGAGCCGCTGCGTGCGGGCGATGATCGAGCCGCTCGGCGCGGATCCGGCCGAGGCGGTGGCGGAGGCCGAGGCGATGGAGGCGGCGATCGCCGCGGTGGCGCCTGACGCTCGAGCAGGTGCACCACGGCGACGGAATCGCCTCCTGGGCGGTGAACCGCCGCGCCGCGGCGCGCGGCCACGGGATCAGGACCGGGCTGGAGGACACTCCGGTGCTGCCCGACGGAAGGATCGCGTCGGGGAACGGCGAGCTCGTGGCGGCCGCCGCGGAACTGTTATGGGGTCAGACCCCTTGAGGGTGGTTGAGGGTTAGCCCGCCAGCGCGTGCTTCGCCGCCGGTGACGTGCAGAACGCCATGAACGCCTCCACGTCCTCGCGCACCGGGCCCACGGCGCTACGCACCACGTGCCAGCGCCGCTCCGGCAGCCCGCCGCGCGGCGTGATCGTGTCGAGCAGGCCGAGCTTCAGCTCGAGCTCCACCGCCGCGCGCGACTGAAGCGCCACTCCGAGCCCCGACCGTGCCGCCTGCTTGATCGCTCCGTTCGAGCCGAGCGTGAGCACCCTCGGCTCGATGCCCGCGGCTCGCGAGGAACTCCTCGCACAGGGTGCGCGTGCCCGAGCCCGGCTCGCGCAGCAGCCACGGCCGCGCGCCCAGCTCCTCCACCGGCACCCAGCGCCGCTTCGCGAGCGGGTCGCCCGCGCTCGTCACGAGCACGAACTCGTTGTCGGCGAAGTCCACCCCCTCGAGCCGCTCGTCGTCGGGGATCCGCCCGGTCACCGCCACGTCCACGCGGTGGTCGAGCACCCGCTGGAACACCAGCTCGCGGTTCCCCACGTCGAGGGAGATCTCGAGGTCGGGCCGCCGCTCGCGGAACGCCTGGATCAGCTGCGGCACCAGGTACTCGCCCGCCGTCGTGACGGCGCTGATCCGCAGCGTCTGCGGCCGCGCCTCCTCGGCCTCGCGCGCGGCGCGCCCGCCCTGGTCGAGCAGGCCGAGCACGTCGGCCGCGTAGGGCGCGTACGCCTCGCCCGCCGGCGTCGGCCGCACGGTCCGCCCCGCGCGCTCGGTGAGCCGCACGCCGAGCTCGCGCTCGAGCGCGGACACCGCGGCGGAGACCGACGGCTGCGTCACGACCAGCTCCTCCGCCGCCGCGGTCACCGACCCGCGCCGCACGACGGTCAGGAACGACGACCAGCTGGGTGAGAGTCACGGCCATGTGCTGCGGACAACGTATAGAGGAACGGCTAAGCGTGCAAAGCGGAGTCCGCGCCCGTCGGGAAGCGCGGATCGGCGCGCGGCGGGGAGCCGCCGATCGAGAGAGCGGCTCTCGCCGTGACCACGTGGTACAGGATCAGGAGCTGGACGAGGGCGAGCGAGTCGGAGCGGTGCAGGTCGGTGCCGACGGTGAACTCGCCGAGCCTCCTGATGCGCAGGTGCGACGCGAAGCTCATCCGCTCCCACACCGCCTCCTCGAGCTCGGCCGCGTGCCCGGGGTCGAGATTCCCGGGGATCCGCAGGAGCCACTCGCGCTCGCGCTTGATGAGCGCCGGGCCGCTCCCGCCGAGCAGCGGCGACAGGTCCGGGTGCGGCAGGGTGTCGCGCAGGATCAGGTCCGCGTCGAGGCTCCTCGAGAAGGCCACCACGATGTCGGCGTAGCGGCGCTGCGGCTGCACGTACTCCTCCGCGTCGGCCTGGCGGGCGTCCAGCTCGGCCAGCACCTCGTCGGTCGTGTAGCCGCGCCGGGTGCAGTCGCGCTTCACCTTCCACGCGCGCCGCAGCTCCTCCGGCGGGGCGAGCGCAACGCGCACGTCGTGCAGCGAGCGCAGCGTCTCCGTGTGGAAGTTGAGCAGCCCCTCCACGAGCAGGAACTTGGCCGGCCGCAGGTACACCGGCGGCTCGAACTCGCCCGTCCGGTGGCTGTACACGGGCTTCAGGACCGGCTCGCCGCGGCGCAGGTGCCCGATGTGCTGGGTGAGGATGTCCAGGTGGTTCGAGTCCGGGTGCAGCGGGGTCACGCCCAGCTCGCGCCGCTGCTTGCGGTCGTAGCGGTGGTAGTCGTCGGCTGAGACGTGCGTCACGTGCGCGTCGCCGATCACGCGCGTCAGGCCGCGCGTGATGGTGGTCTTGCCGGCGCCCGAGTCGCCGACGACGCCGACGACGATCGCCCTAGGCACCGAGCCGCTCGTAACGCCCGCCGTGGAACAGCAGCGGCGTCCCGGGGTTCTGGCGCGCGTACTCGACTCGCCCGAGGAAGAGCGAGTGGTCGCCGCCCCAGTAGGACCGCTCGACCCGGGCGACGAAGTGCGCGAGCGCGCCGTCCACGAGCGGCGTCTCCTTGACGACCTGGAACTTCGGCTCGGCCTGGTCGGACCGCCCGGCGAACCGATCCGACAGCTCCGCCTGGGTGGCGCAGAGGACGCTGACGCCGTAGTGCATCCCCTCGTGAAGCAGGGCGCACATCTTCGTCTGCCGGTCGACGGAGATGAGCACGAGCGGAGGCTCGAGCGAGACGGACATGAACGCGTTGGCCGTCATGCCGTGCACCTGCTCGCCCTTCAGCGCGGTGATGACCGTCACGCCGGTCGCGAACATCCCGAGGGTCCGGCGAAGGGCGACCGCAGGGTCCTGACCGTCATCGCAGACGTCCGGTCGCTCGGCCTCCGCATGGTCCTCGAATGGAGTGCGATCCGATGCCGTCGGGTCCGGTGAAGCTGAGCGGGAAGTGGAACTCCTGGGGCCGGGCCGCTCGGTCACGACCGCGGGCGCTCCTTCTTCGGGTCGTAGAACGGGAAGCCCACCACCTGGGCGGGGATCCGCTTCTGGAGCCCGTCGAGCTTCCCGACCTCGACGGCGGTCCCGTTCTCCGCGTACTGCACCGACATCCGGCAGAGCGCGATGTTCTTCCGCAGCGTCGGGCTGCGGGTGCCGCTCGTGACCACGCCGACCCGCTGCCGGCCCACGTACACCTCGTCGCCGTGGCCCGCGATCTCGTTCCCCTCGAGCTCGAGGCCCACGAGCTTCCGCTGCGGGTGCGAGGAGCGCTCGACCAGCGCCTCCTTGCCCACGAAGTCGTCCTCGGTGTCGAGCTTCACCGTGAAGCCGATGCCGGCCTCGAACGGGTCCACCTGGTCGTCGAACTCGTAGCCGGCGAAGATCAGCCCGGCCTCGATCCGGATCATGTCGAGCGCCTCGAGCCCGAGCGGCTTCAGCCCGTGCGGCTGGCCCGCCTCCCAGATCGCGTCCCACACCGCGGCGCCGTCGTCCGGGTGGCAGAACACCTCGTAGCCGAGCTCGCCCGTGTAGCCGGTGCGCGACACCACGACCGGGATCCCCTGGTAGCCGCCGATCCGGCCCACCAGGAAGCGGAACCACTTCAGCTCCTCGAGCGACGGCTGCGTGGGCGGCGTCCAGATCAGCTCGCGCATGATGTCCCGCGACGCCGGCCCCTGGACCGCGACGTTGTGGAGCTGGTCGGTCGAGGGCTTCACGAACGCCTTCAGGCCCGAGCTTCTCGCCCAGGTCCTTCAGCCAGACCCCGTCGTACGGGTCGCCGCCGATGAAGCGGAAGTTGTCGTCGCCGAGCCGGAAGACGGTGGCGTCGTCGACCATCCCGCCGGTCTCGTTGCACATCGCGGTGTAGACCACCTGGCCGACCGCGAGCCGGCGCGCGTCGCGCGTGATCGCGTGCTGGATCAGCGTCTCGGCGTCGGGGCCGAGCACCTCCCACTTCCGCAGCGGCGAGAGGTCCATCATCACGGCCTTCTCGCGGCACGCCCAGTACTCGGCGATCGCGCCCTCGTTGTTGAAGCAGTGCGGCAGCCAGTAGCCGCGGTACTCCACGAAGCTGTCCGTGAGCTCGCTGGTCCGCGGGTGGAACGCCGTCTCCTGTGTCAGCACTGGCTCTGCCTCCGGGGTCACGCGGTGGGCGATGGCCGTCGAGAAGCGGTTCTCGGGCGAGTAGACGCGCACGTGGACGTCGGTGCACTCCCAGGCGTTCGCCGGGTCGATGTCGTCCGGGCACGCCGACGACGCGCACACGAGGTCCGTCATCGCCCTCAGCAGCACGTAGTCGCCCGGACGCGACCACGGCTCGTCCGAGACCAGCACGTTGTCCGCCTCGATCCTGGTGTTGAAGAAGAAGTTGACGGCCTCCCAGCCGGCGCGGGGGGCGATGCCGTACGGGTCCACCTGCTCGTTGAAGTTGTCGGTGCAGTTCACGTGGCCGGGGTAGCCCATGTCCTCGTAGTAGCGCCGCGTGCAGGCGAGCCCGAACGTGTCGTGGCGGCCGACCGTGTCGCGCACCACCTGGACGAGCGGGTCCATGTCCACGTCGAAGAACTTCGAGTAGAGGCCGGGCAGCGGGTAGGCCGCGCCCATCAGCGTGCGCGTGGTCACGCCGTCCATGCCGCGCTCGAGCCCCTTCTCGAGCTTCTCGCGGTGGAAGGCGAGGAAGTCCGAGCACTGGCGGCCCTGCACGTCGATCACCTGGATGAACTCGCCCTCGCGGACCTCGTACGAGAGCGCGCTCGCGCGGTCCACGCGGAAGTCGAGCCGCGGCTCGGCGAGCGGGTCCGGCAGCGGCAGGTCCGCGGGCTTCCGCGGCGTCTGGCGCTTGATCTCGATCAGGAGCGCGGAGGCGGGCGGGTCGCCGTCCACCAGGCGGCCGCCGGGCGCGGCCACGACGAGCAGCGCGTCGCGCTCGACGTCGAAGGATTCCGACGCCGCGGGCGGGCTGTCCGGGCCGAACAGGACCGCGGCGGTTGCCTCGTCCGGACGGAGGCCGCTCGAGTGGATGGAGCGGAGGAACTCCGCGTCACCCGACTCCCTCAGAACGGTGGCGGGAGCATCCTGCCGGAGCCCGAGACCATCGGGGACGGCGGTCACCTCGGCCGCCTGGCCACCGTCCGGATCGCTGATCGTCACGCGGTCGCCCGCGTGCAGCTCGACCGCCGTCGCCGAGCCCGGGCGCACCCACCAGCTCTCGAAGCTCCGGTCGGTCGGCCGGAGCCCGTCGATCAGCGAGGGGGGCGTGGCCTGAACCGTCACGCCTTCGCCGCCGGCTCCTTCGCCTCGTCCTTCTCGGCCTGCTCCATGAGCTCCTTCGCGAGGTCGCGCTTGGCGGCCGAGTCGAGCTTCTTGACCTCGTTCTCGACCACGCGCCGGTTGTAGGTCTGGTTCCAGTAGTCGAGCGCGTCGAAGCCGAGCAGCACGGCCTTGCCCACGAACTGGCGCAGCACCTCGTTCGTCGGGCCCATGACCCAGCCGGCCTTGGCGTCGCGCACGTAGCGCTCGAGCTCCATGTCGCGCTTGTAGCCCGACCCGCCGCAGGCGTGGAGCATCTTGTCCACGTGGCAGCGCGGTGTTCTTCGCCGCCTCGAACTTGATCTGCCAGGCCCAGTGGAGGTAGTCGGCGCGCGCCGTCTCGCCCACCTCGAGGATGCGCCGGTTGTCGTCGGTCACGCGGTCCATCGCCTGCGCCACCGACATCACGAACACGCGGCACGCGTTCGTGTCCATCACGGCCTCGCCCACGTAGTCCTGGATCGTCGGGTAGTCGGCCACGCGCATGCCCACGTCCACGTGGCGCTTGCGGGTCGTGTGGCGCTTCGCGATGTCGATCGCGCCCATCGTGATGCCGTTCCACACCGACGACGAGCCGATCAGGAACCACGGGTCCACGGCCTCGTCGTTCGACGCCGCGCCGTCGCCGAGCGGTCCCACGATCTGGTCGCCCGGGATCTCCACGTCCTCGACCTGGATCGGGCCGGACTGGTTGCCGCGCAGGCCGAGCGCGTCCCAGAGCGACGGCTGGGCCTTCACGTCGTCGCCGTCGATCACGAACACCGACAGGTCGTCGTAGCCCTTGAAGTCCGGGCTCGTGGTCTGCACGACGTAGAAGTCGGCGAAGCCGCCGGACGTCGTCCACGACGCCTTCTTGTTCACCTTGTAGCCGCCGTTCGCCTTCTCGGCCTTCGAGGAGAACGGGTACCAGAAGTGCGAGCCGGTCTCGGGGTCCGAGTAGGACAGCGTGCCGATCTTGACGTCCGAGTTGAGCGGCCGGACGTACTTGTCGACCAGCTCCTCGGTCGGCCGCAGCATGATCGTCGCCACCGCGGCCATGTGCATCACGTAACACATGGCGGTCGACGCGCAGCCGTACCGCGCGAGCGTCTCGCACACCATCGTGAACGCCACGTGGTTCTCGCCGAGGCCGCCGTACTCCTCCGGCACGGTGAGGGCGAGGAAGCCGTGCTCGGCGAGGATCTCGAAGTTGCGCCGCGGGTAGAGGAGCTCGTCGTCGGAGCGCTTCGCGTTCGCGCGCATCTCCGTCTCGCACAGCTCGATCAGCTTCGCGCGCAGCTCCTTCTGGCGCTCGGTCAGGAACCAGTCAGGGTCCCACTCGTAGCCGAGTCCCCAGAAGGGCTCGCCTCCCCAAGTCTTCTCCACGATGCTCTCTCCCGAGTCGGGTCAGCCAGAACGCGTTCGTACAAATATGTACATAGCTCTTCTACCGTATATGGAGAATCCTTACAAGGATGAGTGGGCTTAGCAGACGACAGGCGCTGGCCGGCCTCGGCACCGTGAGCCTCGGCGCCGTGATCGCCGCGTGCAGCGACGACGAGCCGGAGCCGCAGGCCACGAGCGACGCGACCGGCACGAGCCACCGGCACCGCCTTCGACGACGCGCGCACCTGCGCGCAGACCGCCGAGCAGACCGAGGGCCCGTTCTACTTCGACGTCGACGAGATCCGCAGCGACATCCGCGAGGACCGCGACGGCTCGGAGCTACGGCTCGGCATTCGCGTGCGCGACGCCGCGCTGCGAGCCGCTCCCCGACGCCGTGGTGGACATCTGGCACTGCGACGCCGAGGGCAGCTACTCCGCCGAGCCCGACACCTACCTCCGCGGCGCCCAGGTCACGAACCGCGACGGCGTCGCCGAGTTCACCACGATCTACCCCGGCTGGTATCCCGGCCGCACGATCCACATCCACGCGAAGGTGCACCTCGACCGCACGACCGTGCTGACGACCCAGCTCTACTTCGACGACGCGGTCAGCGCGCGCGTCTTCACGCGCGACGAGGCCTACCCGGGCGAGTCGAACCGCGACGGCTTCAACGCGAGCGACGGCATCTACGACGAGCGGCTCGAGCTCACCCTCGCCGAGGAGGGCGAGGCCTACCGCGGGCGCATCACGCTCGACGTGGCGCGCGCCTAGAACGCCCCGAATCGGGCTTGACCCGACGGGTTACGATCTCCCTTCACCGCGATCAAGGAGGAGAGCGTGGCCGACGGGGCAAACGGCGACGGCCGTCTGACCGACGAGTTCGTCGAACGCTGGCGGACGAACGCGTACGGCTGCTTCTCCTCCGGCCACAAGTTCTGCCGCGAGGTCTGCCCCGTCATGCAGGTCACGCGCAACGAGAACCACACGCCGACGGCGTTCCACGCGAACATCGTCGCGATGGAGAAGGGCCTCGTCGGCGTGGAGGACGTGGCCGACGACTTCGTGCACTGCACCCAGTGCGGCGCGTGCGAGCTCCGCTGCCCGAACACGCTCTTCACGGGCGACTTCTACCGCCATCGCACCCGCACGGTCGACGTGGTCAAGGCGATGCGCGCGCTCATGGTCGAGACCGGCAACGAGCGCGCGGGCTGGAAGCTCTGGAACGAGCGTCTCGCGGAGCGACACAACGAGCCGGTGCTCGGTGACGTGCCGGTCAGCCAGGAGCACGTGGCCGACTGGGCGGAGGGGCTCGACATCCCCGTCGGCGGCGAGACGATCCTGTTCGTGGACTGCGAGGCCGCGTTCTACCGCACCTCCTACACGCGCGCGTTCGCGCAGCTGCTCCAGAGGGCGGGCGTCGAGTTCGGCCTGATGCGCGAGCAGTGGTGCTGCGGCGGCCCGGCCGCCGAGATGGGCTACGTCGAGCTCGCGCGCAAGCACGCCGACCACAACGTCGCCGACTGGCGCGCGGTGGGCGCCAAGCGCATCATCGCCCCCGACCCGCACGACTTCATCGCCTTCACCGAGGACTACCCGCGGTACTACGGCGACGACTACGAGTTCGAGATCGTGCTCGGCGTCGAGCTGGTGAACGACCTCGTCAAGGAGGGGCGCATCCAGCTCACGGAGCCGGTGGAGCGGACCGTGACCTACCACGACCCGTGCCGCCTCAACAAGCGCAAGGGCGTGCACGCGGCGCCGCGCGAGCTGCTGCGCGCCGTGCCGGGGATCACGTTCAACGACGTGGACCACGTGACGCAGTGGTCGTACTGCTCGGGCGGCGGCGGCGGCCTTCCGATCGAGAAGCCCGAGATCACCGAGGAGATCAGCCGCCGGCGCGTGGCCCGCGCGCAGGAGCTCGAGGTGGACACGCTGATCAGCGCGTGCCCGTGGTCCGAGCGGCCGCTGTCGCAGGCCGGCGAGGCGGCGGACCAGCCGCTCGAGGTGATGGACCTGTTCGAGCTCGTGGCCAGGTCGGCCGGGATCGAGGTCGGCGGGCACACGCGCGGCGGAGGTCAGGTCGTGACCGTCGCCTTCAAGAGCGGCGTCGACGACGCCGTGCTCGACGAGCTGCGCGCGATCACGGCGACGACGACCGCGTGCTGCCCAACCTCAGCTCGCGCGTGAACCGCACGCGCGTGCCGGCGCCGTTCCCGGTGCACCGCTGGGCCGAGTTCATGCCCGACGTGGCGGTCCTGCCGCGCACGGCGGAGGAGGTCTCCGAGGTCGTGAAGCTCGCCAACCGGCTGCGCATCCCCGTGGTGCCGCGCGCCGGCGGCACCGGTCTCTCGGACGGCGCGGTGCCGCTCCGCGGCGGGATCCTCGTCGACGTCAAGCTGATGAACCTGATCCACGAGGTCGACCTCGTGAACCGCACCGCGACGGTGGGCCCGGGCATCAACATGCTCAAGCTGAACGAGGAGCTGAAGCGGCACGGCGTCCTCTATCCCGACGACCCGGCCTCCTATCCGTGCTCGCTCGTCGGCGGCCGCATCGGCACCGGCGGGTGGTCGCTGCTCGGCGCGCGCTTCGGGCACACGCGCGACAACGTGATCTCGATGGAGGTGGTGCTGCCGACCGGCGAGATCGTCGAGATCGGCGACGGCGGCGGCCGGAAGCTCCGCAAGTCGTCCACCGCCTTCAACCTGAAGCAGCTGTTCACGGGCCACCAGGGCACGCTCGGCATCTGCACCGAGGCGACCCTCGACCTCGCGCCGCGCCCGGAGGTCGAGTTCGCCGCCTTCTTCGCCTTCGACGACTACATGAAGGCGTGGGAGACGATCGGCGACCTGACGAAGTCGGGGCTGGCCACGCTCGCCGGCGTCGTCCTGTTCGACGAGTGGAAGATCGCCTATCTGCGGCGCGACGACGAGGCCTACATCCCCCAGCCCGACTCGGTTCGCGCGGTCGTGGCGCGTCGCGATGTACGGCACCCGCGCCGAGGTCGAGCCGGCGTCGAAGGTGGTGATGAAGCTCGGCCGCAGCCGCGGCGGCAAGTACCTCGGCGACGAGATCTCGTCCGGCGACTGGGCGTCACGGCACGACCGCTACGCGACCCCGCTTCACGGCCGCTCCAAGGAGGGCCAGGCGGTGATCATGTCGTGGCACTGCGAGGACGCCGCGCTGAACTACTCGGTCCTGCCGCAGGTGCGCGAGGAGTGGCACGCGATCGTGGCGCGCTACCGCGAGCGCTACGGCATCTTCGATGACTGGGGGATGTTCGCCTACACGAGCGGGGCGAACAAGCCGTGGGGCGACTACCTCGTGGAGATCGACGTGGGCATCTGGGAGGAGCGGCTCGACGAGGAGAACTGGGCGGGATGGGTCGACTGCAAGCGCGAGATCTCCGAGGTCACGCTGAAGCACGGCGGGTCGATCACGGCGTGCCACGGCGCCACGCGCGAGGGCGACGCCGAGCTCGTGCCCGAGGAGATGGGAAGCGCCTGGCAGGTCGTGAAGACGATCAAGCGCGCGCTCGACCCCAACAACATCATGAACCCGGGCAAGCAGTCGCTCGACGAGGCCTACGAGGAGGAGCCGGCATGAGCATCTTCCGGCTGGGCGACCAGAAGCCGCCCGAGCCGCAGCGCATCACCGACACGGTGGTGATGCGCTTCGAGCACGTGTACGAGGTCGATCCCGCGCTGATGGAGCTGACCGGGCAGCAGGACCTGCCCGCCTGGGACACCAAGCGGATCGTCGACAGCCGCTGGGAGCACCTGGACTGGATGCACGACCACTTCGCCGACGACGTGCTGCTCGCGGGCGAGGAATCCGAGACGATGCCGGAGGAGGACCACTGATGCGCTTCAGCTACTGCATGCTGCCGGACTACCCGCTCGACGACGCGATCGACATGATCAAGACGGCGGACGAGCTCGGCTTCTACGCCTGCTACTCCGTCGACGAGACCTGGCACAAGGACCCGTACGTCCTGTTCGCGGCGGCGGCCGACAAGACCGAGCGCATCCGGTTCGGGCCGAACGTCACGCACGTCTTCCTGCGCGAGCCGACGCTCATCTGCCAGCAGATCGCCACGCTCGACGAGCTGACCGGCGGGCGCATGGAGCTGCTCGTGTCGACCGGCAACTTCGGCCTCCTGTCGCAGTACGGGATCGACTGGGCGGGCCAGAAGCCGCTCTCGCGCCTCAAGGAGGCGATCCACGTGATGCGCACCTTCCTCGCCGAGGGCGCGATCACGTTCGAGGGGGACTTCTTCCAGTACAACGGGCTGTACACGTTCGCCCGCCCGGTGCAGGACCCGTTCCCGATCAAGATGGGCGCGATGAAGGGCCCGCGCTCGTTCGAGGCGGCCGGCGAGCTGACCGACGGCGTCCACCACGCGCTCTCGTACTCGCGCGAGGCCTACGACTACATGGCCGAGCACACGCGCGTCGGGGCGGAGCGGGCGGGCCGCGACGTCTCGGAGCTCGACATGGGCGCCTGGGTCGTGACGGTGGTGTCGGAGGACTCGGCCGCGGCGAAGCGCGCCGCCCGCATCCTCGTGGCGTTCTACATCTCGTCGATGCCGCCGGAGCAGCTCGCCCGGCACGGCATCGACGCGGCCGAGCTCGCGCCGGTCGTCGACGCGCTCGGCGCGGGCGACATCGCCAAGGCCGTGGAGCTGTTCAAGCCGGAGTACGCGGAGAAGCTCTCGCTTGCCGGCACCCCCGACGAGGTCGTCGAGAAGATCAAGGCCGACATCCAGCCCGCCGGCGTGAACCACATGGTCCTCTCGCTCGCGGACGCGTCGCTCGTGAAGCTGTTCTCGGGCGAGGACGTCCCGAACGTGCCGGACATCAACGGGCAGCTGCGGCTCGTCGCCGAGCACGTGATGCCGGCCTTCGAGCCCGCCGTCCGCTAGCCGTCCGGCGCGATCCACACGAGGCACTGCGCCTCGCTGCGGATCCGCTTGGCGGCGCGTCTGAAGCGCATCCGGCCCACGCGGCCGAGGTGTGGCCCGAACACCACGAGGCCGGCGTCGCGCTCGCGCACCACCTCGAGCAGAGCCTCCACGGGATGGGTGGTGCGCACGCGCAGGAGCTCCGTCTTCACGCCCAGCTCGGCCGCGCGGGCGGCCGTGGCGCGCACGGCGTCGAGATCCTCCTCGTGCGGGAGCGTCGTGTGCTCGGGCCCGACGAGGACCAGCGTCCTCACGTACGGCGGCAGCCGGATCAGGTTCACGAGCAGGAGCGGCACGCCCGCCTCGACCGCGCTGTCGATCGCCATCCGCTCGGCAGTGGGGTCCACGCGCACCTGAAGCGTCGCAAGCACCACCGGGCGCGCTTTCGTGGGCTCGGCGGGCGCTCCGACGACGGCCTCGTGATGATCCCGCAGCTTGGGCATTTCGCTTGCACGAATCGTACGCCGTGATTGACGAACGTCTGATCTGCGTGGTAGAAACGCGCGGGCACTCGGATGTACCAATTGGTACGACCTGTGCCCGAGCCGGTTACCGCTCACCGAGGAGAGAGGAAGGTCGAATGGCGCATGCCGAGGTAGAGGAGAGGCAACTCCTCAAGGCGATGACGTGGTGGGACGGCTTCGTGGTCGCGCTCGCCAACCCGGGATTCCTGATCGCCGCGCTGGGCGGCTCGATCGGCGCTCTCGGCACCACGGGAGCCTTCGTCCTGTGGACGATCTCGATCATTCTCGGCGCGCTCCAGAACAACATCCACGCCGAGCTCGCGGGGATGTTCCCGAGCAAGTCCGGCGGCATCGCGCTGTACGCCCATGAGGCGTGGCGGAAGTACCTGACGCTGATCGGACCCCTGGCCACGTTCGGCTACTGGATCGGCTGGTCCGTCGTCCTCTCGATCAACGGGCTCGTGGCCGGCACGCTCATCCAGGCCGAGTGGTTCTCGGACAGCACCTGGGCCGAGAACGTGGGCACCTTCGACTTCACGCTTCCGATCGTCATCGGCATCGGCCTGATCCTCCTGGTCTGGGCCTTCAACGTGTTCGGCGTCCGGCCGGCCGTGTGGTTCGGCTACGTGACGGGCGGCCTGCTCCTCATCCCCGCGTTCGTCCTGATGTTCCTTCCCTACCTGACCGGCGATTGGGACAGCGCGAACATGACCTGGGAGATCGGCGCGAACGGAGGCCTGGCGCTCGCGCTCGTCTGGCTCTACTTCATGTGCTGGTCGTCGTACGGCATCGAGGTGGTGGCCACGTTCACGCCCGAGTACGAGGACACCGAGCGCGACACCGCCAAGGCGCTGCGCGCCGCGGCGCTGTTCAGCGCGGTCGTGTACGTGCTCCTGCCCCTCGGCGTCGGCGGCACGCTCGGCACGGCGGCCATCGCCGAGGACGCGACGCTGATCGCCTTCTACACGCAGGCCTTCGACGCGCTCGTGGGCTCCGGGCTCGCGAACGTGATGATCGCGTGCGTGGTCGGTGGCCTGATCCTGTCGATGAACACCGCGACGATGGACGGCTCGAGGGCGCTGTACGGCATCTCGAAGGACGGCATGACGCTCCGGTGGTTCGGCGGGCTGAACAGGCATCACGTGCCCGGCCGCGCGATGACGCTCGACGCGCTCCTCAACATCGCGCTGATCAGCGGGTTCGCCGGAGTGCTCGAGATCCTCGCGGTGAGCAACGTGGGCTACGTGTTCGCCACGTGCACGGCCCTCAGCGCGTTCATCCTGCTGCGGCGGGACCGTCCGAACTGGCCACGCCCGATCCGGCTCTCGAACTACTGGGTGCCGCTCGCCGGCGTCCTGTTCCTCATCAACCTGACGTTCCTCGTGGTGGGCGGCTTCCTCTACTCGGGCGGCTTCCTCGGGATCGAGGGCTACGGGTACGGCTGGGACAAGACGCGCACCGGCCTGCTGGTCCTGCTCGCGGCGCTGCTGATGTACATCTGGCGCCACGTGGTGGAGGACAAGATCCCGCTCAGGCTGCGGGAGGAGGTCCCGCAGACGCCGGAGGACATCGCCCGGACGGGGCCCACGGCCGCTCCCGCGGCGTAGGCGCTACTCCGCTCGGAGCTGCCATACCGGGAGGCCCTTGATGGCCTCCCGGTACCGCCTGCGGTGGAACGGGCGGATGAAGATGAACCAGCTGATCAGCGCGACCGGCAGGAGGAAGAAGACGCCTGGGATGTTGCCGGTGAGCGTGAAGACGATCGCGAGCAGCGCGACGAGCGCGCCGAACGCGATCGGCAGCATCCGGTAGCGGAGGCTGATGCTGCGGATCTCCTCGTACTGCTCGCGCGGGATCCGGTTCGTGTCGTAGACGCGGCCGCAGCTCTCGCACTCCCAGCGCTCGCCGTACCCGAGCTCGCGCCGCTCGCCGCATTCGCAGGTGACGGTGATTCGCGGCCCCTTGAGGACCGACCCGGGCGCCTCGAGCTCGCGCGCCTGCCTGCGAGGCTTGGCCCCCCGCCGCATATGCCGCTCGCGCCGCCCCATCGCGGCCGGAGACTACCGCCATGCCCACCCCCCGCTCGATTCAGCGCACCTATCTGCTCCTCATGCTGGGGAACACGCTCGCGGCGTCGTTCATCTGGGGCATCAACACGATCTTCCTGCTCGACGCCGGGCTCTCGAACCTCGAGGCGTTCGCGGCGAACGCGTTCTTCACCGCCGGCATGGTGCTGTTCGAGGTGCCCACGGGGATCGTGGCGGACACCGTCGGGCGCCGGGCGTCCTACCTGCTGGGCACGCTCACGCTCGCCGCCTCGACGCTGCTCTACGTGCTCCTGTGGCAGGTCGAGGCGCCGTTCTGGCAGTGGGCTCTCGTCTCGACGCTGATCGGCCTCGGCTTCACGTTCTTCTCCGGCGCCGTCGAGGCGTGGCTCGTGGACGCCCTCACCGCCACCGGCTTCACCGGCGAGCTCGAGACCGTCTTCGGGCGCGGCCAGATCGTCTCGGGGGTCGCGATGCTCACCGGCTCGGTCGCGGGCGGCGTGATCGCGCAGCAGGCGAGCCTCGGCGTTCCGTTCGTCCTCCGCGGCGTGGTCCTGGTGGCGATGTTCGCCGTCGCGTTCAGGCTGATGCACGACGTGGGGTTCGCGCCCGAGAAGGGCGGGCGGCCGATCGCGGAGATGCGGCGGATCGCCTCGGCGTCGATCGAGTTCGGCTGGCGCGTGCCGGCGGTGAAGTGGCTGATGGTGGAGAGCCTCTTCACGGGCGGGGTCGGCTTCTACGCCTTCTACGCGCTCCAGCCCTACTTGCTCGAGCTCTACGGCGATCCCGAGGCGTACTCGATCGCCGGATTGGTGGCCGCGATCGTGGCCGGCTCCCAGATCCTCGGCGGGATCGCCGCGCCCTGGATCCGGCGCCGCTTCCGCCGCCGCACCTCGGCGCTGATCGCGATGGCGGTGACCAGCACGCTGTCGCTCGTCCTGATCGGCGTGATCGAGGCGTTCTGGCCGGCGATCGGGCTGATCGTGGTCTGGGGCCTCATGTTCGCGGCCTCGATGCCGATCCGCCAGACCTACCTGAACGGCCTGATCCCGTCGCGGCAGCGGGCCACGATCCTGTCGTTCGACTCGATGACGAGCTCGGTCGGCGGCGTCTGGGCGCAGCCCGTGCTGGGCCGGGCCGCCGACGTCTGGAGCTACCCGGCGTCCTACCTGCTCGGCGCCGGAATCTCGGCGGTCGCCGTGCCCGCCCTGGCCCTGTCGCGGCGCCAGAACGCTCCGGCCGACACCGTCGAGCTCGTCGAGGCGCCCCCTGCGACCCAGCCGGCCTGAGCGCGCGTCAGGCCTGAGCGACGACCTCGCGGACGTCGATGCTCTCGAGCGTGACGCCGTCGTCCGGCGGCGCGGACCGGATCATCTCCGCGAGCCCGCGAGCCTGCTCCTCCGATTCGACGATGACCATGGACAGGCCGCGGTCGTCCTCGGAGCGCGTCCAGTACCCGGTGACGAACCCGGGCGCCTGCTTGACGGTGGGCACGATCCGCTCCTCGAGCATCTTCCGCCCGCGCTCGAAGTCGTGGATCGTCACCTGGATCACCACGGCGTGCATGAAGCCTCCTGGCTCGGGTGAGCCGAGCCTAACCCGGCGTCAGCTCCAGGGATAGGGGCTGTGCGAGACCGGGTGGAGGTCGCCCGTCGCGAACCGCTCGTACCTGAACGGGTGCAGCAGGCTCGAGTGCTCGCCGAGCACGACGTTCGCCACCTCGCGGCCCACGGCGATCATCTTGTAGCCGTGATTTGAGTCCGCGACGACGAACACGTTGGGCCGCATGTAGTCGAAGACGGGGAAGTTGTCGGCGGTGAAGGCGCCCACGCCACCGGAGCGCACGTCGCGGTACTTGGGCCGCGCGCCCTCGAAGCGCTCCATGCAGTGGCTGAGCGCGGCGCACCAGAGGTCGGGGAAGCCCTCGTCGGCGCTGCCGGTGGGGTACGGGTCCACCTGGAACTCGTGGCCCTTCGGCAGCGGGCTCGCTCCGCCCTGCACGCTGTCCCTGTCCTGCTTGAAGTAGATGCCCCACTGGTCGCTCGTCACGAGCGTGCCGTCGTCGGCGTGGAGCGGCGCGTGGCTGTCCACGTGGAGCACGGGCGGGAGATTCCCGTCGGCCGTGACGAAGACGCTCGGGTCCACGTCGATCTCGCCCTCCTGGAGGTACCAGTAGGTCCACATCTCGCGCTCCTCGCCGGCCACCTCGAGCCGGCGCGGCAGGCCGAGCATCTCCCACACGTCCGCGACCCACGGGCCCACCGCCACGATCACCTGCTCCACGGCGATCGGGCCCTCGCTCGTGCTCACGCGCGTCACGGCGCCCGAGTCGTCCTGCTCGAAGCCGGTCACCTCGATCCCCTCCGCGATCTCCGCGCCCGCCTCGAGCGCCTTCTTCTCGAGGCCGTGGATCGACTCCTTGTTGAACGCGAAGCCGCCGCGGTGCTCGTGGAGGCACACCGACAGCCCGGGCGCGCGCCAGTCGGGGAACAGGCCGCGCATGTGCTTCGCGACCTCGTCCTCCCCCAGGATCAGCTCCGACTCGTAGCCGATCCGCTCCTGGCGCTCGGCCACCGTGGTGAGGTCGGCCTCCTGGTCGCCGTCGCCGAGGGCGATGTAGCCGGAGCCGTGGTAGTGGAGCGTCTCCGGGTCCGACTCCCAGATCTCCACGCAGGCCGCCATCAGCTCGCTCATCGCGGGCTGGAAGTAGTTGTTGCGCACGACGCCGCAGGCGATGCCGGACGCGCCCGCGGCCACGCCGGCCTTGTCGACCACGAGCACCTCCTCGCCGCGCTCGGCGAGGTGCCAGGCGGTCGAGAGCCCGTGCACTCCCGCGCCTACGACGAGGAACTTCACCGACCGCATGTCAGTGGAGCGGCGGCTCCCACCCCTCGAGCACGGGCGGCTTCCAGTCGGCGCCCACCGTCTTCGACCCCTCGACCCACGGCCCGAGCTCGGGCTGCGGGAACTTGCAGTGCTGCTCCTTCAGCCGGATGCCGTAGGAGTTGCCCGACCGGAGGTGGGCGATCAGGACCTTGCGCGCGATCTCGTCCTCGCGGCCGGCGGGGATGTCGAAGTAGAGCTTGAGGAATGAGTTCGAGTAGCGGTCGAACACCGCCGGCATGCCCTCCTCCTCGAGCAGCTCGATGTCCTCGAGCCAGTTGATGTCCTGGCCGGGGGTGGCGGCCTCGAGGTCGATGTCCTCGACGAGCGAGATGTCCTCCTGGTACGGGTAGCGCTGCCCGGAGAGGTACTCCGAGTCGATCGAGAAGATCTTCTCGGGCTCGCGGGTGCTCGGCAGGATGTCGTGGTCGCTCATCGGCGCTCCTCCGCGCCCGCGGGCGCGCGAACGGCGGGCAGCTCGTCGATCGGGTTCTCGAGGTAGCGGTCCAGCAGCGTCTCGATGCGGGCCAGCGCGTTCTCCTCGGACACGCCGGGGATGTAGTTCGTCCCCGCGAGCGGCACCTTCGCCATCGCGGCGGCCTCGGTGGTGAGCGCGGCCAGGTCCTCGGGCTCGAGCGAGTGGATGTTCGTCTTCCCGCACGCGCGCGCGAGCATCTGCACCTCGAGCGTGAGCGTGTGGAGGAAGTTGTAGACGCGGTTCGCGGCCTCCTCCACGTGCAGCCGCTTGCGCAGCTCCGGGTCCTGCGTCGTGATGCCGACCGGGCAGCGGCCCGTGTGGCAGTGGTAGCACTGGCCCGCCGGCACGCCGATCGTGCCCTCGTAGTCCGTGACGCCCGGGATCTCCTTGTTGCAGTTGAGCGCCATCAGCGCGGAGTGCCCGATCGCGACGGCGTCGGCGCCGAGCGCGATGCACTTGGCCACGTCGCCGCCGTTGCGGATGCCGCCGGCCACGACGAGGTCGACCTCGTCGGCGAGGCCCACGTCCTCGAGCGCGCGGCGCGCCTCGGGGATGGCCGCCATCAGCGGGATGCCGGTCTCCTCGGCCGCGGTGTGCGGGCCGGCGCCGGTGCCGCCCTCGGCGCCGTCGAGGTAGATGATGTCCGGGCCGCACTTGGCCGCCATGCGCACGTCGTCGTACACGCGCGCGGCGCCGAGCTTCAGCTGGATCGGGATCTCGTAGTTGGTGGCCTCGCGGGTCTCCTGGACCTTCAGCGACAGGTCATCCGGGCCGAGCCAGTCGGGGTGGCGGGCCGGGCTTCGCTGGTCGATCCCCGCCGGCAGGCTGCGCATCTCGGCGACCTGCTCGGTGACCTTCTGGCCCATGAGGTGGCCGCCGAGGCCGACCTTGCAGCCCTGGCCGATGAAGAACTCGACAGCGTCCGCGAGCATCAGGTGGTGCGGGTTGAACCCGTACCGGCTCTGGATGATCTGGTAGTACCACTTCGTCGACAGGTCGCGCTCGGGCGGGATCATCCCGCCCTCTCCGGAGCAGGTGGCGGTGCCCGCCATCGACGCGCCCTTGGCGAGCGCCATCTTCGCCTCGAGCGACAGCGCGCCGAAGCTCATGCCCGTGATGTAGACCGGGATGTCGAGCTCGATCGGCTTCTTCGCGAAGCGCGCGCCGAGCACCGTCTTCGTCTCGCACTTCTCGCGGTAGCCCTCGATCACGAAGCGCGTGAGCGTGCCCGGCAGGAAGATCAGCTCGTCCCAGTGCGGGATCTTCTTGAACATCGAGAAGCCGCGCATCCGGTAGCGGCCGAGCTCGGCCTTCATGTGGATGTCGTCGATGACCTCCGGCGTGAAGATCTTCGAGCGGCCGAGGACCGTCTTCTGGCTGGGTGCGTTCTCGTCTGCCATCAGAGCACCAGCTTCCGCTCGCTCGGCTCGAGCGAGTCGTAGTTGTAGAGCTTCTTGCCGCACACGAACTTGGTGAACTCGGGCGGGCTGCCGAGGCCGTAGATGCGGAACTTGCGCTCGATCAGCTCGGTGTCGGCGTCGTTCCACTCGCCCTCGACGCAGTCGATGCCGAGCGCCTTGACCTTGCCGGCCACGTACAGCGTGCCGTCGTACATGGAGTCGCCGAGGCCGGGGCCCACGTCGCCGCAGATGATCTGGCGGCCGCGCTGCATCATGAAGCCGGTCATGGAGCCGGCGTCGCCCATGACGAGGATCGTGCCGCCCTTCTGATCGATGCCGGTGCGGGCGCCGACCTGGCCTTTCACCACGAGGTCCCCACCCCGTATGGCGGCGCCCGCAAGCGAACCGGCATTCGACTCAATAACAACTACACCCGACATCATGTTTTCCGCCACCGACCAGCCCACGCGCCCGTTGATCTGGATCTCGGGGCCGTCGATGAGGCCGACGCCGAAGTAGCCGAGGCTGCCCTCGAAGGTGACCTTGCACCGCGTGAGGATCCCGGTCCCGAGCGAGTGCCGCGCGCTCGGGTTGAGGATCGTCACGTCCTTGATGCCTTCCTCGTAGACGAGACGTCGCAGTTCCGCGTTGATCTTTCGCGTGGTGAGGTCCTTGGCGTCGAACTGCGCCCGGTCGCCGTCGATCTCGGCGACGTTCGGGACGCTCTCGTCGAGCTCGACGAGGCCGCGGGGGTCGAAGAGGACCTCCTCGGCGGTGTCGCTGCCGTTCGTGGCTACCGGTTCCACACCATCACCGCCCCCTCGTAGGGGTCGTACGTCTCGATCTCGCGATCGACGACCTTGCGGATCGCGATCTCCTCGCTCGCGAGCGCGACGATGTCGTCGGACTCGTAGAGCACGAGCGGCTTCGCGCCGAGCTCGTCCTTCGCGACGCCGAGTGCGTCCTCCGTCACGCAGATGTATGTGAAGACGCCGTCGAGCTCGCTCAGGCTGCGCTGCATCGACTCCTCGAGCGAGTCCCCCTGCGCCATCCGCTCGGCGAGGTAGACGGCGATGATCTCGGAGTCGCACTCGGACTGGAACCTGTGACCCGCGCGCTCGAGGCGGCGCTTCCACTGGTGGTAGTTCGTGAGCTGGCCGTTGTGGACGACGGCGACGTCCGGGAACGGATACGCCCAGTACGGATGCGCGTTGGCGATGTCCACGTCGGACTCGGTGGCCATCCGCGCGTGGCCGATGGCGTGCGTGCCGAGGAACGAGTCGAGCCCGTAGTCGGACGCGACCGTGTTCGCGTCGCCGAGGTCCTTCACGATCTCGAGCGTGCGGCCGAGGGAGAGCACCTCGGTGCCGCGGATGTCCTCCACGTAGTCGGCGAGCTGCTTGAGGTCGCCGTCGAAGCCGAAGGTGAGCGTCATCGCGTGGTCGGAGGGACCCTGGACGTCGGCGATGTCGGCGCCGAGCGCGCGCATCCGGTCCTGCACGTCGCTGCGCTGGCGGCGAAGCCGCTCGTCGAAGTCGAAGTCCTGATGCCCGTTGCTGCTCGCCTCGGCGAGCTTCACGTGCATGACGTAGCCGTCGGCGGCCGGGCGATAGAGCGCGTAGCCCGTCGAGTCCGGGCCACGGTGCTTCATGGCCTGGAGCATGGCCGTCATGTCACGGCCCACCTGACGCTCGCCACCGCCGTCGCGATAGATGATCCCGGCGATGCCGCACATGCTTAGGGCAGCACCTCCAGGTACTCGTCCCGCTCCCAGTCGGTGACCGCGGCCAGGTAGCGCTCCCACTCGTCGCGCTTGTAGTGCATGAAGACGTCGTAGAGGCGACCGGGCATGGCGCCCTTGATGACCTCGTCCTTGTCGAGCTCGATGAGCGCGTCGCCGAGGCTGTCGGGCACGCGATCGATCTCGGTGCCCTCCTCGAGCAGGTCGTAGGTGTTGCCCTCCTGCGGGGGCGCCCGGGTCGGACTGGTTGCGGATGCCGTCGAGGCCGGCGTAGAGAAGCGCGGCCACCGTCAGGTACGGGTTGCAGCTCGAGTCGACGCCGCGGTACTCGAAGCGCCCGCCGCTCGCCACGCGGACGGTGCAGGTGCGGTTCTGCCAGCCCCAGTTCTTGTAGACGGGGGCCCAGAAGCCGACGTCCCACATGCGGCAGTAGGAGTTGACGGTGGGGTTGCCGACGCACATGAGCGCGCCGAAGTGATCCAGCATGCCGCCGAGGAAGTGACGAGCGGTGTCACTCAGCTCCGCCGGCCCGCTCGTGTCGTGGAAGACGTTGTTGCCGTCGTCGTCGATGAGCGTGAAGTGGTGGTGGTGGCCGTTGGCCGACACGCCCGTGAACGGCTTCGGCATGAAGGTCGGCAGAAGGCCGTGCTTGCGGCCCACCGCCGCGCAGATCTGGCGGTAGGTGGTGATGTTGTCGGCCGTCTTGACCGGCCGGTCGAAGCGGAAGTTGAGCTCGAGCTGGCCGGGCGCGTCCTCGTGGTCGCCGTAGGACATGTCGAGGCCGAGCGCCTGGCCGTATTCGACGACGTCGAGGAGCACCGGACGCAGTTCCTCGAACTGATGGATGTGGTAGCAGTAGGGCTTGGTGACGCCCTCGGGCAGCGCGCCGTCCTCGGGCTTCTTGAGCCACATCATCTCGGGCTCGATGCCGATCAGGAAGCTGTAGCCGAGCTCCTCCTCGAACTCCGCCACGACGCGCTTGAGGTTCTGCCGCGGGTCGGCGTCGAGGAGCTCGCCCGTCTCGGTGTCGTAGCAGTCGCAGAACACGCGCGCGACGCGTGAGTCCCACGGCAGCGTGGCGAAGGTGGAGAGGTCGGCGACCGCCGCGAGCTCGGACGCCTCCGGGCCGAAGCCGATGTAGTCGCCGGCGCGGTCGGTGAAGAGGTTGGCGGTGGCGCCGTAGACGAGCTGGTAGCCCTTCTCGGCGACCTGCGGGAAGAAGCTGGCGACGACGCCCTTGCCCATCACGCGGCCCGTGATCGAGACCTGCTGGAAGAAGACGTACTTGATCCCCTCGGACTCGATCCGCTGCATGATCGCCTGGATCTGCTCGCGCCGGCCCGGCTGATTGCGAGCCTCCTCGAGCGTCTTGGGAGGCAGAACCGTCCGAGGCGTCTCGAGAACGGTCTTGACATCGCCGCCGAACGTCAGGGGGGCCGCTGCGTCAACGGTGACGCCGTCGCTCATACGTCTCCTCCGGGAGTCTTGGGGGCCTATCGAGCCGTGCGCTGGGCGCGCTGCGACTATAACGCAGCTTTGAGCAAATTTGTATAGGGCGGGAACTCGTCGACCGCCTACGCAACACGCACTGAACATTCGGTCGCAGATCTCAGTAGCCAGACTTAGGTGGTGCCGCGCTGCCCCTCAAACGCGAGTCTGATGACCGCGTCATACAGACGCCTGTACTCCGATTCGCCGATGGGCCGTTCCTGACGGAACAGGGTGTACTTCTGGGACGTCCTCCGCTCGCAAGATCATGGGCGGAGTGAAGTGGTCGTCAATACACCGATCATCGACGACATCTCCGCCCAGGACGAGAATCTCAAGCGACCGCTCGAGATCCTGAACGCGCAAGGTCAGGACGGCCAGAAGGCGGTCGACCTCCTCATAAGGTTCTTGGCGCCTGAGGGCGCGACGAGCGTCCATGGTCGACGCGAGGGTGTCCAGTGCACGGCTGATGTCGTCCGGTACTGCGCCGACTTCCGCCGTCGGAGCACCGTCCCCCGAAAGTGCTGGAGCAAGACCTCCCTTGCTACCAGCAGCCACCCGGCGGCATCATCGAAGTTCTGTTGGTCCGCATGCTGCTCCGCGGTCCGGATGTGATTGCGCGCGTCCGGTTGGGCAACGAGCAACGCGCGGGATAAGTCGTGGCGGCGGACACCGAAAAACTCATGCAGCAGCCCATCGAAGATGTCTGCCGCTCGCCTGCGGTTTCGAGCGACATCGACACTCGACGGGACGACCCCGGTGTGCTGCACGCTGTTCCGAAACCGGTGCAGCTCTAGCGCGTCGCGGCGGACCGGCAGGTTTGCCAAAGCGTTGGCTTGGTGCTCTCGAAATGATGCCTGCAAACCGTCAAACACCGCAGGTAGGCTGGACGAGGAGCCAGGTGGGTTAATCGCCAGTGAGCGTGGCGAACCGACGTAACCGGCGCTGTTGCCAGGAAAGGTCCGCGGCGGGCGCTCGGCGAGCGCGGCCTTAGCGATCGTCTCTACGCCCAGGTCATAGAGGATCACGGCAGACGCACTTCCTGGGTCCGTACCGTCATTTGCTGCGTCCCCACCCCGCAACATCCCATCCGCGACAAGCAAGACCGTCAGCGTCGCGGGATCCACGGCGCCGGCGGTCAGGCGCCCAGGGGCGACGCAGCCCCGGCTGGCCCGCCCCAAACGCGCGCTCGCGCCTCCGCGCGAACCGGATCGGGCTCGAACCGAAACCGGAGCCAACGGTCGCGCAGGCGTGCCGGCGTGTAGAGCAAGGGCAACTCGCGCAACTCCGGCAGCGCTGCCCGCGCTTCGGCATCCCTCCTAGGTATTCGACAACGGCATGACCACAAATGTGGCTCCGGACCACACGATCGACACAGGACTCGATCCCCGTGGCGGATTACGGGAGGTGCCTTGCCGATAGCTGCGAGCTGCAGAGCGACCGTTTCGGCGTCGACGTGCAAGCAGCCGAGCTGCGTACGCGGCCAGCCGGCCGAAAGCCATCGGCGTGGTAATACGAGCTCGCGAGCGAACCAATCCGCGAACCACTCTTCATCCGAGGCGGGGACCGCAACGAACTTTCCTCGCCGGCGCAGTACGTGCGCGACCTCATGAGCGAACACAAACAGCAGCCGGGCTCCGCGTAGGTCCGCATGCACGACGACATCGCGCTCATCGAAAGTGAGGCCGAGCAAGGTCTCACCGAGGTGAGCGCGCCGTAACCGGATCCCGGCATGGCTGCACGGGCTCGACGTCGAGGCGACGCGGCCGCCGAGCACGTAGGGCGGCGACCCATTCGTCTACCTCGGCAAGAAGGTCCACACCGAGCGGATGTCCATGCCCTTCCACTACTCGTCAAGTCTCTGCTGCGGGGCCTTCGGCCCCCCGTCGTCGCGACCTTTAGTCACCTTCTCCGCATCTCCACCGCCAATAACACCGTCGAGGAACTCCACGGCGGTTTGGAGGCTCGAGGGCTTCGTTGCCTTCGCTGCGGCGCGAGCAGCCTTCTCCAAGTCGGCTTCTCGCTGCCCCACAGGCCACCGTTTCCTCGCGACATTCAGGTCATAGACGGTGGCTAGATATGGCTCGTCTGTTTCGACCTTGGCGTATCGCGAAGGAAGAACTTGAACAAGTCCCGAGCCGCGCTGTGAACGAGCCGCCAGGACACGCACCGTCAGCGGCGGCATAGTCGTCCGGGTGCAAGTACACGCCTACGCGCCACAGACGAGCGTGAGCTCGATTGAGCGCTTGTACTCGTTCCGAGTGCCGGCCGTCCCATTCCTCGAATGAGGTGACGGTCTCCTCCTCCAAAAGCACACGTACTCGCGCGAGCTTCGCCATCATCTTCGGGCGCGGCAGGTCAACGGCCCCGCGGCCCGGTTCAAGTCCGGCTTTCGCTGCGAGCTCACCTCCATACTCTCGGCGAGTGTCGGGGCTGTCCTTACCCCACTGCGTGTAGAGGTCACTGGCTTGGAAGGAGACGTCGTCGTCCGCCACGCCCAGATAGGCGAGCTTGTAGAGCTTCCTTTGCTGCACAAGCTTGCCGATAGCTTCAGCCTCGCGTCGCTTGGACTTGTCCCGAGTGAACGTCAGCCCGAGGCTCGTAGCTATCGTCGTATTGGCAAGAGCTGCCAGCAGTAGCTCGTCAGAAAGCCAGTGGAAGTTCGCGTCCCGCTTGTGTAGGTCAAGGCGCGCGACGGCTTCGCCGATCATCACGGATGCCGAGTTCTTCGCGTGATGGAAGAACACACGCTCCGCCAGCTCGTAGCGGTAGCTCAATAGCTTTAGGACCTCGGACTCCACATCGGGGCGCGGCATCCCTCGCTTATCCAGCCGGAGGGCCATGCGGTAGCGATTGCTCTCCTCTGGGACGCTGCCCGGCGTTATTTCGAAATAGTCCAGGAAACGCGTTCCGAGAGCGACCGGCATTCCACAGGCGCTAAGGTCGCGAACGATGTAATCGAGAACGTCTGCGCACACTGTGTTCGCGACGATGTCCGCCACATACGCGTACTCGCCGAGGCGCTGTGCCTCCCTTGCTTCCTTCGAGAGGGCTGCTTCAGGAGTACGGCTCAGCTATCGGGAGGGCCGTCCGGCCCGGCTCCACACACCTCTCAGGGCCTCGAACCGCGGCCGATCGCCGGCACCGGCGGCATGTCCTCCAGCCACCGCATCACGTGCAGGTCCAGGCTCCGCGGCAGGAAGATGTCCGTGCTGTGCTCCACGGGCGCGCCTTCGGCCGTGCAGGTCACGTGGTCGATCTCCAGGGCGGCCACCGGCTCGTCGACCTCGAGCGCCTTTCCGATTCGGTCGCGCTTCGTCAGCACCCGCGCCGTGATGTGCGCTCGCGTGTAGGCCACCGGGCACGCCCTGCGCGCAGCAGGATGTCCAGCACCATCTCGCCCTTCTCCAGCTGTGACCTGATTCGGGCCGGCGGGGGGAGCTCGATGTCCGGGTGCACCACGTCGCGCATCCAGGCTCCGGGTTCGCCGTCCATCAGCAGCACTCGGGTGACCTGCGTCGCGGGCGTGTCGGCCGGCAGGCCGAAGATCTCCGCGGTCTCCGCGCGCAGCGGGCGCTCCTCCACCGCACAGCTCGCCCACCTCCAGCTTCACTCCTCGCTCGCGGGCGAGTGCCGAGTACGAGACCAGCTTCTCCAGGCCCTCGTCCAGAGACGTCGAGACCGCGCGGCCTACGTAGGTCCCGCTCCCCTGCCGGCGCACGATCTCGCCCGTGTCCTCCAGCCGCTGCAGCGCCGTGCGCAGCGTGCCGCGCGAGATTCCCAGGTGCGCCGAGAGCTCCTGCTCCGGCGGCAGCCGCTCGCCGGGCCGGTGGCGGCCGGTTGCCAGCCAGCTTCGGAGCGCCTGCTCCGCCACGTCCACCAGCGACTGCTTTTGCTCGCGCAGCGTGGTGCTCTCCGGGCCAGTGGACACGTCCGGATACTACCCCCGGTCGGGGTAGCACCCGGACGCTTGTTGGAGCCGGCTAGCGGCGGTGGTGCCCGCGGGTCGTGAGCCCGTGGCCGTACGGATACAGCGGGTCGTAGTCCTCGTCGCCGACGTTGATCGGCTCCTGGTCGAGCGACCGCGGCCATGTCATCGGCAGCCGTCCCGTGAACGAGCGCTTGCCGAACAGCACGTCGGCCACGCCGGCGCCCTCGGACCCCGGCAGCCAGGCGGCCACCAGCGCGTCCATCTGGGAGTGCTGCGCCGGGTCGAGGATCATCGGGCGGCCTGAGACCACCACGATCACGCAGCGCCTCGCCTCGGAGCAGACCCTGTCCACCGCGGCGCTGTCCTCGTCCGACAGGTGCATGGTCTTCTCGGGCCGGAGCACGCCGTTCTCGCCAGGATCGAATCCCCAGCGCGGGCCGCCCACGTCGCCGAAGCCCTCGGCGTAGGGCGTCTCGCCCACCACGACGACACCGGTGTCGCTCGGCGAGATCGGCGCCGAGGCGTCCTCGCTGAACGTGACCGGGCCGCGCGCGTGCGAGCGGATCCCGTCGAGGATCGTCGTGCCGGGGATCTCGTGGTTCGAGTTGCCCTGCCACGTGATCGTCCAGCCGCCGGCCTGGTTCCCCATGCTGTCGGCGTTCGAGCCCGCCACGTACACCCCGCCCGAGCGCGACAGCGGCAGCGTCCGGTCGCGGTTTCGGAGCAGCACCGAGGACTTCGCGGCCGCCTCGCGCGCCACCCTGTGATGCGCGCGCGAGCCGATCTCGTCCAGGTTGCGGCGATTCGTGAACGGACGCTCGAACAGCCCCAGCTCGAACTTCTGCCTGAGGATCCGCCGCACCGCGTCGTTGATCCGCGCCCTCGACACGCGGCCGGCCCGGACCTCCTCCAGCAGCGTCGTGATGAAGGCCTGGTAGGTGTTCGGCTCCATGAACATGTCCGTGCCGGCGTTCACTCCGGTCCGGACCTGCGTGGGCCAGTCGCCCGGGATCTGGTGGATCCCCTCCCAGTCGCTGATCACCAGGCCGTCGAAGTCCATCCTGCCCTTCAGCGTCCCCGTGATCAGCTGCGCGGTGGGCGTGCATCTTGAGCGGGTTGCCGACCCCGTCCTCGGTCCAGTCGACGCTCGAGAACGACGGCATCACGCTGCCCACGTCGTGCTTCTTCACCGCCGGCACGTACTGCCGCAGCGACGTGTCCCAGAAGTCACGCCGGCTGGTCACCGTGATCCCCTGGTCGATCGTGTAGTCGCCGGCGGCGCTGCCGAACTCGGTGGCGCCGTCGCCGGCGTAGTGCTTCGCGGTGGCGAGCACGTTGTCGGTGTCGGAGAGGTCGCGGCCCTGGTAACCGTCGATCGCGGTCTCCATCCGGATCACGAGCTTCGGGTTCTCGCTGAAGCTCTCGTACGTCCGGCCCCAGCGGTCGTCGCGGGCGGCGCAGACGCACGGTGAGAAGTTCCACTGCGGCCCGGTCGCTCGTGTCTCCTCGGCCGTGATCTCGGCGATGCGGCGCACCAGCTTCGCGTCGCGCGAGGCGCCCAGGCCGATGTTGTGCGGGAAGACGGTCGCCCCCAGCAGGTTGCCGTGACCGTGCACGGCGTCCACCCCGTACAGCAGCGGGATGCCGAGCCGCGTGCGGAGCGCGGCACGCTGGAAGCGGTCGACCATCTTCGCCCACTCCTCGGGCGTGTTCTGCGGCGGGGTCGAGCCGCCGCCGGACAGGATGCTGCCGAGCTTCCAGGTCGTGATCGGCGTCTCGTCGTCGAACACCTGGAAGCGCTCGGTCTGCGTCATCTGCCCGACCTTCTCCTCGAGCGTCATGCGCGAGAGCAGGTCGTGGACCCGCTTCGAGGTCCGACAGGCGCGGGTTCTCGTACGGCAGCCGCTCCGCCGCCGCGGCGGAGGGGAGTGCCAGCACCGCGGCGAGGACGGCGGCAAGGGCTAGGCGGGCGTGCATGGGAGTGGACCTCTCCTCCGGTGGGGGACGCGCTTTTAGGCGCTACCCGAGGCCATTTTTGCCTAAACCACGGTGAATTTCTGACCAATATGTGCGCTAGTTGCCGCACGAAGATGCCAATACGCGCCGATTCTTGACAAAACTTCTGTCGTTGCCCATAGTTCCGGGCCATGACCGCCGGCCCGGACGTCCGCCGCGAGCGCAACCGCTCCCGGATCGTCGGCGCGCTGCGCGAGGCGGGCGCGGCCAGCCGGGCCGACCTGGCGCGGATCACGAGCCTCTCCCGGACGACGATCACGAGCATCGTGAGCGAGCTCCAGGCCGAGGGGATGCTCGTCGAGCGCGAGGACGGCGGCGCCTCGGAGCGGGGCGGCCGGCCGCCGCGGCTCCTGTCGTTCAGCCGCTCGGCCGGGGCGGCCGTCGGCATCGACTTCGGCAAGCGCCACCTGCGCGTGGCCGCCTCCGACCTCAGCCACACGGTCCTCGCCGAGGCCGAGCGCCCCATGCAGACCGACGACCCCGCCGAGGCCGGCCTCGACGCGGCCTCGGAGCTGGTCGAGGAGGTGCTGGCCGAGGCGGGCGTCTCGCGCGGCGACGTGATCGGCGTAGGCCTCGGCCTGCCCGGGCCGATCGACATGCGCTCGGGGCGCGTGGGGTCGTCCTCGATCCTGCCCGGCTGGGTGGGAGTCCGAGCGGCGGAGGCGTTCTCGTCGCGGCTCGAGCTGCCGGTCCACGTGGACAACGACGCCAACCTCGGCGCGCTGGCCGAGCTCCACTGGGGCGCGGCGGCCGGCCGCCGCAACGCCGCCTACCTGAAGGTCTCGACCGGCATCGGCGCCGGGCTGATCGTGGACGGCCGGCTGTTCCACGGATCGGCAGGGATGGCCGGCGAGATCGGCCACACGATCATCCAGGAGCAGGGCCCGGTCTGCCGCTGCGGCAAGCGCGGCTGCCTCGAGACGCTGGCGGGCGCGGGCGCGCTCGTCGAGCTGCCTGAAGGGAACGCACGGGCCGGAGCTCACGACGCAGGGCCTGCTCATGGCGGCATCGGAGGGGGACTCCGGGGCGCGCCGCGTGATCGCCGACGCGGGCCGCCACATCGGCACGGCGGTGGCCACGCTGTGCGACCTCCTGAACCCCGAGCTGATCGTGGTGGGCGGCGAGCTCAGCGCGGTCGGCGAGCTCCTGCTCGACCCCCTGCGCGAGCAGGTGCACCGGCACGCGATCCCGGCCACCGCCCGCGGCCTCGAGATCGTGCCGGGCGTCCTGGGCGCCCGGGCCGAGCTGCTGGGCACGCTCGCGCTGGTGCTCGCGAGCGACGGCGACCGTCCCGGCTAGAACAGGCCGACCGTCCGGCCCTCCGCGTCGATGTCCACGTTCAGCGCCGCCGGCGCCTTGCCCAGGCCGGGCATCTGCTGGATGTCGCCGCACAGCGGCACCAGCCAGCCGGCGCCGGTGTACGCGCGGATGTCCCGCACCGGCAGCTCGAAGTCCTCCGGTGCGTTCAGCAGCGCCGGGTCGGCGCTCAGCGACAGGTGCGTCTTCGCCATGCAGATCGGCAGCTTGTCGAGCCCGTCCTCGTGGTACTGGCTCATCTTGCGCCGCGCATCGAGGTAGAAGACCACGTCCTTCGCCCCGTACACCTTCCGGGCGACCTTGCAGATCTTCTCCTCGATCGAGTCGTCGTCGTCGTAGACGAGCGAGAACTCGTTCGGCTGCTCGCACGCGTCGGCCACCGCCTGCGCCAGGTCGGCGGCGCCCTCGCCGCCGTTCGAGAAGCCGTCGTTCACCTCGGCTCCGAACGCGCCCGCGTCCAGCGCCAGCTTCTTGACGAGCGCCACCTCCTCGTCGGTGTCGCCCGGCCGGCGGTTGACGGCGACGACGCACGGGAGGCCGAAGGTGCGCACGATCCCCAGGTGGCGCACCAGGTTCGCCGCGCCCCGCTCGACCGCGGCGAGCGCCTCGGTGGAGTCGGCGCGCGGGTCGTCCTCCAGCCCGCCGTGGTGCTTCAGCGCGCGCACGGTCGCCACGAGGACGACGGCCGATGGGGTCAGACCCCCCTTCCGGCACACGATGTCGAAGAACTTCTCCATCCCCATGTCGGAGCCGAAGCCCGACTCGGTGATGACGTAGTCGCCCAGCTTCTGCCCGATCAGGTCGGCAACGAGCGAGCTGTTGCCGTGCGCGATGTTCGCGAACGGTCCCGCGTGCATCAGGCACGGCTGTCCCTCGAGCGTCTGGATCAGGTTCGGCTTCAGCGCGTCCTTCAGCAGCACGGTCATCGCGCCCGCCGCGCCCAGGTCCTCGGCCGTGACCGGCTTGCCGCCGTCGTACGAGTGCGCCACCGTGATCGCGCCGAGCCGCTGGCGCAGGTCGTGCAGGTCGCGCGAGACCGCGAGGATCGCCATCACCTCGGAGGCGGCCGTGATGTCGAACCCGCTCTCGCGCGGGTAGCCGTTCGCCCGGCCGCCCAGCCCGAGCGCCACCTGGCGCAGGGCGCGGTCGTTCATGTCGAGCGCACGCCGCCAGCCGATCCGGAGCGCGTCGATCTTGTGCGGGTTGCCGTGCAGGATCGACGCGTCGAGCAGCGCGGCGAGCAGGTTGTTCGCCGCGCCGATGGCGTGGATGTCGCCCGTGAAGTGAAGGTTCAGGTCCTCCATGGGCACGACCTGCGTCATCCCGCCGCCGGCGGCGCCGCCCTTGATTCCGAAGACGGGCCCGAGCGACGGCTCGCGCAGGCACAGCAGCGGGTTCTTCCCGATGTGGCCGAGGCCCTGCGTGAGCCCGACGGCGGTCGTGGTCTTGCCCTCGCCCGCCTTCGTCGGCGTGACACCGGCGACGCACACGATCTTCCCGTCGGGGCGGTCCGCCATCCGCTCGATCACGTCCAGCGACACCTTGGCCTTGTAGCGGCCGTAGGGCTCGAACTCGTCCGGCGTCAGGCCGGAGCGCTCCGCGATGGTCTCTATCGGGAGGAGCTCCGCCTCCTGTGCGATCTCAAGGCTCGACTTCATCTCTCTCCTCCGTTAGTGACTGACGGCGGCCGCCGCCAGCTCCGATACGAGCTTGTCCTCGTAGAACCGCTCTAGCTTGAACGGCTCGATCAGCTCCGGTGTCTTTCCTGTGGCAGCCAGCTCGGCCAGCGTCTTGCCGACGATCGGCGCCGCCTTGAACCCGTACGTCCCCCACCCCGAGCTCACGTGGAAGCCCTCCACCTCGGTCTCCCCGAGGATGGGCGAGTAGTCGGGGCTCAGGTCGCAGAGACCGGCCCAGCTCCGCAGGATCCGCGCGCGCTCCAGCTGCGGGAACAGCTCGAGCGCGTGCCGCGACACCTCCTGCAGGAAGTTCAGCGTGCCCTGCATCCGGTACGTGGTCCAGGGCTCGATCTCCGCGCCCATCAGGAACTCGCCGCGGTCGGTCTGCGAGATGTACACGTGCATCTGCGACGACACGATCACCACGTCCAGCAGCGGCTTCATCGGCTCGGTGACGAGCGCCTGGAGGATGTGCGTCGTGATCGGCATCTGCACGCCGGCCATGTCCGAGATGAGCGAGCTCCAGCCGGCGGTGCAGTTGAGGACGACCGGCGCGCTGATGTCGCCGCGGTTCGTTCGCACGCCGGTGACCTTGCCGTTCGCCCGGTTGATCCCCGTGACCTCGGTGTAGGGATGGATCTCGGCGCCGCCCTTGTCGGCCCCGCGCGCGAAGCCCCACACGACCGCGTCGTGGCGGATCACCCCGCCCGGCGGGTGGTAGAGCGCGCCCTGGATCGGATAGACGGCGTCCGGGTTGTGCACCTGCATCGCCGGGGCGAGCTTCGCGATCTCGTCCGGGTAGATCAGCCGCGAGTCGATCCCGTGGAGGCGGTTCACCTCCGCGCGGTTCGCCATCACGAACATCGCGCGGTCGGAGTGCGCGAGCGTGAGGTGGCCGTTCTGCGAGAACAGCAGGTTGAAGTTCAGCTCCTTGCTGAGCCCCTCGTAGAGCTTCACGCTCGCGTCGTAGAAGCGCGCGCCCTCGGGGGTCTTGTAGTTCGAGCGCAGGATCGTGGTGTTGCGCCCGGCCGCGCCCGACCCGATGTAGCTCTTCTCGAGGACCGCGACGTTCTTCACGCCGTGGTCGCGCGCGAGGTAGTACGCGGCGGCGAGGCCGTGCGAGCCGCCGCCGATGATGATCACGTCGTAGGAGTCCTTCAGCTCCGGGCGCCGCCGCCACATCCGCCTGGGCCGGAAGATCTCAAGCATCGATCGGCTCCAGCGCGTCCACGCCTACCGGGCCGCCGCCCAGGTTGCCGGCGGCGTCGGCGACCACGGTCCACACGTACTGGCCCAGCGCGGCGCCGAACAGCATCAGGAAGCGGTCGGGGGCCTCGCAGAGGATCGCGCCGCCGGTGCGGGCCACGCTGCCCGGGCGGAACGCGTGCGGCGGCGTGACCTGCGGGCGCAGGTCGATCGCCGTGAAGCGGGCGAAGGTCTCGCGTGCGAGCGGGCCGAGGATCGTCATCGCGCCCCAGACGGCGGTCACGTCGACCACGCTCGCCAGGCCGCCGGTGTCCGCCGCCGCGAGGCGGTCGCGGAGCGCCGCGGTGTCCGCCGGGCTCGCAGAGCACCACCGCGCGCTCCTTCGAGTAGGGGCACCACCAGGCGCCGTCGGCACGAAGTGCGCGTCCGAGCTCCAATTCGTGGCCCGTGATGGCTGAGACGTCGCCCTGCACCTCGATCTTCCCGAGGTGCGAGAGGTCCGCGAAGCCGACCACCGACGCCGAGCGGTCCTGGTCGGGGAAGGCGATCGCCACGTCCCAGCCGTCGCGCTCCTCGAAGGTGGCGCCGGCGGCCGCCGCGCCCGGCTCCATCGGGCTGCGGGCGGTCGCGCCCGGTCCCGGGGACAGGAAGGCGAGCGCGCTCATGAGCGCAGGATCTCCCCGTCGGGGTCGTAGAAGGGCTTCGTCTGGACCTCGCCCTCCAACTGCTTCTCCTCGTCGGAGATCACGATCCGGGCGCCGTCCTTGGCGAGGGCGGCCGGCACCCAGGCCATCCCGATCACCCGGCCGAGCTTCTGCGAGTAGCGCGCGCTCGTGACCTGGCCCATCGGCGACCCGTTCTCCGGCATCACGACCGCGCCCTCGGTGGGCACGTGGCCGTTCGAGAGCGTGAATCCGACCAGCGTGGTCTCCGACGGCTGCTCCGCGTAGTGCTCGAGCGCCCACTTGCCGATCCAGTCCTGCTCCTTGTCGAGCTTCACGATCCACGGCATCGCGGCGCCGAACGGGTTCGACTCGGAGTCCGTGTCCTGGCCGACCAGGATGTGCATCTTCTGGAGCCGGAGCAGCCGCTGCGGCTCGAGCCCGAACGGCTTCACGCCGAACTCACGGCCGGCGCTCATCAGCGCGTCCCACAGGTGCTCGCCCTGCGCGGCGGGGCAGTGGATCTCGTAGCCCACCTCGCCCACGAACCCGATCCGCAGGATCAGGCACGGCACGCCGGCCACCTCGGCCTGCTTGCCGTCGAGGTAGGTGAACGCCTCGGCGGAGCAGTCGAGCTCGGTGACCAGGCCCATGATCTCCCGCGCGCGCGGCCCGGCCAGGTTCACCGCCGACAGCCCCTGGGTCACGTCCGTGAGATGAACGTCGAGGCGCCAGTCGGCCAGCCACCAGGAGAACCAGTCGTACACGGCGCCCGCGCCGCTCGACGTGGTGGTCACGTAGAAGGAGTCGTCGTCGAGCCGGCAGACCGTGCCGTCGTCCATCACGCGCCCGGAGTCGCTCGTGATCACGCCGTAGCGGATCCGGCCGGGCTTCAGGTTCGAGAACCGGTTCGGGTACAGCCGGTCGAGGAACTCGCCCGCGTCCGGCCCGCGCACGATCACCTTGCCGAGCGTGGACACGTCGATCAGGCCGGCGGCGCGGTGCACCGCCATCGCCTCGGCCTTCGGGTTGCCGTAGTCGTACGCGCGGCGCCAGTCGCCCGCCCACATGATGTTGCCGCCGAGCTCGCGGTGGCGCGCGTGGATCGAGCTCCGCTTCGCGGGCTCGAACGGCCGCCCGGCCAGCGCGCCCATCGGCACCGCGTGCCACGGCGGGCGCGCCGTCGTGGTGCCCACGTCGGCCATGCTGGTGCCGGTCTCCTTCGCCATCAGCCGCACGGCCGGGAGCTGGCACATCCGCCCCTGGCACGGGCCCATCGTCGTCGTCGTGTACCGCTTCGAGAGCTCGATCGAGTCGTAGCCCTCCTCGACCGACAGGTGGATGTCCTTCGCGGTCACGTCCTCGCACAGGCAGGCGAAGCACTTGCCCGCTCCGCTCGCTCATCACGGGCGGCGGCACCGCGACCTCCGCCTGCGCAGCCCCCGCGCCCGCCAGCCGCTCGCGCTCGCTCTCGACCCGCGCGCGCGAGTCCGCGTCGCCGAAGCCGAGCTCGTGCGCCGCCTCGGCGCCCGCGACGGCGCCGGAGCGCTCCGCGGCCTCGAGCACGGCGTGCCCGGTGACCTCGCCGGCCACGAGCACGCCCTCGGGCACCACCGACAGCGCGAAGTGCCCGCGCGCGTCGTCGTAGGAGGTCTTCCCGCCGGCCTGCGCGATCAGCGACGTCGCCGGCGCGCTGCCGCCGGACACGACCAGCAGGTCGCAGGCCACAACGCGGCCGCCGTCCGAGCCGGGTGAGCCGAGCACCGCGCTGTCCACGCCGGTCCGCCCGCGGGCCTCGAGCACGCTCGCGCCACGCAGCACCTCCACGTCGATGCTCTCGAGCGCCTGCATCGCCGCGCTCTTCGAGCCGGGGCGCAGGTCGGCCACGCACGCGATCTCCACGCCCGCCTCGGCCAGCGCGAGCGCGGCCTGCAGCCCACGGTCGTCGACCGTCGCCACCACCGCGCGCGTGCCCGGCTGCACCGCGTACATCGCGATCAGCCTGCGCGCGCCGCCCGACAGCATCACGCCGGGCAGGTCGTTCCCCGGGAACAGCAGCGGCTGCTCGATCGACGCCGGTCGCGAACACCTGCCGGCGCGCACGGATCTGATGCAGCGTGTCGCCCTCCCACACCGGCACGAGCCCGTCGAACGTGCCCAGCGCGGGCGCGTTCGAGAGCACCTCGACCCCGAGCGAGCGCGCCCGGTCGGCCAGCTCGCGCGCGTAGGCCACGCCGCCCTCGGCGAGCAGCCGCCCGCCGGGCTCCGGCCCCTCGTCGGCCAGCACCACGTCCGCCCCGAGCTCCGCCGCCGCCGCCGCCGCGCTCAGGCCGGCGGCCCCACCCCCGACTACGAGCACGTCGGCATGGCGGCGGCGATACTCGGTGCGCCACTCGCGCTCGGGCTGCGACTTCCGCAGCTTCCCGAGCCCGGCCGCGTGGCGCAGGAACTTCTCGTACAGAGGCCAGAGCCTGCGCGGCCTGATGAAGGTCTTGTAGTAGAAGCCGGGCGGGGTGAACGGGCCGCCGACGAGGTCCGTGGCCCTCATCACGTCGAAGTCGAGCGAGGGCTCCGCGTTCATGTGCTCGACCTTCATCCCCTCGCGCACCGGCTCGGTGCAGGCGCGCACGCCGGGAGCGCCGTCGACCGAGACGAGGCAGTTCGGGCACTGGCCCGCGCAGCAGAGGAGCCCGCGACGGCGGTGGTACTTGAACGAGCGCGAGAACGTGCGCTGGCCGCCGGCGTAGAGCGCCGACCCGATCGTGTCGCCCTCGAGGCCCGTGATCTCGCGGCCGTCGAAGGTGAAGGCGACCTCCGAGTCGCGGGCGATCCGCTCGCCGCTCTGCTTCGGCAAGCGGGTCACGCGGTGCGCTCCGAATCCGCGGTGGAGTTGTTGCCGGCCGCCTCCGCGTCGGCCGGCAACGCTGTGAAGATAACCCGATTCGTGCGCGTGTCGCGCTCCGCAATGAACCATTCGCCGCAACCGGAGCGATGGTTCCACCACTCTCGCTGCACTCCGGCGACGTTTCTGCGGAAGTAGTTGTACTCGCCGAGCTCGCGCAGGCTGGGGCTTTCCTTCGGGCGCGGGTTGAGCTCTCCGCCGAAGCCGAAGTCGGTGACTTCTCTGGGCCCGCAGTTCGGGCAGGTCAGTACGTACGACACGCGAGATCGACCTTAAACAAATTTGTTCAATGCTTCAACCGGGGATCCAGCTCGTTCCGGCCAGTGGCACTCGGGCCATCGCGGCCGCCTCCACCGTGAGCGCCACCAGGTCCTCGGGCTCGAGGTTGTGCAGGTGCGACTTCCCGCAGGCGCGCGCGAGCGTCTGCGCCTCGAGCGTCATCGTGCGCAGGTAGTTGGCGAGCCGGCGGCCGCCCAGCTCGGAGTCGAAGCGGGCGGCGAGCTCCTCGTCCTGGGTCGAGATGCCGGCCGGGTCGTTGCCCTCGTGCCAGTCGTCGTAGAACCCGGCCGAGGTGCCGATCTGCTTGTAGCCGTCCTCGTACTCGGGCGAGTTGTCGCCGAGCGCGATCATCGCGGCGACGCCGATCGAGACGGCATCGGCGCCGAGCGCCAGCGCCTTCGCCACATCGGCGCCGTTCCGTATGCCTCCCGAGACGATCAGCTGCACCTCGCGGTGCACGCCGAGGTCCTGGAGCGCGTCGACGGCCGGGCGGATCGCGGCCAGCGTCGGAATGCCCGGCGTGCTCGATGAACACGTCCTGGGTGGCGGCCGTGCCGCCCTGCATGCCGTCCATCACCACGGCGTCGGCGCCGGCCTTCACCGCGAGCGCGGTGTCGAAGTACGGCCGCGTGGCGCCGACCTTGATGTAGATCGGCTTCTCCCAGTCCGTGATCTCGCGCAGCTCGTGGATCTTGATCTCGAGGTCGTCCGGGCCGGTCCAGTCGGGATGCCGGCACGCGCTCCGCTGGTCGATCCCCTTCGGCAGGTCGCGCATCTCCGCCACCCGGTCCGAGATCTTCTGGCCCGAGCAGCATCCCGCCGCCGCCCGGCTTCGCGCCCTGCCCCACGACGACCTCGATCGCGTCCGCGCGCCGCAGGTCGTCCGGGTTCATCCCGTACCGGGACGGCAGCAGCTGGTACACGAGCATCTTCGACGCCTCGCGCTCCTCCGGCGTCATGCCGCCGTCGCCGGTGGTCGTCGACGTTCCCGCCGCGGACGCGCCCCGGCCGAGCGCCTCCTTCGCGGGCCCCGACAGCGCCCCGAAGCTCATCCCCGCGATCGTGATCGGGATGTCGAGCTGCAGCGGCTTCTTCGCGAACCGCGCGCCGATCGTCACGTCGGTGTCGCAGCGCTCGCGGTAGCCCTCGAGCGGGTAGCGCGACATGCTCGCGCCGAGGAAGAGCAGGTCGTCGAAGTGCGGCACGGGCCGCTTGGCGCCGAACCCGCGGATGTCGTAGATGCCCTCGCGCGCGGCGCGCTGGATCTCGTGGATCGATGTCGCGGTTGAAGATCGCGCCCTCGCGCAGGCCCGGCCGCCAGCCGCGCGCGGCGGCGCGCCGCTCCACGTCGTCGTGCGCCTTGCCGAGTGTGTCGAACTCGGTCAATACGCCCCCGCGTTGTCGACGTCGAAGTTGTAGAGCTTGCGCGCGGAGCCGTAGCGGCGGAAGTCGGACGGCTCGCAGTCCTCCACCTCGCCGCGCTCGAGGAGCGAGCGGAGCTCGTCCAGGTGCTCGTCGCGCATCTCCTTCTCCACGCAGTCGGCGCCGAGGCCGGCCACGCTGCCGCGCACGTACAGGTGCGCCTCGTAGATCGAGTCGCCGAGCGCGTCGCCCGCGTCGCCGCACACCACGAGGCAGCCCTTCTGGGCCATGAACGCGCTCATGTGCCCCACCGAGCCGTGCACCACGATGTCCACGCCCTTCATGGAGATCCCGCAGCGCGCCGCGGCGCTCCCGCGGATCACCACGAGGCCGCCGCGGCCGGTCGCGGCCGCCGACTGCGACGCGTTCCCGTCCACGATCACGGCCCCCGACATGATGTTCTCGGCGCAGCCCACGCCCACGTTGCCGTGCACGCGCACCGTGGCCTGCTTGTTCATCCCGGCGCAGTAGTAGCCCGCGTGGCCCTCGATCTCGACCTCCACCGGGGCGTCGATCCCCACCGCGATCGCGTGCGCGCCGCGCGGGTTCAGCACGCGCCAGCGCAGCGGCGACTCCTCGCCGATGGAGTGGAGCGCCGCGTTCAGCTCGCGCAGCGAGCGTCACGGCCAGGTCGTACTCGGCCGCGTCGCAGCCCGACGACGGCCATCAGACCGTTGCCCGCTCCCAGCTGTACACGCGCCCGGGCTCGGGCTCCCAGGTGCGCGCGCGTCTCGGCGCCCGGCAGCACGGCGATCGCCCGGTACTCGGACGCCATCGCGACCCAGTCGTCGGTCTCCGCCATCACCGCGGGCTTGCAGGCGATCGGGTCGCGCAGCACCGCGAAGCCGTCGATCGTCCCGACCGCGAACGTGTAGAAGCCGTCGAGGTCCTCGAGGCAGCCCTCGAGCGCCTGCTCGAGCGTCGCGCCCTCGCGCAGCCGCCACGTGAGGTAGCCGGCGGCCACCTCGGAGTCGTTGTCGGTCTCGAACTCGATGCCCTCGGCGCGCAGGCGCTGCCTCAGCCGGTTGTGGTTCGACAGCGAGCCGTTGTGCACCAGGCAGAGGTCGAGCCCGGTCGAGAACGGATGCGAGTGCTCGGTGGTCACGCGGCTCTCGGTGGCCATCCGCGTGTGGCCGAGGGCGTGCGAGCCGGACATGTCGCCGAGCGCGAACGCCGAGATGAACTCGTTCGGGTGGCCCGATCTCCTTGTAGATCTCGATCGCCTGGCCCGCGCTCATCACGCGCAGCTCCGGATAGCGCTCGTGGAGCCACGCCTGGGCCTCGTCGGCCTCCGTCTCCACCACGATCACCGCGTGCGAGCCGCGCGGCTCGGGCTCGCCCGCCCCGAAGGCGTCGTTCAGCGCGGCGCGCACGGCGCCCCAGTCCTGCTGCGGGTCCGGGCTGAACAGCGAGACCTTCGACGATCCGCTCGGCGCGGGATCGCGGTACACCGCCACTCCGGCACTGTCCGGGCCCCGGTCGCCGAGCTGGAGAAGCATGTCCCCCAGGTGGCTGCCGAGGCTCTCGCTCACGTCGAGCGACTTCGAGAAAAGACCAGCGATTCCACACATTGCGCGAGCCTCCTAGAGCAACCGAGTGTAGGTAGGCGCATGGCCGTGACCCATGGGAATGGTCGAACAATTCGGCGCGGCCCTATGTGCGACTCCGCACATTGGACATGTGGCGATATGCGGATAGCTTGCGCGCCATGAGCGTGACCGAGCCCTTCACCGCCCCGACCTCGCGCGAGGACGTCGAGCGCTACATCGCAGAGCACGACATCGAGTTCCTGTTCGCGCAGTTCGTGGACATGCACGGCAAGCCGAACGCGAAGCTCGTGCCCGCGCGGCTGCTTCGACGGACTGATGGAGGACGGCGCCGGGTTCGCCGGGTTCGCCGCGGGCGACATCGGGCAGTTCCCGCACGACCCGGACCTCGCCGCGATGCCCGACGTGCGCAGCTTCATCCCGCTCCCGTGGAAGCCGGGCGTGGCGCGGCTCGCCTGCGACGTGCACGTGGAGGGCGAGGAGTGGCCCTACTGCCCGCGCACGATCCTGCGCCGCCAGCTCGACCGCGCGAAGGAGCTCGGCTACGAGTTCATGATCGGCATCGAGCTCGAGTACTTCCTCGTGCGCGAGACCGAGGACGGCGGCATCGAGCTGGCCGACAAGCTCGACCGCCTCGAGAAGCCCTGCTACGACATGCGCGGCCTCACGCGCAACCTCGACTTCGTGTCAGAGGTGGCTCGCAACCTCACGAACCTCGGCTGGAACAACTACGCGACCGACCACGAGGACGCGAACGGCCAGTTCGAGCAGAACTTCGACTACGCGGACGCGCTCACCACGGCCGACCGGGCGATCTTCTTCCGCTACATGGTCGAGTCGCTCGCGCAGGAGCGCGGCCTGATCGCGACGTTCATGCCGAAGCCGTTCGGGCACCTCACCGGCAACGGCTGCCACTTCCACATGAGCCTCTGGAAGGACGGCGAGAACGTGTTCGAGTGCGACCCGTCGGACGACCCGCGCGGCCTCGGGCTCACCGAGACGGCCTACCAGTTCATCGGCGGGCTGAAGGCGCACGCGAAGGCGTACATCGCCATGACCGCGCCGACGATCGGCTCCTACAAGCGGCTCGTGACGGGCACGCGAGTCGGCTCGAGCTGGGCGCCCGTCTTCGTGAGCTACGGCTTCAACAACCGGACGCAGATGCTGCGCATCCCGGCGGCCGGCCGGATCGAGGACCGCACCGTCGACGGCTCGTGCAACCCCTACCTCGGCGCGACCGCGATCCTGGCCGCCGGGCTCGACGGGATCGAGAACGACCTGGACCCGGGCGACCCGACCACGGAGCTGAACCTCCACGAGGTGACCGAGGAGCAGCGGAAGGAGCTCGGCGTCGAGCTGCTGCCGGCGAACCTGCTCGACGCCACGCGCGAGCTCGAGAAGGACGACGTGCTGCGCAAGGCGCTCGGCAACACCGGCCGCGAGGACTACGTGGACTACTACGTCAGGACGAAGCAGGCCGAGTGGGAGGAGTGGCACAACGAGGTCACTCCCTGGGAGATCAAGCGCTACCTGCAGCTGTTCTAGGCCAGAGGTAGGCGAACTCGGTCTCCCACTTCGTGAAGTCGGGCTCGTCCACGGGGCCGATCCGGTAGTGCTCGATCGCGACGGTGTAGGAGAGCTCCCGCTCCTCCGCCCAGGCCATCAGCTCTTCGCGGGCGGCACCGAGGTCGGTGGCGGTCTCGCTCCGGTACGGGCCCACGTGCAGGTAGGTGAGCCAGCGACCGGCTGGTAGCGCGTCGGCGCGCACGCGGCCGTCCGCGCCGGCGCCGTTCGCGACCGGCACGCCCACCTCCAGCTCGACGGGCTCGCCGGACGGGTCGAGCTCGCACGTAGCGGATGAAGGGCGGGCCGGCGGGCTGGACGCCGTTCTGTCCCAGCCAGCCGAACAGCTCGGGGAAGACGCGGTCGGCGAACTCGGGGACGCCGGCCGTGAGGCGCTCGCGGATTCCGAGGTAGGGCTGCGCCTCGCGCAGCTCGATCTGAGGTTCTGTCATGTCAGTTGAGACCGCGCGCGGGCCGAGAACTCATCGCAGCTCGTCGATCAGGAGGTCCATCAGCAGCCCGTCGTGGAACGTGCCGTCGGGCCCGCGCTCGTAGCGGCGCATCACCCCGACCGGCCTGAAGCCCACCGACTCGTACGCCCTGATCGCGCGCTCGTTCTCCGCCGAGGGGTCGATCGTGAACCGGTGGTGCCCCTTCTCGTCGGCCAGCCAGCGGACCACCGTGCGGATCGCGTCGGGGCCGAGGCCGTCGCCCTGGAAGCGCGGGTCGAGGCTGATGTCGATGCTCGCGTGCCGGTAGCCGGGGTCGTCCTCCTCGTCGAAGCCGAGCCAGCCGGCCGTCTCGCCGTCCACCTCGATCACGAACGCGCAGCCGTCGTTGGGGAGACCGTCTCGGAGGCGCGGCCCGTCGTCGGAGTCCCACCACCACTCGCGCACGCCGGGGCTTCGGATGATCGCGATGAGCGCATCCAGGTCGCCGGCGTGACCGGCCGGAGCGTGACCCGCTCGCCATGCAGCACGGGTTGCGGCATAGTCGCAGCCTAAGCCCATGCTGCTCGAGCATCGAGGGAAAGGCCGGCGGTCGACCCGAGGCCTACGTCGCGCCGACGGCCGTGCTGTGCGGGACGTGCGCATCGGCCCGGAGGCGCGGGTCCTGTTCGGCGCGGTGTGACCGCCGAGGACGGCTTCGTGGAGGTCGGCGCGCGCTGCGTGGTCATGGAGAACGCGCTGATGCGGGGCCGCGCGGCGCACCCGGTCCGGCTCGGCGACGACGTGCTCGTGGGCCCGCACGCGCACGTGAACGGGAGCAGGTGGGCGACGGCTGCTTCCTCGCCACGGGCAGCTCGCTGTTCCCCGGCTCGCGCCTCGGCAGAACGTCGAGGTGCGCATCAACGGCGTCGTGCACGTGAACAGCGTGCTCGGCGACGGCGATCGTGCCGATCGGGTGGGTGGCCGTGGGAACCCGGCCGCCCGATCGCGCCGTGGGACCACGACGAGATCTGGCGGATCCAGGAGGCGCTCGACTTCCCGGCACCGTCTACGGCCTGCCGCGGAGCGCATCGGCGCGCGAGCGGATGGAGCGCCAGACCGAGTGGTTCGCGGCGCACCGCGACGACCGCGCTGGTAGCGTCCGCAGGACGCATGACTGTCACGTGTCCTGCGGCAGTGCTCACCGCCACCGGCTGCGTGCGCGGCTCGAGCAGGCCGAGCCGCTCGGCCAGCCAGCGGGCGGGCAGCGCCTGGAGCAGGAGCGTCAGCACGACCGCCAGCGCGACCACGGAGGCGAACACCTCCGTCTCGGGCACGCCCAGGCCGGCGAGCACGCCCACCAGCGCCGCCGGCACCACGCCGGTCTCGCGCGTCCAGCACATGAAGGTCAGCTCCTCGCGGGTCCAGCGCGCGCCGCGGTCGGGCATCGTGCTCGCGAACACCGTGAGCGGCCGCGCCACGAGCATCAGCGTCGCCAGCACCGCCAGCGCCGGGAGCAGGTTGTCGCCGAGCTGGTCGAACGGGATGTTCGCGCCGAGCACCATGAACACGATCAGCGTCACGATGTCCGCCAGGTTGAAGGCGAAGTGGCGCACGTCCTGGCGTGCGTGCTCCTCCTGGATCGCCGAGCCCGAGGTGCTGCATGTTCCCGACGATCAGCCCGGCGAGGAACGCGCCCAGGTAGCCGCTGCCGCCGGCGGTGTCGAGCGAGAAGAAGCTGATCGTCACGACGGTCAGGACGGCGATCGCCGCGCTCTCGCGCCAGATCCCCGAGCGGTCGCTCGAGATCGCCGCGGCGAGCACCACGCCGGCCACGATCCCGATCACGGTGCTGATGCCGAGGTCCACGAGGAACTCGCTGGCCGGCGCCGCTGATCGAGTTGTCGCCGGTGAGCACCACCCCGGCGAGCGTCAGCGCGAGCGCCGCGCCGGTCGGGTCGTTGAACGCCGACTCGGCGATCACGGTCTGCGCGACCTTCGGCTTCAGCCGCGAGCGGATGAACAGCGGGATCAGGATCGCCGGGTCCGTGGGCGCGAGCACGGCGCCCACGAGGAAGGCGAGGTCCCACGGCAGGTCGAACGCGAAGTGGGCCGCGACCCCCACCACGCCGGCCGTGAGCAGCATCCCCGGCACGGCGAGCATCGCGAGCGTGACCCACACCTGGCGCAGCAGCGGCAGCGACAGCTTCAGCCCGCCGTAGAACAGGATCATCGAGACGCCGAGCGTGAACATCAGCTGCGCGCCGAGCGACTCGAACGGCACGTCCACCACGTCGAGCGCGATGCTCGCCGAACAGCGCGCCGATCGCCACCAGCACGAGGATCTCGGGCACCCCGATCAGCGACGCCACGAAGCGCGCCAGGAGCGCGCCCATCAGGAGCAGGCTGAGCGTCAGGAAGAGGTCGTCGGTCATTCGCGCGCGCGGTGTGCCCTCGAGCGCCATGCGCGCGATGTCGCTCGCGGTCACGAGCAGCAGCAGGATCACGAGCAGCGCGCCGAGCGCGACCGCGATCAGCGCCGCGGCGCGAGTCCTCGCGCGAGTCGTCGAAGGCCCGCTCGGTGGCGGCCGCCGCCGCGCCTCGTAGCGGGCGAGCTCGCTCGGCACGCGCCGCCATCGCGTCGAAGAGCCGCAGCTCGGGCCCGAGGAAGATGCGCTTCACGCGCTCGTCGTCGCCGCGCTCGAGCGCCGCGAAGGCCGCGTCGTCGAGCCGCAGGAACTGCTCGAAGCGCGTGTTCAGCTCGTCGAGCAGGCGCTGCTCGCGCGGGTCGGTGAGCACGCGGCGCGCGTCGCGCGAGGTCGGCCTCGAACAGCCGCACCGCCTCGACGAACGCGGTTCCGCGACGCGCCGTCGTCATAGCCGTAGGCCGTCTGCCAGCCGTTCACGTCGGTCACGCCGTACTTCAGGTCGAGCGCGAGCGCCCGCCGCTCCGAGCGCTCCGTCACCTCGTCGAAGCGGTCGCCGAGCCCGCCCATCCCGTGCAGCGCCACGGCGATCGTGATCACCGGGCCGATGACCGTGAGCAGGATCGCCACGTAGAGCTTCGCCCTGATGGTCACGCCGCCACCACCGCTGTAGGGTGGCCGCCGTGCTGCTGTTCGTGCTGACCGGAGAGCGTCCCGCCGATCATGCTGCTGCGTTCTCCTGGTCGACGCTCTACCTCGTGTGGATCGACGTCAAGGACGAGCCCGGCCTCGCGTTCCTGCACAAGGCCTGGTGGTTCATGTTCGTGCGTGCTCACGCACGTGCCGGGCTACCTGATCTTCCGCGTCTGGATCGCGGTGCGCCGGCACCGCCGCAAGCAGGAGGCCCACCCCGCTACTCCCGGTCCCCGCGGACGTCGTGGAGACGGGCCAGCTTGAGCGCGAGCTCGAGCGAGAGCAGGTCCTCCTTGTCGAGATCGAGCCCGGTCACCCGCTCGATCCGCTCGAGCCGCTGACGCACAGTGTTCGGGTGGATGTAGAGCGCCCGCGCGCTCGCCGCCACGCTGCCGCGGTCCGCAAGGAAGCGCTCGAGCGTCTCCACCAGGCTCGGCGCCGCGCTTGCGGTCGTACTCGATCAGCTCCTCGACCGACTGGCGGTAGCGGTCGTGCGGCGCGTCGTCCAGCTCGAGGTGGACGAGGTACTTGTAGGCGCCGAGCCCCTCGTAGGAGACCGCGCCGCCGTCGTGCACGAGCGAGCGCCCGATCCGCGCCGCGTCGGCGGCCTCGCGCATCCGCCGCCTCGCGCTCGCCGCGCCGCGGTCCACGTCGCTCAGCCCCACCACGACGCCCGTCGGCGCGCGCCAGCTCCTCGCAGCCCTGGCGCAGCCGCTCGACCGCCGCGGCGCCGGCGGTGGGCAGCGGCGCGATCGCGCGCACGAAGTCGTGGCGCGAGTCGAAGAAGGCGCGCGGGTAGAGGCGCCGGAGCTGCCCCTCGAAGTGGGCGGCCACGTCCGGCCAGGCCGGCGCGCCCTCGTGTGAGCCGCGCGCACACGCACCGCGTGCAGGAACACGTGCGGGCGCGAGAGGTCGCAGCGCGCCTCCGCCGCCTTCGCCTCGGCGGCCTCCACCGACCCGGCGGCCAGCGCCTCGAACATGTCCTTCACGATGTTCTCGGCGGTGAGCCGCTCGATCAGCTCCGCCTTCTTCAGCCCCACCGCGGTCTGGTGCGCCACGGCGCGCAGCAGCTCGGCGTCCTCGTCGTCGAAGGCGCGGCCCTCGCGCGATGCAGCACAGGATGCCCGAGCTGCTCGTCGCCCGCCGCGAGCGAGGCCGACCACCAGCTCGTCGTCCACGGCCCCGGTGCGCCCGCCCCGCATGAGGTCGAGCAGCTGCGCGGCGCGCGCCGGCCGCGGCCCGCTGTCCGGCGGGTCGGCGCCGACCAGGTTCAGCTCGTCCGCGTCCGCGTCCACCCGCCAGATCTGGCACGCGTCGGCGCCGAGGAGCTGGCGGGCGCCGCGAGTGACGGCGTCGTAGAGGTCCTCGCGGAGCGTCACCGCCGCGAGCGCCTGGCGAGAGCTGCGTGAGCGTGGTGAGCGCGTCCACCCGCCGGCGCGTGCCCTCGTACAGCTTCGCGTTCTCGATCGCGCCCGCCACGAGCGAGGCCGTGTGCACGAGGAAGTTGAGCACGCCGTCGTCGAACTCGCGCGGCGCGACGGTGTGCAGCACGATCACGCCGATCACGTTGCCGTCGCGCGCGAGGATCGGCACGGCGACCATCGACTGGAACTGCTCCTCCTCGAGCTCCGGCACGAACTTCATGCGCGGGTCCTCGAGCGCGTGGTCGCGTATGAACTCGGGCGTCTTCGTGCGCGCGACCCACCCGGTCAGGCCCTCGTCGATCCCCCAGCCGAGCGTGCCGACGAGCTTGGAGTACAGCGGCGATGCCGCTCGAAGCGCGAGGCGGTCGTCCTCGAGGAAGTAGATGAAGCCGCGTGGCAGCCGGTCGCGTCGGTCGCGATGTCGACGATCCCGCCGAGCACCCGGTCGAGGTCGAGCGACGACGAGACCGTCTTGATGACGGCGTACAGCGTCTCGTTTTCCCGCTGCACGCGGGCCAGGGCGTCTCCGTCGCCCGCCACCCGTGAGACCGTCAAGCGAGCCCTCCTTGCGTCAGAGCGGCAATGGTAGCCCGGCCGTGACGCTCACCATATGTGCCTTCATGACACTCAATTGGCCTAAACGATGTGGCCATCATACGTTGCGGGAGTGCGCCAGGCGGGGTTAGCGTCGCCCGGACGACCCCGGAGGAGGACGGCTGATGGACTTCTTCATTGCGCAGGTCGAGTCGCTCGAGGACGCCGCTTCGGCGGAGGGCCTCGGACTCGACAGCGTGATCCTTGGTGAGCAGTTCTACTTCTTCACGGTCGTCCTGATGTGGCTGATCCACGTCGGGCTTCATGTCGTACGAGGCCGGCGTGGTGCGCCGCAAGAACGTCCTCGCCACGGCGATGAAGAACATCCTCACGATCGCGGTCGTGACGCCGACCTTCTACTACGTCGGCTGGTGGATCTACAACTGCAACCAGCCCGGCCTGCCGATCGGCCCGAACTCGACGCGACTTCACGGCGGCCGCCTGCCAGGGCGGCATCCCCTGGTCCGACGCGTTCGGCCCGAACCTGACGAACAACATCAACCTGATCTTCTTCCTGGCGTTCCTCCTCTTCTCGTGGACGACCGCCTCGATCATGTCCGGCGCGCTGCCTCGAGCGCGATCCGGCTGTCGGCCTACCTGGTCCTCGCGTCGATCCTCGGCTCGGTCGTGTGGATCCTCGACGCCGCATGGGGCTGGAGCGCCGGCGGCTGGCTGACGCTCCGCTTCGGCTTCCACGACTCGATCGCGTCCGGCGTCGTGCACGGCGTGGCGGGCGCGTTCACGCTCGGGGTGCTCTTCAACCTGGGACCGCGAATAGGGAAGTACACGCGCGAGGGGCTGACGACGCCAGTTCAGACCGCAGAACCTGCACATCACCCTGATGGGGCTGATGCTGATCTTCACGGGCTTCTACGGCTTCTACGCCGCGTGCCTCGTGATCTCGTCCACGGCCTTCCCGGGCTGGGCGAACATCTACCTGAGCCCGACGACGCTCGGCTCGATCACGATGGTGATCACGTTCGGCTTCGCCGGCGGGTTCACGGGCGGCTACTTCGCGTCGCGCGGTGACCCGTTCTGGACCGTCTCGGGCGGCCTCGCGGGCGTGATCAGCGTGTCCGCGGGCGCCGACGTGTACGCGCCGACGCTCGCGTACCTGCTCGTCGATGGCCAGCGCCGCGCTGACCGTCTACGTCGGCAGCTTCATCGAGAAGAAGATGCGCGTGGACGACGTGGTCGGCGCGGTCGCGGTGCACGGCGTTCGCGGGCTTCCTCGGAGTGCTCTGGGTCGGCGTCTTCGCCGCCGGCTATCCCGACCGGCGTCAACAACGTCGAGAGCTCGATCGGCGGCCAGCTGATCGGCATGGCGACCTTCCTGCCGCTCGGCTTCCTGTCGGGCTGGGCCGCCTCGTTCGTGCTCAAGAAGCTGAACCTCCTGCGCGTGCCGCCGGAGGTCGAGCTCGCCGGGCTCGACGTGGTCGAGTACGGCGACCAGGACCTGTACTTCCCGGAGGTCGTCGACGCCGGGCGAGATGATCATCGAGCCCGACGGGACGATCGTGCCCTCCGAAGGGGTGCTCAGAACCGCGAGAGACGAGGTGGTGGTCTAGATGGCGGCGATCATCGACAGCGCGCCCGACTGCGTCACCCGGAACGAGGGCGGCGAGAACTTCGCCGAGGACGGCGCCGACTTCATCCTCCAGGACAACTACGCCGGACTGCGCCGGGTTCGGGACGTTCATGCCCGGCTCGACCTACGGTGAGGAGGGCTCCGGCGCGGAGACGATCTACATGATCCTGACCTGGCTCGGCATCTTCGTGACGCTCGCGGTGCTGGTGGCCTGGGTCGTCTACGAGAACCGGCAGCTGGTCCGCCACGTCGCACGACTTCGGCGGAGCGAGGACCGGACGCAGCGGACGACCGCCTCCGCAGCCCGGAGGAGTGGGAGACACGCGATGATCAACAACGGACAGCGGCAAGCGGCAGATCGCGTTCCTCGCCCATGCAGACTCACGTCAAGGGCTTCGAGCTCGGCGATGCTTGCGATCTCGATCCTCTGTGTGCAATCGTGGTCCTGGTGATCGTGCTGTTCACGGACATCGGGAACGAGTTCCGTCCAACCGCCTGAGGCCGCAGACAGGTGACGACGCGCGGCTGGAGGCGGCCGCTGGGGCACCCGCTCACCGGGGGCGGCCCGACCTGGGTGCGCGTGGCCGTGATCGTCGCCGTGCTCGTGGTCGCGTTCGTCGCCGCGCAGACCTGCCAGCAGTCGCAGATCCGCTACACGAAGGAGCAGGCGATCGCGACCGCGAAGCAGCGGATCGACTTCACGCCGGACCGCACGCAGATCCGGCTCGTGCGGCAGGGCATCACGTCCGAGCCGTTCTGGATCGTGTCGCTGTCGATCGCCGGCGACGGCGCGGGCGAGGACGAGTTTCGCGAGCTGGCGCTCGTGAAGATCGACGCCAACAACGGCAAGGTGGACGAGGTCAGGCAGCAGCGCTAGAAGCGCACGTCCGCGCAGGAGGTGATCTCGGCGTTCATGTTGCGCTCCATCATCTCGAGCGCCGCGTCGGCGAGGTTCTCGTGGATGTGCGCCACGCCGTCGCGCGGGATCGACACCTCGAAGTGACGCACGTAGGCGTCGAGCGCGCTGTAGAGGATGCACTGCTCGGTGACCTGGCCGGCGAGCACAGGTGGCCGATCTCCCGCTGGCCCAGCAGGTACTCGAGCGGCGTCATGTAGAAGATCGTGTGGCGCGCCTTGATCACGAAGTCGGCGCCGTCGGGCGGGAGCAGCGGCTCGACGAGGTCCGGCCGGGCGCCGTTCATCGCGCGCTCGGCCAGCTCCTCCTGGGATGAGTTCCAGTCGCCGTAGTTGTCGTTGACGTAGATCAGCTCGCACGTCCTCGTCGCCGGGCGCGGGCGATCAGCCCGCTCAGCGGCTCGACGATCCGCCTCGACGCCGTTCGTCAGCCGGTCGGCGTCCTCGTGCTCGTACGAATTGAGCATGTCGACCACGACGAGCGCGGATTTGCGCGACGAGTCCGGCACCACCCAAACGATATTCATCCCGCTTCCGGGGTACCTTGTTTCGGTGGGGTCGCGGATTCGCATCAGGCTGCGCGGCGAGCTGCGCCTGGAGGTGGACGGCCGTGGTGCCGAGGGCGCGCTGCCCGGGCGCCTCGGGCGGGCGCTGCTGGCGTACCTCGTGCTGAACCGGCACCGGCAGGCGACGCGCGACGAGCTCACGGACGCGCTGTGGCCCGCGACGGCCCCCCGGGACCCCGCCGCCACGCTCAGCACGCTGCTGTCCGGCCTCCGCCGGGCGCTCGGCCCCGAGCTGCTCCAGGGCCGCTCCGAGCTGCGGCTCGCGCTCCCCGACGACGCCGAGGTGGACGTTGAGCTCGCGGCCGCCGCCCTCACCGAGGCACGCGCCGCGCTGGACGAGGATCCCGAGCGCGCCTGCGCGCACGCGCAGGCCGCGCTCGACGTCTACGAGGCGCCGCTCCTGCCGCTGTTCGACGCGCCCTGGGTGGAGGACCACCGGCGCTCGCAGGACGACGAGCGGCTCGAGGCGCTCGAGCTGCTGGCCAGGGCCTCGCTGACGCTGGGCGGCGAGGGCGCCGCGCGCGCGCAGCTCGCCGCGCGCCAGCTCGTGGAGCTGGCCCCGTTCCGGGAGTCGGGTCACGCGCTCCTCATGCGCGCGTACGCCGCACGCGGGAACGAGGCCGAGGCGCTCCAGGTGTACGACCGGCTGCGGGTGCTCCTGCGCGAGGAGCTCGGCTCGACGCCCTCGGCGGACCTGCGCGCCCTGCACGAGGAGCTCGTGACGCGCGCGGACGTGGGCCCGGAGCCCGTGGCGCCGGCACCGGCGCTGCCGCTCCCGCCCGCCGTGGCCAGGGCCGAGGACCGGCCGTTCATCGGCCGTGAGAGCGCGCTCGCCGTGCTGCGCGGCGAGCTGGCGGCGGCCACGGACGGCGGGCGGCGCATGGTGCTCGTGACGGGCGAGCCGGGAATCGGCAAGACGAGCCTGTCCGCCGCATTCGCGCGCGACGCGCGCGAGACCGGCGCGATCGTGCTCTACGGGCGCTCCGACGAGGAGTCGCTCGTGCCCTACCAGCCGTTCGTCGACGTGATCTCGCACCTCGTGCTGAGCGGGCAGGTGGATCAGCTCGGCAGCAGCCTCCAGTTCGAGCTCGAGGAGCTCGGCCGGCTCGTGCCCGAGCTGGGCCGCCACATGCCGGCCACTCGGCAGCCGGGCGGCATGCCGGAGACGGAGCGCTACCGCCTCTTCGAGGCGATGATCACGACGCTCGGGCGGGTGGCCGGGGAGCGCCCGCTCGTGCTCCTCTTCGACGACCTGCACTGGGCGGACCAGCCCACCCTCCTCCTGCTCCGGCACCTCGTCCGCGCCGCGACGCCGAGCCGGCTGCTCGTGGTGGGCGCGTACCGCGACGTGGAGGTGGACGCAGGGTCCCCCGTGGCGGAGCTGATCGCGGACGTGCGCCGCGAGCTTCCGCTCGAGCTCGTGGAGCTGAAGGGCCTCGACGAGGAGGAGACCGAGGCGCTGATCGAGGCCCACCAGGGCTCCGCGCCGGAGCCGGGCCTGGCGGCACGGCTCCGCGAGCTCACAGGAGGCAACCCGTTCTTCCTCGAGGAGTCGCTCCGCGCGATCGAGGATCCCGAGGGCGTGCCCGCCGGAGTCCGCGAGGTGGTGCTGCGGCGCGTGGCGCGCGTGGGCCCGCAGGCGAGCCAGGTGCTCGGCGTGGCCGCGGTGCACGGCGCGAGCTTCCCGCCCGAGGCGATCGCCCCGGCGGCGGGGCTCACCCGTGAGGACGTGGCCGAGGTGCTCGACCGCGCCGTGGCGGCTCGCCTGCTGTCCGGCGTCGACAGGAGCGGCCGGCTCATGTTCGCCCACGCCCTGATCCGCCGGACGCTGTACGACGAGCTGGGCGGCGTGATCCGCGCCCACCTGCACGAGCGGGTGGCCCAGACCCTGGAGCGGCGGCGCGCGGAGCTGCGCCCGCACGCGGCGGAGCTCGCCCACCACTTCTACGAGGCACGCCACTCGCTCGGCCCCGAGCCCGCGATGCGCTACGCCCGCGACGCCGCCGACCACGCCGCGGGCGCGCTCGCCTGGGAGGACGCGGCCGCGCAGCTCGAGCGCGCGCTCGAGCTCGACGAGCTGCGCGAGGACGGCGATCCCGGTGCCCGCTGCGAGCTCCTGCTCCAGCTCGGCGAGATGCGGATGCGCGCGGCTCACCCCGGCTTCTCGGAGGCGTTCGCGGACGCCGCCGCCCTGGCACGGGGCCGCTCGAGCACCCAGCTGGCGCGCGCCGCCATCGGCTACGCGGGGCGCTACTACGAGGCGGGCGTGATCGACGAGCGCCTGATCGAGCTGCTGCGCGAGGCGCTCGCCGAGCTCGAGGGCGATGAGCAGGACCTCCGCGCGCGCCTGCTCGCCCGGCTCGCCGAGATCCTCCACTTCGCCGGCGACGAGCCGCGGTCGCTCGCCCACGCCGCCGACGCCGTGCGGCTCGCCGAGGACCTCGGCGACGACCAGGTGCTGGCGGACGCGCTCGCGGGGCGGCACGTGTCGCTTCTCCACGCCGCGCACCTGGAGGAGCGGCTGGCCGTGAGCCACGAGCTGATCCAGCTCGGCCGGAGGATGCGCGACAAGGAGCGGACGCTCCAGGGCCTGCACGCCCGCATCTACGACCTGATCCAGGCGGGCGAGATCCTCGCCGCCAAGGACGCGCTCGCGGAGCTGGCCGCGCTGGCGGACGAGGTGCGCCAGCCGCTGTTCGCGCACTTCGCGGTGGGCTGGACGGGTGCGCTCGCGCAGATGGAGGGCAGGCTCGAGGAGGCGGAGCGGCTCGCCGCCGAGTCGTACGAGATGCGCCGCCGGATGGAGACCGCGGACGCGGAGAACGTCTTCGCCGCGCAGCTCTTCCTGATCCGCATGGGCCAGGGCCGGCTCGCCGAGCTCCTCCCGGCGGTGGAGCAGCTCGTGGAGGAGTACCCCGCGCTGGCGGTGTGGCGGGCGGGCCTCCCGATGGCCCTGAACGCCGCGGGCCGCGACGATGGACGCGGCGCGCGAGCTCGAGGACATGGTGTCGCGGCTCGGCGAGGTGCCGCGCGACTTCTTCTGGCTCAGCGCGATGGCCGTGCTCGCCGAGGCGAGCGGGAAGCTGCGCCACCGGGCGAGCGCGGACGTGCTGTACGAGACGCTCGCGCCGTACGCGGACCGCATGGTCCCGGTGGGCTACGCCGGCGGGTTCGGCCCGGCGGCCCGGATGCTCGGCCTGCTGGCGGAGGCGCGCGGCGACCGCGCCGCCGCCGTGGCGCACCTCGAGGCCGCGGTTGCCCAATCGGAGTCGACGGGCCTGTGCCTGTTCGAGGCCCTGGCCCGCGGGGAGCTCGAGGAGCTCCTCACCCCTTCGGGGTAATCAGTCCTCTTCGGGCGGCGGTGCGTCCGGCACGTCCGGCAGCACCTCGGGCTCGTCCGGCAGGTCGGGGGCTGCGTCGCCCTCCGGCTGCTCCGGCTCCGAGCCCTCGTCGAGCTCGCCGCCGCCCTTGGCGCCCACGCCGACGGCCTCGCGGACCTTCGTCGGCTTCACGATCGTGATCGTCACGTCGTCCTCGTCGCCCTCCGGCGCCTTGTCGACCTCGATGGTCGAGCCGGGCGGCATGGACTGCGAGAGCACCTCGTCCGCCAGCGGGTCCTCGATGTAGCGCTGGATCGCCCGGCGCAGCGGGCGAGCGCCCATCGCCGGGTCCCAGCCCTTCTCGACGAGGAAGTCCGCCGCGTCGCTCGAGAGGTTCAGCGACAGCTCGCGCTCGGCGAGCGACTCGCGGATCCGCTTGAGCAGCAGCTCGACGATGGAGGTGATCTCCTCCTTCGTGAGCTTGTGGAAGACGATCACCTCGTCGATCCGGTTGAGGAACTCGGGGCGGAACACCTTCTTCAGCTCGCCCATGATCCGGGTCTTCATGTCCTCGTAGGTGATGCCGGTCTCGTCGCCGACCGTGAACCCGATGCCGGTGTTCTTGGCGATCTCGGACGCGCCCACGTTCGAGGTCATGATCACGATCGCGTTGCGGAAGTCGACCGTGCGGCCCTGGGCGTCCGTGAGGCGCCCGTCCTCCAGGATCTGGAGCAGGATGTTGAAGACGTCCGGGTGCGCCTTCTCGATCTCGTCGAGCAGGAGCACGCTGTACGGCTTGCGCCGCACGGCCTCGGTGAGCTGGCCGCCCTCGTCGTAGCCGATGTAGCCGGGCGGCGAGCCGACCAGCCGCGACACGGAGTGCTTCTCCATGTACTCGGACATGTCGATGCGGACCATCGCCTCCTCGTCGCCGAACAGGAACTCGGCGAGCGTCCTGGCGAGCTCGGTCTTCCCGACGCCCGAGGGGCCGAGGAAGATGAACGAGCCGGTCGGCCGCTTCGGGTCCTTCAGGCCGGCGCGCGAGCGGCGGATGGCCTTCGAGACCGCCTCGATGGCGGCGTTCTGCCCGATGACGCGCTTGTGGAGCTCCTCCTCCATCCGCATCAGCTTCTGGGTCTCGGCCTCGGTGAGCTTGAAGACCGGGATGCCGGTCCACATGGAGACGATGTCGGCGATCTCCTCCTCGCCGATCTCCGGGCGCTCGCCGGACTCGCCGGAGCGCCACTGCTCCTCGAGCTCGCGCTTCTTGTTCGTGAGCTGGCGCTCCTTGTCGCGCAGGTTCGCGGCCTTCTCGAACTCCTGCGCCTCGATCGCGGCCTCCTTGTCGCGCCGCGTGGTCTCGATCTCCTCCTCGAGATCGCGGTACACGGGCGGGGCCGTCATCGACTTGATGCGCGCGCGGGAGGCGGCCTCGTCGATGAGGTCGATCGCCTTGTCGGGCAGGAAGCGGTCGGAGATGTAGCGGTCGGCCAGCTCGGCCGCGGCCTCGAGCGCCTCGTCGGTGATGCCGACGCGGTGGTGCGACTCGTAGCGGTCGCGCAGGCCCTTCAGGATCTGGACCGTGTCCTCGGTGGAGGGCTGGTCCACGCGGATCTGCTGGAAGCGGCGCTCGAGCGCGGAGTCGCGCTCCAGGTACTTCCGGTACTCGTCGAGCGTGGTGGCGCCGATCGTCTGCAGCTCGCCGCGCGCGAGGGCGGGCTTCAGGATGCTGGCCGCGTCGATCGCGCCCTCGGCGGCGCCGGCGCCGACGAGGTTGTGGAGCTCGTCGATGAACAGGATGATGTCGCCGCGCTGGGTGATCTCCTTCATCACCTTCTTGAGGCGCTCCTCGAACTCGCCGCGGTACTTCGAGCCCGCCACGAGCGCGGCCAGGTCGAGCGTGTAGATCTGCTTGTTCTTCAGCAGCTCCGGCACCTCGCCGTTCGTGATCAGCTGGGCGAGGCCCTCGACCACGGCGGTCTTGCCCACGCCCGGCTCGCCGATCAGCACCGGGTTGTTCTTCTGGCGGCGCGAGAGGATCTGCATGATCCGCTCGATCTCGGTCTCACGGCCGACGACCGGGTCGAGCTTGCCCTCGGCGGCGAGCTTGGTCAGGTTGCGGCCGAACTGGTCGAGCAGCTTCGAGGACTTCTTGCCCTCGCCCTGCGCGCCCGCGCCCGCGCCGGCGCGGCCCTGGCGGCCACCGGGGCCGGAGAGCATGCGGATGACCTCGTTGCGGATCTTCTCGGAGTCCGCGTCGAAGTCGAGCAGGATGCGGGCGGCGACGCCCTCGTTCTCGCGCACCAGGCCGAGCAGGATGTGCTCGGTGCCGATGTAGTTGTGGCCGAGCGAGAGCGCCTCGCGGAGCGCGAGCTCGAGGACCTTCTTGGCACGCGGGGTGAACGGGATCTGGCCGGAGGTGACCTCCTCGCCCGATCCGACGATCCGGACCACCTGGGCGCGGACGCGCTCCACGGTGATGTCGAGCGACTCGAGCACGCGCGCGGCAAGCCCCTCCTCCTCGCGCAGCAGCCCGAGCAGGATGTGCTCTGTGCCGATGTAATTGTGCTTGAGAATCCGGGCCTCCTCTTGGGCGAGGACGACGACCTGCCGGGCCCGTTCGGTGAAGCGCTCAAACACGCTGTGCTCTCTTATCTGTCGGGTAACTGCGGGGGCGGGGTTTCCCGTTCTTTCCCATTAGATCGGCACATACGCCGATCGAATGAGAGAGGGAGCGGCTCACCCCGTCCCGCAGGCACAACTCTACCAACGGTGCTCATGGCGGATTTGCCCTTCACGAAGCCCTAAAACCCGCATCGTGGGTACGTTCCCGGCCATGAGGCTTCGTTCGTCGGCCGCGCTCCTCGTCCTGCTATGGGCAGCGGGTTGCGGCGGAGAGGACAGCTCCTTCACGGAGGACTACAACCGGGCGGTCAAGCCGATCGCCTCGCTCGGCGGCGATTTGGGGGACAGCGCGGCGGCCTACGACGACCTCGCCGAGCGCGCCACTCGCACCGGCCGGAACTTGGCGCGCCTGGACCCGCCGGACGGGGCGACCGACGAGCTGCGGCGGCTCAGGGCCGGCCTCGCGCGGGTCACGCGAAGCCTCGAGGCGTTCGCCAGCGCGACACGCGAGAAGGACCCGGTGCTCCAGCGCCGGGCGGCGAGGCGGCTGGTCAGGTGGAACGAGGAGTTCGGCCGTGCCGAGACCGCGCTGCACCGCGCTGTCGGCGGCTAGCTCCGCATCGCGGGGAACAGCACGACCTCGCGGATCGAGTGCCGGCCGCTCAGGATCATCGTGAGCCGGTCGATCCCGATCCCTATGCCGCCCGTGGGCGGCATGCCGTACTCGAGCGCCTGGACGTAGTCCTCGTCGTAGGGCTGGGTCTCGTCGTCGCCCGCCGCCTGGTCGGCGCGCTGCTGCTCGAAGCGGGCGCGCTGCTCGTCCGGGTCGTTCAGCTCGGTGAACGCGTTCGCGAACTCCATGCCGGCGGCGAAGCACTCGAAGCGCTCCACGAGGCCCGGCTCCGAGCGGTGGTCCTTGGCGAAGGGGCTGAGCTCCTTCGGGTAGTCGGTGATGAAGGTCGGGTTGAGGAGCCCCGGCTCGACCTCCTTCGAGAGCAGGTCGTCCACCCGCTTCGCCCACGTGCCGTCGCCCGGCAGCTCGCCTTCGGCCATGACGTCGATGCCCGTCTTCTCCATGATCGCGGCGCGGAGCGTCATTCGCTTCCAGGGCCGGGAGAAGTCGATCGGGCCCTCGTACCCGATGTCCTCGGCCACGTAGGCGATCAGCTCCTCGAGGCGGGCGGCGATGTCCTCGTAGTCCGCGTACGCCTCGTACCACTCGAGCATCGTGAACTCGGGGTTGTGCTTGTGCGAGACGCCCTCGTTGCGGAAGTCCTTGCCGATCTCGTAGACGCGCTCGAGGCCGCCCACGATCAGGCGCTTCAGGTACAGCTCGTCGGCGATCCGCAGGAAGAAGTCGCGGTCGAGCTGGTTGTGATGGGTCACGAACGGCCGCGCCAGCGCGCCGCCGTACAGCGGCTGGAGGATCGGGGTCTCCACCTCGAGGAAGCCGCGCTCGTCGAGCCACCGCCGGATGGCGCGGACGATCTTGGAGCGGAGGATGAACAGCTCGCGCGTCTCCGGGTTGGCGAGGAGGTCGACCTCCCGGTGCCGGTAGCGGGTCTCGACGTCCTCGACGCCGTAGTACTCCTTGGGGACCGCCCGCAGGGACTTCGCGAGGAGCGCCCAGCCCGTCACCAGCAGGCTGAGCTGGCCCCGTCGTGTCTTGAACGCGGTGCCGTCGACTCCGATCAGGTCACCGATGTCCAGGGAGACGAGCCGGTCGAAGGACTCCTCGCCCAGGACGTCCCGCTTCGCGTGCAGCTGGATCCGGCCCGCGCGGTCCACCAGGTCGATGAACGCGGCGCCGCCCTGATCGCGGCGGGCGGTCAGGCGGCCGGCAACGCGGTACGCGCGGTCGGTCTCCTCGCCGGGCTCGAGATCGTCGACGACGTCGGTGGTGGGGACGACGCCCTCGAACTCGTGCGGGAACGGGTCGATGCCCTGCTGTCGCAGGTGCTCCAGCTTCGCGCGGCGGTCGTCCACCGCGGGAAAGCTACTAGCGCTCGATCTTGGTGATCTTCAGCTTGCGCGCCGGGCCGCGGGGCACCTGCACGCTCACCGTCTCGCCGCGCTTGTGGCCGATCAGGGCGCGGCCCACCGGCGACTCGTTCGAGAGCTTGTTCTCGGAGGGGTTGGCCTCGGCGGAGCCGACGATCTTGAACTTCGTCGACTTGTCCGTCTTCTGGTCCTTCACGTGGACCGTCACGCCGACGTTCACCACGTCGGTCTCGACCGACTTCGCGTCGATCACGCGGGCGTTGCGGAGCTTCTCCTCGAGGTCCGAGATCTGCTTCTCGAGCATGGCCTGCTCGTTCTTCGCATCGTCGTACTCGGCGTTCTCGGAGATGTCCCCGAACTCGCGTGCCTCCTTGATGCGCTCGGCCACCTCACGACGGCGATCACCCGAGAGGTGATCGATCTTGGCCTTCAGCTCCTTGAGGCCTTCAGGTGTGAGAACAGTCTCTCGTGCCATAAGAAAAACCCCCGTCCGTCCTTGCGAGGGAGCCGAGCAGTGTAGCAACAGGCCGGACCCCCTCAGGGACGTTTTCTTCAGGCTGCAAGGGACGCTGCGGTGCCCAGAATCCCGCTCCAGGCCTCTCTTGCGTGGGCGGTGGTGGGCGCGGTCACGAGCGGCTCCCGCTCGCGGCGGGTCAGGCCCAGCCGCTCCGCGTACCAGGGGTAGAACTTGCGCAGGTAGCGGCCGGCGCGCTCCACGCCGAGGTGGTCCTCGGCGCAGTCGATCACCCACAGGAGCTCGTCGAGCACCTCCCGCGGCTCGGGCTCGCCCTCGTAGCGTGCCGAGCAGGCGGCCGAACAGCCACGGGTTCCCGAGCGCGCCGCGCGCGAGCATGATCGCCTCGGCGCCGCTCTCCTCGAAGGCGCGCAGCGCCCTCGGCTCGTCCGCCAGCCCGCCCGAGAGGATCACCGGCACCGGCAGCTCGTCCGCGAGCGAGCGGGCAAGCGCGTAGTCGGGCGCGCCCGCGTGCTGCTGGGCGGCGTGCCGCGGGTGGAAGGCGATGCCCGCCACGCCGGCCTCCTCCACGAGTCGGCGAGCCAGCCCCACGCCCGCCCTGTCGCCGGGCTCGCGCCCGGGGCGGAGCTTCACGGTCACGGGTAGGCCGCTGCCCTCACGCGCGGCGCGCGCGATGGCCACGGCCCGATCCGGGTCGTCGAGCAGCGCGGCGCCGGCGCCCGTCCTGCAGACCTTGCGCACGGGGCAGCCCATGTTGAGGTCGATCAGGTCGGCGCCCGCCCCGGCGGCGATCCCCGCCGCCTCGCGCATGACCGCGGCGTCGTGCCCGAACAGCTGCATGGAGACGGGGTGCTCGTCCGGGTGGATGCGCAGGAACTCGCGCAGGGTGCGCTTGTCGCCGTGCACGAGCCCGAAGCTCGACACCATCTCCGAGACCACGAGGCCGGCGCCGTAGCGCTTCGCCTGGAGCCGCACGAACCAGTTGCCGATCCCCGCGAGCGGGGCGAGCACGACCCGGTTGGCGAGCCTCAGGCCGCCGAGCTCCCAGCTGTCCGTGAGCGAGGGCACACCCGAGAAGGTAGCCCCTGTCAGGCCACTTCGAGCGGGCCCTCGCCGTCCGGCAGCGTGGGGATCTCGTTCTCCGCGTGCACCAGCTCCACCAGCCGCCGCACGCAGAAGGCCGGGCGGCGGATCGCGAAGCTGCCGCCGTCGGCGCGCGCCTTGCGGGTCGCGCGCATGAGCACGGCGAGCCCGTGCAGGTCCATGAAGTCAACGTGCTCGAGGTCGAGCACCACGCGCCTGCCGCGGGTCAGGAGCCGGTTGACCGCCTCCCCCATCCTCGGCGCCGTGGCGGCGTCCACCTCGCCCTGCACGTGCACCACGACCATCCGGCCGAGGTCGTCGAGCCGGACGTCGAAGGGGTGATGTGGGAGTCGTGTGGGCACGGCGGACAGGGTGTTGGACCGACCGTACACCGGCTGTCGCCGATTTGCCCCTACTTGCCGTTTCGCTCCCAGATCAGCTTGAGGCCCTGAAGCGTGAGCCGGTCGTCCACCTCGTCCACCTGCTCGCAGAACGGGACGATCGCCTCGGCGAACCCGCCGGTCGCGATCGCGGTCGCCTCCTCGCCCAGCTCCTCCCGCAGGCGGCCGACGATCCCGTCCACCTGGCCGGCGAACCCGTAGATGACCCCGGCCTGGATCGCCTCCTGAGTGCCCTTGCCGATCGCGTGCCGCGGCGCCTCGAGCTCCACGCGCGGGAGAAGCGCAGCCCGGGCCGACAGGGCCTCCAGCGACACCTCGATCCCCGGCGAGATCACCCCGCCGAGGTACTCGCCCTGCGAGGAGACCACGTCGTAGTTGATCGCCGTCCCGAAGTCCACGGCGATGCACGCCCCGCCCACGCGCTCGAACGCGGCGATCGCGTTCACGAGCCGGTCCGCGCCCAGCTCCTGCGGCCGGTCGATCCGAATCGGCATGCCCGTCTTGATGTCCGGGCCCCACGAGCAGCCCGCGGCCGTCGAAGTAGCGGTCGATCACCTGCTCGTACTCGTGCGCGAGCGTCGGCACGACCGCCGAGACCATCACGGCATGCACGTCCCCGAGCCGCAGGTCCCGGAGGGCGAGGAGGCCGGCCAGCACGGTGGCGAGCTCGTCCGCCGTGGCGAACCGCGATGTCGCGAAGCGCCAGTGCTGAACGAGGTCGTCCTCCTCGAACATGCCCACGTGGGTCTGGGTGTTGCCGACGTCGATGGCGAGCAGCACGCGGCGAATCTACCCGCAACAGCCACCCAACACCCGGGCGCGCGGGCCGTAAGGCTCGCCGCGCGCCCGGCCGAGTGGTTGGGGTCGAACATGCCGGGTGGTGGGGATCCGTAGCGAAAAACGCACCGATTCCCCACCACCCGAAGCCTGGTGGCCGGCCTGCTCCGCCGGGTGGGTGCGGAACATGCCGGATTCCGACACGTTTCTCGCCCACCCGGCTTGGGCCGGGCGGGCAGCCTAGGGCTTCAGCGGGGCTCCCATTGCGTGGAAGCCGCCGTCCACGTGCAGGATCTCGCCGGTGATTCCGCGGGCCATGTCCGACAGGAGGAAGAGGACGGCGTCGGCGACCGGGGCGGGGTCGCTCGTGTCCCAGCCGAGCGGGGCCTGGGCGCCCCAGAGGCCGGCGAGCGCCTCGAAGCCCGGGATGCCCTGCGCGGCCGGCGTCTCCACCGGGCCGGCGGAGATCAGGTTCACGCGCACGCCCTGCTCGCCGAGGTCGCGGGCGAGGTAGCGGGACACGGACTCGAGCGCCGCCTTCGCGACGCCCATCCAGTCGTAGACCGGCCACGCGACGGTCGCGTCGAAGTCCATCCCCACGAGGCTGCCGCCGTCCGTCCATCAGCGGGCAGACCGCCTCCGCCAGCGCCTTGAACGAGTACGCGCTCGTCCTGAACGCCAGCTCCGCCGACTCGGGCGGCGCCGTCATGAAGTTGCCCCCGAGCGCGTCGCCCGGCGCGAAGGCGATCGCGTGCAGCGCGCCGTCGAGCCCGCCCCAGCGGCTCTCGAGCTCCGAGACCAGCGCCTCGAAGTCCTCCGGCTTGTTCACGTCGAGCTCGAGGATGTCCGGCGGGTCCGGCAGGCGAGCGGCGGCGCGCTCGGTCATCCGGCGCGTGCGGCCGAAGCCGGTGAGGAGGATCTCGGCGCCCTGCTCCTGCGCGCGCTCGGCGACGGTGTAGGCGATGCTGCCCTTCGTCAGCACGCCCGTGATGAGGAAGCGCTTGTCCGGAGAGCATCACGCCCGCCAGACGAGCTCGACGCCCGCCCTGACCGCCAGGCGTCCCTCGCCGTTCACGATCCGGAGGCGCAGCTCCACCAGCCCGTGGCCATCATCGAGCTCGCGCGTGCGCACGATTTCGCCTTCGACGTGCACGATGTCGCCGATCTTTACCGGTTGCTTGAACACGGCGTCGCTCACACGACGCAGCGCGACGATGCGATCGGGGTCGAGCGGCAGCAGCCCGACGGCGAGCGAGACCACGAGCAGGCCGTGCGCGATCTGCTCGCCGAAGCGGCTATCGGCGGCCCACTCGGGGTCGGTGTGCTGCGGATGCGCGTCGCCCGTGAGGGCGGCGAACTCGAGGATGTCGCGCTCGCTGACGGCGCGCCGCCGCCGTCGCGAAGCGGTCGCCCGCGGCCAGATCGTCGAAGCCGCGCTCGAAGACGCTCTCGGTGGCGATCACGCCACGTGGAGCCGGAAGCGCTTCCGGATCGCGCGCAGGAACTCGCGCGCCGCCTTCGCGATGGCCCTCGGCCGAGGGATGGAAGCCGTCGGCCGCGTAGGTCTCCCGCTCGTTCGCCGCGGGGTGGTCGAAGCTCTCCATCAGCACCACGTCGTGCTTGCGCGCGACGCGGCGCACCGCCGCGTTGAAGCGCTCCATCCCCTCCACGACGCGCGCCTGCGTGCGCGGCCGCAGGTCGAGAAAGCGCGAGATGTCCGGATAGGTCGCGGTCACGATCTGAGCATCCGGCAGCTCGCGCCGCAGCCGGGCGAACATCCGCGAGAGGCGGGCGGCGTAGGCGTCGGGATCGGGGCGCGTGTCGAACAGCACGTCGTTGGCGCCGCACACGAGCGTGATCACGTCGGGCTCGAGCTCGAGCGCGCGGGCGAGCTGGTCGGTCTCCACCTGCTCGCTGGTGGCGCCGACCTCGGCGAGGTTCACGTAGTCGCCGCCGAGCTGGCCGGCCAGCTCGTCCGCCCAGCGCGGCTGGCCGGGCTCGAGCCCGGCGGTGAAGCTGTCGCCGAGCGCGACGTACATCACAGCGGGATGTTCCCCCCGCCGTTCCCGCAGTTGCCCGGCCCGGAGAGCGCCGTCAGCGCGCCGGCCAGCCGGCGCCGCGTGTCGGCCGGCTCCACCAGCTCGTCCACGAAGCCCTCGCGGGCGGCCACGGCGGCCGACACGTGCTCGGCCGCGTACGCCTCGGCGAGCCGGTCGTGCTCGGCCTCAGGATCGTCCGCGGCCGCGATGTCGCGCTTGTGGACGATCCCCACGGCCTGCCGCGGCCCCATGATCCCGATCTGCGCGTCCGGCCACGCGAGCGCGAGGTCGGCGCCGAGGTCCTTCGAGTTCATCGTGATGAAGCCGCCGCCGTAGGCCTTTCGCAGCACGACCGTCACCTTGGGCACCACGGCCTCGGCGAACGCGTGCAGCAGCTTCGCGCCGTGGCGGATCACGCCGAGCCCCTCCTGCTTCGTGCCGGGCAGGAACCCGGGCGTGTCGACCAGCACGACGAGCGGCAGGCCGTACGAGTTGCAGGTGCGGACGAACTTCGCGGCCTTCTGGGAGGCGTCCGCGTCGATCACGCCGCCCAGGTACCACGGCTGGTTCGCGATGACCCCGACGGCGCGCCCGTCGATCCGGCAGAAGGCGGTGACCATGTTCCGCGCCCAGCGCTCGGACACCTCGAGGAGCTCCTCGTTGTCCACCAGCGCCCGGATCACCTTGCGCACGTCGTAGACCTGGCGCGGCGACTCGGGCACGCAGGCGGACGGGTCGGCCGCGGGCACGGGTGCCGGCAGACCGTGCGGCGGCCCCTCGCCGGCGCGCTGCGGCAGGTGGGCGAGCAGCTCGCGCACCACGCCGACCGCGGCGTGGTCGTTGGCCGCCACGAACTGGCACACGCCGTTGCGGGAGTGCACGCGCGGGCCGCCGAGCTCGTCGATGGAGACGTCCTCGGCCGTGACCTCGCGCACCACGCCGGGCCCGGTGAGGAACATCGCCGAGCCCTCGGTCATCACGACGAAGTCGGTCAGGGCGGGCGAGTAGGCGCCGCCGCCCGCCGAGACCCCGGTGATGACGGAGATCTGCGGGACCTTGCCCGGATAGGCGCACGCTCTCGCGGAAGATCCGCCCGTAGCCGGCGAGCGCCGCGATGCCGTCGTCCATGCGCGCGCCGCCCGAGGCGACGAACCCGATCACGGGCGCGCCGGCGCGCCCCGCGAGCTGCATCACGCGGACGATCGTGTCCGCGTGCGCCTCGCCGAGCGAGCCGCCGGCGAACGACTGGTCCTGCGCGTAGCAGTACACCGGCCGGCCGGAGATCGTGCCCGCGGCGCCGATCACGCCGTCGCCCTCCTGCATGCGCTTCGACTCGCGCCGCGGCAGCACGGTCGAGCGGATCACGTGCAGCGAGCCCGGGTCGCAGAGGAGCTCGAGCCGGTCGCGCGCCGTGATCTCGCGCGGCTCCTTGAGGAGCGGCGAGATGCGCTCCACGGGAAGCGTGTCGGCGAGAGCGCTCATGAGGCCTCCAGGCACAGGACCGCGTTGTGGCCGCCGAAGCCGAAGGCGTTCGAGAGCCCGATCGCCCGGCCGTCCCCGTTCAGGAGCGGCCGCGCCTCGTTCGGGACGTAGTCGAGGTCGAGCCCCTCGTCGGCCTCGTCGTAGTTGAGCGTGGGCGGCGCGATCCGGTCGCGCAGCGCGAGCAGCGTCGCGATCGCCTCCACCGCGCCCGCCGCGCCGAGCAGGTGCCCGATCGCGGACTTGGTGGAGCTCACCGGCGTGCGCGCGGCGATCTCCTCGCCGAGCGCGGTCTTGATCGCGTTCGTCTCGGAGCGGTCGTTCAGCGGCGTCGAGGTCCCGTGCGCGTTCACGTACAGCACCTCGTCCGCGCGACACCCCGGCGTCCTTCAGCGCCAGCTCCATCGCGCGTGCCGCGCCGCGGCCACTCGGCTCGGGCGCCGTCAGGTGATGGGCGTCCGAGGTCGACGCGTAGCCGCGCAGGTAGCCGAGGATGCGGGCGCCGCGCTCGCGCGCCGCCTCCTCCTCCTCGAGCACCAGGATCCCGGCGCCCTCGCCCATCACGAAGCCGTCGCGGCGCCTGTCGAACGGCCGCGAGACGCCGGACTTGCTCAGGGCGTCCATGCGGTCGAACGCGGCGGTCGCCAGCGGCGTGATCGCCGCCTCGCTGCCGCCGGTCACGACCGCGTCGGCGTCGCCGTAGCGGATCATCCGCTCGGCCGTGCCGATCGCGTGGGCGCCCGCGGCGCAGGCGGAGACCGTGCCGAACGACTGCCCGCGCAGGTCGTGCTTCATCGCGATCACGCCGGACGCGGCGTTCGCCATCAGCAGCGGGATCGAGAGCGGCGAGATCCGGTCGGCGCCCTCGTCGCGCAGCACGATGTGCTGCGTCTCGAGCGTGCCGATCCCGCCGATGCCGGTCCCGATCACCGAAGCCGAGCGCTCCGGGTCGTACGGAGTGCCGTCGTCCCAGCCGGCGTCCTCGAGCGCCTCGCGAGCCGCGGCGAGCGCGAGCTGCGTGAACCGGTCCGAGCGGCGCACCTCCTTGACCGACAGGTGCTCCTTCGGCTCGAACTCGCTCGCGCGCCCGAAGCCGTCCTCGATCCCGGACACGCCGGCGCTCCAGCGCTCGTGCAGCGTCCGGGCGCCCACGCCAAGCGGCGTGACGGCTCCGACGCCAGTGATGACGACGGAACGCGTCATCCCAGCTTCGACATCACCAGGTCGACGGCCTGACGGACGGTCTTCACGCCCTCCATGTCCTCACCCTTGAGCTGCACGCCGTACTCGTCCTCGACGATCTGGGCGAGCTCGACGAGGTCGAGTGAGTCGATGTCGAGCGACTCGAAGGTCGCGTCGGGGTTGATCTGGTCCGGCTCGGCGCCGAACTCCTCGAGCGCCGTGAACACCCGGCTCTCGATCTCCTCACGCGTTGCTGTTGCTGCCATGTGGTTGGTTCTCCTTCTGTTGCTGTGTTTATGCGGTGAGTCCGCCGTCGACGGTAAGGCACACGCCCGTCACGTACGCGGCGCCGTCGGACGCCAGGAAGCGCACGCATTCGGCCACTTCCTCGGGTGTCCCGGGACGGCGGGCCGGCACGTGCTCCAGCAGGTTGTCGCCGATGCCCTCGGTCATGTCGGTCTCGATCAGGCCGGGGGCCACCGCGTTCACGGTCACGCCCCGGCGAGCGACCTCGGCCGCCACGGTCCTGGTCATGGCGACCAGGCCCGCCTTCGACGCGGCGTAGTTGGCCTGGCCCGCGTTGCCCTTCACGGCGCCCACGATGGACGCGATGTTCACCACGCGGCCGTAGCGGTTGCGGATCATCGGCCTGAGCGCGCGGCGGGTGAGCCGGAACGCGGCCGTGAGGTTGGTGTCGATCACGGTCTGTCCCAGTCGTCGTCGTCGATCATCGGCGCGAGGCCGTCGGCGCGCACGCCCGCGTTGTTCACGAGCACGAGCACGGGCCCGAACTCGGCCTCGAGCTTCTCGAAGAGAGCGTCCGCGGTCGCGGGGTCCGCGACGTCGCCCTTCACGGCGATCGCCCGGCCGCCGGCCTGCGTGATCTCGTCGACCACGGCCGCTGCCGCCATCGTCGTCGCTGCGGTAGCTCACGCCCACCGGCCAGCCCTCGCTCGCGAGCGCCCGGGCGATCGCCGCGCCGATTCCGCGTGATCCTCCCGTGACGAGTGCGCTGCCATCGGGTCGTCCATTCATGCCGCCCATTCGATCACGCCCGCGCCCCAGGTGAAACCCGCGCCGAACGCGGCGAGCAGCACGGTCGTGCCTGGATCGAGCATTCCGCGCTCGCGCGCGTCGGCCAGGGCGATCGGGAGAGTGGCCGCGGAGGTGTTGCCGTAGCGGTCGATCGAGTTCACCACGCGAGCGGGGTCGAGGCCGAGGCGCTCGCCCACCGCGGCGAGGATGCGCGCGTTCGCCTGGTGGTAGACGAACAGGTCGACGTCGTCGAGCTCGAGCCCGGCGCGGCCCACCGCCTCGAGGCTCGCCTCGGACATCCGCCCGACGGCTGCCTTGAAGGTGTCGTGGCCCTGCATGCTGATGGTCTGGTCGTCGTGGCCCGCGCGGATGCACTGCGCGCCGGAGCCGTCGCTGTGGAGGACGATCTCGCCTATGCGGCCGCCGCTGTCGCCGTCCTCCGTGGCGCTCACGAGCGCCGCGCCGGCGCCGTCCGCGAACAGGGCCGCGGTGCCGCGGTCGGTCTTGTCGACGAACCGGCTCAGCACGTCCGCGCCGATCACGAGCACGTTGTCCGCGCGCCCGGCCTCGATCTGGCCGGTGGCGAGCGCCAGGGCCGACAGGAAGCCCGTGCACGCCGCGCTCACGTCCATCGCGCCCGCGCGCGTGGCGCCGAGGTCGTGCGCCACGAGCGGCGCGCAGTTCGGCGTCAGCTCGTCGGCGGCGAGGGTCGCCACGAGCACGAGGTCCACGTCCGCGGCGTCAACGCCCGGCCTCGGCGAGGGCCTCGCGGCCCGCCGCCGTCGCGAGGTCCTGAAGCCGCTCGCCGTCGGCGACGTGCCGGCGCTCGTGAACGCCGGTGCGGTGGACGATCCACTGCTCGGTCACGCCCGCGCCCTCGGCGACGGTCGCGTTCGACACGACCTGGTCCGGCACTGCCATGGCTACGGACGCCAGGGCGGCCGCGCGCTGTTGGCGGTCCCACGGCATGGGGGTCGCCGTCGCCGCCGCTGCGGGGTCGGAGACGGCGGCATCGCGCACGGCCGCCCTCGCGGCCGGCCACAGCAGTTCGGGGCTACGCACCGGCGACCTCCCTGGCGAGGGACTTCTTCACCAGGTTGGAGAGCACGTGGCCAGGGCCGGTCTCCACGAACTCGGTCACGCCGCGCGCCTCGAGCGCGCGCATGACGTCGAGCCAGCGGACCGGGTGGGTGAGCGCCTGCACGAGGCGCTCGGGGACGTCGTCGAAGGGCTCGGCCGTCACGCACGAGTACACGGGCACCCGCGGCTCCTCGATCGCCACCGCCGCGACGGCCTCGCGGAACGGCTCGACGGCCGGCTCCATCAGCGGCGAGTGGAACGCCCCCGCCACCGGCAGCCGCTTGCCGCGGATGCCGCGCTCCTTCAGGAGCTCCTCGGCGGAGTCGAGCGCCGAGACGGCGCCCGAGAGCACGAGCTGGTCGGGAGCGTTGTCGTTGGCGATGGCCACGTTCGCCTCGGCCGCCACCTCGGCGACCGCGTCGCGGGTGTCCGCGCGCGCACGGACGGCGGTCATGCCGCCGTCGCCGGTCTCCTCGGCGGCCTCCTGCATCAGGCGGCCGCGAGCGGCCACGAGCCGGAGGCCGTCCTCGGCGGTGAGCGCGCCGGCGGCCACGAGCGCCGTGATCTCGCCGAGCGAGTGCCCGGCCATCACGTCGGCCTGCACGTCCGAGCTCGGCGGCGCCGGCGAGCGCCGCGCAGTAGATCGCGGGCTGCGCCCAGCGGGTGCCGTCGGTCGCGCGCTCGAAGAGATCCGGCCCGACCTCGGCCAGCGCGAGCTCGAGCAGGTCCGGACGGGCGCGCTCGACGGTTTCCCGCATGTCGTCCGTCTGGCTGCCCTGCCCGGGAAAGAGCAGCGCGAGTTGTGGGTCGCGAGCCATCTCTTACACCTTCTCTGTCGCGGCCAATCCGTTAGCCGGGCGGGACACAGTACCCCCCGGTCGGGGGGGTGCGGCGGAACGGCCGGGGGGTCACTCCGGCTCGTGGAGCGCCTGGCCGACCAGGGCGCCGGCGACGGCGGCCACCACGACTATCGGCGCCGTATCGGCCGCGGCGGACCCGATCAGCACGGAAGCGAGCAGCGCGCCGGTGAACGGAGCACGGAGCACGATGGCCGTTCCGGCCGCCATGCCGGCCGCGATCGCCGGGGTCGTCTCGAGCCCCGGCAGGAAGTCGGCGGCCGCGACCGCGAGCGCCGTGCCGAGCGCGATGGCGGGGAACACGGGCCCGCCGCGGAACCCGGCGCCAAGCGACAGCGCGTACGCGACGCCCTTCACCAGCACCACGAGCAGGAGCACCCCGGCCGAGCCCTCGGCGACGAGCTCCGGCATCGAGGCCTGGCCCGAGAACAGCACGAGGTCGACCGGCCGGTCGGCCAGCTCGCGGAACGCCACCGCGAGCGCGCCGATCACGAGGCCGGCGCCGGCGAGCCAGAGCACTCGCCCGCCCGCCGCCCGCGCGTCGACCGCACGCGCGGCGCGCTGCGCGGCCACCACCAGGACCCCGATCGCGAGCGCGATGACCACCGCCCATGCCAGGTCCACGAGCCTCACGGTGTCGTAGGCCTCGACGTCGGGCAGCGAGAGGTTCTGCTGGTGCAGGCCCGCCCAGCCGGCGACGCCCGTGAACACGAGCGCACCCGTGCCCGCGGCAACGAAGCCCGGCAGCAGCGCCTTACCGATCGCCCGCGCCGGGATCGCGCCGGACAGCGCGAGCAGCTCGAGGAGCATCAGCGACGCGACGATCGGGCCGCCGAACAGCGCCGCGATCGCCGCGAACGCCCCGGCCAGGACGAGCAGCCGCAGCTCGGCCTCCTTCACCCGCACGACGCGCACCAGGAGCGCCGGGAGCGCGAGGCCGATCGCGATCAGCGGCGCCTCGGGGCCGAGCACCACCCCGAAGCCGAGCGTGGCGAGCGAGGCGAGCAGGATGCTCCCCAGCTCGACCGGCCGCACCGGGTCCACGCCGATTCCGTCGAGCGGTGAATGGCCGCCATGACCCGGGAGCCGCACGGCTGCGGCCACGAGCAACCCGGCGACCGCCGGCACGAGCAGCACGTACAGGGCGGCGGGCTCATCCCACCCGAGCCAGTCCGGCACGTCCTCCCAGACGACGTGCGTCACGTCGTGGATGGCGGTCTGGAAGCAGGACCGCCGCGAACGCCACCGGCACGCCGATCAGCCCGGCGAGCAGGAGTGTTCGGACATACTCGCCGCGCGTCAGCTCCGGATCGGGCATGCGCGGCCGATCCTCTCGCAACTACGCCGTCAGGCCAAGGCGCTCCGCGCGCTGGACGGCCTCCGCGCGGTTGCGCACGCCGAGCTTCCTGTAGAGCGCGCTCGTGTGCTCCTTCACGGTGTGCGGAGAGAGGAACAGCTCCTCCGCGATCTCCTTGTTCGTGGCGCCCTTCGCCATGTGGCCGAGCACCTCGCGCTCGCGGTCGCTCAGCGGCGCCGAGGGCTGCTCGGCGCGCGGCGCGAACACGGTCATCCCCTTGCCGACCATGCGCACCGCCATCGCCACGTCGTGCGCCGGCCAGTCCTTCGAGACGAAGCCCGCCGCGCCGGCGGCCTTCGCCGCCTGGGGCGAGATCCACCCGGCGCCCGAGATCAGCAGGATCCGCGTGGCCGGCGACTCGCGCCGGATCGCCTCGCACAGCTCGGCGCCCGACTCCTCGCCGAGGAACAGGTCCACGAGCGCCACGTGCGGCTCGTAGCGGCGCGCCATCTCGAGCGCCTCCTCGACGCTCGACGCGGTCAGGCAGCGCTCCACCCACGGCTGCTCGGTGAGCAGGAGCCGGAAGCCCCAGTGCACGACGTCGTGGTCGTCCACCACCAGCACGCGGAGGTTGCGGTCCGGGCTCACGACTCCGAATCCTCCTCCACCGGCACGACGAGGCGCACGCGCCACTCGTTGCCCTCGGGACCGAACTCCACGAGCGCGCCGCGCTGAAGCGCCTCGACCGCGGCGAGCCGCAGGCCCATGCCGGTGCCGCGGGTGCCGGTCCGCGCGCCGTCGTTTCGCACCTCGAGCAGGAACGCGCCGTCCATCCGGACGACCCGCACGCGCACCGAGCTCGGCCGCGCGTGCTTGTGCGCGTTCCGGAGCGCCTCCGCGAGCACCGACTGCGCGAGCGGCTCCATGTCCACGGGCACCTCCACGCCGTCCTCCCACTCGAGCTCGAGCGGCAGGTCCTTGTAGTGGCGGCCCGAGGCGCGCGAGCTCCTCGCGGAGCGTGGCGCCGGTGTCGAGCGTCGGCGGCGCGAGCGGGCGCGAGAGCGCCTCGCGCAGGTCGGCGAGAGCGCCGTGCATCTCCTCGCCGCAGCGGCGGCGCGCCTCGTCGCTCAGCGCGGCGTCGGAGCCGAGCACGAGCGAGACGCCGAACAGCCGCTGCACCACGCGCTCGTGCAGCTCGCGGGCGAGGTCGATGCGGGTCTGGAGGAGCCGCGCGCGGCCCTGCTGGCTGGTCGCGATCCGCACGCTCGCGGCGAGGGCGGCGGTCTTGCCGAGCGTCCACATGTCGTGGCGCTCCTCGCCGGTCAGCTCGAACCGGGTGCCGCCGCGGTCGGCGAAGATCACGCCGAGCCAGCGGTCGCCGGCGGACACGGGCACCGTGCAGAGCGTCTCCACGCCGCCGAGCCGCGCGTAGCGCTCCGGGACCCAGCGGCCGATGTCGCCCGTGACCTCCACGACGCGGTCCTCCGAGAGCGCGACCTGGGCGATCGGCGTCTCCTCGAGCGTGCCGTACACCTCCGAGAACAGGCCCGGCTCCACGCCGTGGCTCCCCACCGGCACCACGAGCTGGCGCGCGTCGTCGTAGAGCAGGATCCCCGCGCGCGTCATCGCCCCGAGGCGGCAGCACGCCTCGCACACGCGGTCGTAGAACTCGCGGCCTCCGGACTTGGCGTCGCCGCCCAGCGAGCCGAGCAGCTCCACGATCACGTGGAGCGCGTCCGTGCGCGGCGAGAGGGCCTCGGTGTCGGCCATCGCCCTTCTCTACCTCTCTCCCGGCGGCTTGGTTACTCGGTGAGCGACAGCCGCAGCGCCTGCTCGGACGTCAGGGACACCTCGCGCACGTATCCGCAGCTCAGGCAGCGGCACTCCACGGCGCCCTCGAAGTCGTCCACGCGCAGCGACCATTCGACCTCGCCGGACAGGCACGCCCGGCAGGCGAGCGCGGCGGCTACGAGCGCAGGCTCGTCGTCCCCGCGGAATGTCGCGAGCTCCAGCGAGTCGTCCATCCCGCTTACCGTCCCGGCTTCCGGGCGCTCGATCCAGCGCCGCCGGGCGCATACCCCCCGCCTGGGGGGTCACAGGGTCCCCGCGCGCGCGACGGGCTGGTCGCGGATCGCTTCGAGGAGCGGCGCGAGCGCGGTGCCGTCCGGCAGCGTCAGCCCCGGGTCGAGCTCGAGCAGCGGCTCGAGCACGAACCGCCGGCTCGCCACCTCCGGGTGCGGGAGCGAGAGCCGGTCGGACGTGTAGCACGAGGTCGCCCAGCAGCAGCACGTCGACGTCGATCGGCCGGGGCCCGTGCCGCGGCCCGCCGGGCTCGCGGCCGAGTCCCGCTCGACGGACTTGCACCGCGTCGAGCAGCTCCTCGGGCCCGAGCGCGGTGCGCACCCGCACCGCGGCGTTGAGGAAGTCCGGCTGGTCGAGGATCTCGCCCTGGGGCGCGGTCTCGTAGACCGACGACACGGCCTCGACCGCCACCTCGTGGAGGACCAGCGCGTTCCGCGCGGCGCGCAGGTTGTGCAACCGGTCGCCCTCGTTCGAGCCGAGGCCGAGGTAGCCCGTCCTCAGGTCTCCTTCCACACCTCGACCGAGACCTCTTCGACCGGCAGCGGGATCGGCGGCTCGGGCTTGGTCGCCTTCACGCGCACGGACTCGGCGCCGAAGCGCTCGATGAGCCGGTCCGCGACCGCCGTGCAGAGCCGCTCGAGCGTCTTGTAGGAGCGCTCCTGCGCGCCGAGCGCCACCTGCTCGCAGACCTCCGCGTAGTTCGACGGTGTCCTCGATGCGGTCCGTGACGGTCGCGTCGCACTCGTCGAGCTCGAACGCGATGTCGAACACGAGCCGCTGGCCCACCTCGCGCTCGGCCTCGCCGACGCCGTGGTGGGTGTACAGGGAGAGGCCGGTGACCTCTATCGAGACGGCGGGGGAGCCGGAATCCGCGTCGCCGGCGAGCTCGTCCTCGTCGAGCTCGTCGAAGTCGTCGTCAGGCTCCCGCTCCCACATCCAGGCTGAACGTAGCAGCGGCCACATGCAGGGCATCCGCGTTCTGGGCGACGTCGTGCACGCGGAAGACGCTCGCCCCTCGCTCGAGGGCGAGCACGTTCGTGGCGATCGTGCCCGGCGAGGCGCTCGGACCTCCGCCGCCCGCCGGCGAGCTTGCCCAGGAAGCTCTTCCGCGACGTGCCGATCACCACCGGCCGCCCGATCGCGACGATCTCGTCGAGCCGGCGGAGCAGCTCGAGGTTGTGCTCGACCGTCTTGCCGAAGCCGATGCCCGGGTCGAGCCACACGCGCTCCTCGGGCACGCCCTCGCCGACCGCGAACGCGAGCCGCTCCTCGAGGAACGCCCTCACGTCGCGCGACCACGTCCTCGTAGCGCGGGATCGTCCTGCATCGTGCGCGGCTCGCCGAGCATGTGCATGAGGCAGCAGTCGGCGCCCGCGCTCCGCGACCACGTCCGGCCATCTCGGGATCGAACCGGAACGCGGACACGTCGTTGACGATCGAGGCGCCGGCGCTCGAGCGCCGCCCGGGCGACGACCGCCTTGGTGGTGTCGATCGAGACGCGTGCCCGGCGCCGCGAGGCCCTCGACGACCGGCACGACGCGCCGCAGCTCCTCCTCCTCGGGCACCGGCGTCGGCGCCGGGGCGGGTGGACTCGCCGCCCACGTCGAGGATGTCCGCCCCCTCCTCGGCCAGCCGCGGCCGTGCGCCACGGCCGCATCGGCGTCGAGGAACAGCCCGCCGTCCGAGAACGAGTCGGGCGTCACGTTGACGATCCCCATGACGCTGCGGCGCTTGCACCAGCCGCGCAGTATCGCTAGCAACACGCGCATGACCCTGTACGAGGTGCTCCTGTTCGTCCACGTCTTGGCCACGGTCGCCTGGGTGGGCTCCGGCTTCCTGAGCCTGGTCCTCGCGATCAAGTACGACGGCGACGGGCGACGAGGCCGCGATCCGGCGCTTCCTCGCCGACCAGGAGTTCCTGGCCACGAGGCTGTTCATTCCGGCCTCCGCTGATCGTGCTGGTCGATGGGCATCGCGCTGGTGATCGAGAGCGACGCATGGGCGTTCGACCAGCTGTGGATCGTCCTCGGCTTGGTCGGGTTCGCCGCGACCTTCTGCACCGGGCTGTTCCTGATCAAGCCCGCCTCCGAGCGAATCGGAGCCCAGATGGAGAGCGAGGGCGGCCGGCTCACGCCTCCGATACGGACCGAGATCCGCAAGCTGATCGTGAAGGCGCGCGTGGACTACGTCGTCCTCTCGGTCGTGATCTTCGACATGGTCGCCAAGCCGATCGGCGACGACACGGGCCTCCTGATCGGAATGGCGGCCGTGATCCTGGTCGCGCGTGGCGATGCGTAGTCGCCCGACGCTCGACGGCGCCCGATCGCAGCGCCCGCAGGCGCCGGGTCGCTAGCCGGCTCAGCGGCAGCCGCGGCGTCGAGCGTGAGCGACGAAGCGCTAGGGCTTCTCGGGCGTCCGGTCGGCCGCGCGCATCTCGGCGGTGCCGCCGGCGAGGCCCGGGCGCGGCAGCTTCGGCGAGGGCGCGGGCACCGGCTTGCGCTCGGGCGCCTCGGGGGCCGGGGGCGGCGGCACCGGCACGGCCGGCTCGTCCGCGCCGAAGACCTCTTCCTCGGACTTGCCCTCGAGCAGCTCGATGAACTGCTCGCGCTCGATCGTCTCGCGCCGCAGCAGGATCTCCGACGTGCGGTCGAGGCTCTCGCGGTGCTCGTCGAGCACGGCGCGCGCGGTCTGGTGCGCCTCCTCGACGATGCGGCGGATCTCGTCGTCGATCTCGCGCGCGATCTCGTCCGAGTAGTCCGGCTCGGAGCTGAACTCGCGGCCCAGGAACGGCTGGCCGTGGTCGTGGCCGAACACGCGCGGGCCGAGCTTCTCGGACATGCCGAAGCGCATCACCATCTGCTTCGCGGTGGCGGTGACCTTCTCGAGGTCGTTCGACGCGCCGGTCGTGACCTCGCCGAACACGAGCTCCTCCGCCGCGCGGCCGCCGAGCGTCATCGCCATCGTGTCCGACAGCTCCGCGCGCGTCGTGAGGAACTTGTCCTCGGTCGGCAGCGAGATCGTGTAGCCGAGCGCCTGGCCGCGCGAGATCACGGAGATCTTGTGGACCGGGTCGGTGTTCTCGAGGTAGTGGGCGACCAGCGCGTGGCCCATCTCGTGGAAGGCCGTGACGCGGCGCTCCTTCTCGGACATCACGCGGGTCTTCTTCTCCGGCCCCGCGATCACGCGCATGATCCCCTCCTCCAGCTGGAGGTGGTCGATCTCGCGCTTGCCCATGCGGGCGGCGAGCAGGGCGGCCTCGTTCACGAGGTTCTGGAGGTCGGCGCCGGTGAAGCCGGGCGTCTGGCCGGCGAGCGCGTCGAGGTCGATCTCCTTCGCGAGCGGCTTGCCGCGCGTGTGGACCTGGAGGATCTTCTGGCGGCCCTTGCGGTCCGGGCGGTCGACCACGATCTGGCGGTCGAAGCGGCCCGGGCGCAGCAGCGCCGGGTCGAGGATGTCCGGGCCGGTTCGTGGCGGCGATGAGGATGATGTTGTCCTTCATCTCGAAGCCGTCCATCTCGACGAGGAGCTGGTTGAGCGTCTGCTCGCGCTCGTCGTGGCCGCCGCCGAGACCGGCGCCGCGGTGGCGGCCCACCGCGTCGATCTCGTCCATGAAGATGATGCAGGGCGAGTTCTGCTTCGCCTGCTCGAAGAGGTCACGCACGCGCGAGGCGCCGACGCCCACGAACATCTCGACGAAGTCCGAGCCCGAGATCGAGAAGAACGGCACGCCCGCCTCGCCGGCGACGGCGCGTGCGAGGAGCGTCTTGCCGGTGCCCGGAGGGCCGTACAGCAGCACGCCCTTGGGGATGCGCGCGCCGAGCGCCTGGAACTTCTTCGGGTTCTCGAGGAACTCCTTGATCTCGTGGAGCTCCTCCACCGCCTCGTCCACGCCGGCGACGTCGCGGAAGGTGATCTTCGGCGCGTCCACCGACATTCGCTTCGCGCGCGACTTGCCGAAGGACATGACCTTCGACCCGCCGCCCTGCATCTGGTTGATGATGAACAGCCAGAACAGCAGGAAGATCACGAACGGCAGGATGTAGGTGAGCGCCGTGAGCCAGCCCGAGCCGCCCTTCGGCTTCACGTCCACGGTCACGTCCTCGGCGCGCAGCGTGTTGATCAGGTTCTGCTCGGTGTTGTCCGGATAGGCGGTCTGGTACTTCTTGCCGCTCGCGAGCTCCACGTCCACGCGGTTGTTCTTCGTGGAGAGCGTCGCGCTCTTGACCTGGCCGCGCTCGACCTGCGTCAGGAACTGGGAGTACTTCGGCGGCTCCGTCGCGATCGCCAGGGCTGATCAGCTTCTGGGCGAAGAAGGCCAGCACGACGACGATGAGGATGGGGAAAGCGGCGCTCTTGAAGAATCTGCTCACGGCCAAGAAGTCCCTGCGAAAGGGGTGAAACGCAAGCGTAGCAGTGGTGTATTAGCTCGATTCGGCGTTTTCACGCCTGCAATGGAGCTCTTACGGCTCGTCGAGGACGGCCACGTAGGGCAGGTTGCGGTAGCGCTCCGCGTGGTCGAGGCCATATCCGATCGCGAACTTGTTCGGGATCTCGAAGCCGACGTACCGGATCGGCATGTCCACCTCGCGCCGGTCGGGCTTCGTGAGCAGCGCGCAGACCTCGAGCGACGCGGGCGACCGGGCGCCCAGCATCCGGAACAGGTAGGACAGCGTCAGGCCGGAGTCGACGATGTCCTCGACGATCAGCACGTGCCTGCCCTCGATCGCCGCGTCGAGGTCCTTGAGGATGCGCACCACGCCCGACGAGTCGGTCGAGGATCCGTACGAGGAGACCGCCATGAAGTCCACCTCGCAGTCCACCTCGAGCTGGCGCATCAGGTCGGCGAGGAAGAAGACGGCGCCCTTCAGGACCCCGATCAGGAGCACGTCCTTGCCGGCGTAGTCGCGCGAGATCTCCTCGCCGAGCTCACGCACGCGGTGCGCGAGGTCGTCCGGCTGGACGAGGATCTCTCCGACGCGGGGATCGGCCATGAGGGGCGGCATCATGCCATGCGCTCCGTCAGGTCTGCTCACGGTCGATCCACTTCGGCACCGACGGCCTCCGGCTCGAAGTCCCGGAGCCGGTCGAGGAGGGCGGCCGGCTCGCGTTCGACCATCAGGAGGTCGCGCGTCTCCTCGCGCAGGAAGCGCTCCTCGACGGCTTGGTCGAGGAAAGCGGCGACGCCGTCGTAGTAGCCCTCCACGTTCACGAGCCCGCACGGCTTGCGGTGGAGGCCGAGCTGCGCCCAGGTGTAGACCTCGAACAGCTCCTCGAGCGTGCCGATGCCGCCGGGCAGCGCCACGAAGGCGTCGGCCAGCTCGGCCATCAGCGCCTTGCGCTCGTGCATGGATTCGACGACGCGCATGTCGGCCACGTCGCGGTGGGCGATCTCGCGGTCCAGGAGCGAGCGCGGGATCACGCCGGTGATCTCGCCGCCGGCGGCGAGCACGGCGTCGGCGAGCGCGCCCATCAGGCCCACGCCGCCGCCGCCGTAGACGACACCCACACCCTCCCCCGCCAGCAATCCCGCCAAGTCCTCGGCCGCCTCCCGGTACGCCGGCCGCGCGCCGGGGCTGGCTCCGCAGAAGACGCAGATCCGCTCCATGCGCGGAGGCTAGATTGTCGGCCGTGAGGCCGCCTGCCCATACGCGCGTGAAGGTCTGCTGCATGAAGAGCATCGAGGAGGTGTGGATGGCGATCGAGGCCGGCGTGTCGGCTGTCGGTCTCGTCTCACCGATGCCCTCCGGCCCCGGCCCGATCTCGAACGAGAGGGCGGCCGAGATCGCGGCGGAGGTGCCGCCCGGGATCGACGCCTTCCTCCTCACGCCGCTCCAGACGGTCGACGAGCTCGTGGAGCAGAACCGGCTCGTGAAGGCGCGGACGCTCCAGCTCGTGGACGCCCTGCCGGCCGGCGCCCACGCCGAGCTGCGCCGCGCGATGCCGGGGGTGAAGCTGGTGCAGGTGATCCACGTGACCGGGGCCGACTCCCTCGAGGAAGCCGTCGCCATCGCTCCCGACGTCGACGCGATCCTGCTGGACTCCGGAAACCCGGCATTGAAGGTCAAGGAGCTCGGCGGGACCGGTAGGCGCCACGACTGGGCCGTGAGCCGGGCGATCCGCGAGCAGGTGGACGTCCCGCTCTGGCTCGCGGGCGGCCTGAACCCCGACAACGCGCGCGATGCGATCGAGACCGTGCGGCCCTTCGCCCTGGACGTCTGCTCAGGGCTGCGAACCGGCGAGGGCTACGACCTCGACCCGGACAAGCTCGAGCGCTTCATGGAAGCGGTCCGCGCCGCCTAGGCCCGAGCATCTCCACCAGGTCGGCGATCACGTCCCCGCTTGCCCGGGTGATGCGCTGCCAGGTGAAGCGCACGGGCCTCAGCCCCACGGCGCTGAGGGCGGCGTCCCGCTCTCGGTCCTCTTCGAAGGCCGTCGCACGCGAGTGCGCGGCGCGACCGTCGAGCTCGACGGCGACGCCCTCAGCGCGCCAGAGGCAGTCGACGGTGTAGGTCCGGCGCCTGGTCCTCGACCTCGACGTTGGTCTCGGGTCACGCGATGTCCGTCGCGCGGATCAGTTCGAGGAACCGATGCTCGAGCTCGTCGCGCACGATCTGACCGGGGCGGTGGATACGCGAGCGCGGTCCTTAGCGCTGCTGAGGTTGCGCCTGCCCCGGGCGCGTTGAACTGCGGCATTGAGGGCGTCGTGGTCGAGGAGCTTCAGGAACTCCGCCTCTCTGATCGCTCGCAGGATGCGATCGGACGCGAGGAGGTCGGTGAGGTCCACCAGGGTGCGGGCCACGCTCGTCACCGGGATGCCGTCATGCTCGGTGATGTCGTCTGGATGGAGCCGCCGCGCGCGGTGAATGCATATCCCGCTCGCCTTGCGATACGAGGCGGTGAGGACGTGGACGCGCGGCCCCGATGCGTCGTAGAACCCCCACAGGGCCGCCGCATCGAGATGGCTCAGAGCGCAACCCGGCCCGCATGCGAGCACGGCCGCGGCCCAGCGTCCGTGCGTGGTCAGGTTCGGGTGCCCGACGGCGTACACGCCCTGGTGGACCCGGTGCAGCGTGCCCTTTCGCGCCCGCCGGGCGATGCCTTCGTCGTCGATCCCGACGCGCGCGAGCTGCGGCCGCGTGACGAGTCCATGCTGCCGCGCGGCCACCTCGGCGACGCCCCCGTCCAGAGGTGGCAACGAAATCTCTCGTCCAGCGCGAGTTTTCTTTGCCACCCGCCGAGGATTGCGTGAGCAGTGTTACGGCGGAGTGACTTGTGTGACGAATGGCTCGCCGGGCAGCTCCGGCGCGTCGCGGCCCGTCAGCCAGCGGAACACGCTCGCGCCCACGTCCGCGAGCGGGCCGTCGTGGCGGCTGCCGTCGTTGCCCTCGAAGCGGGCCAGGAGGGGGGCGTACTCGCGCGTGTGGTCGGTGTGGTTCGCGTTCGGGTCCACGCCGTGGTCGGCGGTCAGGATGAGCAGGTCGTCGTCCCGCAGCAGCGTCGAGCCAGCCGGCCACGGCCGAGTCGATCTCCTTCAATGCCCCGTGGAAGCCCTCCACGTCGTGTCGGTGCCCGTAGACCTGATCGGTCTCGACGAGGTTCACGAAGATCAACCCGGCGTCGAGCTCCTCGACAGGAGTCGCGTGACCGAGGCGATCCCCTTCGCGTTCGTCGCCCCTTCGTGCTTCTCCGTGATCCCCACGCCCGCGAACAGGTCGCGGATCTTCCCCACGCCGTGCACCTCGAGGCCGGCGTCCTGGAGCTCCTCGAGGTACGAGCGCCCGGGCGGCGGCGCCGCGAAGTCGCGCCGCCCCTCGCGCCGCACGAAGGCGCCCGGCGAGCCCTCGAAGGGCCGCGCGATCACGCGCCCCACGGCGTGCTCGCCGCTCATGACCTCACGCGCCGCCTCGCACGCCGCATAGAGGTCGGGCTCCGAGAGCACGTCCACGTGCGCCGCGAACTGGAGCACCGAGTCGGCCGACGTGTAGAGGATCACCTCGCCGGTGGAGAGGTGGTGCTCGCCGAAGTCCTCGATCACCTCGGTGCCGCTGTACGGCCGGTTGCAGCAGAAGCGCAGGCCCGTCGCCTCCTCGAGCCGCGCGATCACGTCGGGCGGGAAGCCCTCCGGGTAGGTGGGCAGCGCGTGCTCGGGGACCACGCCCATCATCTCCCAGTGGCCGGTGGTCGACTCCTTCCCCGGGCCGAGCGGATGGAGCCGTCCGTGCACCACCGGGTCGGCCGCCGGCGGCACGCCCTCGATCGGGATGATCGAGCCGAGGCCGAGCCGCTCGAGCGTCGGGAGATCGAGCCCGCCCACGCGCTCGGCGAGGTGCCCGAGCGTGTTCGAGCCGGCGTCCCCGTACTCATCCGCGTCGGGCAGAGCGCCCACTCCGCAGGCATCCATGACGATGACGGCCGCACGTGCCATTGCGCGGCGATTATGTCGCGGCCGGGCTTCGCCATACTCAGGGGGTGATCCGTCGCCTCCCACATGTCGACCGGGTCGGCATCGAGGAGCGCGCCGCAACGCTCGGCAAGCGCTCCATCAAGACCTCCGCCAAGCAGCAGGGGATCCGGCTCGCCGTCTCGATGGTGGACCTCACCACGCTCGAGGGCTCCGACACGCCCGGCAAGGTGCGCCACCTGTGCGCGAAGGCCGTCTGCCCCGCGCCGACGATGCCGGAGATCCCGTCCGTCGCCGCGGTGTGCGTGTACCCGTCGCTCGTGGGCGTGGCGCGCGAGGCGCTCGAGGGCACCGGCGTGAACGCGGCCTCCGTCGCGACCGCGTTCCCCTCCGGCCAGGCGTCGCTCGACGTGAAGCTGCGCGACACCGAGGAGGCGGTCGCGGCAGGCGCCGACGAGATCGACATGGTCATCTCCCGCGAGGCGTTCCTCTCGGGCGACGACACGCGCGTGATGGAGGAGATCGTGCGCGTGAAGGAGGTGTGCGGCGACGCCCACCTGAAGGTGATCCTCGAGACCGCGGAGCTCGGGTCGTACGACCACGTGCGGCACGCGTCGATGCTCGCCATGGAGGCGGGCGCCGACTTCATCAAGACCTCCACCGGCAAGGCCACCTCGGGCGCGACGCCCGGCGTGGTGCTGGTGATGCTCGAGGCGCTTCGCGACTACGTGGACCGGACCGGCCGCGTGGTCGGGATGAAGGCCGCCGGCGGCGTGTCCGTGAGCAAGGCGGCGCTCCACATGCTGGTGCTGGTGAAGGAGACGCTCGGCGACGAGTGGCTCACTCCGGACCGGTTCCGCCTCGGCGCGTCATCGCTCCTCAACGACCTCCTGATGCAGTACCAGAAGACCGAGACCGGGCACTACGCCCGACCCGAGGACTTTTCGAAGGAGTAGAGAGTGGCCACGCAGGAGACCCGCACGAGCATCCGCTGGGACTACGCGCCGGCGCCGGAGTCGCCCGACCACGTCCGGCTGCGCGACTCCTACGGGCTGTTCATCGACGGCGACTTCGCCGATCCCGGCGACGGCACGCGCGTCCCCTCGATCAATCCCGCGACCGAGGACGTGGTCGCCGAGGTGGCGTTCGCGGGGCCCGGCGACGTGCGGCGCGCAGTGGAGTCCGCGCGCGCGGCTCAGCCCGGCTGGGCGGGGCTCAGCGGGCTCGAGCGCGGGAAGTACCTGTTCCGGGTCGCGCGCCTGATCCAGGAGCGCGCGCGGGAGCTGGCCGTGGTCGAGTCGATGGACGGCGGGAAGCCGATCCGCGAGTCGCGCGACGTGGACGTGCCGCTCGCGGCCGCGCACTTCTTCCACTACGCCGGCTGGGCCGACAAGCTCTCGTACGGGATGGGCGGGCGCTCCGTGGAGCCGCTCGGCGTCGCGGGCCAGATCGTGCCCTGGAACTTCCCCCTGCTGATGGCCGCGTGGAAGCTGGCGCCGGCGCTGGCGTGCGGGAACACCGCCGTGCTGAAGCCGGCCGAGACGACTCCGGTCACCGCGCTGCTCCTCGCCGAGATCATCCAGGAGGCCGAGCTGCCTCCCGGCGTGGTGTCGATCCTCCCCGGCGACGGCGCCGCGGGCGCCGCGCTCGTGCGCGAGCCCGACATCGACAAGGTGGCCTTCACGGGCTCGACGTCCGTCGGCAAGAACATCCAGGCCGCGCTGGCCGGCCGCGGGATCCCGCTGACGCTCGAGCTCGGCGGCAAGTCGGCGAACATCGTGTTCGAGGACGCCGCGCTCGACCAGGCGGTCGAGGGGATCGTGAACGGGATCTTCTTCAACCAGGGCCACGTGTGCTGCGCCGGCTCGCGGCTCCTGATCCAGGAGAGCGTGGCCGACACGGTCGTGTCGAAGCTGTGGTCGCGCATGGGCCGCCTGCGCGTGGGCGACCCGCTCGACAAGAACACCGACGTGGGCGCGATCAACTCGCGCGAGCAGCTCGAGCGGATCGAGTCGCTGGTCGCGAGCGGCGAGGAGGAGGGCGCCGTCCGGCGCACCGTCGCGTGCGAGCTGCCCGACCGCGGCTTCTGGTTCGCCCCCACGCTGTTCACCGACGTGGCGCCGGCGCACCGGATCGCCGCCGAGGAGATCTTCGGGCCGGTCGTGTCCGTGCTGACCTTCCGCACCCAGGCGGAGGCGATCGAGAAGGCGAACTCCACGCCGTACGGCCTCGCCGCCGGCATCTGGACCGACAAGGGCGCGAAGGCGTTCGAGGTGGCGAACGCCCTCCAGGCCGGCGTGGTCTGGCAGAACACCTACAACCACTTCGACCCGTCCGCGGCCTTCGGCGGCTACAAGGAGAGCGGCTTCGGCCGCGAGGGCGGGATGGCGGGGCTGCGGCCGTACCTGCGGGTGACGTCATGAGCGACCGCCTCCCGGTCCGCAAGACCTACAAGCTGTTCATCGGCGGCTCCTTCGTGCGCTCGGAGTCCGGCCGCTCCGACCGCGCGGGCGACTTCAACATCCCGCGCGCCTCGCGGAAGGACGTGCGCGACGCGGTGTCCGCCGCGCGCAAGGCGTCGGCCGGCTGGGCCGGGCGCACCGCCTACAACCGCGGGCAGATCCTCTACCGGTTCGCGGAGGCGCTCGAGTCGCGCGCCGCGGACATCGGCGCCGAGCCGTCCGACGTCGAGGCGTCGGTCGACGTGCTCGTCCACTACGCCGGCTGGACCGACAAGTTCCAGCCCGTCCTCGGCGGGATCAACCCGGTCGCCGCCCCGTTCCTCTCCTTCTCCGTGCCCGAGGCCACGGGCGTCGTCGGCGTCGTGGCGCCGGACGCGCCGCCGCTGCTGGGTCTCGTCGCGGAGGTGGCGCCCGCGCTTGCCGCGGGGAACACCGTGGTCGCGGTCCTCTCCGGCGAGCGGCCGCTCCCGGGCCTCGACCTCGGCGAGGTGATGGGCATCGCGGACGTGCCAGGCGGCGTCGTGAACCTGCTGTCCGGACGCCGCGCCGAGCTCGTCCCGCCGCTCGCCGGCCACCACGCGCTGAACGCGATCGTGAACGCGAGCGGCGACGCCGCCCTCGGCGCCGAGATCGACAAGCTGGCCGCCGAGTCGGTCACGCGCGTGCGTCACGCGCCCGCCACCGGCTCCTACGCCGACGCCACGGCGGACCCGCTGAGCCGCCTGGAGGCGGTCACCGAGCTGAAGACCGCCTGGCACCCCGTGGGCGCCTAGGCACCCCGTCAGCGGGTGCGGTAGCGCAGGTAGGCCATCCCGCCGTCGAAGGCTCGCTCCTCGACCAGCTCCAGGTCGAGCCGCACGCCGTCCGGGAGCGATCGCGTGCCGCCGCCCACGATCGCCGGCGCGACGAATAGCTGGAGCTCGTCCACCAGGCCCGCCCTGAACGCCTCGGCCGCGAGCGCCGGGCCGCCCACCGACAGCGTGCGATCGGACCGGTCCTTCAGCGCGCGGACCGCCTCCGGCTCGAACTCGCGCTCCACCCTGGTGCGCGCGGCCGCCGGCGGCTCCAGCGTTCGCGAGTAGACCACCTTGTCGGCCGCCTGCCAGAGCTCGGCGAAGTCGCGGATCGCCGGCGTGATGTCCCGAAACTCCTCCGGCCGGTCCCACACCTCCAGCACCTCGTACATCCGGCGCCCGAGCAGGTGCGTGCCGACCGGCCGCGTCAGCTCGTTGACGAACGCGTGGACCTGCTCGTCGGGCGCGGCCCAGCCGAAGTCGCCCTGCTCGTCGGCCACGTAGCCGTCGAGCGACTGGAGGGCCGAGTAGACGAGCTCACCCACGCCGGGGCGGGCGCGGGCGCCTCATCGCGCCGCCTCTCGTCGCCCGCGAGCGGTTGCCGGCCGCGTCGGTCAGCGACGCCGACGATCCGGAAGCGAACCGACGGGCGCCCGCGAAGCGCGCGTCGCGCCGCCCTGGTGAGCTTCGCCCGCACGATCCTGGGGCGCCCGGCCGCCACGGCGCCGCGGCCACGCGCGATCCGCACCTTCCGCTTCAGCTTCAGGCGCTTCGCGAGCTTCCTCGTGATCCGGAGGCCGACCACCGCGGTGCACGCCTCGTCGCAGGTGACCCTGACCGGGATGCGCCCGCGCTTCAGCGCCTTCGCGAGGTTGCGCGAGCTCAGGCGGACGGTTCCCCTCGGCGGCGGGTCCGCCGACACCACTCCCGAGGGCCCGGAGTCGGACGAGACCGTCCGGCCCCGCGTCGCGGTCACGCGCACCCGAAGGCGCCGCCCCACATCGGCCTCAGTGGGCGAGTAGGTCGCGCCGGTCGCGCCCGGGATCGGGACGCACGCTCCGCCCGCGGCGTCACAGCGGCGCCACGACCTGGCGAGCGCCGGCGCGCCCGACCAGGTGCCGTTGGTCGCAGCGAGCGTCCCGCCCTCGGCGGCCTGGCCGCTCAGCGCCGGGCGGGCGGTCGCGAACGGAGCGTCGGCACCGAGCGTGAGGCCGTAGCTCTCGCAGGTCGGCGCCCCCGTCCCGGTGCTCACGACGACCTCGCGCGACCCCGCCGGCGGCAGAGGCACCGACACGTCCGCCGGCGAGTTGAACGGCTTGCTTGAGTGGCCCGCGTAGTTCGCGGCGAGTCCCGAGGCGGGCGCGAACACCGGGCTGTAGATCGACGGGGTCACGCCTGCCGTGCACGACGGCGTCGTGTGCGCGCTTAGGCAGACCGGCTCGTTCAGCAGGCTCCGGACGGGAAAGACCTCGTAGAGGTAGTTCGAGGCCGGCGTGAGAGATCCCCGGCGGGGGCGTCGGCACGCCGCAGCGGGTCTCGGGCCCGCCGCGGGCGAAGAGCCCGCTCTGCGTGCGGTCGCCGGCGCCCAGCGACTGCCCCATGCGGACCGCGAACGGGAGAAACGGCTCGACGAGCTGCGAGTCGGCGGTGCGGGTGGCGTCCGGGTCGGTCGCGGTGTTGCGGAAGCGAAGCGTGCGGCCGAGGTCGGCGGCTGTGACGGTGTAGCTCGCGCCCGTCGCGCCGGGGATGTCGGTGCAGCCCGCCCCCGCCAGGTTGCAGCGCCGCCAGCGCCGTGTGACCGTGGCGGCGGCGGTCCAGGTCGAGTTGGTCCCGATCAGGGAAGCCCCGATCGCCGGAGTGCCGGCTATGGCCGGCGCCGTCTGGGTCCACGGGCCATCGCTGGCGAAGGTGACCGTGTAGTTCCCGGCGCAGGCGCTCACCTCGTGTATGACCGCGCCGAAGAAGGATCCGGCCGGCACGACGAACGAGTAGCCGCCAGTCCCGGCCGTGCTACCCATGTCCGCGGCGTAGTTCTCCAGGGGGTTCGCGGGGTTGAACGTGCCGATGTAGCCGACGCTGAAGAGGGTGCAGGCCGTGCTGATGTCGACCTCGAAGCAGGCCGGCTCGTTCATGAAGTTCCTGAAGGTGTGGTTGCGGTACCGGAACGTCGAGCCGGTGTCCTGAAGGCTCGGCGAGAACTTCAGCGTGCCGTCGCAGTCGCTCGGAACGCTGTCCCGATTGAGCTGGCCGGTCTGCATCAGCGCGGAGCCCGAGGTGTTGCCGACCACCGTGAGGATGGGCGCCGCCTGGCTCGCCGCCGGAGCAGCGCCCAGCGCGAGCGCCGCGAGCACGCCCGCGACGAGAAGAGCCCGCCCCCAGCTCATCAGTCGAGCACACCCTCCAGGCGCAGGACCCGGCGCAGGATGGCCAGCGACGACGCGTAGGTCGAGTCCATCCCGTAGTAGCTCAGCCCGCGCGCGCCGAGCGTGCGCGCCTGCGTATAGGGCGTGTCTGAGGCGTAGTGGATGATCCCGAAGTCGATCGGCAGCTTGGAGAAGTTCACTGCCTCGTTCTCCGGGTGGCGATCGGCGTCCGCGATCTCGTAGAGGGCGTTGCAGTACGGGCCGGCCTCCATCTCCACCACCGTGAACGCCTCGCGGTAGTAGAAGTCGAGGTAGGAGCGGTTCTGGAGGAACGTGCTCTTCACGGTCACCGCGCGCTGGTTGTCCAGGCCGCTGCCGAAGCGGAGGTCGGGAGAGATGTCGTCCACGCTGAAGGCGTTGTCGAGCCAGTAGGTCGAGCCCGAGTGCTCGTCGTGCACCACGCTTGAGAGCATCACGTCACCTACATCGGCATTCAGGGTCGCCGCCTTGCCCAGCACGTACACGCCGCGGAGGGTCGACATGTCCACGGCCACCTCGCGCAGGATGTTGTAGGCCGCGACCCCGAGCGGGTAGTCGATGTTCACGACCACGCCCTCGGCCGACGCCAGCGCGTCGGCGTCCACGTCGCCGAGCCGCGGGTCCAGCTGCTCCGGGCTCAGCCGCGAGAGCGGGATGATCTGCGCCGGCACCCGCAGCGCCGTGGTGCTCCGGAGGTGCGAGACGCCGCACTCCGCCTCGGAGGCGCGCCGCGCGGCCCGGCCCTCCTCCCCGTGCGAGTCGAAGTACAGCCGTGCGACGAAGTAGAGGAAGTTCTCCCACGAGCCCTCGCTGCGGCCCTCGCGGAACGCGGCCAGCTCGGAGCGGAGGATGTCGTCCTCCGGCAACTGCTCGACGAACTGGATGAGCGTCTCCTCGCGCTCGCGCGCGGTGCCCGTGGCGATGTTCACGAGGCTGTGCGTGTTCGAGCTCACGAAGTAGAGCGGCCGGTCGGCGAGCTGTTGCTCCGCCAGCGCGTCGTGCACCGGCTGCCACCAGCGCCTCGTCATCCGCGCGTAGCCCACCTGGGTGCCGCCCAGCATCCGCACCCGCATGTTCATCCGCTGCCGAGCGTTCAGCCGCAGCCGCTCGCCGAACTGCTCGCCCCAGGCCTCGCGGAGCCGCGCCCAGTCCTCGGGCGTGCCGCCGATCGTCTCCGCGCACTCCTCGGCGGTCGGATCGCGGTCGTCCGGCGGCCAGCTCGCCGCCCGCTGGCGCACCCGCAGCTTGTTCCACTCGATCTGGAAGGCCACGAGCGTCGGGATCAGGTCGTCCACGTCGGAGGCGCTCGCGATCAGCACCGCGTGGGTGCCGTCGCCGGCGTCGTGCCAGCGGCGGCGGCGCGCCGCGGCGTCGGCCTCCTCCCATTCGGTGATCACGATGCCGTTCTTCGCGAACACCTCGGTCTCCTGGCCGAGGATCACGAGCTGGGCGCCGTCCGCCACGGAGTCCGGCATCCGCCGGATCGCGTACAGGAACGCGCCCAGGTCCGGCTCGTCGCTGTCGGCCAGCGGGTGGAGGCTCGAGCCCATCGCGCGGTGCGCCGGCTCGAGCACCCGCAGCGCGGTCTCGCCGCTCGAGCGGAGCAGCGTGTTGTACGTCCGCTGGTAGAGCTCGACCTCGTCGGAGAGGCGGCCGCTGTGCTCGTCGGTGGGGCTGGCCAGGATCAGCCTGGATACGACCAAGGGGACTACTCCTTCACGTACGGCACGCCGATTGCGGCGGGCGGTCGGGATCGGCCGATTACACCGGCCACCACGACCAGGGTAAGGACGTACGGCAGCGCCTCGAAGAGCACGGCGGTCGACTCGGAGAATGCGGGGAGGCGCCGGGCCACCGCGCTCGAGAAGCCGAACAGGAGCGCACCGGCCAGCGCGCCGTACGGCCGCCAGCTGCCGAAGATCACCGCGGCGAGCGCGATGAAGCCGCGGCCCGCGGTCATGTTCTGGCTGAACGCGCTGAGCAGGCCGATCGACAGGTACACGCCGCCGAGCGCCGACAGCGCGCCCGAGGCGATTACCGCGAGATAGCGCGTACGGAGCACGGGCAGGCCGACGCTGTCGGCCGCGCGCGGCTTCTCTCCCACCGACCGGAGCCGCAGGCCGCTGCGCGTCCGGAACAGGTACACGGTGAGCACCGGCACGAACAGGAGCGCGGTGAGCGTGAGCAGGTTCATCGTCCCGATCGCCTCGCCGATGAACGGGATGTCCTCGACCAGTGGGATCGTCAGGTTGGGAACCTGCGAGACGTCGGGCGGCGTGCCCTGGTCCCCGTAGTGGTAGATGAACACGTAGCCGGTGATGCCGAGCGCGATGATGTTGATGCCGGTGCCGCTGACGACCTGGTCCGCGCGCAGGTGGATCGAGACGACCGCGTGCACCAGCCCGAGCACCGCGCCCGACGCCACGCCCACGAGGATCCCGAGGAACCACGAGCCGAGCAGGTCCGCGCCGAAGATCCCGAAGAAGGCGCCCATCAGCATCATGCCCTCGAGCCCGATGTTGATCACGCCGCTGCGCTCGGACAGGATCCCTCCCATCGCGGCCCAGATCAGCGGGGTGGCGAAGCGGAGCATCGCCGCGATCAGCGCCGACCACACGAACACCCGCTCGAGGTTGCCCTCACCCGACTGCGTCGCGACCACCGCGCCGATGGCGCCGATCACGGCGACCACGATCGCGATCCAGCCGAGCCGGCGCCGGCCCTCGCGCACCGCGTAGGCGCCGGCGGCAACGCCGAGGGCCGCCACCAGCAGCGAGGGGATCGCCGTGCGGAGCATGATCGGCGGCAGGGCGAGGTACCACGCCAGCGCACCGAGCCCGATTCCGACCCACGCCGCCGCTCGCGCGGACATTGCGACACGGGAGGCGGCTGCCACGGAGGTGCTCACGGCTCGCCCCCCTCCGCGGCGGCCGGCTCAGGCGCCTTTCGTCCCCCGAACATCCCGCGCGCCCGTGCCATCAGGGTGAGCACGATCACGTCGGCGCTCACGATCAGGATCACGAGCCCCTGGATGATGTAGGTGAGGTTCGAGGCGAGCGAGGGGTCGAAGACCGTCGGGTCGAGGTTGCGCTGCGAGGTGCCGCTGATCAGCGCGCCGAACAGCAGCCCCGCCGCCACGGTGCCGGTCGCCGTGTTCCGCCCGAGGAGAGCGACCGCGATCCCGAAGAAGCCGATCAGCTGGAACTGGATGTCGTTCGTCGCGAGCCGGAACTGCCAGCCGAGCACGTCCATCGAGCCGGCCAGCCCGGCGAACACGCCGCACACGGCCATCACGAGGATGTAGTTCTTGCCGACGCTCATGCCGCTGTAGCGGGCGGCCTCCGGGTTGAAGCCCACGGCGCGGACCTCGAAGCCGGTCGTCGAGCGGTTGAGGATGAGCCAGAACACCACGACCGCCACGAGCGCGATGAAGATCCCGATGTGGAGGCCCTGGAGGATCGGCTCGCCCCAGAACACCGGGAGCTGCGCCCCCTCGACGACGTCCGCCGACTTGGGGATCTCCGGCTCCAGCTCGGTCTGAAGCGGGCCGCCGACACCGAACAGCCACAGGCCGATGTAGATCGCGATCCAGTTGAGCATGATCGTCGTGATGACCTCGTGCGCGCCCGTCGTGGCCTTGAGCACGCCGGCGATGCCCGCCCAGACACGCGCCCGCGGCGCACGCCGCCAGGATGGCGATGAAGACGTGGGCGAACGCGGGCATGTCGGGGAACGACGAGCCCACCCACACGGCCGCGATCGCGCCCACGATGTACTGGCCGTTCCCACCGATGTTGAAGAGCCCGGCCCGGAACCCGAACGCAACAGCGAGGCCCGTGAGGATCAGCGGCGTGGTCACGAGCAGCGTCTGCTGAAGGTTCACCGCCGCCAGCGCGCGCTCGTCGCCGGTCGTCCAGGGAAAGATCCACTGCAGCCCGGTGCCCTTCCAGATCGCCTCGTAGGTGGCGATCGGGTCGCTGCCGGTCACGAGCATCACGAGCCCGCCGGCGAAGAACGCGAGGAGCGTCGTGAGCACCGGCACCACCACCCCGCCGCCGCGCACGTAGGCGGCGAGCCGCGACGCCGGGGTGGCCGCGACTACGGCGTCCGGTTCCGGCGCGGCGCTCAAGCGGCCGCCTGCCCGCGGCCGCCGCCGCCCGTCATCGCCACGCCGAGCTCCTCCTCGGACACCTCGGGCGGGAACTCGCCGACGATCCTGCCCTCGTAGAGGACGAGGATGCGGTCGGCCAGCGCGCGGATCTCCTCGAACTCGAGCGACACGAGCAGCACTCCGCGGCCCGCCTCGCGCTCGGCGAGGAGCCGCCCGTGGACGAACTCGATCGCGCCCACGTCGAGCCCGCGGGTGGGCTGGTGGGCGATCAGCAGGTTCGGGTTGCTCGCGATCTCGCGGGCCACCGCGACCTTCTGCTGGTTGCCGCCGGACAGCGCGCTCGCGAGCGTGTCGGGATCGCCGCCGCGCACGTCGTACTCCTTGAGGAGCGTGCGCGCCCGCTCCTTCATCCGCCCGATCGAGAGAAAGCCCTTCTTCGAGAGGGGCTCCTTGCGGTAGTCGCGCAGCGCCAGGTTCTCGGCGAGCGTGAAGTCGAGCACCAGGCCGCAGAGCTGGCGGTCCTCGGGGATGTGCCCCAGGCCCGCGTCCGTCGTCGCGCGCACGTTGAGGCCGGTCACGTCGTGGCCCGCCACCCTGACCTGCCCCGACTCCGGACGCCGGACGCCGGCGATCGACTGGACCAGCTCGAGCTGGCCGTTCCCGTCCACGCCGGCGATCGCGACGATCTCGCCCTCGCGCACCTCGAGCGACACGCCCTTCACCGCCTCGAGCCCGCGGTCGTCGAGCGCGTGCACGTCGTCGACCTCGAGCACCGGCTCGCCGCGCTTGGCCTCGTCCTTCTTCACGCGGAGCAGCACGTCCCGGCCCACCATCAGGCGCGCGAGGCTCTCCTCGGTGGCGCCCTCGGTCGGGACGGTGTCGACCTTCTTGCCGCGCCGCAGCACGCTCACGCGGTCCGAGATCTCGAGCACCTCGTTCAGCTTGTGGCTGATGAAGACGATCGAGACGCCGTCCTCCTTGAGGGACTTCAGCACCTCGAACAGCTCGCTCGACTCCTGCGCCGTGAGCACGGCGGTGGGCTCGTCGAGGATCAGGATGCGGGCGTCGCGGTAGAGCGTCTTCAGGATCTCCACGCGCTGCTGCATGCCGACCGAGACCTGCTCGATCAGGGCATCCGGGTCGACCGCCAGCCCGTAACGGTCCGACAGCTCCTTGACCCGGCGCGACCCCTCCCTGAGGTCGAGCATCGCGCCCTTCTTCGGCTCCTCGCCGAGCACGATGTTCTCGGTGACGGTCATCACCGGCACGAGCATGAAGTGCTGGTGGACCATGCCGATGCCGAGGTCGATCGCCCTCGACGGCGAATCGACCTCGACCTGCTCTCCATTCACGCGGATCTCCCCCTCGGTCGGGCTGTAGAGCCCGTAGAGGATCGACATCAGCGTGGACTTCCCGGCTCCGTTCTCCCCGAGCAGGGCGTGGACCTCACCCTGGCGGAGGTCGAAGTCGATCCCGTCGTTCGCGACGACGGGACCGAACCTCTTCGTTATTCCGCGTAGCTCGAGGGCGGGAGCTTCGGACTGCACTCCTGCTACTTGGGGACGGTGTCGGGAATGTCCGCGATCTCGCCGGAGGCGATCTGGTCCTGGACCTCCTGCACCTGGTCGGCGTACTCCTGGCCCTCGGGACCGAGCTCGCCGAGCCCGACGCCCTCGTTCTCCACGCTGAAGATCACGTCGGTGCCGCCCTTGAGCGAGCCGTCCTGCGCGCTCTTGATCGCCTCGAACACGGCCACGTCGACCTTCTTCAGGGCCGAGGTGAGGATGTGATCGCCGAGGTAGCCCTGGTCGGCGTCGACGCCGATGCCCTGGACACCCTCCTCCTTGGCCGCGTCAAGCGCGCCGAGGCCGCACTGGCCCGCCACCTGGAACACGACCTTCGAGCCCTGGGCGATCTGGTCGAGCGCGATCTCCTTGCACTTCGCCTGGTCGACGAAGTCCTGGGAGTAGGCGTTCAGCGTCTGCACGCCGGGGAACGCCTTCTTGGCGCCGGCCTGGAAGCCCGCGATGTAGTGGTCCACCGGCGGGATCTTCTGGCCGCCGACCGTTGAGACGGCCTTGGCGTTGTTGTCCTTGGCCCAGAGGCCGGCGAGGTAGCCGGCGAGGTAGCCCGCCTCCTGCTCCTTGAAGAGCAGGCCGGTGACGTTCTTGGGCTTGTCCTTCAGCGCGGCCGCCGAGAAGTCGACGATCGCGAACGTCGAGTCCGGCAGCTTGCTGGCGACCGTGTTGGTCGCGTCACCCATGAGGAAGCCGACCGAGATGATGATCTCGTGCTGCTGCTGCGCGAGCGTGGTCAGGTTCGGCACGTAGTCGCCGTTCGACTCGGAGAGGAGCACGCGGGGCTGGATGCCGAGCTCCTTCTCCGCGTTCTCGAGGCCCTGGTTGGCCAGGAAGTTGAACGAGCGGTCGTTCAGGCCGCCGATGTCGGTTACGAGGCCGGCCTTGATCGACTCGGCAGGCTGCTCCTGCGCAGCGCCACCGTCGTCGCCACCGCCCTCATCGTCATCGTCGCCACAGGCGGCGATACCAAGGGCCAGCGCCGCGAGCAGCGCGAGAAGGAAAAGGCGAAAAGTCTTAGGCACGGTCGAGTCTCCTCATGGGGTCAGGGACGTCGCCACACTACACCGTTTCGGTTAACCGGTCTTTGAGCGTTTGTTCGCAGAATGCGGCCTCGATGGCGGTCCGCGTGATGCCTCTGAGCTCGTCCTCGCCGAACCCGAAGTACCGGGCGCAGACCTCGTACTCGCCGCCGATCGAGGCTCCGAAGTAGGGCGGGTCGTCGGAGCCGAGCGTGACGCGGACGCCGGCGGCCCGGAGGCGTGGCAGCGGATGCTCCTCGTACGCCGGGTAGATCCCGAGGGTGACGTTGCTCGTGGGACAGCACTCGAGGAAGGTGCCCCGGGCGGCCAGCTCCTCCACGAGCGCCGGATCCTCGACGCTGCGGACCCCGTGCGCGATCCGAGTCACCGGCAGCTCGAGCCCTCCTCTCACGCTCTCCGGGCCGGCCCACTCCCCGGCATGGACGGTGCAGCCGAGCCCGGCGTCCGCGGCGATCTGGAACGCCTCGGCGTAGGCGCCGGGCGGGTGGTTCGCCTCGTCGCCCGCCATCGAGAAGCCGACGATGTACGGATGCGGGCGCTCCGCCGCGTAGCGCGCCACGCGCAGCGCCGGCTCCACCCCGAAGTTGCGCACGCAGGAGATCAGGATGCGGCCCTCGATGCCCGGTGTCGCGCGCGGGCGTCGTCGATGCCGCGCGCGATGCCCTCGATGTGCTGCTCGTCGGTGAGCCCGACGAGCTTCGCGTGGTCGGGCGAGGCGGTGAGCTCAACGTAGATCGCGCCCTCGCCCGCGCACTTCACGAGGTACTCGTAGGTGATGTCGCGGTAGTCCTCGGCGGTGCGGATGACGCTCGCGGCCTTGTCGTAGGTGTCGAGGAAGTCGAGGAAGTCGCGGTACGCGAACCGGTCGGGCGTGGCGAAGGTGCCCTCGGGCACCTCGAGGCCGTTGCGCTCGGCGATGCGCCGGATCAGGTCGGGCGGCGCGGTGCCCTCCAGATGCACATGGAGCTCCGCCTTGGGGACGGCGGCGGCGGCGCTTGCCGTCATCGGAGCACCTCCAGCACGGGCGGGGTCTCCTTCGGCGCGGCGTTCCCGAGCTCGAACGCGTCCCGGAGCGCGTCGGCCGCGCGGCGCGCGCCGTCCTCGTCCGCGGCGTGCACCACCGCCAGCGGCCGGCCGCCCGGCGCGACCTCCTCACCCGGGGCGGCCACCTCGGTGAGCCCGACCGAGTGGTCCACGGGGTCGGTCTCGCGCGTGCGCCCCCCGCCGAGCGCCACCACGGCGAGCCCCACCGCGCGGACGTCGACGCTCGAGACGACCCCCGCCTCCGCCGGCTCCGCCTCCGCTGTCACCGCCGCGCCGCGCAGGTGCCGGTCCGGCGCCTCGAGGAGATCGGAGGGCCCGCCCAGCTCACGCACCATCGCGGCGAAGCGCTCCGCCGCCGCCCCGCCGTCGAGAGCCTGCTCGGCCGCCCCTCGCGCGGCCTCGGCATCGGGATAGAGGCCCCCGAGCGCCAGCAGCTCCGCGCACAGCGCCAGCGTCACCTCGCGCAGCCGCTCGTCGCTCGCCGCGCCCGTGAGATGGTCGATCGACTCGCGCACCTCCACCGCGTTGCCGGCCGTGCGGCCGAGCACGCGGTCCATGTCCGTGAGGACGGCGGCCGTCGGGAGGCCGTTGCCCGTCGCCACCTCCACGATCGTGCGCGCCAGCTCCTCGGCCTCCTCGCGGCCGGGCAGGAACGCGCCCGAGCCGACCTTCACGTCCATCACCAGCGCGTCGAGCCCGGCGGCGAGCTTCTTCGACAGGATCGACGCCACGATCAGCGGGATCGACTCGACCGTGCCGGTGGCGTCGCGGATCGCGTACAGCCGCTTGTCGGCGGGAGCGAGGCGGGCTGTCTGGCCGACGATCGCCGCGCCGGCCGTGGCCACCGCGCCCCGGAACCGGTCGGGGTCGGGGGCCGTGTCGTAGCCCGGGATCGCCTCGAGCTTGTCGAGCGTGCCGCCGGTGTGCCCGAGCCCGCGGCCGGAGATCATCGGCACCGCGCCGCCGCACGCGGCCACCACCGGCGCCAGCAGCAGGCTCACCTTGTCGCCCACCCCGCCCGTTGAGTGCTTGTCGAGCGCGGGCCCCGGCAGCCCGGCGTCCGACCAGTCGAGCACGTCGCCGGAGTCGCGCATCGCGCCGGTGAGCGCGATCCGCTCGGCGGCGCTCATGCCGCGCAGCACGATCGCCATGGCGAGCGCCCCGACCTGAGCGTCGCTCACCGTCCCGTCCGCGATCCCCGTCACCAGGTCGCGAAGCTGCTCCTCGGTGAGCTCGCCGCCGTCGCGCTTGACCCGGATCAGATCAGGGACGTACATCGGCGCCGAGCCCCTCCAGGAACCTCACGAGCAGCGGGGCGAGCGCGTCGGCGGCCACCTGCGCGTCCCGGAGCGTCTGCTCGTGGCTGAGCGGCTCGGGGTTCAGGCCCTCGGCGAGGTTCGTGATCGCCGATATGGCGGCCACGCGCAGGCCGCAGTGGCGCGCCACGCCGGTCTCGTGAACGGTGGACATGCCCACCGCGTCCGCGCCGAGCCGCTCGTAGGCCCGGATCTCGGCGGGCGTCTCGAAGGTCGGGCCCGAGACGGCCAGGTACACGCCCTCGGCGAGCTCCGTGCCCAGCTCGTCCGCGGCCGTCCGCAGCCGCTCGCGCAGCTCCGGGTCGTAGGCGTCGCGGAGGCTCGGAAACCGCGGGCCGATCTCCTCGTCGTTCGGCCCGGTGAGCACGTTGACGCCGCTCAGGTTGATGTGGTCGGTGATCAGCATCAGGCTGCCGGGACCGACCTCGGCCCGCACCGAGCCCGCGGCGTTCGTGAGCACCAGGATCTCCGCGCCGGCCGCGCGAAGCGCGCGCACGGGAGTGCGGATCTCGTCGAAGCCGCCGCCCTCGTACACGTGCGCACGGCCCTGGAGGACGGCCACCGGCACGTCGGCGATGTGACCGAGCACCGCGCGCCCGCCGTGCCCCGCGACCGTGGGCCGCGGGAAGCCCGGGAGGTCGGAGTAGTCGATCACCGTCGCGTCCGTGACCCCGTCGGCGACGGTGCCGAGGCCGGAGCCGAGCACGACGCCGACGCGCGGCCGGAGCCCAGCGCGCTGGGTCATGACCGCCGCCGCGTGGGCGACCGGCCCCGTGCCGGAGCTGCTCACGCGGGCGGCTCGAGCTCGAATGCGAGCGGGAGCAGCTCGCCCACCGTCGTGGTCCGGCGCGGGCCGCCCGGCCGGCCGAGGTGCACCGGCGTGTCCGGGCGCGCGAACTCCACGAGCCGCTGGCGGCAGCCGCCGCAGGGCGGGCAGATCTCCATTCGATCGGCCACGACCGCCACCTCGACGATCCGGCGCTCTCCCGCCGCGTGCAGCGCGGCGATGGCCGAGGTCTCGGCGCACTGGCCCTCGGGATACGAGGCGTTCTCGATGTTCGCGCCCACGTGGATGCTCCCGTCCATGGAGCGCAGCGCGGCGCCCACCGGGAAGCTCGAGTAGGGCACGTGCGCGTTCGCCATCGCCTGCTCGGCGGCCTCGAGGAGCTCGTCGGCGGAGCGGCTGTCGCCCGTTGGGAGGTCGAGCAGCAGGTCCGAGTAGCTGGTGGCGACGAGGTTGTCGTCCTCCACACCGAGCTCCGTGCGCAGGCGCGCGACCTTCTGGTGCTCGCCGGCGAGGTCCGACCCGGCCTCGGCCACCGCCTCGAACTCGATGAAGTTGCCCAGGCCATCCACCTCGTCGAGATGGATGCGCACGCCCTCCCAGAGCAGCAGCCGGCGGCGCTTCACGACGATCACGAGCGTCCCGTACGCGGCGTCGAGCGCCTCCTGGAGCGCGGCGGCGTCCGCCACCGGGACACGCCGGTAGGTGCTCGTGCTCGCGTCCGTCGAGTCGGCCCGCGAGTACTCGATCAGCTCGTCCCAGAGCGGCGACCCGTCGGTCTCCGACTCGCGCAGCTTCAGGCGTCCGCCGGCACCCGAGAAGTAGATGTCGCGCTGCTTGATCTCACCCTTGTCCTCGGCGCCCAGCGCCAGCGCGCGCTGGAGCGAACGAGCCGGGTCCGGGTCGCGTGCTTTCAGCTCGACGTTGCGCATGGAGACATCCATGTGCGCCGCGAGGTTATCGTCGCGGACATGTCGCAGCGTCTGACCATCGTCGACCACCCCGTTCTGGCCGACCGGCTGACCGTGATGCGCGACCGCGAGACGAGCTTCGGCGAGTTCCGCCAGGCGCTCTTCGAGGCGTCCGCGATCCTCGCCGTCGAGGCGGCGCGCGACCTCCCGGTCACCCCGGTCGACATCGAGACTCCGCTCGAGCCCACCACCGGCTCCCGGCTGCCCACCGAGATCGCGATCGTGCCCGTGCTGCGCGCGGGGCTCGGGATGGTGGACGGCTTCCTGCGTCTCCTCCCCGGCGCCCGGGTCGGGCACGTGGGCGTGTACCGAGACGAGGAGGAGCACCGCCCGGTGGACTACTACGAGCGCCTGCCGCCCGGCCTCGCCGAGGCGCACGTGTTCGTGGTGGACCCGATGCTCGCGACCGGCGGGAGCGCCGTGCACGCGCTCGACCGGCTGAAGTCCGCCGGCGCGCGCACGATGGCGCTCGTGTGCCTGGTGGTCGCCCCCGAGGGCCTTCAGGCCGTGGAGCAGCACCACCCCGACGTGCCGATCTGGGCAGCCGCCGTCGACCGCGAGCTCGATTCCAACGCGTACATCCGCCCCGGGCTCGGCGACGCCGGCGACCGCGTCTTCGGGACCACCTAGCCGGGAGCGCTCCGCGCGCTGAGCGCCACCGCCCCCGGGGCGTCCTCGGCGGCGGCGAAGCGCTCGTCGACCGCCACGCCGGCCACCCAGACGATCTCGCCGCGCGTCTCCACCACCGGCAGCGTGCGCCGCAGGGCGCGCGGGACCTTGCGGTCGGTGAAGAGGTCCTGGAGCGACTTCGACCCGCCGAGCCCGGCGGGCCGCATGCGGTCGCCGTCGCGCCACGAGCGCACCGTCACGAGCGAGCCGATGTCCGTGACCGCGACGTCGCCGGGACCCTCCAGGTGCGCCTCGAGCTCCCAGTCGCCGAAGCGCGCGCGGCCCGGGACGGTCAGCTCCACCGGAGCCGGCGGCTCGGCGTCGCCCGCGCGCGTGAACCGCAGCGTGCCGTACTCGGCGACGGCCCGCAGGCCCCCGCCGAGGTCGACCGACTTGGTGCCCCTGTCGTCGAGCTCGAGGATCGAGTCCGGCACGGGGCGGTCGCCGGCCAGCTCGCGAAGGATCAATCGCCGGAGCGCCGGCGGATACTCGCGCAGCGCGTCCAGCGAGATGGCCGGCCCGCCGCCGAGCTCGGCCAGCGCGTCGCGCACCGCGTCGTCGAGCACCTCCGCCTCGTCGCGCAGCCGGCGTGCGGTCTCCGCGATCGTGCGCTCGGCGGCGGGCGAGAGCTCGCGGAGCGCGTCGAGCACGTCGTGCCTCACGCGGGCGCGCGCAAAGCGGCGATCGGAGTTCGACGGGTCCTCGCGCCACTCGAGCCCGCGCGCGCGTAGATAGGAGCGCACCTCGTCGCGCGTCACGGCGAGCAGCGGCCGCACGAGCCGGCCGCGTCGGGGCGCCATGCCGTGCAGCGCGCGCGAGCCGGGCGACACGGCCAGCCGGTAGAGGACCGTCTCCGCCTGATCCGAGGCCGTGTGCGCTGCCGCGTAGTCGCCCTCCGCGAGTCCCTCGGCGAGCGCGTAGCGAGCATCGCGCGCCAGCTCCTGGAGGTTGCCGCGCTCCGTGTCGAGGGAGACGTGCTCGACCGTGAGCGCGATGTCGCGCTCGTCGCAGAGCCGCTGCACCAGGGCCTGATCGAGGCCCGAGTCGTCGCGCAGGCCGTAGTTCACGTGCAGCACGGTGACCGACGCGCCCAGCCGGTGAGCGATGTCCAGCAGAGCGACCGAGTCGCCTCCGCCCGACACCATCACGAGCAGCGGCTCGCCCGGCCGCACGAGGCCGCTCTCGCGCGCGGCTTCGAGCGGCGCCTCGCTCATTCGTCCCGCCGGACCGCGCGGCAGAGCTGCCTCGGCTCGTCGAAGCCCTTCAGCTTCACCTGCCCGATCGGCTCGAAGGCCAGATGGCTCGAGTCCCTCACGGCCTCCACGACGGAGTCGCTCACCAGCACCTCGCCGCCGCGCGCGCGGGCCACCACGCGCGAGGTGAGGTTCACGTCGCGGCCGAAGTAGTCGCCGTCGCGGTACAGCGTCGTGCCGAGGTGCACTCCGATTCGCGGCTCGGGCCGCTCCTCGAACAGCGACGTGAAGCCCACCGCCCAGTCCACCAGCGCGCCCACGTCCTGGCCGACGACCATCACCGCGTCGCCGATCGTCTTCACCACGCGCGCGTCCTCGGGGAGCGTGTTCGTCACGCCCTCCACGAAGCGCTCGACCGACGAGACCGCCTCCTCCTCCCCCTCCTCCTCGGTGAAGCGGGTGTAGCCGGTGAGGTCGGCGAACGCGATCGCCACCCGGACCCGGCCGAGGTCGATCGTCCTCGTCCTCCAGGTCGCTCTCCATGTGGCCGACGACGTCCTGCTCCACGAAGTGCTGGAGGAAGCGCTGGTGGACGTAGTCCATGATCGGCGAGGCGAGCGGAAGGAGGTCCTGCGCGAGGTTCTCCATCTCCTCGGCCATCTGGAGGCCGGGCACGCCCTCGCGGATCAGCGGCTCGTGCACGTACAGGTGGAAGAGCCTCACCTCGGCGTCCGCGATCTGGGACAGCGCCTGCCCGTATACGCGGCAGAGCTGGAGGAAGGCGACGAGCGGGAAGCCCGCACCGAGCACGGCCGACACGTAGTGAAGCGCCTCGACGTCCTCGTCGGTGAGCTGGTCGAGCTCGCCGGCGGGAAGGCCGAGCGTGGTCCAGAAGCGCTCGATCAGCGCGGGCTCCAGGCCGGTCAGCTCCGAGGCCTCGTCGAGCGGGCGGACGGGCGCGTCGCTGCCGAACATGTCCTCGATGTAGCCGTACGCGAGCCGGCCCTTGGCGCCCGCCTGCTTGATGTGCTCGAGCTTGTGCCCGCGCTCCCGCAGCCGGGCGACGATGCGCGCGTGCGCCACGGCGGCGGTGGTCCACTCGCCGTTCCCGTCCACCTCGGGGATCACGCCCTCGCGTGCCCAGCGGCGCAGCGTGGACGGCGTCACGCCGGCGCGCTCCGCGGCTTCCTTGAGGGAGAGGGTCTCGGCCACGACCCTGATTGTGCCGGGCCGCGATGGATTTCAGAGCAACGGCGGAGTGGAAGGGTTCACTCCGCCGTTGCGTGCGGGCACACGGCCCGCTTCGTAGGCCGGTGGCGTCGAGGCGCCAACCGGTCTCTACAGACCTTGGGAGGGAGTGTTGCGCGTCGTGGGGTGGCAGTCAACATAGACTCCTGCTCCACCCTTACCTGGAGGATCTTTGAACTACTTCGTGACCGGCGCGACCGGCTTCATCGGCAGGCATCTGGTGGCCGAGCTCCTGAAGCGGGAGGGCACCATCTACGTGCTCGTGCGCGACGGCTCGCGCGGCAAGCTCGACGCGCTGGTGCAGCGGCTGGGCGCCGCGGACGGGCGGATCGTTCCGGTGACCGGCGACCTCTCGAAGCCCGGCCTGGGCGTCGAGGGCTTCGACGAGAAGGTCGACCACCTCTTCCACCTGGCGGCCATGTACGACGTGGAGGCGGACGAGGAGGCCTCGGAGAGGGCGAACGTCGACGGCACGAAGCACGTGGTCGAGTTCTCGAACAAGCACGACGTGGGCCGCTTCCACCACACGAGCTCGATCGCCGTGGCCGGGAACTACGAGGGCGTCTTCCAGGAGGACATGTTCGACGAGGGGCAGAAGCTGCCCCACCACTACCACCGCACCAAGTACGAGTCGGAGCGGCTGGTGCGCGAGGGCGTGGAGGCGAAGACGATCGTCTTCCGGCCCGGCATCGTCGTCGGCCATTCGGAGACCGGCGAGATGGACAAGATCGACGGGCCCTACTACTTCTTCAAGCTGCTCCAGAAGCTGCGCCATGCGCTGCCGGAGTGGTTCCCGCTCGCCGGCCCCGAGGGCGGCCAGACGAACGTCGTGCCGGTGGACTTCGTCGCGCGCGCGATGGACCACATCGCCCACCTCCCCGACGATCAGCTGCCCGGCGACACCTACCACCTGGTGAACCCGGAGCCCACGAGCGTCGGCGAGACGCTCAACGAGTTCGCGAAGGCGGCGCACGCGCCGCAGTTCGTGATGCGCGTCGACCAGAACCTGACCAACGTCGTGCCGAAGCAGGTGCGCGCGGGACTGAAGGCGCTGCCGACCGTCAAGAAGATCCGCAACCAGCTCTACCGCGACCTCGGCATCCCGCCCGCCGCGATGGAGAACCGCGACTTCCACGCGAAGTTCGACGCCCGCGACGCGCAGCGCGCGCTCAGCGGGACCGGCATCGCGGTGCCGCCGCTGTCCACCTACGCGCCGCGCCTGTGGGACTACTGGGAGCGGAACCTCGACCCGGACCTGTTCCGCGACCGCTCGCTCGCCAGCGTCATCAAGGGCAAGAAGGTGCTGATCACGGGCGCGTCGAGCGGGATCGGGCTCGAGACCGCGATCAAGGTCGGCGAGGCGGGCGGCGAGGTGCTGCTCGTCTCGCGCACGCGCGAGAAGCTCGAGGAGGTGGCCTCCCAGATCGAGGAGCTCGGCGGCACGGCGCACGTGCACCCGGCCGACCTCTCCGACCTCGAGGACATCGACCGGCTCGCCAAGGAGGTGCTGGACGAGCACGGCGGCGTCGACGTGCTCGTGAACAACGCGGGCCGCTCGATCCGGCGCTCCGTGGAGCGGTCCTACGACCGGTTCCACGACTTCGAGAGAACGATGCAGCTGAACTACTTCGGCGCGCTGAAGCTGATCCTCGCGTTCATGCCGGGCATGCGCGAGCGGAAGTCGGGCCACATCATCAACGTGAGCTCGATCGGCGTGCAGACGAACACGCCGCGCTTCTCGGCATACGTCGCGTCGAAGTCCGCGCTCGACGCGTTCTCGCGCTGCACGGCCCCGGAGGTCGTGGAGGACAACGTGAAGTTCACGACCGTCTACATGCCGCTCGTGCGGACGCCGATGATCGCCCCCACCGACATCTACAAGGCCTTCCCGACGCTCACGCCCGACGAGGCCGCGCTGATGCTCTGCGACGCGATGATCGACAAGCCGAAGCGGATGGCCTCCCGGCTCGGCACGTTCGGCGAGGTGCTGTACGCCGTGTCGCCGAAGACCGTCGACCTGGTGCTGAACCAGGCCTACAACCTGTTCCCGGACTCGACCGCCGCGAAGAGCAAGGGCAAGAAGGACGAGGAGAAGAAGGCGCTGCCGGCCGACCAGAAGAAGGACGACGGCGAGATGTCCACCGAGGCCGTCGCGATGGCGTACCTGCTCCGCGGTGTCCACTTCTAACGCGGCGGGCGTCGAGTCGGTCCGGGCGTCCCCGGCCGACAACGGCCGCGTGGAGCTGATCGCGCGGCGGCCGGAGGTCGACGCGCGCGAGCTGCTCGAGGAGGCCACGCTCGAGACGGACACCGGCCTCGTGGGCGACAACTGGGCCACGAAGCCGAGCCTCGCGACCGGTGCGCCCGACCCGCGCGCCCAGCTCACGCTCATGAACGCCCGCTCGGCCGCGCTGGTGGCGGGCGAGGACAGGGAGCGCTGGGCGCTGGCGGGCGACCAGCTCTACGTGGACCTCGACCTGAGCTACCGCAACCTGCCGCCGGGCACGCGGCTCCGGATCGGCGACGAGGCGGTGATCGAGGTGACCGACGAGCCGCACCGTGGCTGCGGGAAGTTCTCGGCGCGCTTCGGCGTGGACGCCCTGAAGCTCGTGAACTCGGCCGTCGGCCGCGAGCTGAACATGCGCGGCATCAACACGCGCGTGGTCGCCGGCGGCGTCGTGCGCCTCGGCGACCCGGTCGTCAAGGCCGGGCCTGAGCCCGGCGAGCCGGCCGCCTGAGCCGCTTCGCCGCGGCGGCCGGCACGCGCCGGCGCACCCTGAGCGAGCGGTTGCCCACCGCGTCGAGCGCGCGCGCCTCGGCGCGGTAGCGGACGCGCTTCCCGCGCTTCGCCGAGCGGGCCGCGCGGCGCGGCGCGAGCCGGTTCCTCCCCGCCCTGCCGTTCTGGCGCATCACGCGGACCGTGCGCCAGCGCTTCTTCACTCGCCGCTGGAGCCGGATCGTCACGCGCGCGGGCTCCGAGAGCCGGTACCTGATCCCGGCGCCGCGCACGGTCAGCGCGCTGATCACCGGCCGGAGCGAGTCCACCCGCACCGGGGCGCGCGCGCTCGCGGAGCCGCCGTGGGGATCCGTCACGCGCACGCGCGCGTCGAAGGTGGTCGTGCCGGAGTACGCGCGCGCGATCCGCGGGGTCGTGCCGCCGGCGGTCTCGAAGCTGCCGTTGCCGTCGAGGTCCCAGACGTACCGGAGCCGCTGGCGCTCGGGGTCCCGCGAGCGCGAGGCGTCGAAGGTCACCGTCTCCCCGCCGCGAACCGCGGCGGGCGACACGGACAGGACGGGCGCCGGCGGGCGGTTCGCCACCACCGCCACGCCGAGCGGGTTGTTGAAGAGGTTCCGGTCCTGGCGCAGGAGGGCCTGCGCGCCGCTCGGGAGGTCCACGCCCACCAGGCCGCCCTCGAAGTCGTCGAGCGTGAAGTCCGAGATCACCACGTCGCCTGCCGGGGTGAGTGCCGGCCGCTGGGGAACCTCGAGCCTGTCCGTGGCCGTGTTCGGCGACTCCGCGTCCTGCACGCCCGTCGCGCGCGCCACGGCCACCAGCGCCGTGGCCCCTGTCTGGTTCACCACCAGGATGCGGCCGCCCGGCTCGGCCGTCACTCCGAGCGGGTTGCGGAACAGGTTGCCCCACTCGGGCGCGTTGCGGGACAGGATCGACTGCTCCTTGGTCACCGGGTCGACTCGCACGAGGGCGCCGAAGTCGTGCGTGCAGTTGATGACCGTCGTGCCGTCGCTGAAGTCGCCGTAGTTCGTGACGAGCACGGAGCCGTCCGGGTGGACGGCGATGCCGAACGGGTAGCAGAGCTCGCCGCCCTGGGTCACGAGCGTCTGCGCGCCCGTGCGCGGGTCCACGGTCACGACGCCGGGCTGGCCGGTGGTGCCCACGTTCTCCACGACGTAGATCAGCCCGTCCCGGCCCATGGCGAGGCCGGCCGGGTCCACCAGCAGGTTGCCCGAGGTCACGAGCGACTGCCGCCCCGTGATCGGGTCGACGCGGACGATCCGGCCGTCGGCCCTCCGGTCGGTCGGGGTGGCGTAGGCGCCCATGTCGGCCACGAGCAGGCTGCCGTCGGCCGCCACCGCGATGTCGTACGGATGGGCGAAGTGATTGCCCTGCGCGCCGTTGCGCGAGACCTCCGTCAGGGCGCCGGTCGAGGGGTCCGCTCGGAGGACCACCGCCGCCGCCCTCGACTGCTTCGTCACCACCGAGTTCGCGACGTAGGCGACCCAGGGGTCACCGGGCGCGGCGAGAGCCGCGCTAGGTAGCGCGAAAAGTACGACGGCCGCCAGGACCGCGGCGACGATATGCATGCCCTTCGAATATCGGCCGGGAGGGCCGTTTAGATGAAAGCGGGGCCTCTGCGTACGAGGTTCGCGTAGAGGGCCTGCTGGATCGTGGTCCGGACGCGCTCCGAGAGCTCGAGCACCACCGCCCGGTCGTCCGCCGCCTCCGGCCCGTACGAGGCGGTCTCGATCGGGTCGAGGAACTCGATCCGCCACTTCGACGGCAGCGGCACGACGCCCAGCGGCCCGAGCAGCGGGAAGGTCGGGGTGACCGGGAAGTACGGTGCGCCGATCAGCCGGGCCACGGCCGGGAGGTCGGCCACCTTCGGGTAGATCTCCTCGCTTCCCACGACGGCCACCGGCACGATCGGCGCGCCCGTGCGGAGCGCGATCTCCACGAACCCGCCGCGGCCGAAGCGCTGAAGCCGGTAGCGCTCCGAGTACGACTTGCCGGTGCCCTTCACCCCCTCGGGGAAGACGGCGACGAGGTGGTCCTGCTCGAGCAGGCGCATCGCGTTGAACGGCGACGCCACCACGCCGCCGACCTTGCGCAGCGCCCCCGAGATCCACGGCAGGTCGAAGGCCCAGTTGAGGACGAGGAAGCGCGGGTGCCGCGGCAGCGGGTGCTCGCGCAGGATCGCCATCGAGATCATCGTGGCGTCCCACGGCAGGATGCCGGCGTGGTTCGCGGTGAGGAGGGCGCGGCCGTGGGCGGGCACGCGCTCGGCGCCGACCACGCTCACGCGCCACCACGACTCGTACAGGAACGCGAAGAACGGCTCCACGAGCTCGGCGAAGTCCTCGTCGAAGCCCCACTCGTCCTCGGGGTAGTCGCCGTCGAGGCGGTGGAGCACCCGCTCGAGCGTCTCGCGCGCGTCGCGCGGGAGAGCGGTGGCGCCGCGGGTGAGCGCCTCCGGCAGCTCGAGCCCCGCGTCGAGGCCCGCGCGCAGGCGGCGCATGAACGAGATCGCCGCGGCGCCCGCGGTGGCCCCGTTCACGCCGCCGCCCTCGCCGAGCGGACCCAGTCCTCCACGGCGTCGACCGTCGAGTTGCGCGGCTCGTAGCCCACCTCGTCGGTGAGCCGGCGCGTGTCGACGCCGCGGCCGTAGCGGAGGAGGCGCTGGAAGTCGTCCGACTGCGTGTCGAGACCGAGCCGCTGCCCGGTCTGCGTGACCGCTCCGAACAGCGGGGCGGCGATCGGCAGCGCCCGCTTGCCGGCCATCCGGATCATCCGCGCCAGCCCGATGGTGCCGGGCGCCGCCACGTTGACCGGGCCCTCGACCGGCGCGCGCACCGCCGCGACGATCGCCTCGAGCGCGTCGTCGATGTGCACGAGCTGTATGCGCGGGTCGAAGCCCATGAAGGTCGGGCAGACCGGCTGGCTGAGGTAGCGCGTGATCTGGGTGCGCAGCCCCGGGCCGATCGCCGGCTGGTAGCGGAGCATCGTGCAGCTGATGTGAGCGTGGCGGCGGGCGTAGGTCTCGAAGTAGTTCTCGATCTCCGCCACGTCGCGCTGGAAGCGGGTGCGCAGCGGGAACAGCCGCGCCATCTCCTCGCCGAAGAACTGCGGGGCGTGCGGCTCGGCGCCGTAGATGCCCGCGGAGCCGCGGACGACGATCCGGGTGAGGGTCGGCGCGCGCTCGCACGCGGCGAGGAGCTGGAGCGTGCCGATCACGTTGATGTCGTGCATCGCCCGCGACGACATGCCCGGCCCGGGCTGGCGGACGATCTGCTCGTGCACGAGCGTGTCGACGCGCGTGGGCGGGATCAGCGTCGCGATCTCGGGATCGCGGATGTCGGCGTCGATCAGCTCGGTCCGCTCGAGCCGCACGTGCGGGCGGCGGGTGTCGAGCCCCACCACGTGCTCGACCTCGGGGTCGCGCTCGAGCCGCGCGGCGAGAAGGCTCCCCACGTGGCTGCCCACGCCGGTGATCAGCACCCGGCGGCCGGCCACTAGGACTTGCCGGCGCGCTTCGCCTGCGAGCCGCGCTTGGCGGGCGCGCGCTTCTTGGCGGGCGCTTGCCGCTTCGGCAGGCGTGCCTCGATCGCGTCGAGCCGGCGGCCGATCGCGCGGAGCTCGGCGCGCACCTCCTTGATGTCGTCGGAGGTCGCGGGACGGCGGCCCTCGATGGCGCCGGCCACCGACTTGCGCCCGCGCGCGAGCCGCTCCTCGGCCCCCTTGCGGAGGTCCTCCACGGAGTCGACGAGGTCGTCGAGCGCGCCCTGTGCCGCGGAGCGCCCGCGCTCGGCGGAGCCCACGGTCGCGTCGACCGTCCGCTCCACGGCTTCGCGCAGGTTGTCGGCGGGCTTGGGCATCGGGCTGGAGGTTATCCGTGGTGGCATGGCCGGGGGCCGGGGGCGGCCCACTACTGTCCGCCGCCCGTGGCGCTCCAGCACGAAGTCCGCCCCAATCACCTCCGCCCCACCGCGGAGCTCGCCGAGCGGGTCCTCCTCCCCGGCGATCCGGGACGGGCGCTCGCGGTGGCCCAGGCCCTGCTCGAGCCGGCGCCGAAGATGTTCAACCACGCGCGTGGGCTGTGGGGCTACACCGGCATCGCGGGCGACGGCGAGCCGCTCACGGTCCAGGCGACCGGCATGGGCGGGCCGAGCGCGGCCATCGTCTGCGAGGAGCTGATCGCCCTCGGCGCGGCCACGCTCGTGCGCATCGGGACCTGCGGGGCGCTCGACCCGGAGCTGGAGCTCGGCGAGCTGCTGGCCGCGGAGGGCGTGCTGCCCGCCGACGGCACGAGCTCCGCGCTCGGCGCCGCGGCGCGGCTCGAGCCCGACCCGGACCTGCTCGCCCGGCTGGTGGACGCGGGGGCGCGCCCGGCCACCGTCGTGAGCAGCGACCTGTTCTACGACCCGCGCGCGGAGGCCGCCGCGGGATGGCGCGAGCAGGGCGCGCTGGCGGTGGAGATGGAGGCCGCGACGCTGTTCCAGGTCGCCGCCCGCCGCGGGGTGTCCGCCGCCTGCGTGCTGGGCGTGAGCGACGTGCCCGGCTCGAACGGCAGCCGGCGCATGAGCCAGGAGGAGCTCGAGGAGCTCGGCGTGCGCATCGGCGAGGCCGGCTACGCGGCGCTCAGGAGTCGGTGACGGTGAGCCGCTCCTGCGCGCGCGGCATCGGCTCGCCGCCCGGCGCGAGCAGCTCCGCCAGCGCGGCGATGTCGCGTGTGATCTCGTCGAGCCGCGCCTCCATCCGGCCGAGCCGGTCGTCGCCGGCGCCGGCGGCGGGGCCCGCCACCCGCTCCTCCATGCGGTCGATCGCGTCCTCGATCCCCTCGAGCCGCTGGGAGACCGAGCGGAGCCGGCGCGTCACGCGCTCGATGTCGGCCGCCGACGGGAGGTTCAGCGCTCCGAGCGCCGCCTCCTGCGCCTGGACCGCCTTCTCGCGCGCCTCGAAGGCGCGGGCGATCGCGGAGTTGATCACGGGGTTGGAGATCAGCTCCTCGGCGATCCTGCCGAGCGCCTCCTCACCCTGGCGGGAAAGGCGGTCTACGAAGCTTTGGTCCGGCTCGGGTGTAGCCATCGCGCGGCAGGGTACATGACCCTTGCCGCCGAACCTCGCCGAACCGGCCTGAGTGGCGCCCGAAACGGGAACACTGAGGCTCAACTTGAACTTTAGGTGTGTTTGGTCAGGCGGGGAGCAGGAACAATCGTGTCAGCCGGACGGCACATGAGGTGTCCGACGGTGCGTCCAGTCCGCGGGAGGGCGATGTTGAAGTTATGGGCAACGGCGGTCGATACAACGTGCGAGCACAAGGCTCGTCCCGACCCCACGGTTCCCCGTTGCAGACCACAAAGCCCTCAAGTAGCGTTCAGCCCGCAGCAGGTCGTGAAAGCTCGCGCGCCCGCGCGCGCGTCCGTCTGCCGCACTCTGAGGGAGGATCGGGAACAGCAAGGATGAAGAAGCGGGTTGTCACCCTCCTGCTTTCGGCAGGGCTTCTCGTCGTGGCCGGCCTTACGGCCCTGACGTTCTCGGCGTCCGCCCAGACGCAGACCGTGTACGTCCAGCTCCCCTCGGGCGAGATCGTGCCCGTGCAGGTGGACGTGCCGCCCGGGTCGACGCTCGACGACATCCAGCTGCCCGGCACCCCGGTCCCCGCGCCGACCACGCCGGAGCCCCCGCCGACGCCCACCACCCCGAGTGTTCCGAAGCCGGCCCCGAAGCCGGCACCCGCTCCCACCGGCGGCGACCAGGGGCCGAGCTCCGACGGCGGCTCGGCCCAGGAGCGTTCGAGCTCCGGCCGTCGCGTCCAGGAGAAGTCGGGCCAGAGCGACGACCTCACCGGCGAGGTCAACCGTCGAGGTAAGGATGAGATTTCCAAGGCGAAGCGTCGGCGGCCGCCGGTCGCCGCTCCGCAATCCGGACGGCACGCCCACGCCGAGCAACCCCGGCTTCACGGACGTCCTCCCCGGCCCCTCGACGGCCACCGGCGTCCCCAACTTCGTCATCCGCAAGTTCCGCGTCCCGCCCTTCCTGCTGCCGATCTACCAGGCCGCCGGAATCGAGTACGGGATCCGCTGGGAGATCCTCGCCGCGATCAACGAGATCGAGACCGACTACGGCCGCAACCTGAACGTGTCCTCCGCGGGCGCGCTCGGCTGGATGCAGTTCATGCCCGCCACCTGGAAGGCGTACGGAACCGACGCCAACAAGGACGGCCGCAAGGATCCGTACAACCCGGTCGACGCGATCTTCGCCGCGGCCCGCTACCTCAAGGCCGCCAACTACGAGAACGACGTGCGCGCCGCGATCTGGGCCTACAACCACGCCGACTGGTACGTCGACTCGGTCCTCCTTCGCGCGCGTCTGATCGCCGGCGTGCCCGCCGACCTGATCGGCTCGCTCACCGGCCTCACCGAGGGCCGCTTCCCCGTCTACGCACGCGCGCGTTACGCGGACGACATCGCCGAGCAGCAGCTCCTCAAGCGCGTCCGCCGTGGCGAGAACGCCGCCCACGTCGTCGAGTCGGACGACTCCCGCCGTTCGGTCGACATCTTCGCCAAGAAGGGCGCCCCGGTCGTCGCCGTGAACGACGGCGTGATCAAGAAGATCGGCCGCAACAAGAAGCTCGGCCGCCACGTCGTGCTCCAGGACGTGTACGGCAACCGCTACACGTACGCGCATCTCGGCGACGTCTCGAAGGTCTACCCGGTGCCGAAGCAGGACGCCAGGGACCCGAGGCGCGAGGCCCGTGCGGTGCACGCCAACGAGGCCGACCCGAAGCCGGCCGCGCCCGCCTCCGCCGGCCGCCAGCTCGACACCTCCGACCGCGAAGAAGGAGCGCGACCGCGGCGGCGACGTGCCGGCCCACGACACGCAGGCCTCCGCGCCCGTGAAGGAGCGCCTGTTCGCGCATCCCGACATGCCCGGCTCGCGTGAGGCCGGCGGCCTCGAGCAGCAGCTCGACGCGCAGGCGCGCAAGAGCGGGCTCTTCTCGACCTACAAGAACTACTTCTCGCGCCCGTTCGGCCTCGATCCCTCGAAGGTCCGGCTCCGCCCGCTGAAGAAGGGCTCGCGCGTGATCGGCGGCACGATCCTCGCCCGGATCGCCGCGAGCAAGGGCGGCAAGGCGTCGCACGTGGACTTCTCGATCCGCCCCGCCGGCCGCGGCGCCCCGAACATCGACCCGAAGCCGATCCTCGACGGCTGGAAGCTGCTCGAGGCCACGGCGATCTACCGCGCCTCCGGCCGCAACGTGCTCTACGGCAAGGACCGGGCCGGCGCGATGTCGATCGGCCAGATCCTGCTGCTGCCGAAGCCGCTGCTCGAGAAGCGCGTCCTCTCCGACGAGCGCATCGAGGTCTACGAGTGCGGCCGCGACGACATCCGCTCCGGCCAGATCGACCGCCGCGTGCTCGCGACGCTCGCCTACCTCGCCGAGTCCGGCCTGAAGCCGGGCGTCACGTCGCTGAAGTGCGGCCATGGCTTCTATACGAGCTCGGGCAACGTCTCGCATCACTCCTCGGGCAACGCCGTCGACATCGCGACGCTCAACGGCATCCCGGTGCTCGGCCACCAGGAGGCCGGCGGCATCACCGAGCAGGCGGTGCGGAGGCTGATGCAGCTCCAGGGCACGATGGCGCCCGCGCAGATCATCTCGCTGTTCGAGATCGGCGGCGCGACCTACTCGATGTGCGACCATCACGACCACATCCACGTGGGCTTCCAGCCGATGTTCGGCGAGAACAAGAAGCTCGGCAGGCAGGCGCTCGCGGTGCTCGAGCCCGGCCAGTGGTCCGACCTCATCTCGCGCCTGCGCGAGATCGAGAACCCGGTCGTGCCGACCAAGCCGTCGAAGTACTCGCTGCCCGCGAAGGGCAAGCGGGCCAGCCACGCCCACGAGGGCGAGTAGAGCCACGAGCCCTCGGGGCGACCGCGAAGGCCAGTTCGGCTTCGTCCAGTTCGAGTTCGGATTCCTGCTCGGCCCGCCCGACGGGCGCTACCTGGTGCGGCCCGCGGCGGATGCGCTCGTGGAGGGCGTCCTCGTCCTGAGGACGCTCGGGGCGCCGGAGCGCCGGCGGATGCGCGACCGCCGCGGCCGCAGCGTCCAGGAGGCCTCCCCCGAGCCGGTGCCCACCGCTCGGGCGACCGTGGTGCGCTCCGCCCCGTTCACCTCCGCCGACGACGCCTCCGGCTGGCTCGGAGGCCTCCGCGCCGACTCCGACGCCCTCGACGAGGAGCTCCTCTCGGCCATCACCGTCACGAATCGCGCACTCCACGCGCACCGGATTGCCACGGCCGACCCCTACGTGCCCGAGGTGTCCGCCGATCGTGCCCTCGTGGTGCGGATCGGCTACGGAAGCGGCGACGAGGTGGCCGAGCGGCCGTTACGAGGAGGCGATTGAGCTCCCACGCGAGAGCCGCCGCCGGGCGCGCCGGTCGATGGAGGCGCCGGAGGAGCGCTTCGCGATGCTCCTGAGCGGCCGCGAGGAGGCGCTGCCGGCCGAGGAGCTGGTGCTGCGCGCCCGCGCCGACCTGACGGCGGGCCGGACCGGAGAGGCCGCCCTGCAGGCGCGCGTGGCGGTCGAGGCCCTCCTGGCGGCCATGAGCGGCCCGGCCGCCGACGAGGCCTCGGCACACCGAACCGCGATCGGGGAGGCGGCGAACGCGGCCCTGCGCGGAGAAGCGGCCGAGCACGCAGCCGCGCTCGAGGAAGCGATCGCGGCGATGGAGCGAGCGCTGAAGCGCCGCCGCCTGGGCGCCTAGAGGGCCGCCAGGACCGCGCGCAGCTCGGCTACGACGTCGCCGTCCAGCTTCACGTCGGCGTCGCCGTCGTACGGGGTCGGCCCCTGTGTGATCAGGGCCAGGCGGCCTCCGCCTCCGTGGGTGATGGCCGGCAGGCCGGCCACCGGGTAGACCTCCAGGGAGGAGCCCACGCAGATCATCAGGTCCGCGTTCATCGCCAGCTCCTGGGCGTCCGCGAGGGCGCGCTCCGGCAGCAGCTCGCCGAACAGGACCACGTCGGGCTTGAGCGGGGCGACGCACGCCTCGCACTCGGGCGCCCCGTCGCCGCTCGCGAGCAGTTTCACCACGCGGTCGATCGGGACCTTCCCGCCGCACTCCATGCAGACGCTCCGGTCGATCGACCCGTGCACCTCGATCAGGCGCTCGGTGCCGGCCAGCCGGTGCAGGCGGTCGATGTTCTGGGTGATCACCGCGCGCACCAGCCCCCGCCGCTCCAGCTCGGCCAGCGCGAGGTGCGCCTCGTTCGGCTCCTTGTCGGTCAGCGAGGCGAACCGCTGGCCGTAGAAGCTCCAGAACTTGTCGGGGTCGCGCCGCCAGGCGTCGATGTGCGCGACCTCCATCGGGTCGACGTTCTCCCACAGCCCCGTCCCGGGCGTGCGGAAGTCCGGGATCCCGGACGGCACCGAGATGCCGGCGCCGGTGAGCACGACCGCGCGCTCGGCGTCCCGCAGCAGGCTCGCGACCTGCTCCGCCCCCGTGGAGGTCGCCCTCACTTGCCCTGGAACTTCGGACGGCGCTTCGTGAGGAAGGCCGAGATGCCCTCGCGCGCGTCCTCGGAGCCGAAGGCGCGGGCGAAGCCCTCCGCCTCGGAGCGGAGCCCCTCGTCCAGGTCCGGCCGGGCCGAGCGCTTCTTGATCTCCTCGATCGCGATCGGCGCCTGCTCCGACAGCTTCCGCGCCCAGGCGAGCGCGGTGTCGAACAGCTCGTGGTCCGCCACCACCTGGTGCGCGAGCCCGAGCCGGTGCGCCTCGTAGGCGTCGACCGGGTCGCCGACGAGGTTCATCTCGAGCGCCTTCGCCTCGCCCACGAGCCGCGGCAGCCGCTGGGTGCCGCCGAAGCCGGGGATGATGCCGAGGTTGATCTCGGGCTGGCCGAAGACGGCGGACTCGGCCGCGATCCGGAAGTCGCACGCCATCGCGAGCTCGCAGCCGCCGCCGAACGCGATCGAGTTCACGGCCGCGATGGTCACGGTGGAGGACTGCTCCATCCCGCGCATGAACGCGTGCGCCGACTCCACCAGCTCGGCGCCCTCGGCCTCGGGCGACATCTTCGTGAACTCCTTGATGTCGGCGCCCGCGCTGAAGGTGAAGATGTTCGAGGAGGCGATCACGAGCGCGCGCGCCTTGCCCTCGATGGACTCCCAGACGTCGATGAGGTCTCGCACCGCCTGCGGTGAGAGCGGGTTGGCGGGGGGCCGGTTGAGCCACGCGATCGCTATGTCCCCGCGGGTCTCGAGGAGCACGGTCTCTCTCTGGTCCCCGGCGTCGGGCTGCGGGTAGGGGAAGAAGCCCTGGCCGGTCTTCTTTCCGAGGCGGCCCTGCGCGACCAGCCGCCTGAGCACGGTGGGGGGCTCGAAGGCGTCGCCCCACTCCTGCTGCGCCCGCTCGAGCTGCTCCAGGATGGTGTCCAGGCCCGCGTCGTCGGCGCGCGTGAACGGGCCCGGCAGGATGCCGGCGCCCATCATCATCCCGATCTCGATGTCCTTCGCGGAGGCGACGTCCTCCTCGAGCACGAGACACGACTCGACCAGGGTCTTCAGGCCCATCCGCTCGACGATCGTGCCGAGGCCCGACGCGCTAGCCGTGCTCATAGAAGCCCTTCCCGGTCTTCTGGCCGAGGTTCCCCGCCTCGACCAGCTCCTTCATGCGCGACGACACGCCGAAGCGCTCGCCGCCGTACGACTCGTGCAGGTGCTCCGCGACGTGCAGCGCGGTGTCGAGCCCGAGCATGTCGGACAGGTAGTACGGCCCCATCGGCACGGTCCCCGACTCCTGGATCGTCTTGTCCACTTCCTTTACGTCGAGGTCCTCCTCCTCGGTGACCCTCCACACCTCGGTCATGGCCGAGATGAGGATCCGGTTGACCACGAAGCCGGGCACCTCGCCGCAGCGGATCGCGGTCTTCCGGATCGCCTGCGCGAAGTTCGACGCCGTCCCAAGCGTCTCGTCCGACGTCTCGTCGCCCTCGATCACCTCGATCAGGCGCATCATCGAGGCCGGGTAGAAGAAGTGAAAGCCGCACACCCGGTCCGGCCGCAGCGTGGCCTCGGCCATCTCGGTGATCGACAGCGAGGACGTGTTCGAGGCGAGGATCGCGTGGCCGGGCGTGACCTCGTCGAGCTCGGCGAACACCGCCTGCTTGATCTCCATTCGCTCCGGCACCGCCTCGACGACGAAGTCGACGTCGCCGAAGCCCTCGTAGCCGGTGGTCCCGGTGATCCGCCCGAGGATCTCCTCCCGCTGGCGGTCGGCGTCCTCCTGGGTGATCTTCTCCTTCGACACCAGGTTGCCGAGCTGAGCCTCGGTCACCTGCTTGGCCTTCTCGAGGCCGGTGTCCACGAACTCCTGCTTGACGTCCTTGAGGACGACCGGGATCCCGGCTGAGGCGACGACCTGAGCGATCTCCCCACCCATCGTCCCGGCCCCCACCACCGCGGCTTTGAAGACGAACATGGCGGCGCAGGCTAGCGGAGGTTCCCGAGCCACCTCGTGCGATCGTCGCGCGGAGGATCATCCGCAGAATCAACCGATCGGTCGATGTTCCCTTAGCGCAGGTCTCGGCAGTGTGGCTGGCGTGCCGCTCGAGACGCTCAGCCCGGATCAGGTTCACAACGTCGATGCGATCGAGTTGCCGGAGCCGGGCGGTGAGGTGGTCGGGCGCTCGGAGCGGCGCGACTCCTATCCGATCGTCGTCACGCGCAGGCCGGAGGAGACCGTCGAGCGGCTGCTGCGCCTCGTGGGCGACGCCTCTGTCGCGGTGATCACCGACACGACCGTCGAGCGGCTCTACGGCGACCTCCTGCTCGGCGCGCTCGACAAGGCCGGGATCCATCCGGAGGTCGCCGTGGTGCCCGCGGGCGAGCGGCACAAGACCCTGGGTCAGGCGGCCGAGCTGCTCGACTGGCTCACCGGCACGCAGATCGGCCGGCGGGACGTGATCGTCCTCCTGGGCGGCGGGGTCGTGATCGACATGGGTGGCTGGGTCGCCGGGTCGTACATGAGAGGCGTTCCCTATGTGAGCCTTCCGACGACGCTGATCGGGCAGGTCGACGCGGGGGTTGGAGGACGACCACCGAGGACCCAAGCTTCGCGGTGACGCACGTGTCGAGCGACGTGGTAGAAGCGGGCCGGCTGGTCGGCGAGCAGCTCGTGGAGCTCACGGGCGCCGACGGCAAGCTGATGTACATCGACCACGCGCCGGGCGTGGGCTTCGCCCGCGACCTGCGCTCCGGGTTCACCGAGGTCGTGGAGGGCGAGGAGGGCCTCGAGCTGCTCCCGATCCAGTACTTCGACCTCGACCCGCAGAAGGCGAACACCATCACGCGCACGACGATCACCCGCCATCCGGACCTGGCCGGCGCCTTCGTGGGCGTCGGGTTCGGCAGCAACGGCGCCGTGCCGGCGCTCGAGTCGGCGGGCAAGCTCGGCGACGTCAAGACCGTCGCCTTCGACGCGTTCGTGCAGAACATGAAGCTGCTCGAGCACGGCAAGCTCGACGCGGTCGTCTCGGTGGCGGCACGCGAGTACGGCGCCGCGACGGTGCGGGCCGCGGTCGACTCCCTGAACGGCAAGGACGTGCCGGAGAAGGTGCAGCCGAAGATCTGCCCCTTCACGGCGGACACGGCCGACGACCCCGAGAACGCGCCCTGCCTGTACGAGCGTGCACCGCAGTAGCGAGCGCGGCGAGGCGGCGCTCGAGCTGCGCGACATCCGCAGGTCGTTCGGTCACGTGGAGGCGCTCCGCGGCGTGAGCCTCGCCGTCCGGCGCGGCGAGGTCCACGCCGTGATGGGAGACAACGGCGCGGGCAAGTCGACGCTCCTCAAGGTCGCGGCCGGCGTCGTCCGCCCGGACGGCGGCCAGGTGCTCATGGGCGGCGTGCGCGTGGACCTCCACTCCCCGCTCGACGCGCGGCATGCCGGCATCGAGACCGTCTATCAGGACCTCGCGCTCGCGGACCACCGCTCCTGCGTCGCGAACGTGTTCATCGGCAGGGAGATCCGCCGGCCGGGCGTGCTCGGCCGGCTCGGAGTGCTGGACCGGGACGCGATGGGCAGGCGAACGAAGGAGGCGTTCGGCGAGCTGTCGGTGCCGGTGTCCGACGTGGAGCGCCCGGTGCGGCTCCTGTCGGGCGGCCAGCGCCAGGGCGTGGCGATCGCGCGGGCGGCCATCTGGGCGCGCACGGTCGTGCTGCTGGACGAGCCCACCGCGGCGCTCGGCGTGCGCCAGCGCGCGGCCGTCGACGCGCTGATCCACCAGCTCCGCAGCCGCGACTTCGGCGTGATGCTGATCTCTCACGACGTGCCGCAGGTGCTGGAGATCGCGGACCGCGTGACGGTTCTCCGGCTCGGCGAGAACGCCGGCACGCGGTCGCGGGCCGACGTGGACGCGGCATGGATCGTGAACTCGATGGTGGGGAATCCGGGGTGACGGCGATCCGGCTCGCCCGCGCGGCGCCCTCGAGCGGCGTCTTCTGGATCCTCGTCGTGCTCGTCGCGCTGATCGCGGCCTTCGCGGCGATCCTTCCGGCCGACACGTTCGTCAGCACGTTCAACGCGCAGACGGTGGCGGGCGACGCGTCGATCGTGCTCATCCTCGCGGCCGGGGCGACGCTCGTGATCATCAGCGGCGGGCTCGACCTGTCGATCGGCTCGGTGATGACGTTCGCCGCCGTCGCGTCCGCGCTGACGATGAAGGAGGTCGCGGGCGACTCGGGCGAGAACGCGCTCGCGGCGTCGCTCGCCGGCATCGGCGTGGGAGTGGCGTCGGGCGTCGCGTGGGGAGCGATCAACGGCGCCCTGATCGCCTACGCCCGGCTGCCGCCGTTCGTCGTCACGCTCGGGTCGCTCGGCGCGGCGCTCGGAGCGGCGCGACTTCTCAGCGGCGGCGCGAACGTGAGCGGCACGCCGCCCGAGCTACAGGAGCAGGTGGGCCTCGCGACGGTGGCGGGCGTGCCCGTGGCCTTCCTCGTCGCGGTCGGGCTCGTGCTCGCGTGCGGCTTCCTGCTGGCGCGGACCCGGTACGGCGAGCACAACTACCTGATCGGCTCGAACGAGGAGGCCGCCCGCCGCGGCGGCATCGACATCCCTCGGCACCTGTTCCTGCTCTATGTCGTGTCGGGTGCGCTGGCGGGCTGCGCGGGGCTGATCGAAGTGGCGCGCTTCGCGGTGGCGAGCGTCTCGACCGGCCACACGACCGAGCTGATCGCGGCGCTCGCCGCCGTGGTGATCGGCGGCGCGAGCCTCACGGGCGGCGTGGGGATCATGTCCGCCACGGTCGTCGGCGTTTTTATCCCCGTCGTGCTGGCGAACGGCCTCCTCATCAAAGGCGTCGAGCGGTTCTGGCAGGACGTGGTGGTCGGGGTGATCCTCGTGGCCGCGGTGTGGTTCGACGGCTGGCGGAGGGCGAAGGAGGCGCGCGAGCGCTGAGCGCCGACAGGAGCGCCACGCCGGCGAGCACGATCGCGCCGCCGGCGAGCTGAACCGGGCTGAGGAGCTCGCCAAGAACGAGCCAGGCGAGCGTGCCCGCCGCCAGCGGCTCCACGCAGATGACGGCCGACGCCAGCAGCGCCGAGCCCGCCGGCACGCCGCCCGCGAGCAGACGCAGCGCGAGCGCCGTGAGCACCCCGATCGCCACCCCGTGCGCGGCGGTGGACGGGCGCGAGAGCTCCGCGAGCACCGAGCCGGGATCCAGCGCCACCACCGGCAGCGCCGCCGCCCACGCCACCATGGCCGCGCCCCGGCGGGGCGGCAGCCGCCGCCCGGTGCGCTCGAGCCCGACGAAGAAGAGCGCGGCCATCACCGATGCGCCGAGCGCGAACGCCACCGCGGCGGGCTCTGGCGCGGCGTCCCCCTCTGGAATCACCACTAGGGCCGTGCCGCCCAGGATCAGCGCGAGCGCCGCGGCCCGCGGCCGGCCGAGCCGCTCGGCGCCGATGAACCGGCGCCCGAGCGCGATCCAGACCGGCGCGACGAAGACGATCAGCACCACCGCCGGCGCCGCCGCTCGCGACAGCGCCTCGAACTCGCCCAGCCCGGCGCCCGCGAACGCGAGCCCGGTGAGCGCAGCCGGCGGCCCGGCCCGGCGGCGCGGCCGGGGCGCTCCCGGAGGGCGAACGGCGTGAGCACCACGGCCGCCACCAGCAGCCGCGCCCCGAGCAGCGACACCGGCTCCGAACCGGACGCGTAGGCGTCCCTGGCCAGGACGGACACGGTTCCGAGCGCGGCCGCCGCCGCGAGCACGGGAGTCACACCGGGCATTCATCCGACGCTCACAGGGAGTGCGCGCGGGCGGTATCCACCGTTCGGTTGATCGTGCGGATGACCGAAACGGGCCTCGCCGAGCACCCGCGGCACCGGAAGGGTCGGCCTCCATGGGATGCCTCGAGGGACGGCGCGCGCTCGTCACTGGAGCGGCGACCGGAATCGGCGCCGCGACCGTGGAGCGATTCAGAGCCGAGGGCGCGTCGGTCCTGGGCGTCGACGTGGCGCCCGGCTTCGAGGGCTTCACGGCGGACGCGACGGACCCGGACCAGATGGCCGCCGCGGTGCGAGCCGCGGGCGAGCTCGACGTGTGCGTCGCCAACGCGGGCGTCTCGCTCATGGAGCCCTTCCTCGATGGAAGCGTCGCCTCGTGGACCCGGGTTATCCGGGTGAACCTGATCGGGGTGATGGTGACGCTCCAGGCCGCGGCGCGGGCAATGCCGCGCGGCGGGCGGCTGCTGGCGACGGCCTCGATCGCGGGGCTCCACGGCGAGGCCGCGGCCGCGGCCTATTGCGCCTCGAAGGCCGGCGTGGTGGCACTCGTGAAGACACTGTCGATCGAGCTCGGGCCCGCCATCACCGTCAACGCCGTGGCGCCTGGGCAGATCGAGACCTCGAATGAGCCTCGGGGATCTCGACGAGGTCTCGAGGCGCACCGGGCGCCCGGCCGCGCAGCTCCTCGAGGACCACCTCGAGCAGCGCGTTCCCGCGCGGAGAATGGGCACGCCGGACGAGGTCGCCGCCGCGTTCGCCTTCCTGGCGGGACCGGAAGCCGCTTTCGTGTCGGGTGAGACTCTGCGGATCGACGGCGGGGAGCTGGCGGGCTAGAGTCGCGGCGATGCGTGCTCTCGTCGCAACCGCCGCCGTGACCTGCGGTCTCGTCCTGGCCGCGCCCGCCTCCGCGGCCACCTTCTTCCACAGCCCGTCCGGGAACATCAGGTGCGTCATCGACCGGACCTCGATCGCGCGCTGCGACATCGGCGCGCGCAACTGGTCGCCGCCTCCCAAGCCGCGCAGCTGTCCGGGCGACTGGGCGGGTGGCCTGCAGGTCGGCTTCCGGGGCAGGGGCCGCTTCACCTGCGCCTCGGACGCAGTGCCCGCGGGCCGCAGGCTCGCCTATGGCAGCTCGATCCGGCGTGGGCGCTTTCGCTGCACCTCGCGGCGGAGCGGCATGCGATGCGTGAACCGGCTGGGTGGCCACGGGTTCGCGGTGAGCCGCGACCGGGCCCGCCGCTTCTAGGCCGTCTGCTCCCGCCGGCGGCCGCCCGGCGGGCACCCGGCCGCGTCGCGCGGCACTCCTGCCAGCTGGCCGCCCGGGCAGTCCTCGGCGTCCACGCGCCGGCGCGGGTTCACGATCCCGACCAGGCCGAGCACGCCGCCCATCGCCACGAGCCCGGTCGCGATCGCGATCGCCGTCCGGAATGCCTTCACGGACGAGTCCTCGGAGGCGCTCGCCACGGCGTCGCGCACATCCGGCGGCACCTCGTCCACCGTCACGCGCGCGAGCGGCTGGCGTTCCGCCTCCTCGATCGCCCGCGCCACCTCCGGCCGCTCCGCCGCCGCCCCCAGGTCGTCGCGCAGGGAGCTACCGAACGAGGACGCCACGATCGCCCCCACGGCCGCGATCGCGATCAGGCTCGCCGCCCGGGCGATCGCGTTGTTCACCCCGGAGGCGATCGCCGGCGTTGTGCTCGTCGGCGTCGGCCAGCACGGTCGCGGTGAGCGGCGCGACCGTCGATCGACAGCCCCAGCGAGAACAGCAGCAGGCCGGGCAGCAGGTCGGTGAGGTAGTCGACGTCCGCGTCGAGGCGCAGGAACAGCGCGAGCCCCGCCGCGGCCACGAGCGGCCCGAAGCCCATGAACCAGCGCGGCCCGTAGCGGTCGGCCAGCGCGCCGAAGCGCATGGACAGCAGGAACATCACGACGCGTCACCGGGATCGTCGTGGTGCCGGCCTCCAGCGCGCTGTAGCCGGCCACCTGCTGCAGGAACAGCACCAGGAAGAAGAACAGCAGCCCCAGCCCGCCGTACATCGCGAACGTCTCGATGTTGCCGATCGTGAAGTTCCGCCGCTTGAACAGCGCCAGCGGCAGCATCGGGCTGGGCGCTGCGCGCCTCCCAGACGATGAACGCGGCGAACAGCAGCCGCGCCGCGCCGCGAGCGGGACGGCCACCGTCGGGTCGCCCCAGCCGCGCAGCGGCTGCTCGATCAGCCCGTAGGTGATCCCGGCGAGCCCGAGCGCGCACAGCACCGCGCCGACCACGTCCACGCGCGCGTCCGGGGCGCGCTCGTGCGCGGCCGGCATCACGCGCCGTATCAGGAACAGCGTGACCAGCACGATCGGCACGTTGATCGCGAAGATCCAGCGCCAGGACGCGCTGTCCACGAGCTGGCCGCCGATCAGCGGGCCGAGCACGGTGCCGATCCCGCTCCAGGCGGTCCACGCGCCGATCGGCCCGGCCGCGCTCGTCGGGCGGGAACGTCGCGACGATCACCGCCAGCGCCGCGGGCGTGAGCAGCGCGCCCGCCACTCCCTGGAGCGCGCGCGACGACCACCAGCAGCTCGATCGTCGGCGCCACGGCGCAGAACACCGAGGTGACGCCGAAGCCCGATCACCCCGAGCGCGAACACCCGCCGCTCGCCGAAGATGTCGCCCAGCGAGCCGCCGATCGAGGATGCAGCGAGCCGAGCGTGACGAGGTAGGCGTTCGCGGTCCACTGCTGCCCCGCGAGCCCGCCGCCGAGGTCGTCGCTCGATGGCCGGCAGCGCGACGTTCACGACGGTCGAGTCGACCGTCACGACGGTGGTGCCCGAGGATCGCAGGCGCCAGCCAGTCGCTGGAGCCGTCAGCGCTTAGTCCTCGAAGAAGGCGTAGCCGTACTCACCGCGCTTGTAGGCGAGCTTGGCGATGGCGACCATGCGCTCGTCGTCGTTTCGCTCGACCTGGTCGAGGGCGAGTTGACCCGGGCGGCCGCCCGGCGGCAGAAGGTCTCGGCGATGTAGCGCTCCTGGCCCGACGGCTCGACGCCCGTGCTCGTCGAGGTGGGCCGTCACGCGCGAGAGCACCGCGATCTGCGCGTAGATGTCGGAGACCGCCGACGCCAGCCGCTTCTGGTGGAACTGGCGCTCGCGCGATCCCCCCGCGGTGCTCGCGCAGCAGCCCCTCGGTCACCGAGCGCAGGCGCTTGACCTGCTCGGAGACCGGCGCCGGCGAGGTCGTCGAGCTCGTCGTGCGCCCGCGTGATCCGGTCGGGCTGCACCTCGCGCGCGATGCGCCCGGCCACGTAGTCGGCCAGCACGCCGATCGAGCCGATCGGGTCGGCCGAGCGACACGTCGCCCATCTCCTTCAGCTCGTCGCCGAGCGGCTTCATGCCCGGCGAGCGCGATGAACGCGCGCATCACGTCGTTGGCGCCCTCGAAGATCGGGAAGATCCGGATGTCGCGCAGGTACTTCTCGTAGGGCTGGTCGCGCATGTAGCCCGGCGCCGCCGGCGAGCTGGAGCGAGCGGTTGGCCGCGTACCAGAGGAACTCGGTGCCCGGCGACCTTGCAGATCGCCGACTCGAGCGAGTAGTCCGGCACGCCCCGGTCGACCAGGCCGGTGGTGAGGTAGGCCATCGACTCGAGCCCGAACAGGTAGGAGACCATCCAGCCGATCTTGTCCTGGACCAGCTCGAAGTCGGCCAGCGGCCGGCCGAACTGGCGGCGCTCCTTCACGTGCTCGATCGTCTGGTCGAGCAGGAACTTCGCGCCGCCCGACGGAGCCCGTGCCGAGCGACAGGCGGCCGTTGTTCAGGATCGTGCATGGCGATCTTGAAGCCCTCGCCGGGCTCGCCGAGCACGTTCTCGGGCGGGACGCGGATGCCGTTGTAGTGGAGCTCGCGCAGGTCGTTGCCGCGCAGGCCCATCGTGTCGAAGCGCTTGCCCACCTCGAAGCCCGTCCATGTCCTGCTCGAGGATGAAGGCCGTGTACTCGTCCTCGCCGGTCTGCGGCGAAGGTCACGAGCACGCCGCGCCTTGCGAGCCGTTGCCGATGTAGTGCTTCATGCCGTCGAGCCGCCACGAGCCGTCCGACTGGCGCTCGGCGCGCGTCTCCATGCTCGCCACGTCGGAGCCCGCGTTCGGCTCGGTGAGCGCGAAGGCCGGCGAGCTTGCGGCCCGCTCGCCAGGTCGGGCAGGAAGCGCTCCTTCTGCTCGTCGGTGCCGAACAGGACGATGCCCTTCATGCCGATCGACTGGTGCACGCCCATGACCACGCGAGAGCGTCGCGTCGATCTGGGCGAACACCTCGGACACGCGGCAGTAGCCGGTCTGCGAGAGGCCCTGGCCGCCGTACTCCTCGGGCACGTACAGGCCGAGCAGCCCGCGCTCGCCCAGCTCGCGCGATCGTGTCGTCGCCGATCCAGCGCGTCCTCCTCGATCTTCGTCGGCGTCGTAGGGCATCTCGCGCAGCGCCGCGATCAGCGCGCGGATCCTGTCCTGCTCGTCCGGGTCCGGCTTGGGGAACGGGAAGACGAGCTCCTCGTGGATCTCGCCCAGGAAGAGCGACTTCGCGAACGAGGAGACGCGCCTGCTCGGTCGGCGGCCTCCATCAGGCGGCGGCGGCCTCCGCGCCGTTGACCGACGTCCGCCGGCGACCGCGGCTCCGGGCCCGACGTAGCGCGGCGCTCGGCCGGATCAGCCTGCCCTCGCGCTTCTGCTCCATGATGTGCGCCGCCCAGCCGCCCACGCGCGCGCAGGAGAACAGCGGCGTGAACAGGTCCGGCGGCACGTCGGCGAAGTCGAGCACCACGGCCGACCAGAACTCCACGTTGGTGGCCAGCACGCGGTCGGGCTTGCGCGCCTTCAGCTCGGCCAGCGCGGCCTCCTCGAGCTTCTCGGCCACCTCGAGGCGCGGCGCGCCGATCTCGCGCGCGGTGCGGCGCAGCACGCGCGCCCGCGGGTCCTCGGCGCGGTAGACGCGGTGGCCGAAGCCCATCAGGCGCTCGCCGCGGTCGAGCGCGTCCTTCACGTAGCGCTCGGCGTCGCCCGTCGCGCTCGACCTCGTCGAGCATCTGCAGCACGCGCGAGGGCGCGCCGCCGTGCAGCGGGCCCGACAGCGCGCCGACGGCGCCGGACAGCGCGGCGGCCACGTCGGCGCCGGTGGAGGCGATCACGCGCGCGGTGAAGGTCGAGGCGTTCATGCCGTGCTCGGCGGCCGAGATCCAGTAGGCGTCGATCGCCTTGACGTGCCGCGGGTCGGCCTCGCCGCGCCAGCGGATCAGGAAGCGCTCGGGGATCGAGGTGGCCTTGTCGACCTCGCGCTGCGGGCACCGGCGGCCGGCCGACGCCGCGCGCCGACTGGGCCACGAACGACAGCGCCATCACCGACACGCGCGCGAGGTCGTCGCGCGCCTGCTCGTCGGAGATGTCGATCAGCTGGCCGAGGCCCCACTCCGGCGCGAGCATGCGCGAGCGCCGACTGGAGGTCCACGCGCGGGTCGCCGGTGCGCACCGCGAGCGGGTGCGGCTCGGCGGGCGGCAGCCCGGGCTCGTAGGTGCCGTCCACCAGCAGGCCCCAGACCTTCTCGAACGGGCACCTTGCCGACGAGCTCCTCGATGTCGACCCCGCGGTAGCGGAGCGCGCCGCCCTCCTTGTCGGGCTCGGCGATCTGAGTCTCGAACGCGATGACTCCCTCGAGACCCGACGGAACCTCGATCAGCGCCATGGCCGCAGAATACTTACGTCCCTTGGTCAGGCTCCCCGTCGAGAACGACGGCATTGAAGGGGCACCTCCGCCGCATGTGGCAACTTTTTCTCGCGTATGGCGAGAGTTTTCGTCGCCACCCCCGACGATGTCCGCGGACGTCGCCCGCCTCATTGCCGCCTTCCGCGACTGGCAGGGGCGCGACGAGCCCTCCGACGACGTCGATCGCGGGCACCGTGCGGCGCCTCCTCGCCGACCCGAACACCGAGTTCCTGCTGGCCGGCGACCCCGCGGCGGGGGTCTGCCAGCTGCGCTACCGCCTGTCCGTGTGGACCGGCACCGACGACTGCTGCCTCGAGGATCTGTTCGTCGAGGAGGCGGCGCGCGGGTCCGGGATGGGACGGGCGCTCGTGGAGGCGGCCGTCGCCCGGGCGCGCGAGCGCGGCTGCGCGCGCATGGAGCCTGGACGCGAACGAGGCGAACGAGCCCGCGCTGGCGCTCTACAGGTCGGTCGGCTTCGACAGCTGGTCGGCCGCGGCCGGCGGCAACGACCTGCTCATGCGGCTGCGTCTGTGACCTCGTCGACCTCGTCGCCGACCGCGATCCGGCCGGCCTGCACGATGTCCGCGCGGAGCCCGGCACGATGCACCATGCCCTTGAGCACGCCCGGGTAGGTGAGCGACTCGATGTGGGCGCAGGGCTCGCACCACTCGACGCCCGACGGCCTCGACCTCGCCGACGCGGAAGCGCTTCCCGAGCAGGTCGTTCAGCCGGACGCCGCGTCGTCAGCACCTGGCGGCGGATCTCCGCGTGCGACAGCTCGATGCCGGTGTCCTCGCGGAACGCCTCGAGCGCCTCCGCCTCGACGAGCGTGATGTCACCGCGGCCGAAGTACCGGTCGCCGGGGAGACCCTCGTCGGTCACATCGATGCTGTCGACCGGCTCCGGGAGCCTCTCGTGCTCCGCCGAGATCCGAATCGCCTCCACCAATCCAGCCATGGCACCAGAGTAGCCTGCCACGTCTCATGGGCATCCTGGACGAGGCCGTCGAGCGCTATCTGAGGGACCTGCGGCCCGAGCGCTCCGAGCTGATGCGGGAGATGGAGGAGCACGCCGAGCGCGACTCGATCCCGATCGTCCATTGGGAGACGGGGCGCCTGCTGGCGGCGCTCTGCCGGGCGCTCGACCCGGTCGTGCTGGAGGTGGGCACCGCGATCGGCTACTCGACGCTCCACATGGCCGAGCAGCTCGAGCGGGGCCGCGTGGTGACACTCGAGCGCGACCCCGAGCGCGCCGCCCAGGCGCGCGACTACCTCAGGCGAGGCGGCGTGGCCGGCCGCGTGGAGATCGTCGAGGGAGACGCGCTCGACACCCTTCCCGCGCAGAACGGACCCTTCGACCTGCTGTTCGTGGATGCGAGCAAGGGCGAGTACGCGCGCTACATCGAGCTCGCCGAGCCGAAGCTGGCCGAGCGCGCGCTGATGGTCGTGGACAACCTGCTGATGAGCGGGGAGGTGGCGCTTCCGGAGGGAGCGGAGACGCGCTGGAACGCCGACTCGCTCGCCGCCGCGCGCCTGCTGAACGCGGAGCTCGTCGAGCTCGGACGCCTGGGTGGCGAGCGTGCTTCCGGTGGGCGACGGAATCGGCGTCGCCGCGCGCCGCTAGCGCGGCTAGCCGACCACCGGCAGGATGCGCTCGGCCGACAGGTCGTCGAGCGCGTCCTGCATCCTGCCCGTCACCAGCTCGTAGGCGTCGTCGGCGTCCGTCTGGTTCAGCTTGATCGGCGGGAGCACCTGGATCGCGATCTTCGAAGGCAGCGGCAGGCGCCCCGGCATGTCGAGCACCGTGAGCCCGAACGGCGGCGCGATCTGAGCGGGGAAGACCTTCAGCCGCAGGAGCGAGTCGAGCCGCAGGCGGCGCGCGAGGTCGCGTCCCTGCCCGAGGAAGAGCGCGGTCTCCTGGCCGCCGATCGCGACGACCGGGACGATCGGCACGTTGTGCTCCATCGCGAGCTTCGCGAAGCCCTTGCGGCCGGCGAAGTCGATCCGGTCCGACTCCCAGCTCGGCCGGTAGGTCTCGTGGTCGCCGCCCGGATACACGAGCAGCGCGGCGTCGCGCTCGAGCGCGCGGGCCATGTTCTCGGGGGACGCCGGCACGGTGCCGTACCTCGACAGGCTCGCCCGCGCGCCCGGCAGCTTGAACACGAGGTCGTGCGCGAGCTGGTGGAAGCGGCGCAGCGGGCCGAAGTGGTCGTAGAACGCGTGGGCGAACACGAACGTGTCGGCGATCAGCGTGCCGCCGGAGTGGTTCCCCACGAGCAGCACGGGCCCCTTCGCGGGGATGTTGTCGAGCCCCTCGACCTCCGCCCGGAAGTAGAGCTTCGACATCGCGCCCAGCGCGGGCAGCGTGGTGCGGATGTAGTGGGGGTCCCAGGCGTCGAGCCAGTCGTCCGGGTTCCGCGCCGTGCGCGTGATGTCGCCCGCGCCGGCCGCGGCCATGCGCGCGGCGCCCGCCGCGGTCCCGAGCACCTGCTGGACAAGTCCCTCTCCCGCCATGAGGGTGGCTATACCCGTATGAGAGGCGCGATGATCCGGTTATGCGGATCCTGCTCATCGTCTTCGCCGCCACGCAGGTGGTCATCGGCCTGCTCCTGTGGCTCGCGCCCGGGTTCTTCTATGAGGAGATCGGCCCCTTCGGGGAACGGAACGACCACTACATGGCGGACGTGGCGACCTTCTACCTGGCGCTCGGCGCCGTGACGTTCGTGTCCGTGCGCCGCGAGGCATGGCGTGTTCCGGTGCTCGCCTTCGCGCTCGTGCACTACGTGCTCCACGCGCTGAACCATCTGATCGACATCGGCGAGTCGGATCCGTCGTGGGTCGGGCCGGCGGACTTTGCCGGGCTGGCGATGGGAGCCGCGCTGGTGGCCTGGATGCTGCGCCAGGAGACGACATGAGGGTCTTCGTGGCGGGCGCCAGCGGCGCCATCGGCCGGCCGCTCGTCGCGAAGCTGGTGGCGGCGGGGCACGACGTGACGGGCATGACGCGCTCGGAGCAGAGCGCCGAGCGCATCCGGAAGGCGGGCGCCGGCGCGGCGGTGGCCGATGTGTTCGATGCGGACGCCGTGCGCGACGCGATGGTGCAGGCCGGCACCGAGGTCGTGATTCACCAGCTCACCGCGCTCCCGGAGCGCATGAACTTCAGGAACTCGGACCTCTACACCGCCACCAACCGCGTCCGCACCGAGGGCACGAGGAACCTGCTCGACGGCGCCCGCGCCGCGGGCGCGGGCCGGTTCGTGTGCCAGAGCATCGCGTTCGCGTACACGGGCGAGGGCGCGCGGGTGAAGACCGAGGACGATCCGATCCTGGATGACGCGCCCGGCACGTTCGCGAGTGCCGTCAGCTCGCTGCGGCAGATGGAGGCGGCGGTGCTCGGCGAGGAGGGCATCGACGGCCTCGTGCTCCGGTACGGGTTCTTCTACGGCCCGGGCACCCACTACGGCAGCGACGGCACGACCCTCGGGGACGTCCGCCGGCGGCGCATGCCCGTCGTCGGCGAAGGGCACCGGCGTGTTCTCGTTCATCCACGTGGACGACGCGGCGGACGCGACCGTGGCGGCCGTGGAGCGCGGTGCTCCCGGGATCTACAACGTCGACCGACGACGAGCCGGCCGCGATGAGCGAGTGGCTGCCGGTGCTCGCGGATGCCGCCGGTGCGAAGCCTCCGCGACGGGTTCCCGTGTGGCTCGCCAAGCTCGTGGCCGGCAGGGAGGTGGGCGTCTTCTCGCTCGAGCTGCGCGGGGCCTCGAACGAGAAGGCCAAGCGCGAGCTCGGCTGGGAGCCGGCCCACCCGAGCTGGCGCACCGGCTTCGCGGAGTCGCTGCGATGACCACCTGGACGTGGGAGACGCTGACGACTACGGACACCGTCGCGCTGAAGGAGCTGATGCGCACGGGCGAGACGCCAGACCCGGCGGCGATCGAGGGCCGCACCTACGAGGGCCTCAACCGCGGCCTCGTCCCGAAGATCACCGGCGAGCGCTTCAAGAAGGTGTTCCACGAGGGCGAGCCGATCGGCCACAACGTCGTCGAGCGCGGCGGGAAGCCCACCGAGCTCGGCTGGTTCACGATCGCCGTGACCGGCCGGACGATGCTGTTCGACTACGACGAGCCGCGGAACCGCGGGCTCAACTTCCCGCTCCGGGCGCTGAAGGACGACGTGGTGCTCCCCAACCCCGGCGACCACGACCTCCTCCTCGGGAAGGCCCGCTGGCTGGGCATCCACGTGGCGTATTTCGTGCTGCGCTACCCGTAGCGGCCGACAGCGAGCACGAACACGGCGCTCCCCGCCATCACGACCGTCACGCCGATCGCGACAAGCGTTCGCGAGCGCGTGAGATGGCCCAGCACGCCGATCGCGAACCCCGCCACGAGCAGGATGAAGCACAGGTTCATGAGCGAGCCGACATCGCCCGGGCCCTCGTCGCCGAGGCCGGGTAGATCGGGACCCTGAGCGAGCCAGGCGGCGAGCACTGGTGCGAAAGTATCCTTCACGCCGGATGAGCGGCGAGTTCACAAGCATCGAGGACACCCGCGAGCGGCTCGGGAGCGTCGGCTATCTCGCGGACGAGCCGGCCTCGCTCGTGACCTACCTCGCGGGCCGGCTCGGCAAGCCGGTGCTCGTGGAGGGCCCGGCCGGGGTCGGCAAGACCGAGCTCGCCAAGGCGGTCTCCCGCGCCACCGGCCGCAGCATGATCAGGCTCCAGTGCTACGAGGGGCTCGACGAGGCCAAGGCGCTGTACGAGTGGAACTACCGCAAGCAGCTCCTCCGCATCCAGACCGAGGCCGCCGACACCGGCTGGAAGGAGGTGAAGGACGACATCTTCGGCCAGGAGTTCCTCCTGGCGCGCCCGCTGCTCAACGCGATCGAGGCCGAGGTGCCCGTCGTGCTCCTGATCGACGAGATCGACAAGACCGACCAGGAGTTCGAGGCGATGCTCCTCGAGGTGCTCTCCGACTTCCAGATCTCGATTCCCGAGCTCGGCGTGGTCGAGGCGCGCACGCGGCCGCTCGTCGTCCTCACCTCGAACAACTCGCGCGAGCTGACGGAGGCGCTGAAGCGCCGCTGCCTCTACCTCTGGCTCGACTATCCGGACGTTGAGCGCGAGCTCGAGATCGTGCAGCTCCACGCCCCAGACCTGGACGAGCGGATCGCGCGCAAGCTCGTCGAGGTGGTCCACATGGTGCGCGCGCTCGACCTGAAGAAGCCGCCCTCGATCGCCGAGTCCATCGACTGGGCGCGGGCGCTGCTCCTCCTCGGGGCCGAGGACGTGGACCAGGCGGTGCTCCAGCGGACGATGTCGATCATCGTCAAGCACCGCACCGACCTCGACCTGGTGGCGGAGCGCGTGGGAGTGAAGCTCGGCGATGGCGTCCTCGGAACCCGGCAAGCGGGCTAACCCCGCCCTATACGGCGGGATGCCGGCGGCCCCCGGGCCCGCGGGCATGGCGCCGCGCCTGCTCGAGTTCGCCGACGAGCTGCGGAACGAGGGCGTGGCCGTGGGCACCTCGGAGCTGCTGGACGCGTTCCAGGCGCTCGACGCGGTGAGCTGGAGCTCGCGCGAGGACTTCCGCGAGGCTCTGGCGACGACGCTCGCGAAGTCGCAGGAGGACCGGCACGTGCTCGACGTGCTGTTCGAGCGCTTCTTCTTCAGGGCGGTCGAGCGCGAGGCGATCGAGCAGGGGCTCGCGGAGGAGCGCTTCGAGGGCGGCGAGAGCATCGACCTGGAGGCCCTCCGCGAGCGCATCCGCGACGCGATCCGCGCGGGCTCCGACGGCGAGATGCGCGACCTCGCACGGCTCGCCATCGCCGCCTTCGGGCGCCAGGGCGAGGGCTCCGGCGTGATCGGCGTGGACGTGCAGCGCATCCGGCGGACGCTCGGGCTGAAGGGCGAGAAGCAGGGCGCCGAGCGGGATCCGGACTCCGTGCCGCGCGAGCGGCTCCAGGAGTTCGAGCGCCACGTCCGGCGCGAGCTCGAGCGCCAGGCGATCGAGCGCACCCAGGCGCTGCCGCCCGCCAAGCCGCTCCGGGAGCTGGACCGCGCGCTCCCGTCGAACCCGGCCCAGGACCTCTCGCAGGTGCATCGCACGGTGGCGCAGCTCAAGAAGCGGCTCGCCTCCCACGGGCGCGAGCACCGCGGCCGGCGGCGGTCCTGGCAGGTGGACGTGCGGCGGACGATGCGGGCGTCGCTTCAGACGGGCGGCGTGCCGCTCGACCTGAAGTACCGCCCCAAGCGGCCCCGCCGTCCCGAGCTGTACGTGCTGTGCGACGTCTCGACGAGCGTCACGAGCGCCAGCGTCTTCTTCCTCTCGGTGCTGCACGCGCTCCACGACCAGTTCCGCAAGCTGCGCTCGTTCGTGTTCGTGGAGAGGATCTCCGAGGTCTCCGACGTGTTCGACCGGGAGCGCTCGTTCGAGGCCGTGTCGCGCCGGATCGCCACCGACGCGGGCGTGGCGGACGTGTCGGGCTACACGGACTACGGCCGCGTCTGGGTGGAGTTCCTCGGCAAGGTGGTGGACGACCTCGACCCGCGCTCGACCGTGATCGTGCTCGGCGACGCGCGCACGAACGGCCGCGAGCCGCACGCCCAGGTGTTCGGCCAGGTGGCCGAGCGTGCCGGGCGCACGTTCTGGATCAACCCCGAGCCACGCCTGTACTGGAACTACGGCGACTCGGTCATGTCCGCCTACGAGCCCTTCTGCGACGGTGTCTTCGAGTGCTGGACCACGAAGCAGCTCGAGGCGTTCGTCAACGCGGTGGCGGACCTCCACGCCGTGGCGTGACGGAGCCGCTCGCGCTCACGAACGTCACGCGCCGGTACAGGAGAGTGACGGCGCTGGAGGGCGTGAGCCTCGCCGTGCGCGCCGGGGAGACGGTGGCCGTGGTGGGGCCGTCCGGCTGCGGCAAGTCGACGCTGCTCGAGCTGGTCGCCCGCCTTCAGGAGCCGGACGAGGGAACGATCTCCGCGCCCGAGGCCTCCTACATGCCTCAGAGGGACCTGCTCCTCCCCTGGCGCGACGCGCTGGCCAACGCGGCCCTGGCGCTCGAGTGCGAGGGCGTGCCGCGGGCGGATGCGCGGCGTCGCGCGGAGCCGCTGTTCGAGCGCTTCGGGCTGGCCGAGTTCGAGGAGGCGTCGCCGCGCGAGCTGTCAGGCGGGATGCGCCAGCGCGTGGCGTTCCTGCGGACGCTCCTGCCCGGGCGCCCGGTGCTCCTGCTCGACGAGCCGTTCGGCGCCCTCGACGCGATCACGCGCGGCGCGATGCAGCGCTGGCTCGCGGACGCGCTCGCCCAGGAGCCGCGCACGGTCCTGCTCGTCACGCACGACGTGGACGAGGCGATCTTCCTCGCCGACCGGGTGGTCGTGCTCTCGCCGCGCCCCGGCCGCGTGGTCGCCGAGCTTCCCGTGGACCTGCCCCGGCCGCGCGACGTCACGAGCCCCGAGTTCACCGGGCTGAAGCGGCGCGCGCTGGAGGCGCTCGGGGCATGAGGTACGCGCTCACCGCCGCGTTCGTCGCGCTGCTCGTGCTCGCCTGGCACGGCGCGGCCTCGCTCGACTCCGTGGACGACCTCACGCTCGCGTCGCCCGCCGAGACCGTCGAGGCGCTGATCGACGACTGGTCGCTCCTGTGGGACAACGCGAAGACGACGATCGTGGAGGTGCTCCTCGGCCTCGCCATCGCGCTCGTGGCCGGCGCGGTGCTCGCGCTCGCGATGCACCTGTGGCCCCCGCTCCACGACGCCGCCTACCCCGTCGTGCTCGCCTCGCAGGCCGTGCCGATCGTGGTGCTCGCGCCGATCTTCGTGCTGCTGTTCGACTTCGGCATGGGCCCCGCGATCGCGCTCGTGGCGCTGATCTGCTTCTTCCCGATCACGCTCAACCTGCTGGCGGGCCTGCGCTCGGTGGAGCCGGACCTGCTGAAGCTGATGAGCAGCATGGGCGCCTCGCGCGCGCGGACGCTGCGGTCCGTGGAGCTGCCCGCCTCCCTTCCCTCACTGTTCACCGGACTGAAGGTGGCCGCTACCGTGTCGGTGGCTGGGGCAGTGTTCGGTGAATGGGCGGGCGGCGCCGAGGGGCTCGGCCGGCTCGTCCTGACAGCGAACAACCAGCTCCAGACCGAACGGCTGTATGCCGGGACGGTTTTGCTGGCGCTCATCGCGATCGCGCTCTTCGTGCTCGCGGTGCTGCTGGAACGCCTGATCTGCCCATGGACACGAGAAGAACGCTCCACCTGAAGCTCATCGCCGCGACGGTGTGCGCCGCGCTGCTGCTCGCCGCGTGCGGCGAGAAGGAGGACGTGCTCGAGCCGTCCGGCTCGAAGCGCGTCGAGCTGATGCTGGACTACTTCCCGAACGCCGACCACGCGGGCATCTACGCCGCGGCGGCCGGGGGGCACTTCGAGCAGGCGGGCCTCGAGGTTGAGATCCGCGAGCCGCCGGACCCGGCCGCGCCGATCAAGCAGGTGGCGGCGGGGCGCGTGGACCTGGCGATCTCGTACGAGCCCGAGGTGCTGCGCGCCCGCGACCAGGGTCTCGGCGTCGTGAGCGTGGCGGCGATCGTGCAGGAGCCGCTCACCTCGATCATCTCGCTGCCCAAGGCGAAGATCCGCGCGCCCGAGGACCTCGAGGGGAAGACCGTCGGCACGGCCGGGATCGACTACCAGGAGGCGTACCTGAACGCGATCCTGTCAGAGGCGGGCGCCAAGCCCGGCTCCGCCAAGGTCCGGAACGTGGGCTTCGGGTTCAGCCCCGCGCTGATCACCGGGAGGATCGACGCCGCCCTCGGCGCCTTCTGGAACTACGAGGGCACGGAGCTGAAGCTGCGCGGCAAGCGCCCCCGGATCATCCGAATCGAGGACGCGGGCGTGCCGTCGTACAACGAGCTGGTGCTGGTGGCGAACGAGCACGCGCTGGAGCGCGACGGCGACAAGATCCGCGCCTTCATCGGCGCGATCTCACGCGGGACGCGCGAGCTCCGCGAGGATCCGGAGCAGGCGATCGACGGCCTGCTCGAGGCGAACCCCGAGCTCGACCCCGAGCTTCAGCGCGAGGTCGTGGACGTGACGCTGCCGCTCTTCTTCCCGCCCGAGGGCAAGCCCTTCGGCTGGCACGACCCGGCCCAGTGGGACGAGTTCTCGGCCTGGATGAAGGACAACCGCCTGCTCGAGAACGCGCCCGACCCGGAGGCCTCGTACGACAACGGCCTCCTGCCGGGCGCCGGGCTCTGACCCGCTAGCGGCTCGCTTCCCAGGTCACGAGGCCGGTCGTGCAGCGGCCCTTGTCCGGCAGCACCATGCTCACCCGGAAGCGGCCCTTCGCCTCGTTGTTCGCGAACGAGAAGGGCGTCGGGAAGGCGGGGTTGCCCATCGGGTCGAAGCCGATCTTGCCGCGCACGCCGATGCCGCGGCCGCGCTTGAAGAAGCGGCCGTTCTCGCTGACCGGCACGTTCCGGAAGCGCGCGATCCGGAGCGCGCTGCCGTTCTCGCAGTCGCCCGCCCACCGGAAGCGGATCCCGATCCGGGTGTGCGAGGTCGTGCGGAGGATGAGCCGCTCGTCCTGCGACGTCCGCCCCTGGAACGTGTTGCTGTGGTGGGTCTGGTGGACGGCGCCGGCCGGCGCCGCCGCGGAGTAGGCGATACCGAGCGCGAGCGCCCCGGTGAGCAATGTGCGAGTCCTCAACATGTGCCTATCAACACCATTGTGCCCAGGAAGTAGCGCATGTCCAGCTATTTCTGTCGTTGCGCCTCCACCGCTTGAGCAGCCGCGAGGGTGCCGTCCAGCGCCAGCAGGATCAGCTCGCGGAGCTGCTCGCGCGTGATGTCGCGGCGGGTGAGCCAACGGACGACCGCGCCTTCCATGAAGTGCATGTGCGCGTGGAGCGCGGCGCGCAGGACGTTCGAGCGACGCGCGGCGACGGGCTCGGCTGTGGTCGCGGCAACGGTCGCGACGAAAGCGTCGAGGTCGCGCTCGCGCGTCTGTTCGACCATCCCCGCGACCTTCCGGTTCGTGACGCCGCCGGTCAGAACCGCCCGGAACCCCGCTGCGTGTGCTTCCGCGAACCCGATGAACGCGTCGATCGCGACCTCGATCCCTTCCCGGCCGTGGAGATGGCGACCGCGGCGCAGTGCCCCACGGAGCTCGGCGCTGGCCTGCTCGAGGACGGCGACGACGAACCCGTCCCTGTCCTCGAAGTAGTGGTAGAGCAGGCCCCGGGAGATCCCCACGCTGCGAGCCACGTCCTCGACCGAGATCTCGTCGGGGGTGCGGACGCGCAGCAGCTCCACGCCCGCGCGCACAAGCTGTTCCCGGCGCGCGGGGACCGCGAGCCTCGTCCGCGGCTTGGTTGCCGAGGCCATGTACTATTGAATCTTAGTTCAATAGCGTCGGAAGCATGAGAGGTGACGATGAAGGCCGCTGGAATCGCCTACGAACGCAGCGGACACGGTGAGCCCCTCGTGCTCCTCCACGGGACCGGCGGCTCGCGCCGCCACTGGGGCCCGGTCCGAGCCAAGCTCGCCGCGCACCACGATGTGATCGCGGTCGATCTGCCGGGCCATGGCGAATCCGATCCTCCGCCTGCCGGCGGCGACCACACACCGCTCGGCTATGCCTCGGGGCTATGCGCCCTGCTCGACGAACTTCGCCTCGACGCGGCTCATGTTGCGGGAGACTCGGTCGGGGGCTGGACCGCGCTCGAGCTTGCGAAGCGTGGCCGCGCGCGGTCGGTCGTGGCGATCGCGCCCGCCGGACTGTGGCCGCGGCGTGACCCGTGGCGATGCAGTCTGAAGCTGTGGGCGATGTACCGGCTCGGCCGGCTCACGGCGCCGCTGACCGACCGGGCGCTACGGAGCGAAGCCGGCCGCATCCGACTGCTTCGCGGGCTCGTCGCGAAGCCGCTCAACATGTCGCAGGAAGAGGCCCGGGAGCTGATCGAGACCTACAACGGCACGGCGACCTTCACGAAGCACCTCGCGCAGACCCGGCGCGCTCGCTTTCGCGATGGCGCGCACATCCAGGTCCCGGTGACGGTCGCCTGGGGCGATGACGAGCAGCTCATTCCCCCGAAGGCCCGCAGACAGGACGAACTGCCTTCGCACACGAAGACGGTCACCCTCTCCGGCTGCGGTCACCTCCCGTTCTGGGACGACCCCGACCAGGTGGCGCGCACGATCCTCGAGACGACCGCGAGCAACCCTAACCGGGTCTGACCCCCCAATCTGCAACGCCCGGGATCGAGTCAGGCGGGAAGTTGGGCCGCGGCGTTGCTCTTCACCGCGGTGCGGATGAGGTCGGCGACCGCCTTCGGCTGTGAGAGCGCAATCGAGTGAGACGCATCGACCTCGATCGTGTCGGCGCCGGCGCGCTTGGCCATGTGGCGCTCGGCCTCGGGCGGGATCGCGTTGTCCGCCGTTGCGACGACGGCCCACGCGGGCAGCGACTTCCAGGCCGCCGCCTCGGCGCGGTCCTCGAAGATCGCGGCGAACGGGCGCTGGCTCACGGCGAGGACTTCGATGTCCTCGTCCGGCAGGTCGGCGGCGAACGCCTCCTTGTAGAGCTCGGGAGCGATCGTCAGCTCGACCGCGGTCTCGCCGCCGGACAGCGGATAGCTGCTCGGGCGCACTGCCCCGACCAGCGGCGTCTCTCCGAACTGGCCGAAGATCTCGCCGAAGCTCTCACCCTCGTCGAGGGCAAACGCCGCGACGTAGACCAGGCCGACCGCGTTGGGCGTGCTGGCCCCGGCGACCGAGATCACGGCGCCTCCGTAGGAGTGGCCTACCAGCAGCACCGGGCCATCGATCTGGTTGACGAAGCTGGCGATGTACTCGGCGTCGTGGGCCAGGCCGCGCAACGGGTTCGGCGGTGCCACGACGGGCAAATGGTCGGCCTGCAGCTCCTTGATCACCGGTGCCCAAAACGAGGCGTCGGCAAAGCCGCCGTGGACCAGGACGACCGTGGGAGTGTTGGTGGCTTCGCTCATGTCCCTCTTCCTTTCGGTGGTTGAGCGGGGACATCACGAACCTAGGCCAGACCGCCGTTGGTTGCGTCCGTCAAATGACTGGACTTGAACGCGCGATGACGTACGTCGTCGCCGCGCGGAGTAGCGCTAGCGGAACCTGAAGTTCGCCCGGTGCTTGCTGCCGTCGGTGAGCTTCACCACGAGCTGCCGGCAGCCTTCCCACGACTTGTCCGTCTTCCACACGTACGTGTATCGGTCGGAGCCGGCGTCGTAGCTCAGCGCTGACGAACCGGGCGTCACGGTCGACTCGATGCCGTCAACCAGCGCGTTCGCCGCGCAGTCCACCGCCTGCGAGCGCGGGTAGCCGGGCGCGAGGATGTCAAGCCCCATGTCGCCATTGAGGCTGAACTTGACCGGAATCGCGCGCCCGGCGTTCGCCGAGTTCAGTGCGGGCTGTTTGTTCACCGGCGCGAAGAAGCCGCTGAAGTCGTACGGCGTTCCGACGGCGAAGTTCCACCTGCTCGCATGTGAGCTCAGGACGGTGACCTCCACGTCGTCGGGCGGTCCGCCGACGCGGCTCAGGACGCACGGGTCGGGGCTCGCCTGGCCTCCCGCCCCCGGGTCGCAATCCGGGATCGGGTCGGGGTTCGTGGCGATGTCGCGGAACACGTCGATCGTGCCGGCCGGGGCGGCGGACCCGTCGATCTTGAACACGAGGCGGAGCGGGTCCTCCACGGAGGCGGGCGGCGCCTCGATGTCGAACTCCTGGCTCAGCAGCAGGAAGCCGTCCGGGGGCGGCGCGGTCACGGCGCGGGCATCGACGAGGACGGGCCCTCCTGCCGGCGACTCGACCGAGGCGACGAACGGCGTGCCGGCGGTGGCCTCGGGGGCCGTCTCGAAAACGTTGCCGCTGGTGACCGTGATGAACACGGTCGCCGCGACCGGAGGGTGGAAGGTGTCCGTCGCGGTGTAGCCGAAGCTGTCGGAGAGGGTGCCGGGATTCGAGGTGTACGTGGCGGTAGCCGGGGGGCTGAACGACAGCGCCCCGCCCGTGGCGGGGAAGCCCGGCGCATAGCTGAGCGGGTCGCCCTCCGGGTCGGAGCAGTTGCCGTGCACCGTCGTGGGAACGCCCGGAGCCACGAAGAGGCTGCTGTTGGGGCATGCCGGCGGATGGTTGGCGCCCGGGTCCGGGGGCGGGACCGAGATGGTCATCGTCGCGGTATTCGAGAACGCCGTGCCGTCGTGCGCCCTGAACGTGAACGAGTCGTCCGTAGTGCCGCCGAGGGCCGTGTAGGTGGCCTGGCCGGTCGATGTGTTGCCGACGAGCGACCCGCCCGTTGGCCAATCGACCACGGAGTACGTGAGCGGGTCCCCTTCCGGATCGGTGCACGGGTGAGCGGGGAACTGCACCACGCCATTGACAGCCACGTGGGAGGAGCCCGTGCAGGCCGGCGGCGCCGCCAGCGCGCCCCCGGCTGGGATGAGGCTCCCGACACAGACCAGGCCGGCGATGACCGTCAGCCGGGCGGCGAATCCACTCACAGTTGCTCCTCAGGGGCGCGGGGCCAGATGAGCGAACCTAACCCGGGTCGCCGGTTTGCGCAAACTTCGGGGACGAAGTCCGCGCGATTCCGGTTACGACTCGGACTCGTCCAACTCGAGCGACAGCGAGTTGATGCAGTAGCGCTGGCCGCCCGGGCCCGGGCCGTCGGGGAAGACGTGGCCCAGGTGGCCGCCGCAGCGGGCGCAGGTGACCTCGGTGCGGGTCATCCCGAGGCTGTTGTCGTCGTGGAGCTCCACGGCGTCCGCCACCGCGGGCTCGGTGAAGCTCGGCCAGCCGGTGCCGGAGTCGTACTTCGTGTCCGAGCTGAACAGCTCGGCGCCGCACGCGCCGCAGCGGTACATGCCGTCGGCCTTGGAGTACGTGTACGCCCCGGTGAACGGCGGCTCCGTGCCCTTCTCGCGCAGGACGTGGAAGCGGTCGGGCGAGAGCTCCTCGCGCCACTGCTCTTCCGTCTTCTCCAGCTTCTCGGTCATCGAGTCCACCTCCGCTGTAGGGCGTAACAGCCAGCAAGAGCAGCGTACTCGCCATAGGGCTCGAAGAACTCGCGCACCTCGCCCTCGGTCGCGCGGCGGCCGAGGCCGGCGGCGAGGCCTACGAGCTTCAGGTAGGCCACGTCGAGCGCCGGGATCTTGTCGTCGCGGCCCTGGCCCTCCACCGCGAGCATCTCGAGGGTCCAGTTGCCGATGTTCGGGATCGCGCGCAGCCGCCGCCAGGCGGGCTCGTGCTCGGCCAGGTCCGCGCGCCCGGAGGCCACCTCGCGAGCCACCCGCACGAGCGCGATCGAGCGCTTCGGGGCCAGCCCGCAGGCGTCGATCTCCGCGGGGGAGCGCCCCGCCAGGAACGCCGCCGAGGGCGGCGCGCGCAGCGTGCCGCACGCGCTCCGGCGCCCGTGCCGGCGCACGATCTTCCGCTCGATCGCGGCCGCGCGGCCTGACTCGATCAGCTGCTCGCAGACCGCCCAGGCCAGCGCCTCGAACGGCTCCGGCCGCCGCCGCGGCCGCAGCCAGGGCTTCCGGCGGATCACCGGCCCCACCAGCGGATCCCAGCGGAAGCGGCGGTGGAACTCGCTCAGGTCGTGGTCCGTGCCGAGCGCGAAGCGCATGCGCTCGACCCCCGCGGCGCAGGCGTCGCGGGAGGCGCCCTCCGCGCGGATCCTCACCGCGCCGGGCACTCCCCACGCCCGCATGAGCACCTCGTCGTCGCCGATCCAGAGCGCTCGCGTGAGCGCACCGTCGCGCGTGACCATGACGCCGTCGCGGCCGGGTCCCGGGAGCCGGTACGGGCCCACGGGGACGACGTCCTGCTCGAGCGTTGCGGCTATCGGTCCTTGAGGAGGTGGATGTCTACGAGGAACGAGCGCGAGGCGGCGATGTCCTTCTTCTTCCCCTTACGGCCGCCGAGGCGCAGCGCGACCGGCTTGGGGCGTCTCAGCACGCGGACCATCACGAACGTCATGACTCCGAGCAGGAACCCGCCGGTCGCCGCCGCCACCGCTGCGGGAACCGACACCACCGGCCGGCGCTCGATCGGCCGTGCCTCTGCCAAGACGGGGAGGTTCTCCGACACGTCGGCCAAAGTATCAGAGGGTCCGCTCGTAGACCCGGTACTTCTTGACGATCTCCCCGCCCATCGCCTCCATGGCGCGGTTCATCGCCTTGTTCGTCTCGAGGATCCAGCCCATCTCGCCGCCCCTCACGCGCGTCTGCTCGGCCATGTCGAAGTGCTCCGCGTACAGCCCGGCGGCCACGCCGGTGTGCTGGTAGGCGGGCTTCACGCCCAGGAACCCGACCCTGCAGCGGTCCACGATCCGGCGCCGGTTCAGGTAGTGCCACCAGCCGGTGGGGAACACGCGCCCGTTCATCCGCTTCAGGACCTGGTTGACGTCCGGGACCGTGATGGCCATGCCGACCGTCTTGCCGTCGGAGTCCTCGGCGATCATGAACCAGTCCCTGTCGTAGACGATCTGGAGCTCCTGGGCGTATGCGTCGAGGTCGGCGGCGGAGTACGGGACGAAGCCGAAGTTGCGCGACCACGCCTCGTTGTAGATCTCCGCGAAGGCGTCCAGCTCCTTCCGCAGCTTCAGCCGGCCCATCTTCCGGATCCTGATCCCGTGCTTCGGCTCGAGCTGCTCGGCCAGGTCCCAGATGATCGGCATCACGTTCTCGCGGCCCGAGATGTGGAGGGACCACATGAAGGTGTCCACGCTCTTCTCGAGCCCGGCCTCCTCGCACAGCCGCTGGTAGTACGGCGGTTGCCACGCCTGCCGGATCATCGGCTCGCGGTCGAAGCCCTCGATCAGCACGCCGCTCTCGTCGTTCATCGTGAAGTCCATCGGGCCGACCATGCGGTCCCGGCCGCGCTCGCGGAGCCATCCCGCCGCCGCGTCCAGCAGCGCGTTCATGACCTCGATGTCCTCCTCGAGCTCGAGGAAGCCGAACATGCCCGTGGCGTCGCCGTGGAACTCGTTGTACGCGGTGTCGATCTGGGCGCTGACGCGCCCGACGACGTTCCCCCGGCTACGGGCCAGGAACAGACCCGCCTCACCCCGCTTGTAGAACGGCCCCGTGCGCGGATGAAGGAACTGCCAGCGCTCGATCCGGAGCGAGGGCACCCACTGCTCCGCGTTAGAGTGAAGCCGGTACGGAAGCTCGATGAACTCGCGCAGATCCCTGCGCGAGGAGACGGGCGCCACCTCGACTGACACGGCGCGGGACCCTATATGCCAACGGCAATCGACCTATTCGAGAAGGCACGAAGCCACGAGCGGCTCGAGCAGCTCCAGGCTGCCCGGGATCACGACCTCATGCCCTACTTCCGGGTCCTGGAGGGGCCCGCCGGGCCCGTGGTCGAGATGGAGGGCCACGAGCGCATCATGCTCGGCTCGAACAACTACCTCGGGCTGACCGGGGACGAGCGCGTGAAGGACGCCGCGCGCGACGCGCTCGAGCGCTTCGGCACCGGTCTCACCGGCTCGCGGTTCCTCAACGGCACGCTCTCGCTCCATCTCGAGCTCGAGCGCGAGCTGGCCGACTTCATGGGCACCGAGGACGCGCTCGTGTTCACGACCGGGTACCTCGCCAACACCGGCGCGATCAGCACGCTGCTCGGGCCGGGCGACACCGTGATCTGCGACTCCGGCGACCACGCCTCGATCCTCGACGCGGTGTCGATGTCGAGGGCGCGCATCCGCCCGTTCCGGCACAACCGGCTCGACAAGCTCGAGACGATGCTCCAGCGCGCGGAGGGCGACGGCGGCGGCGTGCTGGTGGTCGTGGACGGGGTCTTCTCCATGGAGGGCGACCTCGCGCCGGTGCCCGACATCGTCGCGCTCTGCCGCAAGCACGGGGCGCGGCTGATGGTCGACGAGGCCCACGGCGTGGGCGTGCTCGGCGCGCGCGGCGCGGGCGCCTGCGAGGCGATGGACTCCGAGGACGACGTGGACCTGAGAATGGGCACGTTCTCGAAGTCGCTCGCCTCCTGCGGCGGCTTCATCGCCGGCCCCGCCGACGTGATCGACTTCCTGCGCGTCCAGTCGCGCTCCTTCATGTTCACGGCCGCCGCGGTGCCGGCCGCGATCGGCGCGGCACAGGGCGCCCTCAGGATCATCCGCTCGGACGAGGGCCCGCAGCTGATGACGAAGGTGCTCGACAACGCCCGCTACCTGTACGACGGCCTGGCGGACCTCGGATACCAGGTGATGGAGCCGAACCGGCTGCCGGACGGCACCGAGATCATCACCCCGATCGTCCCGGTGCTCGTGGGCGACGACTGGAAGGCCGTGATGCTGTGGAAGGCGCTCTACGACGCGGGCGTCTACGTGAACGTCGCGATCTACCCGGCCGTCCAGCGCGGCGGCGCGCTGCTCCGCACGAGCGTCATGGCGACGCACGAGCGCGAGCACCTCGACCGTGCGCTCGAGCTCTTCGAGCGCGTCAAGGACGAGGTGGCGGACGCGCGGCCCCCGATCTGGGAGGGCTAGGCGCGCCGCCTGCCGTCGGGCCCGACGACCCACCAGAGCCCGCCGTTCAGGTCCACGTTGTGACACCGGACCTCGCCGGGGCTCTCGTGCGCGTAGAAGTAGAGCGGCTTGCCGGCGTAGGTCACCTGCAACCTGCCGTCGCGTCGCTTCACGGTGCCGAGCAGCGACGCGTCGACTCCCCTGGCCGCCTCGGGCTTCGCCTTCGTGAACACTGGCGGCCACGCCTCCGCGCACTCGCCGTAACAGACGCTGTCGCCCTTCGGATCGCGCTCGAAGATGTAGATCGCCTGCTTCCTCGAGTCGAAGAGCATCGAGCCGAACTCCGAGTCGCCGAGGGTGATGACCGTGCCGGCCGGCCTGGCCTTCGCCGCCCGCTCTGTCGTCTCTGGCGGCGGCACCGGCGCGCTCGCCCGCTCCTCGTCCTCGCCGCCGCCGCAACCGGCCACGGCGACCGCACCAGCGAGGAGCAGCACGGCGAGCGTCCTCATGCTCGGCAGGGTAGGGCAGCCATGCGCGTCCGGTGCTGCGTTTGCAGCGCCGGACGCGCCAACTTGGCTGCCTTGGCCTACCGCAGCAGGTACCGCACCGTGCGGCCGACCACGTCCCTGCGGGCCTGCGCGCCGGCGATTCCCTCGACGCCGTAGCCCATCAGCACGCTCTCGTCCATGGCGACGGCCGCGCCCTCGGGGAAGCCCGCGCCCGTGATGCGATGGAAGTTGTTCGCATTCGGTGCGCTGCCGTCCGGGGGTCCGGTGACCGTCCAGCCGCCGTCGCCGGCCTCGAAGTCCGTGCTCTCGCCGAGCACGGTCACGTCGTCGATGAAGACGCCGAGGCCCTGCGTCGCCCAGTCGCTGGCGTAGGACGATCGACAGCTCGATCTGCGTCGCCCGCGTAGGGCGCCAGGTCGACGTTCCACTCCTGCCAGCCGCCCGAGCTGCCGGATGGCGGCGTGCCACTGGCCGCCGCCGTGCGCGCATCGGCGAGCACGACCCGTCGGGATTGACCGTCTGGTAGTTCTCGAGGTGCGGGTGCAGCTCGTGCCAGCCCTCGCGGGCAGCTGTCGCCCGTGTCCTGGGTCGTGTCACCCGGCGCGGGCAGCGTCGTCCAGTTGTCCTCGCCGACCGTGTGGGCCTCCACGAACACGAAGTCCCAGTCGGGCTCGGTGTTGAACGAGGTCCAGAACGACAGGTCTGCCGCCGCCCGGCGGCAGCAGGTCGATCGTGCGCGTCAGGCGCTTGTACGAGACGTCCGCGATCTGCGAATGCCAGTAGAAGGCGCCCGAATGCGGGTCGAACGGCCCTCCGGGCCGGTCGTACCGCGCCGGCAGCCCAGCTCTCGTGAACTGCGGGAACTGGTCCACCGGCATCAGGGCGCTCGTCGTGATGTACGAGTTCGGCCCGAGGTTGCCGTCCTGGTTCTCGGCGCTGTCCGCCCCGTTGAACCCCCACGACAGCCCGGCGAGCGGATCGTCGACGCCGTTCACGTCGAAGACCGTCCCGTCCTCGGCCACGCCGGCACCCACGTTCACGAGCCCGGCTCCGAACCAGTACTCGAGTACGTCGTTCACGCCGTCGCCCGAGCCGTACAGCGGCCGGCAGTACGGAGCGACCGACGTCGCGGTCACCGCGCAGTCGCGGTTCTCGAACGGGTCGTAGTACTGCTCGACGGCGGTGGTCGCGGCCGAGCCGGCGTTCTTGCCGGTGTAGGCCACGCGCCCGCCCTCGTTCATGAACTCGCGTACCTCGTACAGCTCCTGGATCGCGAGCCGTGACGAGGTGCCTCCGGCCTGGTGCGGCTCACGTACGACCAGGTCGTCGCCCGTGTACCAGAGCACCGCGTCGTAGTGGCTGAGCACGCCGAGATGGTCCGGCGCGGTCCGGTTTCGCCGTCGACGTTGTAGACGTCGAACGCGATCCCGTTCTGCCGCAAGCGCCCTCCGGTAGTACTGGAGGTAGTGCGGCCCCGCCGGGTCCTGAGCGGGCGAGAGGCCCGTGTAGTCCTCGGCGGACAGGATCAGCGTCCGCCGTTCGTGTCGCGGACCGCCCTGTAGGTGAACGACTCGCTCTTCTTGCGGTCGGCCTCGAACCACACCTCCACGCGGTCGCCCGGGTCGGTCCCGCTCACGACGCCGCGCATCACGCGGTAGTGCTCCGAGTTGCCGGCGCCGTACACCTCGCCCGCCGCGCCACGACTCGGTCGACGTGCTCCGCACGCGGCCGCCGTTGATGCGGTACTTCGCGTCACCCGGCCAAGGCTGCGCTTCGCGAGGACGCGCACCTCCTGCGGGTCGCCGTACGAGTGCCTGAACTTGAAGTCGAACATCGCGAGCCCGCCGTTCTCCGGGTCCACGTCGTCCTGGTCCAGGTAGAACGGCTTCACGTCCATCCCGGTCGACGTCTCCGGGCGGCTCGGGTTGTCCGCGGAGCGTGCAAGCGACAGGCTGAACGGCAGCGTCTTCCGGAACTCGGCCTCGACGAGCGCCTCGTCGTCCGGGAAGACGAAGCCGCAGCCCGGACAGCCTTCGTTGAGCTCCGGGGTGAAGGAGATCGCCCCGGCGTTCACGTCGGCGTAGTCCGTCGTCTCGCCGTTGGTGACGTACAGCTCCTCCGCGCTCACGCCCGGGTCGAAGCCCGGAATCGCGGGATTCGCGTCGGTGCCCGCGAGCGCCGTGAAGATCGGGTCGTCAGCGTCGGGCGCTCCGACCTTCCAGCCCTGCGGAAACAGGATCAGCGGGCCGTAGGAGTGCCAGTTCGAGTGCATCGCCGGGTCCACCCGGTCGATCAGGCCCGCCATGGCCTGCGTCTCCGGCTCGGATCCCGGCGCAGGGCCGCGGAACGTCTCGCTCGAGAAGATCGATGAGGAGCCCTCGTCGTCGTACTTCCAGTGCTCGTTGAAGTTGCGGTTCAGGTCGACGCCGTCGGCGCCGGTGATCTCGGCGTCGCCGTCGTTGTTGCGGAGGTTCTTCCGCCACAGGCCGTTCGCTCGTCGAACGTGTACTGGTAGCCGTCCGGGTTGGCGACGACCACGAACCACAGCTCCACGTCCTTCAGGAGCTCGCGGATCTCGCGGTTGCGCGAGTTGTACTCGTCCACGAACCAGCGCAGCGTGCGGCGGTTGACCTCGGTCGCGATCCACTCGCGCGCGTGCTGCGTCGAGCTGTACAGGGCCGCAGGACGGGAGCCGTCCGCTTGCCGCGGGCTCCCTTCGTGACCTTCATGCGCGATGATCTCGCGCCCCTGGTGCGTGCGGCCGATCACCCTCAGCTTCACGATGTCCCGGTTGTTGCGAGCGATTCTGTAGAGCTCGTCGCGAATCCCGCCGGGCTCGTCCCATGAGCGGTACACCTGGTAGCCGCCCGCTGCCTGGGCTGCCGCGACCTGGCGCAGGGTCTTGCCGCGGCGCGTCCGCTTCAGTCGAAGTTTCACACCGCGGCGTGCGAGGGTGGCGCGCTGCGCGCGCGTGACGACGATGTCGATCACCGCGGACCTCCGCGATGCCTCACGTCCGTGACGTCGTAGCCCTTCTTCAGAGCTGCGATGCCCTGTCCACGCTCACACGAGCGGGTCCATGTCGAGGCGATCCCTGTCCCTGGGCGCTTGCCGGCAGGACCAGTGCCACAGCGAGAGCGCGAGTCCGATCAGCACGAGCGTCGAGCGTCTCACTCGAGTCCTCCCCTTCTGATCAGTGACCGCGCCGCACCGTACCGCTCGCTCGCCGCGAGTGTCGGGCGGTCGTCCGGGTACGTGGAGCTTTCGCTAGCCGGGCGCCTCGGAACCCTGTGCGCCCGGCCGCCTTCGCGCACGCGCTCGGCCAGCCCGGCGAGGCCCGGCGGGAGCCGGCCGTCGGTCGACAGCCACGAGCCGGCGAGGATGAGGAGCAGCCCCACGACCGCGCCCGTGGTGACGCTCTCGTCGAGGATCGCCACGCCGAGCGCCAGCGCGACCACCGGGTTCACGTAGGTGATGATCGTCGCCCGGCTGGGGCCGACCTCCGCGATCAGCCGGAAGAAGAACAGGAAGGCCAGCGCGGAGCAGATCAGGCCCAGGATCACGAGCGAGGCGATCGCGTCGCCGGAGGGCACCTCGTCCGGCACGTCCGCGAGCGCGAACGGGGTCACGAGCAGCGTCGCGATCCCGAGCGAGGCCGCGACCGGGCCGAGCGGGTCCACGTCCGAGAGGCGGCGCTTCACGATCATCGGGCCGACGGCGTAGCAGAAGGCCGCGACCACGATCGCGAGCGCGCCGAGCAGCTCCGCGCCCCGGCCGCCGATGTCGATGCCCACGAGCGCCACCACGCCCGCGAGCCCGATCAGCATGCCCGTGAGGCGGATCGGAGTGGGCTTCTCGGCGTGGTCGAAGCGGAGCGCCAGCAGCGCCACGAACAGCGGCACGGCCGCGATCAGGATCGCGGCGAGCGAGGAGCTGATGTGAACCTCGCCGTAGCCGATCAGGGGCCACGGAACGGCCATCTCGACGGCCGCGAACAGCGTGAGGATCCACCAGCGGTCGCGCAGGCCTCGAAGCGCGCCGAGCTTCCACGCGACCGGGAGGAGCACCGCGGCCGCGAGCGCGAGCCGCGACCAGGCAACGACGCTCGGCGAGAGCTCGTCGACGGCGATCTTGATGAACAGGTACGGCATGCCCCAGATCACCGAGACGGCCGCGAACAGCGCCCAGCCGCGCGGGCTCACGAGATCGCCCTCAGGCCGTCGCTGTCGGTCCGTTCGGCCATAGGCCGATTCAGGCTACTCGGCGCCTCCGCCTTGCCTGCGTCTGTGTGCTGGTCGCTACCGCCCAGCTCAGTGCCGCGCTCATGCCGCCACCTCCTTGCGCGCCTGGAAGCGGAGCATCTCGACGATCTCCGCCGTGGGATGGAACGGGTCCGCGACCGCCTGGCCGTCGGCGAGGCCGATCGCGGCGCGCAGCTCGCCGCCGGCGTACGCCAGCAACGCCGGGCCGCGTGGGGCGCGGCGGTCGTCGAGCGCGGCGAGGCGCCACAGCTTCGGCGCGTCCGCGTCGCCTGCTCGTGTGATGGTGATCGACTCGGTCATAACGGGACTCCTCTCACCGGTTGAACGCTCTTGGAGGGCGTTCCGTGAGATAACCGGCTAAGACGTTATGCCGGAAAGACTATCACCAGCTAAACTACTTTGCAAGTTATGGCCCCGGGCGAGTCCACACCCGCGAAGACGGCTCCCCAACCGCTCTATCTGGTCCAGCGGTTCGTCAACAGCGTGGACGTCGAGACCGGCGAGGACGAGCTCTCGAGCCCCGCCGCGCTGCGCGACTGGTTCGCCGAGCGCGGCCTGATGGACGCGGGCGACGACGTCACGGACGCCGACGTCAGGCGCACCGTCGACGTGCGCGAGGGGCTTCGGGCGGTGCTGCGGCACAACAACGGCCTCCCCCTCGACAGGGAGCGGGTTGAGCGGCTCGACCGGGCCGTGCGGCGTGCCGGTGTCCGCGTGCAGTTCGCACCCGGCCGGGACCCGGAGCTGGTGCCCGACGCCGCGGGGGCGGACGGCGCGATCGCGCGGCTCATGGCCATCGTCGCGGCCGCCGTGGAGCACGGGCGCTGGGAGCGGCTCAAGGCGTGCCCGCGCGAGGAGTGCGAGTGGGCCTTCTACGACAAGTCGAAGAACCGCTCGGGGCGGTGGTGCACGATGGAGTCCTGCGGCAACATCGAGAAGGCGAAGGCCTTCCGCGAGCGCAAGCGGCGCTAGCAGGCCGCGGCGCTACTCCTCGAGCGTGTGCACCTTGAACAGGTTGGTGCCGCCGGCGCTGCCCGCCGGCAGCCCGGCCGTGATGCCGATCTTGTCGCCCGTCTGCGCGAAGCCCTCGCGCTCGGCCACGTCGGCGCACGCCTCGATCAGGTCGAGTGTGTCCATCGGCTCCTCGTGGAGACGCGGATGGACGCCCCACAGGAGCCGGCAGCGGCGCACCACCTCCTGGCGCGGGGACAGCGCGAGCACGGGCGCCTTCGGGCGGTATGCGGAGATCAGCGCCACGGTGTGGCCCGTGTTGGTCGGCGACACGATGCACTTCAGCCCGAGCTGGTAGACCGCCCCCACAGCCCCGAACGCGATCGCGTGGTACTGGTTGTTCGCCTGCGGGCCGCGCTCGGCGAGCCAGCGCCCGTACGGCAGCTCGCGCTCGGTGGTCTGGGCGATCGAGGCCATCATCTGGACCGCCAGCACCGGGTGCTTCCCGACCGCGGTCTCCTGCGAGAGCATCACGGCGTCCGTGCCGTCGAAGATGGCGTTCGCCACGTCGGCCACCTCGGCGCGCGTGGGGCGGGTCGAGTGGACCATCGACTCGAGCATCTGCGTGGCGGTGATCGTCGGCTTGGCGGCGCGCCCGGCCAGCGCCAGCAGGCGCTTCTGCACCAGCGGGACCTCCTCGATCGGCAGCTCGATCCCGAGGTCGCCGCGCGCGATCATGATCCCGTCGGCGGCCTCGATGATCTCCTCGCCGTTCGCGGCGGCCTGCGGCTTCTCGATCTTGGCGATCAGCGGCACGTGAAGGCCCTTCGCATCGAGGTGCTCTCGCACCGGGTCGAGGTCCTCGCGCCGGCGCACGAACGAGAGCGCGAAGAAGTCCACGCCCATCTCGAGACCGGCGTCGATCAGGCTGATGTCCTCCTCGCTCACGGCCGGCAGCGACACTGTGACGTTCGGCAGGTTGAGCCCCTGCCTGGACGCCACGCTGCCGCCGACCTCCACGCGCGTCACGACCTCGCCGTCGCTCACCTCGCTCACGCGCAGCCGCACGGCGCCGTCCGCCAGGTACAGCACGTCGCCCGCGTCCACGAGGTCGGCGAACCCCTCCCAGGCCACCGGCAGCCGCTCGGAGCTCCCATCGACCGAGTCCGGTGTGAGCACCACCTGCGAGTCGCGCGCCAGCTCGGCCACGCCGCCGGCCACGGGGCCGATGCGGAGCTTCGGGCCGGGCAGGTCGCCGAGAATCGCGACGTCGCGGCCGGCCCGCTCGGCCCCTGTGCGGATCGCCGCGGCGATCTCCGCGTGCTGCTCCGAGGTCCCGTGGGCGAAGTTCAGCCGGGCGACATCCATGCCCGCCGCGACCATCTGCTCGAGCACATCCGGGTCCTTCGACGCTGGGCCGATAGTGGCCACGATCTTCGTCGAACGCATCAGCGTGGACCTTACCCACGAAAAGCCCGCTCTTAGCGAGCGAGAGCCCGGCGGCAATGTTGACGGTTGGCGCAGGAGAGGCTTTGATGGGCCCCGGCCTCAGGGCAGTCGTAAACCGCGTGACCTGGCCCTCTATAGCTCGCGCGGGTTTCATCGGCGCCCGCCTGAGGTCCGGGGTATCTGCACGCCGTTCGATAGATCGCACTGAAGTGCGGGGAGGTCTGATGGGCAAGCCGGCCACGATCGACGCTGGTCAAGAGCAGCATCTGCAGGCGCTGGAATACGCGAACCGCGTGCGCCTGGCGCGAGCTCGAATGAAGCGTCGAATCGCAGCGGGTGAGCTCTCGGCCGGCGAGGTAATACTGAGCTGCCCCTGGCAGGCTCACAGCATGTCGATCAGTGACCTGCTGATGAGCCAGAAGCGCTGGGGAAGGGCTCGATGCAGGAGGTTGCTCGTGTCGCTCGGCGTCCCGGAGAACAAGCAGGTCGGGACGCTCACCGAGCGCCAGCGCCTCGCGTTGGCTGCGGTGCTCACCGCCAAGAACGCCCCGGCAGGACCAGCCGCGATACATGCCGCCGCCGAGCCGGCGCTTACGGCCGCCTGACCGGAGCAGGGGCGAGGGGCGGCCGGGGAGAGGCCGGCCGCCCCTCTCGCCCGCTCAGGCCGTCGTCGCGATCTCCACGATGTGGCCGTCCGGATCGCGCACGTAGATGGACTTGAAGTCGTTGCGGTCCAGCACGTCGGTGGCCGCGACGCCGCTCGAGTTCAGATAGTCGCGCCAGGCCTCGAGCTCCGCCTCGCTGTCGACGGCGAGGGCGAAGTGGTGCGTGGAGCCGCGCCCGACGGTGCCCTCGTCGAGCTCGGGGTACTCGAGGCAGGTGATCAGCGTGCCCGGCCTCCCCTCCTCGTCCCCGAAGATGAGGTGCCGCGCGCTCTGGTCGTCGTCGTTCACCGTCTGCTTCACGAGCCGCATGCCGAGCACGTTCCTGTAGAACGCCAGCGAGCGCTCCACGTCGGCGACCAGGAGCGTGATGTGGTGGATGCCCGCGATCCGCAGGCGGCGGGCGGTCATCTGAAGCCGAGCCCGCCGGAGCGCCGCTTGAAGATCTCGCGCATCGCGTAGAAGGTACCCGCGAAGACGCTCACCCCGAGGATCACCAGGACCCAGAGCTTCACGGGGCCGAAGCCGAGCGCGAGCACGCTCACCGCCACGAACGCCGCCGCGCCCGCGAGCAGGCTCGAGTGCGAGCGGTATCCGGCGAGGTGCTCGCGCAGCGCGAGCTCGCCGCCGCCGAGCCCGGCGATCACGAGGCCCGACACGAGCATCTCCTCGCCGCCCTCGCCCCGGAAGGCGCCCCAGACGATCAGGACGATGCCGAGCAGGATGACCAGCTCGGACAGCGGGAAGCTCCCCCACGGCGGCCTGGGCCGGTCCGAGGCGCGCGGGCGGCCGGGGCGCGGCGGCGGGGTGGTCTCGCCGGTGGCCGCGCGCACGCGGCGAGCGGCATCTCGCTCCGCGCGCGTCGACTCCCCGCGCTTGCGGCTACGCCTTCCCATTCAGGTGGCTAACGGGCAACCGGAGCTGACGACGACCCGCCACCAGCCCATGAGCATGCCGATGAAGCTCCAGCGCGGCCGCACGTGCCAGTGGCGGCAGCCGGGCTCGCCGATGTCCTCCGCCGAGACGCGCCTCCACTTGTGGCGCGCAGGATCGAGCATCATCTCCTCGATCAGGCGGCGGTTCTGCTCCTCCAGCCAGGTGCGGTCGGACAGTGCGCTGCGCGCGTCCGCCACGTGCCCGGCGAGGTCGTCGCGAAGCTCCTCGAGCTCCGCCAGCGACAGGAGGCGAGGTCCGCCCCCGCGCCCGGGCACGGCCGGGCCGGCCATCTCGGTGCGCGGCCAGGTGGCGCAGAAGACCTGTCCCAGCTCCGTCTCGAGCCGCTCGACCTGCGCGAGCAGGGTGCGGCGGGCCGCGCGCTCGTCGGTGAGCGTCTCGACCCCTGGGAAAGCTACGGGCCTGTCGAGGACGTCAGGCACTGGCGTCAGTGTAAAGCGTCTCGGCGGCCGACCACAGCGCCTCCTCGAGGCTGATGCGCGGGACGCCCTTCACCCCCAGCGCGCACAGCACCATCGCGCCGGTCTCCGGGGTCACCCCCGCGTGCTCGCCCACCTCGCCCAGCACGACCGCCACGGGCCCCTGAGAGTCCGCCACGACGAGCTGCCGCTCGGACAGGGGCCGCACCTCGCCGAGCCGCTCCCCCTCGCGCGCGAGCCTGAGCCCGAGCTCGCCCTCGACCCGCTCGGCGTCGAGGGCGATCAGCGGCACGCCGGTCTCGGCGATCGCGATCGTCAGAGCGTCGTCCACGACGTTCTCGCTCCGCAGCCCACCCTGCTTCAGCCGCTTCAGCGCCACCGCCTCCACGGGGGTGCGGTCCTGGTCGGGGTCGATGCCCACCTGGCGCGAGAAGACGCGGTAGGCCCACGGCACCGGGTCCTGGCGCATGTGCACGACCTTCCCGCCCGTGTAGCGGTCGGCCAGCATGCGAAGCCGCTGCTTCACCTCGGGCGGCGAGCCGCCGGGACGGACGTCCACGCGCGCGTGCACCAGCCCGAGCTCGGGGAACTCCTCCGCCAGCTCGGCCTCGACCCACCCGTCGGTGAGCTCCAGGTCGATCATCCCGACAGCCGCTCGACCCGCCGGCGGAGATCGCCCTCGGTGAGGTTGCCCACCGGGCTCGACCTGACGACCCCGTCGCGCGCGAACACGGTGACGGGGCAGACGCCCACTCCGTACAGGTTCACGAGCGAGCCGTCCTCGTCCACGGCCACCGGCTGTCTCCACCGGCGCGCGCGGGCGAGGTTGCGCGCCTCGTCCTTCGAGTCGCCGCTGACGACGGTCACGAACTCGACGCCCGGGTAGTCCGCGGCGATCCGCTCCAGGCGGTCCACCTGCGGCTCGCAGTCGGTGCCGCGCGTGACCACGAAGGTCATCACCCGCGGCCCGCGCTCCTCCGGGCACACCACGACGATCCCGCTCCCCCGGACCTCGCAGGCCGGCACCGGCCCGGCGTTCTCGTTGCACGGCTTCTTCTGGCAGACGTTGGCGTCGCCGTCCTTGTCGCCGCGCGCCTCTATGGCCGCGAACGCCGGGAGCGGCCGGCCCACCTCGGGCCCCCGGAGGCCCGAGCCCCGGTTCGGCAGCGTCTGCGCGAACAGGAGGATGCCGAGGCCCATCAGCATCAGGATGCCCACCGCCCAGGCGTACTTGTTGGTCGGCCGCGGGGTCTCCGGCCGCCTGACCGGCTCCGGATGCGTGCGGTCGCGCTCGGCGAGCCGCTCGCCGACGGAGAGGTCCTCGAAGCGGTCGTCGCCGTTCCCGCGCTCGTCCGTCATGGCGAGTCGGCCTGCGCGCGGCGAGGCCGCAGCGAGGCAAGGCGGTCACGGACCCGGAACGGGCCGTGCTCCTCCGCCCACAGGAGCGCTGCCGGGAGCACGAGCATCACGCCGATCAGCGAGACCGTCAGGTCCACCACGGTCAGGATCCCGAAGTCGCGGAGCATCCTGATGTCGGAGAAGACGAGTGCCGCGAAGCCCGCGATCGCGGTGGCGCCCGAGGCGAGCACCGCCGCGCCGGTCGAGGCGTAGGCGAGCTCGATCGCCCGCGCGGGGCCGGCGCCCGCCTCGCGCTCCTGCCGGTATCGCGCCGAGAGCAGCACGCTGAACTCCGTGGAGATCGCGATCACGAGCGCGCCCAGCGTCACCGACATCGGGTTGAGGTCCACCTCGAGGAACCCCGGCAGGAGGCCGAGCACGAACAGCACGAGCCCGGACCACCCGGTGGCGAGCGCGATCGGGATCAGCGGCACCGCCGCCTCGCGCGCCGAGCGGCGCGCCGCGAACAGCACCAGGAAGACGCCTCCGAGGGCCGCAACGAGCGTGAGCAGGCGCCGCCACGGCGACGACAGCGCGCCGTTCGCCTCGGCCGCCAGCACCGGCAGGCCGACCACCGACGCCTCCACGCCCTCCGGCGGGTCGAGCGCGGCCTTGATCTCGTCCACGACCTCCTTCTGCCGGTCGAGCGGCATCAGCCGGATGCCGAACGCGAGGTTCGCCGTCGTGCGGTCCTCCGTGACCACGCCCTGCGAGAAGTAGGCGGGCACGGCGTCGAGGAAGCGCCGCACCTGCTCCTCGCCCGAGCCGACGGTGGCGAACAGGTCCGGCAGCGACAGCGCGGGGCACAGCTCGGGCGGGTTGTTCTCCTGCGTGCAGCGCTTGCCCGAGCGGAAGCCGTGCTCGCGCAGGATGCGGTCCTGGACACGCGTCATCCAGGCGATCACCTTGGAGTCCGTCACGTCGTCGGCACGCACGGTCACGTCGATCTCGCCGGAGACGCCCGTCTCCTCCTGGAGCACGTTCACGTCCTTCAGCGCCGGCAGGTCCTGCGGCACCAGCTCGCGCACGTCCGAGACGACCTCGCTCTGGGTGTCGAGCGCGAGCCCGACCACCGCCACCGCGAGGCCGATGGCGAGCACCCGCCGCGGGCGCGAGAGCGCGAGGCCGAGCCCGCGCCAGGAGCGGTCCGCGAGCCACTCGCCCGCCGCCACGAGCCGCGGGTGGCTCCTGAGGGCGGCGACGCGCGGGTGGCTCGCGAGCCGCGACGGGCGCGGCTCGCGGCCCCGCAGTCGGACCAGCGCGGCGAAGCCCGCCAGGACGGCGCAGGCCAGCGCTATCACGATGCCCACCACGAGCAGGCCGCCGAAGCTCCGCACCATCGGCACCGGGCGACAGCAGCAGGACGAGGAAGCCGACGGCGGTGGCGAGGCCGGCCGTGAGGATGGTGGGCCCGCCCGCCGCGGCGGCCGCCACCGCGGGCTCCGCCTCCCCGCGCGCCTCCGCTTCGTCGAAGCGCGACTGGAACTGGATCGCGTAGTCCACCGCGAGCCCGATCAGGACCGGGAGCACGGCGATCGATGCCATCGTGAGGCTGCCGCCCACGAGCTGGAGCACCCCGAAGGTCATCGCCGCCGCCGCGAGCGCGAGCGCCCAGCGGGAGCAGCCGCAGGCGCGAGCGGAAGACGAGCGCGAGCGTGGCCGCCATGAGCAGCAGCGCGGCGCCGAGCAGCACGAAGATCGCGCGCTGGACCTCGTCCGCGAGCGCCTCCGCCACCACCGGCACGCCGCTGACGATGTAGCGCGCGCCCTCCCGCGGCTTGAACATCTTCTGGCCGACCGCGGTCCGGATCAGCTCGATTGCCCGGTTGCGCTCGGTGTCCGACAGGCCCGGCTTCAGCCGGACCGTGATCATCGCCGCGTTCTTCGACGGGAACAGGTAGGCGAAGCGCGACTTCGGGACCCCCGGCTCGCCGGCCGTGCGGTCGAAGACGACGGTGGACACGAAGGTCTGGTCGTAGATGCTCGGGACGCCCGTGAGCCCGAACCGGAGCGCGGTCCTGAGCGTGTCGTTGATGAACCGCGCCTGCACCGCGTTCGCCGCCGCCGCGGCCAGCCGGCGCTGCTCGGCGGGCGGGTCGCCACGGCGCTTCGAGAGCTTGCGGGTCGCGGCCGCCACGCGCGCCGCCTCCTCGTCCGCCGCCTGCCGCTGGACGGCGAGCTGGCCGTTGATCTGCCGCGCCGAGGTGTTGATGAACGTGCCGGGGCCGAACACGACCTGCGCCGGGTCGAGCTCCGCGATGTCGCGGCACACCGGCGGCAGGCTCCCGAGCCCCTCCTTGCGGTCCGGCACGTTCCCGCTCAGGCAGCCCTCGAGGCTGACCAGCCGCCCCAGGTCCGCCGTGAGCACGGTCCGCGTGAGCTCGCCGCGCACGAGCACGAGCACGGCCTCGTCGCCGAAGTCGTCCTTGAAGCGCTCGGTGGCCTGGAATGTCTCCGAGTTCTGGTCGACCAGCGTCTCGGTGGCGGCGCTCGGCTCGAGCCGCAGCGCCAGCGCCGCGCCCGCGAGCGCCAGCAGGGCCGTCAGGCCGAGGACGACCAGCGGCCGGCGTGAGACCCCGGCCACGAGCCATCGAAGCGCGCGCTCGATCACGCAGTCAGCTTAGGAGAGAGACCAGCCCGCAAGCGGCGGTCAGGGATCCCGCTCCACCCGCGGGTAGCGCCCGGGCTGCCCCTCCAGGCGGCCCAGCGGCGCCTGCTCGACGCACGCGGGCGCCCGGCCCTGGTTCTCGGTGCCGATTCCGAAGACGAACTTCTCGATCTCGTCGGCGAGCCGCTGGCTGAGGAACTCGTTCGGCGGCGGCGGCGAGGGAGTCGGGTTCGAAGTGCAGAGGTAGCTCCCGAACACCGGCAGCGGCTCGCCGCGCCCGAGGCGGTCGTACCCGCCCGGCTCGGTGTACGGGTTGTAGCGGTTCGTGCCGAGCCGGTTCCGGTAGCCGGTCATGATCTCCGGGTTGAGCGGGTTCATCACGCGGAGGTAGTGGAGGCTCGCCGGGCTGGCGAATCCGGGGCCGACGGCCTGGGTGACGGCCGAGTCGTTGCCGAAGAAGGCCGCGATCTCGCGCCGGTACAGCCCGAGGTAGTCCACGACCGGCGTCAGGTCGCGCAGGAAGTCGTCCAGCTCGCCGAGGATCGGCCGCGTGTTGTCGAGCACCCGCTCGACCGCCGGGAGGCCGCGGCGCGAGACCCGCACGAGCGGGTCGAGGTCCTGGAAGAAGCCGCGCAGGTCCGGTGCCAGCCGGTCCAGGTCGATCAGCGTGGGCGACAGCTCGCGGGCGGCCGGGCGGAGCTGGGTGATGAGCGGGTTCGCCTCGTTCGCGAACGCGGTCACGCGCTCGGTGGTCTCGCGGCTCTCGCGCAGGAAGGTCGGGAACACGCGGAAGGTGTCCGCGAGCTGCGCGTCGCGGCTGGCGATGGCCTCCCACGTGCGGTTCGAGTTGCGGATCAGCTCGCGCAGCTGGCCCTTCCGCTCGGTGAGGGCGGCGAACACCTCGCCCGTGTCCCGGATCAGGCCGCGCGTGGCCGTGCTCTGCACGCGCAGCACCTTCAGGACGTCGTCGGTCTCCTCGGCGAACGGGGTCAGGTGCGCCAGCGCGGCGTTGATCTCGCCCGCGCGGCCGCGGGCCGCGAGCCCCTGCTGGTCGAACCAGGTGGAGAAGCGCTGGCGCGTCTCCGGGTCGAAGGTGCGGAGCACCTCGTCGAGCTCGACCGTCTCGGCCACCTGGCCGCGCGGGAGCTGCCCGCCGTCCGGGACAACGCGGTCGCCGCCGGGCCCCGAGTCGCCGGGCGACAGCTCAACGTACGTCTCGCCGAGCAGCGTCTTCTGCCGCAGGATCGCGCGCGTGTCACTCGGGATCGGCGCGTAGCGCGAGTCGATCTCGATCACCGTGTCGGTCAGGCCGGTCTGCGCGTTCGGCTCGCGCGTCTTCACCTTGCCCACGCGGACGCCCGAGATCCTCACGTCCGCCTCCTGGGCGAGCTGGGTCGCCTCCGGGAACTGGACGGTCACGCGGTAGCCCTCCGGCTGGAGCGGAACCGAGCCGCCGAAGCTGAGCCACAGGAACACGAGGATCCCGAAGCACGACAGCGTGAACGCCACCATGGCGAAGATCCGGCCGAGGCTGGGGGTCTGCTTGATCATGGCACCAGGTCGTCCGGCGGGTTGTTGGGGCAGTTCTGGCTCTCGGACGGCAGGTTGAGGAGCTGCGTCGGCACGCCGAGCTGCGGGTTGGCGATCACGATCTGCTCGAGCGAGTTGTAGGTCGTGCAGCCCACGAGCACGATGCCGCGGCGCACCGGGCCGTGCGCGTCCTGGAGCGACCAGAGGGTGGCCCCGGCGTGGGCGCCCCAGGCGCTCCAGAACAGGAACGGCTCGGTCTCGCCGGGCGGGTTGTACGCGAGCGTGTTGAAGAACCTGTTGAGGACCTTGAAGCTCCGGTTGAGCGCCGGCGTGACCACCGCGAGGTCCTCGGTCGCCCGGCGCAGGTCGCGCACCGTCGGCTGCACGTCGCGGGCGAACGGGCGGATCTGGTCGCGGATGATCGGCGTCGTCTCGTTGAAGAACGGCCGCGTCCGCCGCAGCGCGGGAGCCAGCTCACGCGCGAACGGCCGCAGCCGCTCGAGCGCCGGCCCCAGCTCGTCGGCGAGCCCGCCGGCCTTGCGGAGCGTCGTCTCGGTCTGGGAGAGCGCGCCCGGGAACTCCTGAAGCGCCGCGCGCAGCGAGTCCTCCTCGGAGGCGAAGGCCTCGAAGTTGGCGTTCGCCGAGTCCACCAGCGAGGCGAGCTGCTCGTCGCGCCTCGCGAGCGCCGTCGACAGCTCCTGGAAGTTGTGGATCACGCGCTTGATGTTGTGGCGGCGCTTGATCAGCAGCTTCGTGAAGCGCTCGGCGTCGCGCGCCGTGGGCTCGAAGCGCTTGAACACCTCGCGCAGGTCCTGCTCGGCGGTCTGCTCGAAGCGGCCCTCGGGGTCCGAGATCTCGTCGTCGAAGGCGGTGCCGCCCGCGTTCAGCAGGATGCGGAGGTAGTCGCGCGTGTCGCCGTCGAGCTGGGCCAGGATCTCGTCGGCGTTCACGTCCGACAGCGTGTTCGCCACCCGGACGCGGCCGCCCTCGGGGATCTCGCCGGCGCTCTCCGTGCCCGGGTCGAGCGCGAGGTACATGTCCTTCAGGCCCGTCTTCGGCCGCAGCAGCACGGTCGAGTCGCGGTAGATCGGGGCGTGCTCCGCGCGGATCTGCATCAGCACGACCGCGCGGCCGTTCTCGAGGTTCACCTCGCCGACCTCGCCGACCTTCACGCCGGCGATGTTCACCGTCTGGCCCTGGCCCGGCACGACCGCCTGGCCGGTCGGGAGCTCGGCCTTCACCTCGTAGAAGTCCGTGCCGAGCACCGGGAACCAGGCCGGCAGGTAGAAGCGCTGGTTCGACAGGATGTAGCCCCCGATCCCGAGCGACAGGACCAGCAGGAACAGGATCGCCACGAAGACGGGCAGCTGCTCGCGGATCTGGCGCCTCACGGGCCCGCCCCGATCTCGGCGGCGTTCAGGTCGGGCGGCGTCTGGCGGTGGCAGGGCGCGTCCGGCCGGTAGGGCGCCTTCGGGCCGCGCGCCGGGCGGGTCCCGAGCGGCGGCCGGGCGGCCGAGCCGAACAGCCCTTCGCGGAACGTGCCGACCGGCGGCGTGTTCACCTGGTAGCCGCCGCCGGCGGACTGGAAGCGCGTGTACGAGCCGTTGCCGTCGAAGTTGGCGGACTCGCCCGAGAGCCCCACCATCGTCTGGAAGAACTCCTGGTAGTTCCGCAGGCCGGTGGACAGCGCGCCGTCGTCGATCCGCGTCTCGCCGGTCGGGAGGATCACCTGGAGCTGGCAGCGGTTGAACTTGTCGAGCACCGGCAGGAAGTCGACCTGGCCGTCCGTGAACTCGGCGAAGTCGTCGATCGCGGGCTGGAGCTCGTTCACGAGCCCCTGGAGCTCGGCGGGCCTGAGCAGCGCCCGCGTCTGGCGGATCCACGGGAACGCGGCGTCGATCGTGGCCGGCGTCTCGCGGACGCCCGGGATCATCTCGAGCGCCCAGGCGCGCGTGGGCGGGAAGGCCGCGTTCAGCGAGTCGAGCGTCGGGTTCGCCGCCTCGAGCACGCGCGGCAGCAGCGCGATCGTCTGGCGGAGGTTCGACTGCTCCGTCGCCAGCGCGCCCATCGTGACGTTGAAGTTGGTGATCAGGTCCTTGAGCGTGCTCTCGTTCGTGGACAGGGCCGCGAAGATCCGCTGCTGGCCGGCGATCAGCTTCGAGAGGTCGTGGGCGTCGGTGCCGAGGAACGCCTGGTTCACGATCGCCGCGCCGCGCAGCGCGCCGGCGGAGTACTCGAGCGAGTCGTTCAGCGCCTTGCCGGCGGTCTCGCCGCGCGTGTCCTCGTCCTGGTCGTCGTCCTCGCCCGGCTGCGGCTCGTTGTTGAGCGCGCCGCCGTAGCCGATCAGGAGCTTCCGGAGGTCCTCGCGGGTGTCCGCCTGGAGCGCGCCGAGCACCTGGTCGATCTGGACCGGCGCGGACGTCTGCGAGGCCGGGATCGTCTCGCCGCTCTCGAGCTCGGGCGCGCTCGGGGTGCCCGGCTGGATGTCGAAGAACAGGTTGCCCTCGAAGAAGATCCGCGGGCGCACCTTGATGCGCGCGTCCTCGTGGATCGGCAGCGCGTCCTCGTCGAGCTTCATCGTCACCGTGATCGCGGACGAGTCGTCGCTCACCGGCTCGATCTTCGAGACCTTGCCGATGTCCACACCGGCGATCCGGACGGCCTGGTTCTTCTGGATCGGCGGCGCGTTCTCGAAGCGCGCCTTCAGCTCGTACGGCTTCGTGAACGGGATGTCCTTCGTGAACGCCAGGAAGGTCACGATCAGGATCAGGCCGAGCGCGACCAGGCCAACCTGGAGCGGCGAGAAGCGTCCGGCGTTCCTCATGGCGCCCTCCCGATCGAGGGGCCGCCCTGGCCGTCGGTCTCCGTGCCCTGGTTGCCGGGCACGTTCCCCGCCACCGTCTGGCCGCGCGCGTACGGCTCGTTCCCGGCCTCGCACTCGCGCTCCTGGCCGGGCGCGGCGGTGTTCGGGTACATGTTGAGGTGCGTGTGGTTCTCGACCTGCGGCCCGTTGGCCAGGCCGCTCGACGGCAGGCCCTCGTTGTTCGGGCCGAAGATGTCCGAGCTGCGCTGCGTGGGCGCGGCGACGACCATGAACCGCTGCCAGGTGCCGTTCGAGTCCCCGTCGGAGAGCAGGCTGGCCGCGTTCCGGAACCAGAGCGTGCCGTAGTTGCACACGGTCTGTGCGGGGGTGAGGAAGCGCAGCGTCGGCCGCAGCGACGCCGAGACCCGCGTGAGCCTGTCGATCCCCGCGCGCACCATCGGGTCGTCCGAGAAGTCCGCCAGCGCCTCGAACACGTCGGCCAGGTCCTCGTTCATCCGGATCGTCCGCGGCAGCACGTCGGTGCCCGCCTCGAACGCGTCGGCCACGATCGGCGCCGAGTGCGGCAGCGTGGCGACGCCCGGGCGGAGCTCGCGGAAGAACGCCGTCTGGTTGCGGATGAACGGGCGCTGGAGCGGGAACTCGCGGATCGCGACCTCCTCGGTGAGCGGCCCCTCCGTGATCGTCTCCTGGAGGAACGGGCGCGCGATGCTCGCGAGCGCCGTGAACGAGATGTCGAGGTTCACGAACAGCGCCGCCTGCTCCTCGGCCACCGGCGCTGCCTCCTCGGCCGCGTCGCCGAGCTCGGTGAAGAAGCGGCCGAGCCGGGTCTCGCGGTCGCTCAGGTTCCGCATCACCGGCTGGAGGTTGCGCAGCAGCGGCCCGAGCTCCTCGATCGCGGTGTTCAGGTCCTGCCCGCGCCCGGCCAGGCCGCCGCCGTAGCCGTCGAGCGAGTTGCGCTGGCCCACCCGCGCGGGCCCGTCGAACATGTTGAACACCTCGTCGAGCTCGACGCCCACGCGCACCTGCTCGACGCCGATCGTCGATCCGGCGGCGAGCCCCTCGGTCCGCGAGCGGCCGGGCTCGAGCTCGATGTACTTGAGCCCCAGCGCCGAGCGCGGGCGCACCCGCAGCACCGAGTCGGCGGGAATCGGCTCGATCTCCTTGTCGAGCTTCATCGTCACCTGCGCGTAGGTCGAGCCGTCGTCGCGCCTGATCGGCTCGATCTTCGAGATCACGCCCACGCGCGCGCCGCCGATCCGCACCTCGAAGCCGCGCACGAGCTGGGCCGCGTTCGGGAGGTTGGCCTTCAGGTCGTACGTCGGCACGAACGGCAGGCCCGAGTTCGCGTTGTACGAGAGGAACACCGCGACGATGGTCACGAGGACCGTGACCGCGCCCACGAGCACGGGGCTCGCCGTTAGAGCGCCTCCTGCGCGGCCGCGGCTCACCGGTCGCCTCCGAGCAGGTAGTCGAGCATCGGCTCGCTCTCGGCCATGCCCTCGGACGGCCTGCTGGCGCGCTCGCGGAGCGCCTTCATGTTCGCCGCGCGCTCGCGCCGGAGCTCCGCCGAGCCGGGCACCAGCAGGTCCTCGAGGAGCGTCCCGGTGGGCGGCACGCTGCCCCCGGAGCCCGGCTCGGGCTCGGGTGCGTTGCGAGCCTCGAGGCTCCCGCTCGCCGATGCGGCGGCCTGCTGGGTGAAGTTCGCGGTGCACGCGAGGCCGGTGCTCACCGTCGCGTACTCCGTGCACGTGTTGGTCACGAGCCCGGCGCGCAGGTAGTGGCCGAGCGAGTCGAAGCCGTTCGTGCCCAGCGCCAGGTAGTAGAGGAAGTCGTTGAGCCGCTCGATCGCGCCGGTCTCGTCGAGGCTCGCGGTGAGGTCGTCGAGGTCCGACGAGACCGGGCGCGAGCTGCTTGCCGAGCCGTCCGAGATCGCGGATCAGGGGCCGCGCCTCGATCAGAGCCGGGCGGCCGCGCTCGAGCGCGTCGCCGAGGCTCGGGAACGACTCCCGCGACGCGTCGGCGAGCGTGCCCTGGGCGCGGATCAGGCGCCCGAGGTCGGGCGCCGCGGCGCCGAGGTCGTCGAGCAGCGGGGTGCCCTGGTCGGTGAGCCCCTCGAGGTCCACCATCAGGCCGCGCAGCTCGCGGAGGAAGGCCGGCAGCCGGTCGATGCCGCGGGCGATGTCGTCGCGGCGCTCCGCCGAGGCCTCACCGGTGCGGTTCGCCTCGACGATCCAGTGGGCGAAGCGCTCGCGCTCGCGCGCCAGCGGGCCCAGCGCGCGGTCGGAGTTCGAGGCGAGCCGCGCGAGCGCGCGATTCTGGTTCGCCAGGATCGCGAGCACCTCGTCGGTCTCGCGAAGGGCCGGGTTCGCGCGGTGGATGACCTCGTTCAGGTCCTCGCCGCGGCCCGCGAGCCCGGTGCCGAGCTCGTTCAGCAGGATCGCGAAGCGCTCGCGGTACGGCAGCCGCATGATGTTGTTGAGCAGGTCGAGGTCCACCGGCGAGCTCGTCTGCTCGACCGGCAGGAGGTACTCGCCCTCGCCGTCGCCCTCGCCGATCTCGGCCAGCTCGGCGGAGGCCGCGCTGCCGGGCTCGCACTCCACGAAGCGCTCGCCGATCAGGCCCTGGAGCCGGACCGTGCACTCGGCGTCCTCCTTGAAGGGCACGAAGCCCTCGTCGTCGATCCGGAGCGTGACCGCCGCCTGCTTCTCGTCGGTCACGTTCATGTCCGAGATCACGCCCACCGGGGCGCCCGCGATCTTCACGTCCTCGCCCGCGACCAGCGTCGAGGCGTTGTCGAAGATCGCGCGGACGTAGTAGGCGTCGTTCGTGTCGTCGTCCGTGCCCTCGCGCACGATCCCGATCACGATCCAGGGCAGGATCGCCACGATCAGCCCGATGTAGACGAGCCTCCTCATGGGCCGGGTGGGGTGTCCTCGGGGTCACAGCCCTCGGCGGGCTGCGGGGCGGATCCGTCGGGCGGCGGCTGCACCGAGCCGCCCGGGCAGTGGCGCAGCACGCCGCTGTCGTAGCCCTGGAGCCGGTCGCGAGGCGGCAGCGCCGTGAGCGTGTTGTCCGCGTTCCTCCGCGCCGGGCTGAACACCGGCATCACGCGCGCGTAGTGGCCGTTCGCGTCGTAGTAGGCCGCCACCTGGCCGAACTTCGTGAACCAGCCGGCGAGGTCGGGCGTGTACTGGCGGGCGTACGCGATCACCGGCTGGGCGCGGTCGAGCGCCCGGATCGCGCGCGGGAAGACGTTGTTCGTGAGCTGCGCGAGCCGCGGCTGCTTCGCGGTGAGCTCGATCAGGTCGTTGTTCGCGCCCGGCTGGCGGATCAGCGCGCGCAGGTCGGCGATCGTCGGCCGGAGGTCGGCCACGAGCGGCCGCAGCTCGCGGAAGAACGGCGCCAGCTCGCGGGTGGCCGGCTTCGACTCCTCGACGAGCACGTCGAGGTCGTCGAGCGTGGTGCGCAGGTTCACGAACGTCGTGTTCGCCTTCCGGAACGTGCCGGGCAGCAGCTCGAGCGCGCGCTGGAGCGCCACGCTCTCGTCGCCGATCGCGCCCATCGCCGCGCTCGTGTTCACCACGAGCCCGGCGAGGTCGTCGCGGCGCTCGGCGATCGCGCCCACCGTGTTCGACGCCGTCCTTCAGGAAGCGCTCGAGCACCGCCTGGTCGAGCGCCAGCTCCTCGGCGAAGCGGGTGCCGCTCGCCAGGAAGGGCGCGAAGTACTCGATGCTCTCGCCGGCCTCGGAGGCGCGGCCGTCGTACTGGTCGCCCGAGCCGCGGACGAGGTTCCTGAGGCCCGCGCGCGTGTCCTCGTCGAGCGTGTTGAAGAGCACGTCGATGTCGACCGGCGCGGAGGTCTCGTCGGCCGAGATCGTGCTGCCGTCCTCGAGCTCGTCGCCGCTGTTCGGGCCGGGCTTCAGCGAGACGTAGCGGTTGGCGATGCCGGACAGCGAGGTCGCGCGGATCGTCGCGGTCGAGTCCTCGTGGAGCGGCGCGACCACGTCCTCGAGCTCCATCGTGATCACGGCGTTCGCCGAGTCGTCGAGCTCGATGTCCGCGATCGTGCCGATCGGCTGCCCGCCGACGCGCACCTGGTTGCCGGGCACGAGCTGGCCGGCGCTGTCGAAGACCGCCTTGACCTTGTAGGCGCTCGCCGCCCCCGAACATCGCGAGCGCCGCCAGCGTGACGGCGGCGATCAGCGCCGCGACGGCGAGGAGTCGCGCCACGGCGGAGCCACGCTCAGCACGGAGCGGCTCGCGAGTCCTTCCCTCTCTTTTTCTCGAGTCCAAGCGCGGTCAATCGACCGGCGCCTCCCAGGCGCGCCCTCCGGGGCGCGCCGCCCTGCGTTACTCCATGCCCAGGGGCCCCTGCGCCTCTCCGGACAGGAACTGCCTTACGAACTGGTTGTCGGAATTGAAGAGCTCGCTCGCCGGGCCGGACTCCACGATCCTCCCCTTCCACAGGATCGCGATGTAGTCGGCCACGCGGCGGGCGGACATGATGTCGTGCGTGATCACGCAGTAGGCCCCGCCGTTCTCCTCGTGGACCTCCATGATCAGCTCGCACAGGAGCGCGGTACGCACCGGGTCGAGGCCCGAGTCCGGCTCGTCGAAGAGCACGATGTCCGGGTCGAGCACGAGCGCGCGCGCGAAGCCGGCGCGCTTGCGCATCCCGCCGGAGAGCTCGTTCGGCATCTTCTCGGCGGCGGCCGCGAGGCCGACCTCGCCGAGGCGCCGGTCCACGATCTCGCGGATCTCGTCCTCGCCCTTGTCGGTGTGCTGGCGAAGCGGGAACGCCGTGTTGTCGAAGACGTTCATCGAGCCGAAGAGCGCGCCGTCCTGGAACAGGACGCCGAACTTCTTCCGCATCTCGAACAGCTCCTCGTCGGCCATGTCCGGCACGGACTCGCCGTGCACGATCACGTCGCCCTCGTCCGGATAGAGCAGGCCGACCATGTGCTTGATGCAGACCGACTTGCCGGTGCCCGAGGGGCCGAGGATCATCGAGATCTGGTTGTCCGGCAGGCCCAGGTTGAGCCCGTTGAGCACGCGGTTGCGGCCGAACGCCTTCACCACGTCGATGAACTCGACGGCGTCGTCCGAGCCGTGCTCGCGCTTCGTGCCGGTGTGCCACTGGTACTCGTCGGCCTCGGCCTGCGAGCCACGCTCGTGCGTCATCTCGCCGGTGCGGCGCCGCCCGCGGCGGGCTCCTCCTCCTGGCTGCTGCTCGCCGCGCGTCTCCTCCCAGTCCTGCGGCGATCGAGCGGCTTCGTGTCCTCTTCGTCCCTGCGCTCCTCGCTCACGTCTCCCTCACCCACCTATCGGTGCTCTTGGATTCGAGCCCCAGAAGATCTGCGTCCCCACCATCCCTACGAGGTGGACCATCACCGTGTTCAGCACCATTGACTTCGCCGTCGCGGTGCCCACTCCCACCGGACCTCCGCTCGCGTTGTAGCCGTAGTAGCACCCCACGAGCACGATCACCGTGGCCATCGTCATGCCCTTGATCAGGCTGTAGAACAGGTCGGGCGGGTTCTGGAACATCCAGAAGATCAGGAAGAACCCGCCTGAGGACACCTCGCCGATCTGCTCGACCACCGCCAGGTAGCTCGCGAAGAACCCGGCGCCGACGGCCGCGATGTACATGAACGGCAGCACCATCCAGGCCGCCAGCAGGCGCGTCGCGCACAGGAAGACGAGCGAGTTGATGCCCATCACCTCGAGCGCGTCGATCTCGTCCGAGATCCGCATCGCGCCGATCTCGGCGACGAGGCCCGTGCCGACCTTCGCGGACATCATGTAGCCGAACGCGTAGGGCATGATCTCGCGCAGGTCGCACCACGCGCTGAACACGCCCGCGTACGCCGGCGCGCCGACCGAGCGGTTGAAGTAGGCGCCCTCGATCCCGCACTGGAGGCCGAGGATGAACGCGAGGCCCCAGATCACGAGCGCCGAGCCGAGGATCAGGATGCCGGCCTGCCGCAGCGCCTCGCCGAAGAAGTGGAACACCCGGCCGTTGAAGACCGAGCCGGCCACGCGCGCGCAGAACTTCGCGATGTCGCCGAACGAGGCGATCCAGTCGCGCGGGACGCTCAGCCAGGTGCGCCCCATTACTTGATCACCGAGATCTCGGGATGGGTGGCGAGCAGCGTCTGCGTGAAGACGTAGTTGAAGGCGAAGATGCCGAGGAACTCGATCACCACGCCTTGGTTGACGGCCCTCCCCACGCCTTCGGCGCCTCCCGAGGCGGTCATCCCCTTGTAACAGGAGACGATCGCGATGATCGCTCCGAAGAGCGTGGTTTTCACCACGGATCCCCAGAGGTCGGTGGTACTCGCGTTGTTGAGGAGGGTGGCGAAGAACGGCCCCAACGGCGCGTCGAAGGTGAGCGTCGCGAGGACGCCGCCGAAGATGCCGAAGATCAGCGCGTAGATGTTGAAGAGGCCGGTCACGACCATCAGCGCCAGGAAGCGCGGCACGACGAGGTTCTTGATCGGGTCGACGCCGAGCACCTGGAGCGCGTCGAGCTCCTCGCGGATCTTGCGCGCGCCGAGGTCGGCGGTGATGGCGGTGCCGCCGACGCCCGCGAGGATGATCGCGGTCACGAATGGCGCGAACTCGCGGATCGACGCGAGCACGAAGAAGCCGCCGAGGCGGTCGATCGCGCCGAACAGGACGAGGAAGTTGCCGGCCTGGAGCCCCGGCGCGCCGTAGCCGAACGCGATCGTCGAGATCGTGAGCGGCAGCCAGCAGAGCCGCAGCATGAACAGGAACTGCTGCACGAACTCGGTGCCGTACGGGTACGGCGGCCGCAGGGCCGACACCAGCGTCTTGCCGGTCAGGATCATCATGTCGCCGACCTGCTCCAGCAGGTTCTTGGTCGGCAAGAAGACCCGATCGGCTGCGGCTCGTACCACTCTAAGAACTCCTCCCCGCGCGGAAGCCTATGGCATGCATCCTGGGTCCGCCAGAGGGAACCGTCGCAGGCCGGCAACCTGCGCGTGTGCGGCGGATTCGGTGGTATGTTCGCGCCGCTTTGAGGCGGAGGAGCGTTGCAGCGCTATGCCTCCTCGCCGTCGCGGGATGCGGCGGCGGGGAGCGCCAGGACGAGAACGAGCCCGAGGGCGACTTCCCGGTCGAGGTCGTGTCGGCCGAGTTCCCCGAGGACCAGAAGCTCGCCAAGAGCTCGGCGCTCGTCGTCACGCTCCGCAACGCCGGCCAGGAGACGATCCCGAACATCGCCGTGACGGTGGACGGCTTCGACGAGCGACAAGGACGACCCGGAGCTCGCCGACCCGTCGCGGCCGGTGTTCGCGCATCAACGGCGTGCAGGTCGAGATCGCCGGCTTCCCGGAGGCGAAGGACGCCGCCCGCGCGGCTGCGACACCGCCTACGTGAACACCTGGGCGTGCGGCCCGCTCGAGCCGGACGCGCAGAGGACCTTCCGCTGGTCGGTGACCGCCGTGCAGGCGGGCGACTTCGAGGTCGAGCTGGCGCGTCGCCGCCGGCCTCGACGGCAAGGCGAAGGCCGTGGCGCCGGGCGGCGGCCCGGCGCCGCGCGGGCAGTTCTCGGGCACGATCTCGGACGAGGCGCCCGAGGTCCGCGTTGGCGACGACGGCCGCACGATCGTCGAGGGAACCCGCTAGCCCGTCCGGTCTCGCGGGCGGTATCCCGGGCAGCGCTCCACCGGGAGGCGCGGGTACTTCGGAAAGCGCTCGTCGGTCTTGTGCAGCAGGCACATCGAGAAGACGCTTCCGCGCCCGCTCCTGATCAGCTTCTGGTGCGTGCAGCTGTCGCAGAGCCCGGCCTTCACGCAGAGGTAAGGGTCCCACCTGGCCAGGTAAGGGGTCGGATCCGCGAAGTCGCTCCGAATGCCCGATGTGCGCGCGGCGCCTCAGCTCGACACTCCATGAGTGCAATCGATCGAGAGGAGCGCACACATGGATCCCCGCCTCAACGCCATCTACATCGACTCTCACCTCGGCAGGATTGGCGCGGCCTGATGGCCACTCGCATGACGAGCGCTCGCTTCGTCGGGCGAGCAGGAGAGCTCGCCGAGCTTCAGGCCGCGCTGCGCGACGCGGCCGGAGCCCGGCCGTCGCTCGCCCTGGTTGGCGGTGAGTCGGGCGTCGGCAAGTCGCGCCTCGCGGACGAGCTGAAGCGGCACGCGCGCGAGTCGGGCGCGCGCGTGCTCTCCGGCGACTGCGTGGAGCTCGGTGAGGACGAGCTTCCCTACGCACCGCTCCTGAGCGCGCTCCGCCCGCTCGTCCGCGACGGCGACCCGGCACTCGAGGCCCTGCCTCGCCCGCTCCGGTCGGCGCTCGACGCGATCCTGCCCGGGCCTCGGCGCCGGCAGCTCCGGCGAGCGAGGCGGCGCAGTCGCGCGTCTTCGAGGCGCTGCTCACGCTGCTCGAGTCGCTCTCCGAGCCCGGGCCGGTCGTCCTGGTCGTCGAGGACCTCCACTGGGCGGACAGCTCGACGCGCTCGTTCATCGGCTTCCTCGCGCGCACGATCTGCACCGAGCGCCTGCTCGTGCTCGGCACCTACCGCTCCGACGAGCTCCACCGCCGCCACCCGCTGCGCCCGCTGCTCGCGGAGCTCGCGAGCGACCCGTACGCGCGCCTGCTCGAGCTGCCGCGCTTCACGGTCGAGGAGCTGGCCGAGCAGCTCGAGGGCATCCTCGCCGGGCCGCCCGACCAGGAGCTCGTCGAGCGCCTGTACTCGCGCAGCGAGGGCAACGCGCTGTACGCGGAGGAGATCCTCGCCGCCGGCCTCGACGGCCGCGGCTCGCTGCCGCCGACGCTGCGCGACGCGCTGATGCTGCGCGTGGAGCGGCTCTCGCCGCGCGCGCAGGAGCTGCTCCGCTGGCTCGCCTGCCAGCCGGCGGCGGACCACGCGCTCGTGGCCGCGGTGGCCGGCCTCGAGGAGGCCGACCTGCGCGACGCGCTGCGCGAGGCGGTGGCGAGCCACATCGTCGTGACGGTCGGCGACGAGAGCTACGGCTTCCGCCACGCGCTGCTGCGCGAGGTGGTCTACGACGACCTGCTGCCGGGCGAGCGCACCGAGATGCACGCGGCGCTCGCGCGCGCGCTCGACGAGCGCATCGAGGCCGGCGAGCAGGGCGCGCACATCACGGCGCAGGCGGCGCACCACTGGGCCGCGGCGGGCGACCAGCCGCAGGCGCTCGCCGCCGCGGTGCGCGCGGCGCTGGCGGCCGAGCGTGTGAACGCGTTCGGCGAGGCGCAGGCGCTCTTCGAGCGCGCGCTCGGGCTCTGGGAGCGCGTGGACGACCCCGAGCGGCTCGCGGGCATCGACGAGCTCGAGCTGCTGCGCCGCGCCGCGTCGACGGCGGACCAGGCGGGCGACCCGGTGCGCCAGGAGGCGCTCCTGCGGCGGGCGCTCGAGCTCGTCGACCACGCGCGCCGACCCGGGCGCGCAGCCCTCCTGCGGGAGCGGCTCAGCCAGGCGCTGTGGAGCCAGCACCGGCAGGACGAGTCGGTCGACGATGCTGAGCGACGCGCTCGAGCTGCTGCCGAGCGACGAGGAGACCGCCGAGCGCGCGACGCTGCTGTCCCAGCTCGCGAAGCGGCGCATGCTCCAGTCGCGCTTCACGGAGGCGGCCGAGTGCGCCCGCGAGGCGCTCGAGGTGGCGCGCGCGGTGGGCCACGCGCGAGGCCGAGGCGATCGCGCTGAACGCGCTCGGCACGTCGCTCGGTGACAGCGGCGAGACGGACGCGGGCGTCGCGCACCTGCGCGAGTCGCTCGCGATCGCCGCAGAAGCACGGGCTTCCAGATGGAGGAGGGCGGCGCCTGGATCAACATCGCGGAGATCCTCCACCTCGTCCGGCCGCACCGAGGAGGCGCTCGCGGTCGCGCGCCAGGGGCTCGAGGCCGGGCTCACGCGCGCCTGGCGCACGGCGGACTGGCTGCGGCTGGTCGGTCTCGGAGTTCAGCTTCCACCTGGGCGACTGGGCCGAGGCCGGAGCGCGATCCCGGCGCCGAGCCGCCGGCACACCGGCGGCACGCTCCTCTACTGGCAGATGTCGCCGGGCCGAGCTCGCGCTCGGGCGCGGCGACGCTCGAGCTCGCCGACGAGGCGCTCGCCGCGCTCGGCGAGGCGGCCGAGACCTCGACCGAGCCGCAGTTCATCGGCGCCGTACGGCGTCCTGCGCGCGGAGCTGGCGCGCCGCCGCGGCGATCTCGACGCCGCGCGCGCCGCGCGTGGACGACTCGCTCGACCGGATCGAGTACTGCTCCGAGGACATCGTGCGGATCACGGCGCTCACGGCCGCCGGCCTGCGCGTCGAGGGCGACGCCGGCGAGGGCGCGCGCGACCGCCGCGACGCCGAGGCCGGCGCGGCGGTCCGCGACGCGCGCCGACGCGCTGCTGGAGCGCGCCCGCCTGGCCGCGGAGTCCGGCTGGGTCGTGGAGGCGGCGCAGCTCGCGACGGCGGAGGCCGAGCACGCGCGCGCGACCGGCGAAGGCCCGCGGGCGGCGGCGACCCGGCGGCGCTCTGGGCGGCGGCGGCCGCGCCTGTGGGACGACATCCCGCGGCCCTACCCCGCCGCCTACTGCCGCTGGCGCGAGGCCGAGGCGCTCATGGCCGCACGCGACCGCGACGGCGCCACGCGCGCCGCGTCGCTCGCCCTGACCGGCGCGCGGCGGCTCGGCAGCGCGTGGCTCGTGGAGGAGGTCGAGTCGCTCGCCGCGCGGGCGCGGCTCCAGCTCGGCGAGGAGCGCGGCGGCGCCGCCGCCGCGGCCGCCGCCGGAGGCCGAGGACCCGTTCGGCCTGACCGCGCGCGAGCGCGACGTGCTCGCGCTCGTGGCCGCGGGCGCCACGAACCGCGAGATCGGCGAGCGGCTCCACATGGCCGAGAAGACGGCCAGCGTCCACGTGTCGCGCATCCTCGCGAAGCTGAACGTGCGCTCCCGCACCGAGGCCGCCGCGGTTGCGCACCGGCAGGGCCTGGTACCAACCACCTGATGCGCGCACTCGTGACCGGAGCCACCGGCTTCATCGGAGGCCGGCTCGCGGACGCCCTGGCGGCCCGCGGCGTGGCCGTGCGCAGCGCTCGTCCGGGACCGCGCCCGAGCGGAGGATCTCGAGGCCGCGGGGCACGAGCTGCACGAGGGCGACGTGCTCGACGCCGCGAGCCTGCGCGGCGCCGGGGAGGACGTGTCCACCGCCTACTACCTCGTCCACTCCATGGGGCGCGGCAACGAGGGCGGCGGCTTCGCGGAGCGCGAGCGCAAGGCGGCGGCCAACTTCGCGCGCATGGCGAAGGACGAGGGCGTCGAGCGGGTGGTCTACCTCGGCGGGCTCGGCGACGAGCGCTCCGAGCACCTGAAGAGCCGCGCCGCGACCGCCGCGACGCTGGCGGCCGAGGGACCGCCGCTCGTGTACTTCCGCGCCGCGATGGTGATCGGCGCGGAGAGCGAGTCGTACCGGACGCTGCGCTACCTCGTGGAGCGCCTGCCGGCGATGATCGCGCCGAGCCTGGCTGCGCAACCGGACCCAGCCGATCGCCATCGACGACGTGCTCGAGTACCTCGCGCAGGCGGCGGAGCGCCCGGAGGCCGCCGGCCGCGAGATCCAGATCGGCGGCCCCGACGTGATGACGTACTCGGAGCTGCTCGACCTGATGGCCGAGGTGCTCGGGAAGCGGCGCCGGCCGAAGGTGCCCGTGCCCCTCCTCACCCCGTGGCTGTCGTCGCACTGGATCGGCCTCGTGACCCCGGTCGACGCCGGGGTGGCGCAAGCCGCTCGTCGAGAGCCTCGCCAGCGAGACGGTCGTGACCGACACGGAGCCGGCCAAGCTGTTCGACGTGGAGCCGATGGGGGCGATGGAGGCGCTGCGCGCCGCCCGCGCCGAGGAGGAGTCGCGCTGATCGTCATGCTTTCCGCCCCGTGGAGCTCCGCGCCACAACCACGTCACTCGCGCTCGCCGAGGAGTTCGGCATCGCGCGCGGCTCGCGCACGACGCAGTCGGTCGTGCAGGTCGAGCTGGAGCACGACGGGCTGATCGGCCGCGGCGAGGCCGCGCCCGTCTACTACCGCGGCGAGTCGGTCGACTCGGCACGCGAGTTCCTCGCCACGACCGCGCCGCCGCTCGTGGGCGACGACCCGTTCGCGCTCGAGGCGATCGAGGAGCGGCTCGAGGACGTGGACGGCGAGGCCGCCGGCAAGGCCGCGCTCGACGCGGCGCTCCACGACTGGATCGGCCAGCAGGCTCGGCGTGCCGCGTCTGGCGCCTGCTCGGGCTCTCGCCCGAGGCGCCGCCCACCTCGTTCACGATCGGCATCGACTCGCTCGAGGGCACGCGCGACCGCGCGCGCCGCGCGCGCGAGTTCAGCGCGCTGAAGGTCAAGGTCGGCGGCGCCGAGGACCTCGAGCGCCTCGAGGCGGTGCGCGCGGAGTCGGACGCCCCGCTGCGGGTGGACGCCAACGAGGGCTGGACGCTCGAGTCGGCGCGCGAGCTGATGCCCGAGCTGATCCGCCTGGAGGTGGAGTTCGTGGAGCAGCCGTTTCCCGGCGGAGGACCTCGAGTCCTTCCGCGGCCTGCGCGAGCTCAGCCCGCGGCTGCCGGTCGTCGTCGACGAGGGCTGCCAGGACCTCGCGCGACGTCGCCCCCGCCGCCGCCTACGCGGACGGCATCAACGTGAAGCTCGCCAAGTCGGGCGGCGTGCGCGAGGCTGTGCGGATGATCCACGCCGCGCGCGCCCTCGGGCTCCGAGTGATGCTCGGCTGCATGGTCGAGTCGCAGCTCGGCGTCGCCCCCGCCGCCGCGATCGCCTCGCTCGCCGACTGGGTCGACCTCGACGGCCACCTGCTGCTCGCCGACGAGCCGTTCACCGGCCTCCGCTTCGAGGACGGCCGCGTGCTGCCGGGCGACGGCCCCGGGCTCGGGGTGGCGCCGGCGTGAGCGACCGGCTCGCGATCTTCGCGGAGGGGCTGTTCGCGAAGCACACGGGCAAGACCGCCCACGGCGTGATCCGCTACGGCACGCGCGACGTGGTCGCGGTGATCGACTCGACCCTCGCCGGCCGCACCGCCAGCGAGGTGGAGCCGTTCGCGCTCCACCCCGTCCCGATCGTCGCGACGCTCGACGAGGCGATCGAGCGCGGCGCCGAGACGCTGCTGATCGGCGTGGCGCCGCCGGGCGGCAAGCTCGACCCCGCCTGGCGATCGACGCTGCTGGCGGCGATCGACGCCGGGCTGTCGCTCGAGGCCGGCCTGCACACGCAGCTGATCGACGACCCGGAGCTCCTGCACGCCGCCTCGAGGCCGGGGTCGCGCTGCGCGACCTGCGCCTGGCGCCGCCCGACCTGACCGTGCCGAAGGGCCCGTACAGCCGCCCCGACTCGGTGCGCGTCGTTCACAGCGTGGGCTCGGACACGGTGATCGGGAAGAAGGTCGTGACGCTCGAGCTCGACATGGCCGCGCGCGAGCGCGGGATCCGCTCCGTGTTCGTGCCGACCGGCCAGACCGGCGTGGCCATCGCCGGCTGGGGCATCGCCGTGGACCACGTGATCTCGGACTACGTGGCGGGCGCGGGCGAGCGGCTGGTGCACGAGGGCGCCGAGCGCGGCGACCTCCTGTTCGTGGAGGGCCAGGGCGCGCTCTTCCACCCGGCGTACTCGGGCGTGACGCTGGGACTGCTGCATGGCTCGGCGCCCGACCTGCTCGTGCTGGTGCACAAGCCGAACGCCACGCACAACCGCAACTACCCGGACCTGCCGATCCCGCCCCTGAACGAGCTGATCGCCGCCTACGAGGGGGTGGCCGCCCGGGTGCGCCCGGCATCCGTGGCCGCGATCGCGCTGAACACCTCCGATCTCGACGAGGACGCGGCGCGCGCCGCGATCGCCGAGGCCGAGCGCGAGACCGGCCTCGTGGCGGACGACGTGGTGCGCTTCGGCGCCGGGCGGGTGCTGGAAGCGGTGCTGGCCGCCTTGGACATTCCGGCCAAGCGCACGGCCTGATCTTTCGACACAGGGCGATACGAAAAAGCGCCGCTGACGGCGATATTTCGCCCTCAATGGAGCCACGTCGCTACAGCCTCGTGCCGGACGACACGCCGCGGGCGAAGAGCCCGGTGCGGCGCCGCTACTCGCTCGCGCGCGTGGCGCCCTCGTCGCGCTCGGCGCTCGGCGTCGACCGGCTCGAGCGGATGGAGGAGATAGCGGCGCGCGAGCGCCGCAACGGCGACGGCAACGGCGGGCACTGAGGCGACCGCGCCCCACTGGCAAAGAAATCTCGCGCTGGGCGAGAGTTTTCGTTGCCACCCCCCGGGGCTGGGCTCCTCGGTGCCGCAGTTCTAGCGCGGCGCGAGGGTCGAGCCGCCGCGCTCGGTGTCCGCGATCAGCTCGTCGGGCGCCTTCTCCTTCGGCACGAAGCCGGACTTCATGCCGAAGTAGACCGCCTGCGGGTGGTGGGCGACGATCGCCACCGTCGACTGCTCGGGCGTCACGGCGTAGCCGTCGGAGAGCGTCATCCCGATGTCCTCGAGGCCCAGCAGGCGCCAGACCTTCTCGTGCTCCGACTGGTCGGGGCAGGCCGGGTAGCCCCAGGAGTAGCGGCGACCCTGGTCGAGGTCGATGCCGAGCTCGCGCCGGATCTCCGAGTGGAGCCACTCGGCGAGGCCCTCGGCGGACTGCACGCCGAGGCCGTGCGTGAACAGCTGCTCGGCGAACTCGCCGTCGCGCTCGAGCTTCTCGATCAGCTCCGTGACCTCGGGGCCGACCGTGACGCCCTGGAGCGCCACGACGTCGCGCTCGCCGGAGTCGACGGGCCGGAAGAAGTCGGCGAGGCAGATGCGGTCGTGCTTCGGCTGGCGCGGGAAGCTCAGCCGCTCGAGCTCTGAGTCCGGGTTGTCCGGGTCGTAGACGATCAGCTCGTTGCCGTCGGAGTTGCAGGGGAAGTAGCCGAGCTTGGCCTTCGGTCGCAGGTAGTCCTGCTCGCGCCACATGCGCTCGAGGCGCGGCTCGAAGTCCTCGGACACGAGCCGCTCCCACTCCTCGCCCTTCACGCCGCGCCCGCCCCAGTGGAGCTTGTAGAGCACGTGCCGGTCGAGGTAGGGGTACACGTCCTCGAGCTCGGGGTCGAGCTCGCGCACGCCCCAGAAGGGCGGGTCCGGGATCGTGTTGTCGGTCACGACCGTGGAGCGCACGGAGTCGTCGGTCACCGGCGGCGAGTCGTCCTTCACCTCCGGCTTGTCGCGCAGCTGCTTGGCCTCGTCGCGGAACTTCTGAACGATCCCGGCGCGAGCCTCCTCGTCCACGAGCTGGTCGACGGTGGCCAGGCCCGCGAACGCGTCCTTGCAGTAGAAGACGCCCGGCTCGTAGACGTCGTCCGATTCCTTGCCGTTCGGGTAGAGGATCCGGCGGCCGAAGTCGCGGTTGATCGCGGCGCCGCCGATCAGCACCGGGAACTCGAGCCCGCGCTGGTGCAGCTCCTGGACGCAGGTCGGCATCTGCTTCGAGGTGGACACGAGCAGCGCCGACAGCCCGATCGCGTCGGCCTCGTTCTCGATCGCGGCGTTGATGATCGTGTCGACCGGGACCTGCTTGCCGAGGTCGATCACGGTGTAGCCGTTGTTGGTGAGGATCGTGTTCACGAGCGACTTGCCGATGTCGTGCACGTCGCCGAACACGGTCGCGATCACGACCTTGCCCTTCGTATGGCCCTCGATGCGGTCGAGGTAGTTCTCGAGCTGCGCCACCGCGCGCTTCATCACCTCGGCCGACTGGAGCACGAAGGGCAGGATCAGCTCGCCGGCGCCGAACTTGTCGCCGACCTCCTTCATCGCGGGCAGCAGCACCTCGTTCAGCGTCGGAACCGCGCCGATCTTGTCGACCGAGCGGTCGATCCAGTCCTCCACGCCCTCCTTCTTGCGGCGCAGGATGTGGAAGTGGAGCGCCTCCTCGGGCTCCATGCCCTCGGTGGGATCGGCGCCCGCCGACTCCTCCTCGGCCTCGCCCTGCTGCTCGAAGTGCGAGATGAAGCGCTCGAGCGCGTCCTCGCGGCGGTTGTAGACGAGGTCGTCGGCGTACTCGCGGTCCTCGTCCGAGATCTCGAAGTAGGGCGTGATGTGGTTCGGGTTCACCATCGCCAGGTCGAGCCCGGCCTCGACGCAGTGATGGAGGAAGACCGAGTTGAGGATCGCGCGCGCCTTCGGCGAGACGCCGAAGGACACGTTCGACACGCCCAGCGAGGTCTTCACGCCGGGCAGCCCGGCCTTGATCGCCTTGATGCCCTCGATCGTGGCAACGGCGGACGGCTTCCACTCGTCGTCGCCGGTGGTCAGCGTGAACGTGAGCGCGTCGAAGATGAGCGCCTCGCGGTCGAGCCCGTGCTCGTCGCAGGCCAGCTCGGTGATCCGCTTGGCCACCTCGAGCTTGCGCTCGGGCGTCTTCGCCATGCCCTCCTCGTCGATCGTGAGGGCGATCACCGCGGCGCCGTGCGCCTTCGCGAGCGGCACGACCACGTCGAGCTTGTCGCGGCCCGCCTCGAGGTTGATCGAGTTGACGATCGCGCGCCCGGGGATGCGCTCGAGCGCCGCCTGGATCACGTCGGGCTCGGTGGAGTCGATCTGGAGCGGCGCCGGCTGCGTGAGCGACACGCGCTTCGCGATCTCGGCCATCTGCTCGGCCTCGTCCTGGCGCTCGGTGAGCGCCACGCACAGGTCGAGCACGTGCGCGCCGCCCGTGACCTGGTCCTCGGCGATCTGGAGGATGCCGTCGTAGTCGTCGGCGAGGAGCAGCTCCTTGGCCTTCCGCGAGCCCTGCGAGTTCACGCGCTCGCCCACCAGCGTCGGGCGCGGCTCCTGCACGAGCGGCGTCGCGGTCATCATCGAGGACACGAGCGCCTCGCGGGTGTCCGGGCGCGCGGCCACCTCGCGGCCGCCCACGCGGTCCACGATCGCGGCGATGTGGTCGGGCGTCGTCCCGCAGCAGCCGCCCACGATGGACACGCCGTACCGCTCCACGAACTCCTGGAGCACGTTCGCGAGCGGGTCGGGCTCCTCCGGGAAGATGGTCTCGCCGTCCGGGCCCTGGAGCGGCAGCCCCGCGTTCGGGATGCAGTGCACCGGGAGCGGGCTGGTCTCGCCGAGGAAGCGGATCGCGTCGCGCATGTCCTCGGGGCCGGTCGAGCAGTTCAGGCCGATCACGTCCACGTCGAGCGAGTTCAGCGTGGTGAGCACCGCCTGGATGTCCGTGCCGAGCAGCATCTTGCCGCCGTTCGGCAGGAGCGACACGCTCGTCTGGATCGGCACCTGGCGGCCGGTGAGCTTGAACGCCTCACGAGCGCCGAAGATCGCGGCCTTCACCTCGAGGATGTCCTGCGCGGTCTCGATGATCAGGAGGTCGGCGCCGCCGTCGAGCAGGCCCCTGGCCTGCTCGGTGAACACCTCCACGAGCTCGCGGAAGGTGATCTTGCCGAGCGTGGGGTCGTCGCTGGCGGGGAGATGCCCCGTGGGCCCGATCGAGCCGGCCACGAAGCGGTCCTCGCCCGCGGCCTTGCGCGCGATCTCGGCGGCCTTCGTGTTGATCTCGAGCGTGTGCTCGCCGAGGCCCCACTCCTCGAGCTTCAGGCGGCTCGCCTGGAAGGTGTCTGTCTCCACGACCTCGGCGCCGGCGTTCAGCATCGACTCGTGAACGCCCTGGATCACGTCGGGCCGGTTCAGCACCAGTGCCTCGTGGCACTTGCCCTGGAGCCCGCCGTAGTCCTCCTGGGTCAGGTCGAACTGCTCGAGCGTGGCGCCCATGCCGCCGTCGAACACGACGACCCGGCTGCGGACGGCCTCGATGTAATCGCGCGTGGCCAAGGTGGGAAGCCTACCAACCTTGACACAGGTGTGTCAGGGTTGCGCGCGGAGCCTGAGCCTGATGGTGCGGGTGCGGGTGCTCTTCAGCCCCGCCGAGTTCGTCAGGACGACCTTCGCGCGCACGCGGAGCCTCCGCTTGCGCCTGAGCTGCCTCACGGCCGCTCGCTTCAGCTTCAGCCTCACCGTGGCCCGGCGGGCGGCGCCGATCCGGAAGCGCTTCCTGGCGACCCTCATCACCCGCGCCGCGCGGGCGATGTTCGCCGGTGAGCGTGGCCACGCCGCGGTTCCCCGCCCCGCCGCGCACGACGAGCGTCACGACGCCCCGCCTGTTCACCTTCGCGCGCACGATCCGCGCCTTCGACGGCGGCTTCGGCGAGGCGGGAGGCGAGGCGGGCCGCCTCGGAAGCGCGAGCCCCGCGTCGATCGCCCCCACCGCGTCGACGACACCGCCGGTGACTGTCACGTTCGCCATCCCCGGCACCGGCTTGGCCCCCTCGCGCAGCGCCTGGACCACCTGGGCCGGCGTGTCGTTCGTGTCGACGGCGGCGACGAGCGCCGCCACGCCCGCCACGTGCGGCGCCGCCATCGAGGTGCCCGAGATCGCGGTGTAGCCGTGGCCGGCGACCGCCTCGTCGGCGCCGATCGCGTCGTCGTACGAGCTCCCGCGGCAGAGGAGGTTGAAGTTGTCCACGTACGCGCCGTCGCCCTCGACGTCCTCGTCCGAGCGGAACGTGAACGTCGGCCTGATGTCGGTGCTGCCGTCCATCGCCTCGATCGACTGCTCGATGCGCGTGAAGGCGAGCGACGGCGTGCTGCCGGCGAACTCGTCGCCCACCGCCGGCGTCGAGCCGGCGAACACGCCCACGCCGACCGCGTCCACGAGGTCGCCCGAGGAGTCCACGGCCTCCTCGATGCCGGACAGCCGGAGGAGGTAGTCGATCATGCAGCCGCGCTGCCCCGTGAGGTCGATCCCGGTCGTCTTCTGGAACATCGAGCTCGTGTTCGGGGCGTAGTCGGCGCCGGGGCTGTCCGTGACGGAGTTGCCCCCGCCGGCGCCGCCGCCCGCCGGGCCCCAGGTGCCCGTGGCCGTCCACGCCGAGAAGGGCACGGTGTTGAAGCTCTCGCTGAACAGCGGGGCGCCCCACGCCGGCTTCGCGCTCAGGATGTCCCGGTTCGCCACGCCGCTGCCGTCGCCGCCCGGAGCGCCGAGGTCCACCGTCGTCCTGCCGTAGTTCGAGAAGCCGGAGCGCGCGCCCGTCTTCGTCACGGACGCGACGCAGATGAGGTTCGCGTTCGGGAGCGTGCACGGCGTTGTCGGGGAGGCGTCGTTGTTGTTGCTCTCGTTGCCGGCCGCGGCCACGACGACCGCCCCGCCATCCCCGGCGTGCCTGATCGCGCTCTGCAGGAGGGTGTCGGCGCCCCCGGCCGGGCCGCCGAGGCTCAGGTTGATCACGCTCGCGCCGTTGTCGGCGGCGAAGACGATTCCGAACGCGATGTCGAGGCTGCTGCCCCCGCCGTCTCCGTCGAGCGCGCGAACCGCCATGATCCGGGCCTGCGGGGCCACGCCCGCCACGCCGGTCGCGTTGTTCGCGATCGCCGCCGCGGTGCCGGCCACGTGCGTGCCGTGAAGGTTGTGGTCGTCGGGGACGTTGTCGTCATCGACGAAGTCGCGGCCGTGGATCCCGCCGGGCCCCGTCCACAGGTTCCCGGCCAGGTCCGGGTGCGTCAGGTCCACCCCCGTGTCGACCACGGCGATGATCTGACCCGCGCCGCGCGAGCGGTCCCACGCCGGCAGCAGGTTCACGCCCGGCGTGGCGCCCATGCCCCAGAGCTGGCCGAAGTGCGTGTCGTTCGGGGCCGCGGCGAGCGCCTGGTAGCGGTAGTTCGGCTGCGCGTGCGCCACGCCCGGCTGGTCCTCGAGCCGGGCCACGGCGGCGCGGACGGGCCCGTCGAAGGTCACGTGCTGGGTGCGCGCCAGGGGGAGCGACTGCTCGAACCGCACGCCTGCCGCGCCGCGGGCGTCGCGTCTCTCGCCGGCGCCGGTCCCCTCCTCGTAGATCACGATGGCCTCGCCGGGCAGGAAGCGCTGGCTCTCGCTCTCGCGCACCAGCTCGGCACTCGCGCCGGGGGCCGTCGCGCCGGAGAGCGCGAGCGCGAGGGCGGCGGTGAGGGTGCGGGCCCTCAAGAGGTTCAGGCGTCTCGCTTCGAGCCGGGAGCGCAGCCGCGTGATCTTGTCGTCCGCGGACCAGCCGGTCATCTCGTCGATCAGCTCCAGCAGCTCACGGGCAAGCTGAGCGGTCGGGTCGCTCGCGCGGAAGGCGCGGTCGCGTCCCTCCGGCGGCTCGGACGGCTCGCCGGGCGCGGGGTCCTCTCCCGCCACGACCACGTCCACGCCGTCCAGGCGCTTCGCGCGGTACTGGGCCTCGTCAGCGGCGCGCAGGAGGTCGGCCGGGCCGGTCTCCGCCCCGGACCGCGCGGCGACGCCGCACGACAGGCGCTCGCTGTCGCTTGCGCTCGAGCCGGCGCACCGTGTCGAGCGCCACCGCTCGCGCGTCCTCGGCCGTGCCGGACGGCAGGATCACGCAGAACTCGTCGCCGCCGAACCTGCCCACCACGGCGTCCTCGTGCGCCCTCGACGCCGCCACGAGCGCCTCGGCGACCCTCACGAGCGCGCGGTCGCCGGCCGCGTGGCCGCCGGTGTCGTTCACGTGCTTGAGGTTGTCGATGTCGCAGAGGATCAGGGCGGGCACATCCGTCCCGCGAAACGTCGTCGAATGCCTCGTGGAGCGCGGTCTCGACCGCGCGCCGGGTCGCGACGCCGGTCAGCGAGTCCGTGTACGCCAGCCGCTCGATCTCGGCGAACAGCTCGGCGCGGTGGATCGCGCCGACGAGCTGGTCCGCGATCGCGCGGAGGAAGCTCCACGTCCTGCTGGGTCAGGCGCGGCCGCCCGGGGCGGTCATCGCCTCGAGCTCGCCCCACGGCCTGCCCTTCGAGGAGCATCGGCACGGCGAGGCTCGCCTCCTTGCCGAGCCGCTCGAGCAGGGCCCGGCCTGCCGGGTCGCTGTCCGGGTCGTCGACCGCGGTCAGCGAGCTCTCGAACTCGCCCATCAGCCGGTTCAGCGACGGGAAGTCCTCGACGGAGTAGGTCTCGTCCGTCGGGAAGCGCTCCTCGCCGGGGCCGAGGTCGCCGACGTTCACCAGCGTCTGGAGGATGCCCGTGTCGGCGTGCCAGCGGCTGATCGACAGCGATGCGGCGCCGATCGCCTCCAGGGATCGCTCGGCCGCCAGCTCCAGGACCTCCTGGAGCCGGTGCGCGCCCGCGGCCGCTGCGGCCACGTCGATGAGCGCGCGAAGCTGCGCGTCGGCGAGATTCCCGTTTTTCATGGGCCTCAGAGACTTTTCGTCATCCGAAAGCCCGACCTGAACCCGATTTGGGTTGTTTTTAGGCTTCGGCCTCGGCGGCGTCGCCGCGTCGCGCGGCGTGCGCGAGCTGCACAGGGGCGGCGTGAAGGGCCCTGAGACGCAGGTCCCGCCAGGTCATGCCCTCGCGGACGAGCGCGGGCATGCCCATCGCCACCGCGGTCGCGATCTCCACCGCCTGAAGGATGATCCCGTAGGCGAGCGCGTTCGTCTTGCCCACGCCGTATGCGGAGAGCACCGCGACGCACGCCGCCTGAAACACGCCCAGGTTGGACGGAGTTGCGGGAATCGCCGCGGTCACGTTGACGGCGAACAGCACGGCCGCGGCGGCGCCCATGCCGGCCTGGTCGTCGAGCCCGAGCGCCACGAGGAGCAGGTAGCAGGCAAGCCACTGGATCGCCCAGGCGCTGAGCTGCATGAGCGCGCGCCCAGGCGCCGAGCTTGGGCTTGCGGAAGACCGCAAGGCCGGTGCGCACCCGCACCATCGCCCCGCGCGCGAGCGCGGCGGCCGCCTGCACGCGCTGGAACCGGCTCGGCCTGCCGCTGCGCAGGATCCACGGCGCGGCCACCACCAGCAGGAGGATCACGACCGGGGCGATCGTGGCGACCACGAGCGCGTCCTCGTTGCCCTTGAAGAGGCCGACCGTGTGGAACATCACCGCACCCAGCACCACGAGCGCGAGGATGTTGAGCAGGGTCTGCGAGACGAGCGTGCCGAGCACGATCGGGAAGCGGTCGCGCACGCGGCCCACGCGGCGGGCCACGATCAGCGCTCGCGACGGCTCGCCCGAGGCGGGCCGGCAGGGTCGCCGACATCAGCACCCCGATCATCGTTCCGCGCGCGGCGTCACGGCGGCGCACGCGGGTGCGCGGCAGCGCCGCGCGCAGGATCGCGTGCCACGCCTCGGCGCGCAGGAGCATCGAGGTGCACATGAGCGCGAAGGCGGCCAGCACCCACACCGGCGTGGCGGCGACGATGGCCCGGCCGATCGACTCGATGCCGAGCCGCTGAAGCGCGAGCACGGCGAGGCCCACGCCCGCGACCGCGCCCGCGGCCACGACCGCGCGGCGGGCCGTGCGCGCCACGCGCCGGCGGCCGCGGCCCGGGTCCTTCGGCTCGAGCGACGGCAGGCGGCGTCGGCCCCACGCGCGGGCCGGGCTCGGCGGGCGCGAAGCCGGTCCGCTGGGCGGCCCGCTCCAGGCGGCGCTCGGGCTCCGGGGCGCTCAGGGCCTCCTCGTAGACCTCCACGACCTGCCGAGCGACGTTCGGCCAGGCGAACCGCTCGGCGGCCTCGCGCGCCTCGGCGGCCATCGCCTCGCGCCGATCCGGCCGGTACGCGAGCGTCCGGAGCGCCTCGCCGAGGGCGAGGGCGTCGCCGGCGGGGACGAGCACCCCGTCGCGGCCGTCGCGGACGACGTCGTTGTAGCCGGCGATGTCCGAGGCCACGACCGGCGTGCCCGAGGCAAACGCCTCCGTCAGGACCATGCCGAAGCTCTCGCCGCCGAGCGAGGGCGCGCACAGCACGTCGGCCTCGCCGAGCAGGCGCCACTTGTGGTCGTCGTCCACCTGGCCCGCGAGCTCGATGCCCTCCGGGTCGAGCAGGAGCGGCTCGACCTCGTCGGCGGCGGGGCCGGCCACCGTGAGCCGCGCGGTCACGCCCGCGCTCGCGGAGCGCCTCGAAGGCGCGCAGCAGCACGGGCAGGCCCTTCCGCTCGTCGGCGCGGCCGACGAAGAGGATCCGGAGCTCGTCGTTCGGCCGCGACCCGTCGGGCCGGGCCGCGGCCAGGTCCACGCCGTTGGGAACGATCCGGTAGCGGCCGCCGTAGTAGCGCTGGGCCGTCCAGCGGGCGGCCTCGGACACGGCGATGCGGGCGCTCAGCTTCGAGTACAGCCGGCGCGCGCCGATGAAGTTCGCCGCCACGCGGTTAACCGCCCCGCTCGTGGAATAGGTGTGGAAGGTGCCGACGACCGGCATGCGGGCGGCCTCGGTGGCGTACCAGGAGGCGAGCGGCGCGTTCGGCTCGTGGATGTGCACCACGTCGTAGCCGCCGTGGCGCAGCTCGCGCCCGAGCGTCGCGACCGTCTCGGGGAAGGCGGCGAGGTTCGAGACGGCGCCGTTCATCGGGAACCCGATCGTGCGCCCGAGCGGGATCACGTGATCGGGCAGGGGCCGCTGCTGCGGCGGAGCGCCACGGTGGGCTACACGCGCAATCCGGTCATCGGGGTCATACGGAGCCAGCAGCCGGACATCGTGGCCCAGCCCGGTGAGCTCTTGGGCCAGAGCTTCCACATGACGCCCGACTCCGCCCGGATACGTGTAGGAATAGGGCGAGACGAGCGCTACACGCACACGGTCATGGTATAGGCCAAACTTGACGTGTGACTGAACCGCGCAACTACGTCAAGTACACGTTCCTGAAGGTCGACCCCGCCTGGCGGCGGCGGTCATCGGAGGAGCGGGCGGCCGACAAGCGCGAGTTCGCGGCTGCATGCAGGGAATTCGGGGAGGATCACTACCTGCGCGCCTACTCGCTGGTGGGCACTCGCGGGGACTGCGACCTGATGATCCGGGCGATCGCGCGCACGCTCGACCCGATCCACGAGTTGCACGTCCTGCTCAACCAGAGCGGGCTGATGCGGTTCGCGGACATCCCCCACTCCTATCTCGCCATGACGAAGGAGTCGCCGTACTCGGACGAGCCGGACAAGCCGCTCGAGCCGCGCGCCGGGGCGGACTCGAAGTACTTCATCGTCTACCCGATGTGGAAGAAGCGCGAGTGGTACCGGCTCGCCCCCGAGGAGCGGATGCGCGTGATGCGCGAGCACATCGAGGTGGCACGGCGCTTCGGCGGGATCGAGACGAACACGGCCTACTCGTTCGGGCTCGACGACCAGGAGTTCGTGGTGGCATTCGACGCGGACGACCCGGCCGAGTTCCTCGACCTCGTGCAGGAGCTGCGCGCGACCGAGTCGAGCACCTACACGGAGTCGGAGACGCCGATCTTCACCTGCATCACGAGCTCCGTGGAGCGGGCTCTCGACGCTCTGGACGGCGAGGCCGTCAGGGCGCCGGCGTAGCGTCCTTCGCGGCCTCGAGCAGCTCGTCGAAGGAGCACAGCTTCACCCGCGGGCGGCCCTGCGGCTCGCCCGCCTCGCGCTCCGCGCGGTCCACGGCCTGCCAGCCGGCGTAGCTCACCACGTCGGGCTGGCGCTCGGCGAGGAGCGCCTCGAGCGAGTCGCGGTCCGGGTCCGGCGGCGAGGGCGAGCGCGCCTGAGTCGAGGTCCTCCAGCAGCGTGTTCACGGTCTCCTGGGCGTCGCGCTTGTTCGTGCCGATGATCCCGGTCGGGCCCGCGCTTGATCCAGCCGACGGCGTACTCGCCGGTGCGGTCGAGCACGCGCCCGCGCTCGTTCGGGATCACGCAGCGGGTCTCGTCGAACGGCACGCCCGGCACCCGCGTGCCGCGGTAGCCGATCGAGCGGAACACGAGCCCGCACTCCAGCTCCTCGGTGATGTCGCTCGGCTGGGCGCGGATCGCGCCGTTCTCCCCCTCGACCAGCTCGTTGTGGACGAACCGGATGCCCTCGACCCGCTCGCTGCCCAGGATCTCCACCGGGGAGACGAGGAAGCGGAGCACGATGCGGCGCCGCTTCCCGAGCGGCTCGCGCTTGGCGTACTCGCCGAGGATGTCCACGTTCTTCTTCGCCGTGGCGTGCGCGGCCTCGCTCTCGATGAACGCCTTCGAGAGCGGGTCGAGCTCGACGTCGCCGGGGTCCACGTACACGTCCGCGTCGGTCATCTCGCCCAGCTCGAGCAGCTCGGGGTTGGTGAAGGCCGCCTGCGCCGGCCCGCGCCGGCCCATCACCACGATCTCCCTGACGTTCGACTCCGCCATCACCTCGAGGGCGTGGTCGGCCACGTCGGTCTGGGCGAGCTCGTCGCGGGTGAGCGCGAGCATCCGGGCCACGTCGGCGGCGACGTTCCCGTTGCCCACCACGACCGCGCGCTCGGCGCTGAGGTCGAACTCGAGGTCGCGGTAGTCCGGATGGCCGTTGTACCAGGCGACGAACTCGGTGGCGGCCCAGCTCCCGGGCAGGTCCTCGCCCGGGATGTCCATGCGGCGGTCGGTCTGGGCGCCGACCGCGTAGATCACCGCGTGGTAGCGCTCCATCAGGTCCTCGTGGGAGAGGTCGCGCCCGATCTCGACGTTCCCGTAGAAGCGGAACTCGGGGTGGTCGGCGGTCTTCTCGTAGACGCGGCTGACCGCCTTGATGTTCGGATGGTCGGGCGCCACGCCGCCTCGAACGAGGCCCCACGGGGTGGGAAGGCGGTCGAACATGTCGACCTGCACGCACAGGTCAGGGTGCGTCTTGCACCTCAGGAGGTGCCCTGCCGCATAGAAGCCACCCGGCCCCGATCCGACGATCGCGACCCGCAGCGGATGCTCAGTCGTGCCGATTGCCATGCGAGCCCACGAGTGTAGGCATCGCGTTGCGACAGCTAGGCGGGAGCGGGACCCTCGTCCTCGTCGGACTCCTCCGAGCTCTGCTGCTCGGCGGCGCCACCCATGACGAGGTCGATCGCGGAGACGGTCTCGACCGACTTCACGTTGACCGACTCGTCGCCGGCGACATCCGGCTCGACCGCGACGGGCTCCACCTCGGGAACCTCGACCGGCTCCACCGGGACGGGCTCGTGCACGACGGTCTCGACCGGCTCGACCGCGACAGGCTCGGCTCGACCTCGACCTCGACCGGCTCGGCATCGACGCTCGGGCTCGACCTCGACGACGGCTCGCTCGACCTCGACGGGCTCGGCCTGCGCCGCCTGCACGTCGCGGGCGAGCTCCTCGATCGAGGGGCTCGTGATCTCCGGGAAGGTCGTCCTCACCGGCCTGCTCGCGCGGTGATGTCGGCAAGCGTCTCCGGCGGCTCGGGGCGCGAGGGCAGCGTGATGGTCGGGGTCGCGGCCGGAGCGTCGTCCTCGACGGGCTGCGTCCTCGACGGCTCGTCCTCGACCGGCTCGTCCGCGGCGTAGGCCTCCACGTCCGAGTCCTCGACCGGGTCGTCCTCGACCTCGTCCGCGACGGCCACCTCGGCGGCCGGCGCGACCGCGGCCGGCGCGGCGCCGGAGGCGTCCACGATGATCGTTCCGGCGGCCAGGTCGCCGATGCGCTGACGGCGCTCGCCGGTGGCGAGCATCACGATCAGGCCGACGAGATAGTTGTCGATCACGCGCAGAATCGTGCGAACGGCGATCTCGCGAATCCCGGCGGGCGAGCCGTCCTCGCGCACCACGCGCAGCTTCATCAGCTTCTTGCCGACGGTCTGCCCTCCGCCCGATTCCAGCGCGAAGAAGTAGTAGAGCGCCCATCCGAGGATGACGACGGCGAGAGCGCCCTTGATCTCAGTGGCGCTGAGCGCGTCGCCGGCGAACAGCACGACGGCTGCGCCGAGGGCGACGATGACCAGGTCGACGACTCCCGCCAGGACGCGGCGGTTGTCGAGCTTGGGACCCCGGAGCGGGGAGGGGGATGCGTGTGCGATCGCGTTCATCACCCCCGTCATCGGCACGCGGGAACCCGAAATTGAGCGTTGCGGGCATGATCCCTGAGGTGGAGCGGGTCGCCGTTATCGACATGGGATCGAACTCCTGGCGGCTCGTGGTGTTCGGGTACGAGCCCGGGACGCCCTGGTGGAGCCTCGTGGACGAGATCCGCGAGGCGGTGCGGATCGCCGCCGGCGTGGGTGAGAGCGGCACGCTCCGGCCCGACCGGGTGGAGCTCGCGCTCCACACGGCGGCGGTGTTCTCGGCCTTCTGCCGCGCGACCGGCGTCGAGGAGATCGAGGCCGTGGCCACGAGCGCCATCCGCGACGCGGTGAACGGGGAGCGGCTGCTCGCGGACATCGAGCGCACCACGGGCCTCCGTGCGCGTGTGATCAGCGGGCCCGAGGAGGCCCGCTACGGCTGGCTCGCGATCGCCAACTCCACGACGATCGAGGACGGCTTCGGCCTCGACATCGGCGGCGGCAGCATCCAGACGATGCGCATCGAGGGCCGCCGGCTCGCGGACGCGGTGTCGCTTCCGCTCGGAGCCGTGCGCGTGAGCGAGCGGTTCCTGCCGGACGAGAAGGCGACCGGCAAGCAGATGAAGGCGCTGCGCGCCCACGTGGCCGAGCAGCTCGAGGGCGTCGACTGGTGGAGCGGCGGCGGCCGCCTCGTCGGCATCGGCGGCACGATCCGCAACCTCGCCGCCGCGGCGATGAAGCGGATCGACGATCCCGGACATCGACGCCCAGGGGTTCCTGCTCACGCGCGAGGCGCTCGACGAGCTGATCGACGAGCTCGCGAGCCGCTCCGTCTCCAAGCGGGGCCAGGTGAAGGGCATCAAGTACGACCGCGCCGACGTGATCCTCGGCGGGGCGCTCGTGCTCTCCGCCGCGCTGGAGCAGGGCGGGTTCGACGCGATCGAGGTGACCGAGGCGGGCCTCCGCGAGGGCGTCTTCTTCGAGCGCCTGCTCGGCGGGCGTGAGCTGTTCGAGGACGTGCGCGCGGAGTCGGTGCGCAACCTCGCGCACCGCTTCGAGCACCACGACGAGCACGACGAGCACGTGTGGGCGCTGTCGCGCTCCATGTTCGACGGGCTGGCCGCCGCCGGGCTGCACGACTACGGGGCGGCGGAGCGCGAGCTGCTGTGGGCGGCCTGCATGCTGCACGACATCGGCGTGGCCGTGAACTACGACGACCACCACCGCCACTCGTACTACCTCACGCTGAACGCCGGCCTGCCGGGCTTCACGCCGCGCGAGCTGATCCTGATCGGGCTGATCGCGCGCTACCACCGCAAGGGCGCGCCGGACGCCTCGGACCTGGGCGACCTGGCCGAGCCCGGCGACGACGAGCGCCTCGCGCTCCTCTGCGGGGTCATCCGGCTCGCCGAGCAGCTCGAGCGGAGCCGCGACCGTGCGATCACCGACGTGCGCGTGTCGGCGAACGGAGCGTCGGTCTCGCTCGAGGCCGACGTCGACCCGGCGCGGGACGCCACCGTGCCGATCTGGGCCGCCCGCCGGAACGCGGACCTGCTCGCCGACGCGATCGGCCGCGACGTGGAGATCGCGGGCTAGGCCAGGCGCGTCTCGAGCACGCCGAGCTGCGGCGACGAGATCACGACCTCGTCGCCCGGCTTCAGCCACACCTCCGGGTCGCGCCGGCTGCCCACGCCGGCCGGGGTGCCGGTGGCCACGATGTCGCCCGGCTCGAGCGTCATCAGCTTCGACAGGTACGCCACGAGCGCGGGAATCGAGTGCACGAGGTCGGCGGTGGAGCTCTTCTGCATCAGCTCGCCGTTCAGCGTCAGCTCGATCTCGATCGCGTCGTGCGGGCCCGCCTCGTCCGGCGTCACCAGCGCGGGCCCGCACGGCGCGGCGGCGTCGAACGTCTTGCCGGGCATCCACTGGGGCGTCTTGAACTGGTAGTCGCGGGCGGACAGGTCGTTCAGGAGCGTGTAGCCGGCCACGTGGTCCATCGCCTCGGCCTCCGGCACGTCCTTGCAGCGGTCCCCGATCACGAACGCCACCTCGGCCTCGTAGTCCACGCGCTCGCTCCACTCGGGCAGGCGGACGGTCGCGCCCGGCGCGGCGAGCGCGTTGCGGAACTTGGCGAAGAAGGTCGGCGTCTCGGGCGGCTCCTTGCCCTGCTCCTCCGCGTGCGCCCGGTAGTTCAGGCCGATGCAGAGGATCTTCCCCGGCCGCGTGACGGGCGGAAGGAGCTCGAGTCCCTCGACCGGCACCCCCTCGTCTCCCTCCACCGGCTCGATGTCCTCGATCAGCCCGCCCTCGAGGATCGCCTCGACGGTCTTGTCGGTCGCGCGGGCGCCGCGCGAGGCGTCGCCCCAGATGTCGTACACGCAGCCGTCGCGCAGGAGCGCAGCGCGCGCGTGTCCGTTCGCCTGGAAGCTGACGAGTCTCATCGGCCGGGCCACCCTATGCGTACCCTCAGCGGATGGCAAAGGACCTCCCGACCGGCAGGGTGAGGCGGGCCGCCAAGGTCGGCCGGCTGGCCGGCGGGCAGGCCGCGCGCGGCTACGCGACCAAGGCCGCGAACCTCACCCGCGACGAGGAGGCCCGCCATGCGGCCGCCGCGCGGCGCCAGGTGGAGGCGGCCGAGCAGATCTTCGACGTGCTCGGCCAGATGAAGGGCGCGGCGATGAAGGTCGGGCAGGTGGCCTCGTTCATCGACACGGGCGCCTTCCCGCCCGAGTTCCAGGAGCGCGTCCAGGCGAAGCTCGCCGAGCTGCGCGACGCCGCGCCGCGCGTGTCCTTCGACCGCATGCGCAAGGTGATCGAGGACGACCTCGGCGAGCGGCTCGGCGACGTGTTCGCCGAGTTCGACGAGGACGCCGTGGCGGCCGCCTCGATCGGCCAGGTCTACCGCGCGCGGCTGCAGGACGGGCGCGAGGTGGCGGTGAAGGTGCAGTACCCGGGCGTGAGCAAGGCGGTGCGCGCCGACCTCCAGAACCTGGGGCTGATCATGCGCGTGGCGAAGCGGATCGCGCCCGGCATGGACGCGAAGGCGATGACGGCCGAGATCCGCGAGCGGCTCACCGACGAGCTCGACTACGAGCACGAGGCGCAGCAGCACCGCGCCTTCGCGCGGAGCTGGCGCGACCACCCGTTCATCTACGTGCCGGCGGTCGTCACCGAGCTCTCCACCGAGCACGTGCTCGTGAGCGAGTGGGTCGAGGGGATCGGCTTCGAGGAGGTGAAGGAGCGGGACCGCGCCACGCGCGACCGCTTCGGCGAGATCATCTTCCGCTTCTTCTTCGGGTCGCTGTACCGGAACGGGCACTTCTCGGGCGACCCGCACCCCGGCAACTACCGGCTGATGCCGGACGGCCGCGTGGCGTTCATCGACTTCGGGATGACGAAGCGCGTGGCGCGCGAGGACATCGAGGCGGAGGTGGGCGCGCTGCGGGCCGCGATGGACGGCGACGCGGATGAGCTGCACCGCCGGCTCGCCGCGATGGGCTTCTTCGACCCGGACGACGAGGCCGTGACCCCCGAGGCCGTGTACGAGCACTTCCACGACGTGACCGCCTGGTACATCGAGGACCGCGAGGTGACGGTGGACCGCGCGCTCGTGGCCCAGACGCTGATCGACTTCGGCGACCCGCGCTCGCGCCACTGGCAGCTCATGCGCCGCGAGACGATGCCGCCGCAGGCGATGCTCGCCCGCCGGATGGAGGCGCTCACGCTGGGCGTGCTCGGCCAGCTCGAGGCGACCGCGAACTGGCACCGGATCGCCCGCGAGTGGCTGTTCGGCGACCCGCCCTCGACCGAGCTGGGCGCGCTCGAAGAGCCGTTCCACACGCGCGCGGCAGCGTGATCAAGGCGTCACCGAAGGCTCTGGGCACGCTGCGCGCCGACCCGGTCATGGAACGTCTGATCGAGGAGCACGGCGCCATCGTCAAGGAGGACCTGAAGCGCGAGCGCCCCGGCGACGCCTACGGCGCGCTGCTTCGGTCGATCGTCGGCCAGCAGCTCTCGACCAAGGCCGCGCGGACGATCTACGGCCGGATGCTGGAGCTGTTCGGCGGCCACGCGCCCACGCCGAAGCAGCTGCTCGCGGCCGATCCGGACGGGATCCGCGCCGCGGGGCTGTCGCGGCCGAAGATCTCCTACCTGCGCGACCTCGCCGAGCACGTGGAGAAGGGCGAGCTCGAGCTCGATCGGCTCGACGACCTGCCCGACGAGGAGGTCATCGAGCAGCTCACCGCGGTCAAGGGGATCGGCGAGTGGAGCGCGCACATGTTCCTGATGTTCCACCTGGGCCGCCCGGACGTGCTGCCGGTGGGCGACCAGGGGATCCGCAACGCGGTGAAGGCCGAGTACCGGCTCAGGAAGGTGCCGGACCCGAAGCGGCTCGAGAAGATCGCCCGGCCGTGGCGGCCCTACCGGACGCTGGCCTGCCTCTACCTCTGGAGCTCACTCGACAACAAGCCGGGCGCGTAGGGCCGGCCGCTCGAACGCGAGCGTCCCGACCAGCTCGGCGATCAGCTCGCGCGCGGAGGTGCCGCGCTCGGCGAGGAAGTCGTCGAGCGCCGGGTCGTGCGTCGGCGCCCGCTCGGCGGCGCGGGCGTAGTCGTCGGCGATCGCATCGGACGTGACGCCGGCGATCGCCAGCAGGACGATCGCCACGAGGCCGGTTCGGTCCCGGCCGCCGACGCAGTGGAAGAGCACGCCGCCGGGGCGTGCTCCCTCGATCGCGTCGAGCACCTGCTCCATCCGGTGCGGGAAGCGCTCGAGGAACGGGGCGTAGTAGAGCGGCGTCGCGAACTGCGGGCCGTGCATCCAGTCGGCCCAGAAGTCCTCGTCCTCGTCGAGGCTGTCGAGCTCGATGTGAACCACGTCGATCCCCTCCGGCTCCGGCGCGCGGTCGCGCTCGTCGCCGTTGCGGAGGTCGACGATCGTCCTGATCCCGTGGTCGCGGAGCGCCGCCCAGCCCGCGGGCGTCAGGCCGTCGAGCGCGTCGGCACGCACGAGCGCGCCGCGGCGCGTCTCACGGCCGTCGACCGTCGGCAGCCCGCCAAGGTCGCGCGCGTTGACGCAACCGTCGAGGTCGAGGTCGCGCGCGGCGCTCAGACCGTGGCGCCGCAGCTCGGCTCTTCGTCCGCCACGCGGAAGGAGGAGCCGCAGCCGCACGAGGCGACGACGTTCGGGTTCGAGACCTCGAAGCCCGAGCCCATGAAGCTCTCGGTGAAGTCGACGGTGGAGCCGTCCACGTACTGCATGCTCGCCGGGTCCACGAGCACCCGGATGCCGGAGATCTCGAAGACGTTGTCGTCATCGCGCTTCTCGTCCAGCGCGAGCGCGTACTGGAAGCCGCTACAGCCGCCGCCCTTGACGCCCACGCGCAGGCCCACCTCGCCCGCGGCGCCCTGGCCGGTCATGAACTCCTGCACCTTCTGTGCGGCGATGTCGGTGAGCTTCACCATCTGCCCGAATTGTATCGGCGCGGCCGTCAGTACCCTGGAGAGGCCGATGCCAAGCGCCGAGGAGCTGAAAACCCGCATTGAAGACGCCCTTCCGGGCGCCCAGGTGACCGTGCAGGACACCACGGGCGGCGGGGACCACTTCCGCGCCGAGGTCGTCTCGGAGCGGTTCGAGGGCCTCACGCGCATCCAGCAGCACCAGCTGATCTACGACGTGTTCGGCGACGAGGTCGGCGGCGCGATCCACGCGCTCTCCATCAAGACCCAGACTCCAACCCCGGCCGGAGACGGACGATGACGAACGAAGAGATCCGCAGCTTCATCGACAACGCGATCAGCGAGAACAAGGTGATGCTCTTCATGAAGGGCACACCGCAGCAGCCCGCGTGCGGGTTCTCCATGCGCACGTCGGGAGCGCTGAACGCGCTCGGCGTGAAGTACGCCGCGCTCGACATCCTCCCCGACCCGCGCATCCGCGAGGAGCTCTCGGGCCTCTCCGGCTGGCCGACCATCCCGCAGCTGTTCGTGGACGGCGAGCTCGTGGGCGGCTGCGACATCGTCATGGAGATGTTCGAGTCGGGCGAGCTGGCCGAGGTGCTCGGCGTGGAGCAGCCCGACGCCGGCGAGGCGCCGGCCGAGCCAGAGCCCGAGCTGCCGCAGCGGCAGACCGGCATCGGGCTCGAGAACCGCCTGAACTAGGCGGTCGCGGCCTGCGCGCCGCCCGCCAGTCGCTTCAGCCGCTCCCAGCGGCTCGCACGGCGCCGGCTGCGCCGGTACTGGTCGATCGTGATGCCGGCGGGGATGCTGGTCTCGATGTAGAGGATGTTGGGCGTCGGGTTCATGCCATGAGCTTCTCGCCGCGCGGGCGCCCGGAAAATGCGGCGAGCAGGTGTCTCGGGGTTCGGGATTCCGCCCCCGGGCGGGCGGATTACCCACCCCTTACCTGGCTTTGCCGAACCCTTGCCCTGGCCGTACCGGGGGCTTGCCGGGGCGGACCTACCGTGGCCTGCCATGGATCGCAGACACGGACTCTTCATCGCGGTCGCCATCGGACTGGCGGCCATCGCCGGCACTTACGCCGCCCTCCAGACGACTGACCTGGGCGCCCAGGCGGCCGGCGTCTCCGAGCAGGAGATCGCCGCCGCCGACGTCCGGCTCGACAAGCAGGAGGCCGCGCTCGCGCGTGCCGCGAAGAAGCGGCCTCCGAAGCTGCCGAAGCTTCCGGCGCGGGCAGCCGCGTCCGGTGGCGGTGGCGGTGGTTCGTTCGCGAGCGGGCCGGGACCCGCGCGCCGCGCCGGTCGCGCCGCGTCGCGCCGCCATCCGGCCCGGGCCCCTCGGACAACTCCGGGCACGGCAGCTTCGACGACCACGACGACGATGCCGCGGACGCGTACGAGGACTACCTCGACGACCGCGCCGACGCGCTCGAGGACGCCCGCGACGACGCCGAGGACGCACGCGAGGACGAGTTCGACGATGACTGAGCACGTCGTCCGTCTCTACGCCGCGGCCGCCGGGCTGGTCGTCTTCTTCCTGTTCTGGGCGGTCATCGCGGCGAAGCCGTGGGCGGCCGCCGGCGAGAAGGACCCGCGCGCGGAGGCGATCGAGCTGCGCGAGCAGAAGCTGGCGCGCAAGACGACCCGCGTGAACCGGGTCGTGAAGCGCCGCTTCGCCCGCTACGAGCGCAAGCTCGCACGCCGCAAGCGGGCGATCGCCCGCCGCGAGCGCGAGAACGCCGCGATCCTCGCGGCGGCGCCGAGCGGCGGCAGCGTGGCCGTCTCGTCGGGCGGCTCGTCCTTCTCGGCCCCGGCCGCGGCGGCCCCCTCGGCGCCCACGGTCACGGCGGCGCCCCCGGTCACGACGACGGGCAGCTCGTGATGGAGCGCCGCCGCTTCGACTCGATGGGGACGTGGGTGGAGTGCCTGGTTGACGCCCCGCCCTCGCCCGCAGCTCGCCGCGGCCCTCACGGCCGTCGAGCGCGAGTTCGGCCGGCTCGAGCGGATGCTGTCGCGCTTCCGTGCGGACTCGGAGCTGTCCCGTCTGAACCGCGAGCGCTTCCTTGACGATCCGAGCGACGAGCTGCTCGAGCTGACCGAGCTGGCGCTCGACGGCGCGCGAGCGCACGGGCGGCCGCTTCGACCCGACGCTGCACGACGCCCTCGTCGCGGCCGGCTACGACCGCACTTTCGCGGAGGTGCCGCAGGACGTGCTCGACTGTCGAGAGTTTCCTGCGGCACCCGCGGGAGCCGGGCGCCGGGACATCCGCGTCCAGGGGCGGCGCATCGAGCTCGGCCCGGGCGCTGCGCTCGACCTCGGCGGCATCGCCAAGGGCTACGCGGCCGATCGCTGCGTGGCGGCGCTCGCTGCCGCTCGGGCCCGCGCTGGTCAACGCCGGCGGCGACCTCGCCGTCAGCGGCCCGCGTGCCGAGGGCGCGTGGCCGGTCGGCGTCGACGCTGCCGAGCGGCACGCTGACGCTCGCCCTCGAGGCCGGCGGGCTCGCCACCTCGGGCCGCGACCGCCGCCGCTGGCGGCGCGGCGGCGAGGAGCGCCATCACCTGATCGACCCGTGGACCCTTCGGCCCGCCGAGGGCGGCCCGCTGTCGGTGACCGTCGCGGCCGCGAGCGCCACCGCGGCCGAGGTGGCCTCAAGGCAGCTCTTCCTGGCCGACGACCCGGAGAACGAGGCGGAGCAGCCGGCACTCCGGCGGTCATCGTGCACGACGGCGGGGAGACGCGGCTCGTGGGGGTCGGGGCATGAAGTCCGATCCCACCTTCTGGCTCCTCGCGCGCGCGACCGGGCTCGCGGCCTACGTGCTGCTCACGTCTCGGTCCTCGCCGGGCTGGTCGTGAAGTCGCGGCCGTTCGGCAGGGCCATCAAGCCGGCCAGCGCGACCCAGATGCACCGGATGCTCGCGCTCCTGTCGCTGAGCGCGCTCGCGCTCCACGGGCTCACGCTCGTGCTCGACGAGACGATCCACATCGGCCTCGGCGCCCTGCTGGTGCCCGGCACTCGCGCCCTACCGGCCGCTCTGGACCGGCCTGGGCGTGCTGGCGGGCGAGCTGATGCTGCTCGTCTACGTCTCGTTCGCGCTCCGGAAGCGCATCGGGCAGGGAACTGGCGCCGCCTCCACTGGACCACGTACGGCGCCTTCGCCGGCGCGACCGCGCACGGCGTGATGGCCGGATCGGACTCGGCGACAGCCGTGGGCGATCGGCCTCTACCTCGGCGCGATCGGCGCCGTCGCGGCCGCGACCGCGTGGCGCGCGCTCGTACCACCCGCCCGACCGACACCCCGGCCCCGGCCGGCAACGACAGAAGGAGCGTCATGAGCACCTATCGCATCACCATCGACGGGGGCCTGTGCAGCGGCTTCGGCACCTGCGCCGAGATGGCGCCCGAGCTGTTCGACATCGGCCCGGACGGCATCGCCGCCGCGCGCCAGGGCACGACGGACGACCCGTCCGTGTTCGACACCGCCGCCGCCTGCCCGATGGGCGCACATCTCGGTGGAGGGAGGAGTGAGCCGCCCGCAGCGTCGTGATCGTCGGGGCCGGGCTCGCCGGCTCCCGCTGCGCGGAGACGCTCCGCGCGGAGGGCTTCGACGGCGGCGTCACGCTGGTCGGCGAGGAGCCGCACGGCGCCGTACGAGCGGCCGGCGCTCTCGAAGGAGTTCCTCGCGGGCAAGAAGGAGAAGATCGAGCTCCGGCCCGAGTCGTACTGGGAGGAGCGCGACATCAGGCTCGTGCTCGGCCACCGCGTCGATCAGGTGAACGCGGCCATGGGCACCGTGCCCGGCCTGCCGCCCGCCGACGCGATCGTGATCGCCACCGGCGCCCGCGCGCGAGCGCTGCCGTTCCCCTGCCCGCAGGGCGTGCACACGCTGAGGACGGCGACCGACGCGAGGTACCTCCGCGAGGCGCTCCGGCCCGGGAGCCGGCTCGCCGTGATCGGCGCGGGCTTCGTGGGCGCCGAGGTGGCTTCCACCGCGCGCTCGATGGGCGTCGAGGTGACGCTGATCGACCTCGAGGACGTGCCGCTCGCGCGCGTGCTCGGCACAGACGTCGGCTCGATCCTCGCCGACCGCTACCGCGCCGACGGCGTGGACCTGCGCCTCGGCGTGGGACTGGGCCGCTTCGTGGTGTCCACCTCGGGAAGGCTGACCGGGATCGAGCTCACGGACGGCTCGACGACCGAATGCGACACCGCGCTCGTCGCGATCGGCGCCGCGCCGGCCTGCGACCTCCTCGGCGACCCACGGGCGGGGATCCGGACCGACGCCTGCGGCCGCACGGAGCACCCGGGCGTGTACGCGTGCGGCGACGTGGCGTACTCGTGGCGCCCCTCGCTCAGCGCCCACGTGCGCGTGGAGCACTGGACCTCGGCGGCCGGCCAGGCGGCGGCGGTGGCCCGCGCGATCATGGGCGGCGAGCGCCCATACGACGAGGTGCCCTACTTCTGGTCGGACCAGTTCGGCCTGCGCCTCCAGCACGTGGGCCACGCCGAGGCACGGGCCACCACCGAGATCGACAGCGACGCCGACGGCTTCACGGCCCACTACCGCGACGCCGACGGCCGCCTGCTGGCAGCCCTGGCCGCCAACCGGCCGACGGCGATCGGCGCGCTGCGCCGCGAGCTGGCCGGTCAGGCGACCGCGGCGGCCGCGTAGCGCGGACGCCTACTCGAACTCGTAGCCGCAGTGCCGGCAGCGGCGCGCCGACTGTGGGATCGATCGGTTGCAGCGCAGGCAGCGGCGCCGCGGGCGGTGGGCCATGAGGCCGCCGATCACGCAGATCGCGAGCGCTCCGAGGAGCGCGGCGAAGTAGAGGCTGCCCGACACGCCCCGCTCAGCGGCGCGGCGGGCGCCGGCGCTGCGCGTCGAGCGCCTGCTTGCCGCGGGCCGCGTAGCCGCGGGCCTGCTTCTTGTAGCGCTCCTTCTCCTCGGGGGAGAGGGACTGCCAGCGCTCCCAGGCCATCAGGACGTAGGGCCATACGCGGCGGGCGCCGCGAGCGGCCGAGCGGGCGCGGCCTACGCGGCTGGTTCCTACCGGTCGGTTCGATCGAGCCATTCGAGGTACTCCAATATCCGATGCGAGTCGTGGATCACGTCGTCTCCATGCACGAGGACCGGTACCCATCTCTGGCCGGTCAACTCCTCGACCTCGGGGCGGTCGCGCTTCAGGAACGGCACGCGCACCTCCTCGAAGTCGATCTCCATCGTGCGCAGGCGCCGGGCCACCTTGCCGCACCGGCAGACCAGGTCCGTGGGCGCCCTGCAGCGATACAGCGTCGTCACCCGGGTCAGGGTATTTGACGCATCGCCGAACCCGTGAGAGGTTCGGTGAAGACACAAAGCTTCGGCTCGCACCCCCCTGGCCGTGGCCCTCCTGAAGCTCGCGGGAACCCATGGCGACCGCCGCCTCCTCGGCCCGGAGGCGGCGGTCGCCGCCTTTTCGCCGTCCTAGCGCGGGACAGCTCTGCGCAACAGCCCAGCCGCGCCCTCGGCCGCGCCGAGCGCCACGCCGGCGACCCGGTACTGGAGCTGCTGGGAGCGGCGCGTGCGCGCGATCCGCTCGTGCTCGCGCTCCATGTGCCACGCGACCGTGGCCTCGAGCGTCTCCTCGTGCGGGCGCGCCCGCCAGCCGAGCGCTCGCTGCGCCTTCGTGGACCGGTAGGTCCAGCTGTTCCCGGCCGCCCGCACCTCCGACGGCGTGAGCGGCCACGTGCGCCCGCCGGCGCCGGCCAGCGCCGCCACCGCCTCGGCGGCCCGCGGCGGCACCCTCACCGGCGGCGCCACGCCGGACAGCCGCCCGAGGTCCGCGAACAGGCGCTCGAAGGTGAAGTTCCTGCCCGAGAGCAGGTAGCGCTCGCCCACCTCGCCCAGCTCGTCCGCGAGCAGGTGCCCCTCGGCGGCATCGCGCACGTCCACGATCCCAACGGCCCCGTCCGTGTACACCGGCACCCGCCCGAGCAGGAAGCTCCGCACGAGCCGCGTCGAGGAGAGCAGGTGATCGCCGGCGCCGAGGCAGATCGCCGGGTTCACGCACACGAGCGGCAGGCCGTGCGCGGCCACGCGCATCGCCTCCACCTCGGCCTCGTGCACCGAGTTCACGTACGGGATCCCGAGCCGGCCCGCCGTGAAGAGCTGGGTCTCCGTCGCGGCCTTGCCGCCGCCCGGCGCCGGCCCCACCGCCGCCGCGCTCGACGTGAACACCACGCGCTCCACGCCCGCGCGCAGGCACTCCTCCATCAGGAGCTTCGTGCCGCGCACGTTCACGTCGAAGAGCAGCTCCGCGTCGGCGGGGCGCACGGACGTCACCCCCGCGCAGTGGAACACGCGCGACACGCCCTTCAGCGCGCGCCGTACCGAGCGCCGGTCGCGCACCTCGAGCTTCACGCGGGCGGCGTCCGTGAGGCCGGCGACCGCCGTGTCCGGCGAGCCGTCCTGCATCCCGAGCCGCACCTCGTCGCCGCGGTCGGCCAGCAGACGGGCCACATGGGACCCGATGAACCCTGTGGCTCCGGTGACGAGCACGCTTGGCAAGGCGGCGAGTGTAGGCCGTAGGCCGTATAGGCTGCCCCGCGCATGCCCCCCGCAGCGGTGGTGACCGACAGCACCTCCTACCTTCCGCCGGAGCTGATCGAGCGCCACGGCATCCACGTAGTTCCGCTCTACGTGGTCTTCGGCGGCGACCGGACCGTCCCGGAGGTGGAGATCACGGACTACCCGGCCTTCTTCGAGGAGCTCCGGAGCGCGGAGAAGCTGCCCACCACCTCGCAGCCGAGCGTCGGCGACTTCACCGCGGCCTACGAGCCGTATCTCGCCGAGGGCCGCGACGTCGTGTCGGTCCACATCTCCGGCGGGCTGTCCGGCACGCCGGAGGCCGCCCGGCAGGCGAAGGAGGCGCTCACGCGCGACGGCAAGGGCGGCGAGCGGATCGAGGTGATCGACTCGACCACCGCCGCCGGCGGGCTCGGCTTCATGGTGCTCGCCGCGGCCAAGGCGGCCGGCGACGGGGCGAGCGCGGCGGAGATCGCCGCCCACGTGGCCAGGGCGCGCAAGGAGCTGCGGCTCTGGTTCGCGATCGACACGCTCGAGTTCCTCAAGCGCGGCGGGCGCATCGGAGCGGCGAGCGCGTGGATCGGCTCGACGCTGAAGGTGAAGCCGATCCTCACCGTGGAGAACGAGATGACCCCGGTGGAGCGCGTGCGCACGTCGAGCCGGATGTTCGAGCGCCTGGTCGAGTACGCGCGCGGCTGCGCCGACTCCGGCGCCGGCGCGTGGTCCGCGCAGCACATCAACGCGCCCGACCAGTGCGCCGCGCTCGTGGAGCGGTGCCAGGAGATATTCGGCACCCCGCCGACGATCGTCAGCGAGATCGGGCCGGTCCTGTCGGCCCACACCGGGCCCGGGCTGCTCGGCATGGGCGCTATTCCCCAGCACTTCGTCGAGTAGGAGCCGGCCGGGCGGGGGCGAATACCGCCCTTGGTGCTGAGCGTCCGCAACATCGTGCGCGTCGTGCTCGTGGTGGTGTGCGTCGTCGCCGTGCTCTACCTGATGTTCCTGCTCCGCAGGCCGATCGGCTGGATCCTGATCTCGATCTTCCTCGCGGTGGCGCTTTCCCCGGTGGTCAATCGGCTGGATCGGCGAATGAAGCGCGGCTTCGCGATCGCGATCACCTACCTCGGCCTGCTGTTCGTGCCGATCCTGCTGATCGCCCTGATCGTGCCGCCGCTCATCACCGAGGCGAACAACTTCGCCGAGAACGTGCCCCAGTACGCGGACGACCTGACCGAGTTCGTCCAGGAGAACGAGCGGCTTCGGGAGCTCAACCAGGACTACGACGTGACCGGCAAGCTCGAGGAGGAGGCCGGGCAAGCTCCCGGATCGGCTCGGCGGCGCCGCCGGCACCCTGCGCGACATCGGCTTCGGGATCGTCAACTCCCTCTTCGCCCTGCTGACCATCCTCGTCATGACCGCGTTCCTGCTCGGCAGCGGGCCGAAGTGGAGGGACCAGATCCTCGCCTCCCGGCCTCCCCAGCAGCGCGAGCGGCTGCGCCGCTCGCTCGAGCACATGGCAAGCGCGGTGAGCGGCTACGTGGCCGGCGCCCTCACCATCGCGACGATCGCGGGCATCGCGACCTTCATCGTCCTGACGATCCTGGGCGTGCCGTTCAGCGGGCCGCTCGCCGTGATCGGCGGGGCTGATGTCGCTTATCCCGCTGATCGGCGCGACGATCGCGGCCGTCCTGATCGGCGTCGTGACCCTGTTCGAGGACTTCCCCACCACGACGATCATCTGGGCGGTCTGGGCGATCGTCTACCAGCAACTCGAGAACAACCTGATCCAGCCGCAGATCCAGAAGCGCACGGTGAACGTGCATCCGTTCCTCACGATCGTCGCCGTGCTGTTCGGCGCGCACGCTGCTCGGCGTGCTGGGCGCGATCGTCGCCATCCCGGTGGCCGCGTCGATCCAGATCCTGTTCCGCGAGTACGTGGATCTGCGGACGATGTCGCTGAAGGACACCGCACCGGCGTAGCCTGCCGTCGATGTCGCCGGGCGCGCTAACCCGCCGCGGGCTCCTGCTGCTGGTCACGGCAGTCTCGCTCTACCTGCTCGCGCCCGCGCTGCTCGAGGTCTTCGGCGCCTTCGACGAGCTCGACGAGATCAGCCCGCTGTGGGTGCCCGCGATGGTCGCGCTCCAGGTGGGGAGCTACGCGTGCATATGGGGCGTGCAGCGGCTGTCGGTGCGCGCCGAGCACTGGGGACCGGTCGTGACCTCGCAGCTCGCCGCGAACTCGTTCGGGCGCGTGGTGCCCGGCGGGGTGGCCGCCGCGGGCGCGATGCAGTACGCGATGCTCGTGCGCGGCGGCGTGCCGGCCGCCGCCGCGGCGTCGGGGATGACCGCCTCGTCCCTCCTCGTCTTCGGCACGCTGCTCGCGCTGCCCCTGCTCGCACTCCCCGCGATCGTCGGCGGCGTGACGGTGGACCCCCACCTCACCCGTGCCGCGGTCGGCGGCGCCGTGCTGTTCGTGCTGATGGTGGCCGCGGGCGCGGCCTCCGTCGTCTGGGACCGCCCGCTGGAGCTCGTGGGCCGGGCCGCGCAGGCCGTGATCAACCGCTTCCGCGCGCACAGGGAGCCCGTCGCGGGCCTGCCCGAGCGGCTGCTGCGCGAGCGCGACATCGTGATCCGCGTGCTCGGGAGCAAGTGGTGGGAGGCGCTCCTGCTCGCCTCAGGCCGCTGGGTGCTCGACTACCTGACCCTGATCGCCGCGCTGTACGCGGTCGGGGCGGAGCCGCGGGCATCGCTCGTGCTGCTGGCGTTCTGCGCCGCCCAGCTGCTCGGCACGCTTCCCCTGACGCCCGGCGGGCTCGGGTTCGTCGAGGCCGGCCTGACGGGAACGCTCGCGCTCGCGGGAGTCGGCGCGGGCGCCGCCGTCGTGGCGACGCTCGCGTACCGACTCGTCTCGTTCTGGCTTCCGATCCCCGCCGGGGCGGCGGCGGCGATAGTGCATCGCCGCCGCTACGGCACCGCCGAGGTCGAGCCCCCGCCTCCGACTCCGGCCGCCTAGGCCGAGGCGGCGGCCGGCCCGCGCTTCGCGGGCGCGTCCTCGGAGTCCATGTGGCCGGGCTGGCGTTCCTGCGGCTTGTTCTCCTCCCACCAGCCGTTGATCGCGTTGATCGCGGGGCCCATGATGAGGTTCTTCTGGAAGTTCTCGGTGTCGTTGACGTTCGGGACGGGCCCGTCAGGAACCGGCACGTCGAGGAACTCGCAGAGGGGCTCCCAGCCGTCCGTGGGCCACCACACGAGCAACCGCTCGGAGGGGACGGTGTCGATGACCTCCTCGTTCCAGCGCTTCATGCCGGCGGCCATCTCCTCGGCGTCGCCCCCGCTGCGGACCATGATGTCCGCCTTGGTCCACATGTCGTTGAGGACGTCGAGCCACCCCGCGTACAGCGGGTCGATGTGGTACTGCGCCATGGCGAGGTGGTGCATGAGGTTGTCACCGAACCAGATCGCGGCGATCGTGCTGTGCATGCTCTTGACCCAGCTCTCGGGGTCGCGCACGCTCAGCAGGACCTTGGCATCGGGATAGACGTCCATCAGCTCACGCCAGTGGTATGAGCCGGGCCAGTCGACGATCGACTCCTTGCCCTCGAAGATCTCGTCCCAATCGGCGTTGCCCTCGAGGGCGCTGCGCCACTGAGGAATGCTGGTCTCGAGGTCGGTCATCATGTCGCGCATGTGGTAACACGGAAATCCGAGCATCTCGAGCGCGATCAACTGGGTTGTCGTTGCGGTGCGCGGTAGTCCCGCGCCGATCACCTTCATGAGGGTTCCCGGCCTCCTAAGTTGAGTTCAGGTTAAGCGGCGCGGCGCACAGTAGCTATCTGCGCCCGCCGATGATGGAGAAGGTCGCCGCGACCCCTCCACCGACCACGAACCCGGCCACCGCGGCGCCGATCAGGGCGGCCTTGCGGTTGCGCACGAGCTGGCCGCGCCAGTTCGTGATCTCGGTGACCTTCGAGCGCAGGTCGTTCACCGAGAACGCCAGCTCGCGGCGCGTCTCCTCGATCGACGCGCGGATCATCTCGGGGTTGCGGGAGCCGCTCGCCATTACGCCTTGACCTCCTCGCCTCGCTCGAGGCTTCGCCCTACCTGGTCGCGTTCGATCTTCTGCGCCTCGAGCTCGGCGCGCGTGCGCTTCGCCTCCTCGATGGCCATGTCGGGCGTGGGCGGCGCGCCCTTCTTGAACAGCCGGAACGCGAGCAGCCCGGCGAGGATCGCGAGCAGGAAGAGGCACGCGCGTCACGATGGCGAAGCCCGCCCAGACGTCGTCGTCCCAGTTGAAGATGTCGTTCAGGAGCCAGGCGAGGCCGTGGAAGAACATGGTGACGCCGAAGACGAGGAACACGCCGGCGGCGGCCGGCCACGACCGCGCCCGTCGTGAGCTTCGAGATCTTGTCCGTGACCTCGGCCTTCGCGAGCTCGATCTCCTCGCGCACGAGCTGCGAGGCCTTCTCGGACACCTCGGCGACGATCTCGCCGAGCGACTTGCTCGCGTCGTCCTGGGGGGGCAGTCCGTCGACCGTCATCGCGTGAATCGTCTCAGGATCAGGGCGAGCGCGAGCCCGCCGGCGAACGCGGCGCCCACGAACGCCTCGGGGCGCTCGGCGAACGGGTCGTCGTCGCTGGCCGCGCTCAGCGGGCTCTCGCCCAGCGGCCGCTCGCCGGTCGCGCCCTGGTTCGGTGCGGTTGTGGTGTCGTCCTCGTCTGCCATCAGTCGATCGGCGGGTCCTCCTTGAAGACCCGTACCCAGATCTCGGTGGCGATGCGGGTCGCGACGATCGTGGACAGTGCGCCCACGCCGGCCAGGAGGCCGCCCCACATGAGCCGCTTGACGATGTCGTTGTCCATAGGCGCCTGATTCAACCAGACGCGGGCAGGCTGTCCGCCGCGCCGTTCTCGAGCCCGCCGCAGATGGCCTCCACGACGAGGTCCTTGGCACGCTCGAACTCGTCGTCGGTGCGCGGGAGCACCTCGAAGATCCACCCGGTGAGGAGCTGCTCGATCGCCCCGTAGAAGCACATCGCGGCGAACTCGGAGGGGATGCCGGACTTGAACGAGCCCTCCTCGCGCGCGGACTCGACGATCGCCGCGATCCCCTCGTACGCCTTGCGGATCTCCTCGAGGTGGAGCGCGCCGAACGAGTTCGCCGCCCGCGTGACCTCGACGATGATCACCTTCATCAGGTCGGGGTCGTGCCGGTAGGAGTCGATGATGAAGCCGGCGACCGAGCGGAGCTTGTCGCGTGACGGCAGGTCGCGCGCGTCGATCTCGCCGATCGCGTCGAGCATCACGCCCCAGCGCTCGAGGAAGAGGGTGTTGAGGATCTCCTCCTTCGAGTTGAAGTAGTGGTAGACGAGCCCGTACGCCACGCCGGCCTCGTCGGCGACGTCGGACACCCGGCAGTGGTGAAAGCCCTGGCGCGCGAACACGCGCACGGCGGCGTCCAGGATCATGCGGCGCTTGTCGGGAGCGGTGTTGGCGGCGGTGGCCATCAGGCGGTCACCCGCTCGGGCCATGCGTAGGCGGCGTCCACGCGGTTGGCGAGGCTCGGCAGCTTCTCGCGCACCTCGTCCTGGCGGGCGAGGTCGAGGTCGGCCGCGACCACGTGCTCACCCTCCATGGGCGCACGGGCGAGCACCTCGCCCCAGGGGTCGACGATCATCGAGTTGCCGTAGCTGTCGCCCTCGGGGCCGGGGCGGTTGCCCTGGCCGGGTGCGACGACGAAGACCTGGTCCTCGATCGCGCGCGCCCGCAGGAGCACCTCCCAGTGCGCCTCGCCCGTGACGCGGGTGAAGTTCGCCGGCACCGTCACGATCCGCGCGCCCCGCAGCGCGAGGATCCGGTAGAGCTCGGGGAAGCGCAGGTCGTAGCAGACGGTCAGGCCCAGGCCGGCGCCGTTCGCCGTCTCGGACAGCACGATCTCGCCGGCCGGCTCCGTGTGCTCCGACTCGCGGTAGACGGTGTCGCCGACCTCGACGTCGAACATGTGGATCTTCCGGTAGACGGCCCGGATCTCGCCGTCGGGACCCACGTGCACGGAGGTGTTCGAGACGCGCTCGCGGCCCTCGCGCCGCTCGGCGACAGAGCCCGCCACGAGGTCGATGCGAAGGTCCCGTGCCAGCTCGCGCGCCCAGGTGACCGGGCGGCCGTCGAGCGGCTCGGCGCCGGCGAGGTAGTCGCCGGTGGCGCCGCGGATGTCGAGCCGCTCGGGCAGCACGACGAGCTCGGCGCCGCCGGCGGCGGCCTGGCGCGTCAGCCGTTCGGCCGACGCGAGGTTCGCCTCGGTGTCGGTCGTCGTCTCCAGTTGAACCGCAGCGGCTCTCATCCTCGCCTATCGCTCCTCCCAGGCGATTGACTGACCAGTCAATCTGCAGTGTACTCCGCACCCATGCGCGAACTGCCGGTGCGCGGCACGGATGTCCGCGAGCTGGGCCTCGCCCTGCCCCCCACCCGGCTCCTGCACCGCGGCCGGTTGCTCAAGCGCTGGCGCTACGTCGGCGTGTACCGCCCCGACATGATGCTGTGCGTCGCCGTCGCCCGAGTGGGAGGAGTGCCGCAACGGTGGTGGGCGGTCGCCCTGCCGGACGGCACGATGTTCGAGGGCCGCCGGGGCGTGGCTCTCGACGGCAGCCGGGTGAGAGCGGGCGATGGCGCCATCGATCTCGAGCTGGATGAGCGCGAGGGAGTGGAGGTGGTGTCGCCGGACGGGCGCGCCTGGGTGTGGACCCGCAAGCAGGCGCCGGTGCGCGTGCGCGGCAGTGTCCGGGCCGGCGGCAAGAGCTTCGAGCTCGACGGCGACGACGCGTTCATCGACGACTCCGCCGGCTACCACGCGCATCACACCGCCTGGCGGTGGTCGGCCGGCGTGGGCCGCACGGACGACGGGCGGCGAGTGGCCTGGAACCTCGTGGACGGGGTGCACGACGGCGTCACGAGCGAGCGCACGGTGTGGGTGGACGGCGAGCCCCGAGAGGTCCCGGCGCAGGAGTTCGCGGCCGACCTGTCGCGCGTGGGTGGGCTCGAGTTCCGGGAGTGGTCGGCGCGCGAGTTCCACATCAACCTCCTCGTGATGCGGAACCACTACCGGCAGCCTTTTGGCGAGTTCAGCGGCGAGCTCCCGGGCGGTTTGCGCCTCGCGGAGGGATACGGCGTGATGGAGGAGCATGATGTGCTCTGGTGAGCGGCTTCCTCGCGTGGCTTGCGGCGCTGGTCGGGCTCGCCCTGCCCGCGCCGGCCGTGGCCGGCTCGGAGGGGGCGGCCGAGCGGCCCGTACGGCTCACCGTCGCCGCCACCGGTGACCTGCTGATCCACACGCCGGTCGCCGGGCGCGCGCTGGCGCTCGGCGGGGGCGCCCGCTACGACTTCGCGCCGCTGTTCCGGCCCGTGCGGCGCTGGATCGCCTCGGCCGACCTCGCGCTCTGCCACGTGGAGACGCCGCTCGTGCCGGGGCCGGTCCAGGGCTATCCGAGCTTCAGGACCCCGCCCGCCCTCGCGCGCTCGATCAGGCGCGTGGGCTGGGACGCGTGCAGCACGGCGTCGAACCACTCGCTCGACGCGGGCGAGCACGGCGTGGCCACGACCCTGCGCGCGCTGCGCCGCGCGGGCGTGAAGGCCACCGGCACGGCTCGCTCCGCGCGGGCGCGGCGCCGGACCACCACGATCCGGGTGAAGGGCGTGCGCGTGGCGCTCCTGTCCTACACGGCGGTGTCGAACGGCCAGGTCGTGCCGCACCCCTGGACCGTGAACTGGGCCTCCCCGCGGCTGATCCTCGCGGACGCGCGCCGCGCCCGCCGCCGCGGGGCGCGGATCGTGATCGTGAACCTCCACTGGGGCACCGAGTACGTGCACTCGGTCACGCCGTCCGCAGCGCGCGCTCGCGCGGCGCCTGACCCGCTCGCCGGCGGTCGACGCGATCGTGGGCCAGCACGCGCACGTGGTGCAGCCGGTCAGGCGGGTGCGCGGCAAGCCGGTCGTGTTCGGCGAGGGCAATCTGATCTCGAACCAGACCGCCGCCTGCTGCGCGGCCGCAGCGCAGGACGGGCTGATCGCGCTGATGGACTTCGTGGTGCGGCCCGGCCGGCGCGTGCGCGCGCGCCGGATCCGCTACGTGCCCACCTGGGTGCGCCACCCGGACTTCACCGTGCTGCCCGCGGCGCCGGGCTCCGCCTCGTGGAACCGCACGGTGAGCGTGGCGGGCCGAGGTCGAGGGATTCGCCCGGTCGTCGTCGCGTTAGGGTCCCGCCATGCAGATCCGCGCCGCCGTTCTCGAGGAGTTCGCCAAGCCGCTCGTCGTCCAGGACGTCGAGCTTCAGGGCCCGAAGCCGGGCGAGGTGCTCGTCCGGCTCGCCGCGTGCGGCGTGTGCCACACGGACCTCTACACGGCCAGCGGCGCCGACCCGTCGGGCTACGCGCCCACCGTGCTCGGGCACGAGGGCGCGGGGGTCGTCGAGGAGGTCGGCGAGGGCGTGACCAGCGTCGCCCCCGGCGACCACGTGGTCACCCTCTTCTCGCCGCAGTGCCGCGAGTGCGTCCACTGCGTCTCGGACAGGACCAACATCTGCCTCGCGATCCGCGACCAGCAGAACAAGGGCTACCTGCCCGACGGGACCACCCGCCTGCAGCGGAACGGCGACGAGCTGCGCCATTTCATGGGCACGAGCACGTTCGCGGAGGCCACGGTCATGCCGGAGATCGCGCTCGCGAAGGTGAACCCGGAGGCGCCGCTCGACGTGGTCGCCACGCTCGCCTGCGGGGCCACCACCGGCCTCGGCGCCGCGCTCTACATCGCCAAGGTCGAGCCCGGGTCGACGTGCGTCGTGTTCGGCGCCGGGCTCGTGGGCCTGGGCGCCGTGGCGGGCGCGCGGCTCGCGGGCGCGGAGCGGATCGTCGCGGTGGACCTGTCGGACGAGCGGCTCGAGCACGCGAAGCAGCAGGGCGCCACGCACACGCTCACCGGCGGCCCCGACGTGGTGGACCAGATCCTCGAGATGACCGACGGCTTCGGCGCCGACTACACCTTCGAGGCCACCGGCCTGGTGGGCGTCATGCGCCAGGCCGTGGAGTCGGCGCGGATGGGCTGGGGCCTCTGCACGATCGCGGGCGTGGCCGGCAAGGGCGAGGTGCTCGAGGTGGTGCCGCGCTTCCTGATCACCGGCCGCCGGATCGCGGGCGCGTCGTTCGGCGGAGCGAAGGGACGCGACCGCGTGCCGGAGCTGGTGGAGACCTACATGTCGGGCGACCTCGACCTGGAGTCGCTCGTGACGAACCGGGTGAAGCTCGATCAGGTGAACGATGCCTTCGAGGCGATGGAGCGCCAGGAGGGCATCCGCACGGTGATCACCTACTGACGCGCATCCGCACCGTCAGCCTGCGCGTGTTGCGGGCGCGGTCGGTCGCGCGCGCCACCAGCCTCAGGCCGGCCGTGCGGCGGGCGCGCAGCAGCACGCCGCCCCGCCCGGCTCAATCGCAGCCGGACGACCCTGCTCCCGCGAGCCGCGAGCGTGGTAGCGAGAGGTCGCGAGAGCCGCCGTCCCGAGCGGCGCAGCACGAGCCGCACCGTGCACCTCTCGGAGCAGCGCACGCGCACGCGGAGCCCGCGCCGGACGATCCTGGCCAGCCGCTGGCCTCGCACGGGCCGTACCGACAGGCGCGGAGGAACCGCGTCGCCGACCCCGCCGGACGAGCCCGAGCCGCCCCCCTGCCCGGAGCCGCCCCCGCCGGAGCCGCCCGGGCTGGGCGCCGGGGCGGGCGCGCCGATCCCCACGTCGGCCACCATCCGCAGGGAGCGCAGCACGTTCAGGCGGCCGCCAGTGACCGTGCGGCCGGTGAACGCCGGCCGGACGTCGGTGCCGCCCATGATCGAGGCCTTGACGTCCGTGGACAGCGAGTCCGGGGCAGCCGCCCACAGGAGCGCGGCCGCGCCCGACGCGTGCGGCGTGGCCATCGAGGTGCCGCTCGACCAGCTGTAGCCGCCGCCGGGCCAGGTGCTCGCGATCGCCACTCCGGGCGCGGCGAGGTCGACCGACGTAGCGCCGTAGTTCGAGAAGCCGGCCAGACGGTCGCGGTTGTCGCTCGCCGCCACGCACAGAACGTTCTGCAGCAGGTAGGCACACGGATAGGTGGCCGCCGAGTCGTTGTCGTCTCCCACGCCGTCGGCCCCACCGTTGCCCGCCGCGGCCACGAACAGCATGGTCGGGAACGACGCAATCGCGTCCCGCTCGGCGCGTGAGGAGGATGCCGACCCGAGGCTCAGGTTCACCACCCGCGCCCCATTCTTGAACGCGTACGCGTAGGCCAGGATCACGTCCGAGACGCGGCCCGCCCCGGCCCCGTCGAGCACGCGCAGCGGCATGATTCGCGCGCCGTCCGCAATGCCCGCGACGCCGACCCCGTTCCCGCGATCGGCGGCGATCGTGCCGGCCACGTGCGTGCCGTGCCCGTTCGCGTCGGAGGGGTTGTTGTCGGCGCTCACCCAGTCCCAGCCGCGCCAGTCGTCGACGTGGCCGTTCAGGTCGTCGTCGCGCCCGTTCGACTCGCGCCCCGCGCCCGACTCGCCCGCGTTCCGCCACCCGTTCGGCGCGAGGTCGGCGTGCGCGCCGTCCACGCCGGTGTCGAGCACGGCGACGACCGTACCCCCGCCGACGCGCGCGTCCCATGCCTCGGCCACGTCGGCGTCGGCGTCGGGCGTGCCGCTCGTGCCGCGGATCGACTGGCCCGTGTTCTCCATCGCCCAGAGGTCGCGGAAGTAGGGGTCGTTCGGGCGCAGGAACGCCCGTCGTTCGGCGTTCGGCTCGGCGTAGAGCACGCCGCCGGCGTCCTCGAGCGCCCGCTCGGCCTCCGCGGCCGACTGCCCGGGCTCCACCTCCAGCGAGCTGCATGCCGGGTACCGGCAGCGTCCGCGCCAGATCGGTTCCGGCCTCCTCGCGCGCGTCCAGCCGCTCCACCGCTGTCGTGCCCGGCTCGAAGCGGACGATCAGCTCAGCCGGCTCACCCGTCGCGGGCTGCGCCGACGGGCTCGCCACAGCGGCGAGCGCGAGCACTGAAACGACGATTGCGAAAAACGCTGCGACCCGCATGCACGCACCCCAACGTCCCCCTCCCCGGGGACTTGTGCCTCATTTGTGGATGCGCCAAAAGTGCACAGCTTTTCGCGTCGAACCTGCCCGCGTCAGCTCAGAAACGAGCCCTGCGGACCGCGCGCCGGCCCGGCGGCCGCGCCCGACTCGAGCAGCGCCTCGATCTCCTCGCCCGAGTAGCCGAGCGCCGCGAGCACCTCGCTCGTGTGCTCGCCGAGCCCCGGGCCCGGCCCGGCCGGCGCTCCGGGCGTGCGCGAGAGCTTCACCGGCACGCCGAGCAGCGCGCGCCGGGGACCGCGCGCCCGGCTGCTCCACGTCCACGAGCATCTCGCGCGCGCGCACGAGCTCCGAGTCGAGCGCCTCGTCCAGGTCGAGCACCGGGTCGAGGCAGCAGTCGTGCTCGGAGGCGAACTCCTGCCACTCCGCGCGCGTGCGCTCGAGGAACACCCGCTCCACCTCGGCGTGGGCCTCCGAGCCGGGCCGCTCGAACTGCCTCTCCACGAGGTCCTCGCGCCCGACCCCGCGGCACCACGCCTGCCAGAACTTCGGCTCGAGCGCGCCCAGCGTGACCCAGCCGTCCCTGCAGGCGTACGGCCGGTAGCAGATCAGCCCTCCCGACAGCTCGGGCTCGCCGCGCTTCGGCACCTGCCCGTCGGCCAGGTACTTCGCGGCCACGAGCGCGAGCCAGGACAGCGAGCCGTCGAACATCGACACGTCCACGAGCTGGCCCTCGCCCGAGCGGTCGCGCTCGCGCAGCGCGGCCATGATCCCGAACGCGGCCATCAGGGCGCCGCCGCCGAGGTCCGCGATCTGGCCGCCCGGCTGCACGGGCGGGCCACCCGCCTCGCCGGTGAGCCCGAGCACGCCGTTGAGGCCGAGGTAGTTCATGTCGTGGCCCGAGCGGCCGGTGTAGGGCCCGTCCTGGCCGTAGCCCGAGATCGCGCAGTAGACGAGCTTCGGGTTCTCCTCGCGGAGCCGCTCGTAGCCCACGCCGAGCCGGTCCATCACGCCGGGGCGGAACGACTCGAGCAGCACGTCGTGCTCGCGCGCGAGCCGCAGCAGCACCTCCCTCCCGGCGTCGCTCTTCAGGTCGAGCCGGATCGACCGCTTGCCGCGGTTCAGGGCGAGGAAGAGCGCCGACTTCGCGGAGTCGTCGGCGCCCTCGTAGTAGGGCGGCGACCAGCGGATGTAGTCGCCCATCCCGGTGTCCTCGACCTTGAGCACCTCGGCGCCGAAGTCGGCGAGGAGCAGCGAGCAGAAGCCGCCCGGGAGCAGCCGCGAGAGGTCCAGCACGCGGATGTCGGACAGGGCGCTCACTGGTCGTCGTCGGAGCCGCCGAGCAGCTCGCGGCGGGTGACCTCGGCCTTCGGCGTGCCCAGCAGCTCGCGCGCCTCGTCCACGGTCGCCACGCGCCGGCCCGCGTTCTCCACGATCTCGCGCGCCTTGGCGATCAGGTCTCCGTTCGATCGCGCCATCTCGCCGTCCGGCAGGTAGAAGTTGTCCTCCAGGCCCGCCCGCACGTTGCCCCCGAGCGCGGCCGCGGCGGCGATCAGCCGCCACTGGTCGCGGCTGATGCCGATCACGCCCCAGTTGGCCTCGACTCCGTCGGGAAGCTGCTCGGACATGTGGGCGAGGTTCTTCGCGGTCGGCCGGATGCCGCCGGTGACTCCCATCACGCACGACACCTGGAGCGGCTCCGAGAGCAGTCCCATGTCGATCAGCGGGTCCAGGTTCGCCACGTGGCCGGAGTCGAAGCACTCGTGCTCGGGCCTGATGTCGAGCTCGTTCATCGCCTCCACGAACTCGATGATCGTGTCGAACGAGTTCTCGAACACGGTCTTGAACACGAAGTCGCTGCGCTTGGAGGAGTACTTCGCGTAGTTCATCGAGCCCATGTTGAGCGCCGCCACGTCCGGCTTCAGCTCGCGCAGGTACTCGATCCGCTTCGCGATCGGGATCCCGATCGCGCCCGTGGAGTAGTTCACGATCACGTCGTCCACCGCGCCCGCGATCGCCTCCGTGATCGCGCGGAAGTCCTCCACCTCGTAGCTCGGCACGCCGTCGGGCGTCCGCGCGTGGATGTGGATCATCGACGCGCCCTCGTCCACCGCCCGCTTCGCCTCCGCGGCGTACTCCTCCGGCGTGTACGGGATCGCGGGACACTGCTCCCGGTTCGCGACGGCGCCCGAGATCGAGCACGTGATGATGCAGCTCTCGTTCACCGTCTCAGCTCCTTCAGGTCCCGCCCCGCGGCCGAGTCCTCGATCAGCCGCTTCAGCCGGCGCAGGCGCGTCTCCTCGCGCTTGGCGCTCATCACCAGGTGGATCGCGGTGCGCCGGTACCAGGGCGGCCGCGACTCGAAGTACTGGGCCGCCGCCTCGTTCGCGCGCAGAAGCGCGTCGTACTCCGGCGTGAGCCGCTGGTCGTTCTCGAACGAGTACACGCCGACCTTGGTCCTGTCGCGACGCTCGAACGCCGCCAGCCCGGCGGGGCGCATGCGGCCGGCCTCGGTGAGCTTCGCCACCTTCTCCACGTTCACCCTGCTCCAGTTGCTGCCCGGGCGGCGGGGGGTGAAGCGCTGCATGTGGCGCTCGTCGTCGATCCGGTTGAGGCGGCCGTCGATCCACCCGAAGCAGAGCGCCTGGTCGACCGCCTCCGACCACGTCAGGCTCGACTTGCCGGTGTGCTTCTTCCAGTAGCCCACGTAGACCTCGTCCGTCGTCCCGTGGTTCTGCTCGAGCCAGTCGTAGAACGCCTGTGGGGAGTCGAAGAAGATCGCGTCGCTCACACCGGCATCACCCCGTGCTTCTTCCACGGCCGCTCCACGCGCTTCGTGGCAGCCATCTCGAGCGCCCGGATCACGATCGGGCGCGTCTCGCGCGGGTCGATGATGTCGTCGACCATCGCGTTGCCGGCCGCGATGTAGGGGTCGATCGTGCGCCGGATCCCCTCGATCATCTCCGCGCGCGTGGCGTCCGGGTCCTCGGCCGCCTCGATCTGCTTGCGGAAGATGATGTTCACGGCGCCCTCGGGACCCATCACCGATATCTCCGCGCTCGGCCAGGCCACGAGCATGTCCGGCTCGTAGGCGCGCCCGTTCATCACGTAGTAGCCCGCGCCGTAGGCCTTGCGGATCACCACGGTGACCTTCGGCACCGTCGCGCGCGAGACCGCGTAGAGCATCTTCGCCCCGTGCCGGATGATCCCGGCCTGCTCGACCTTCGTGCCGACCATGAACCCGGGCACGTCCATCAGGAACAGCAGCGGGATCCCGTAGGCGTCGCAGAGGTTCACGAACCGCGCGGCCTTGTCGGCGGAGTCGTTCTCGAGGATGCCGCCCAGGTGCTTGGGCTGGTTCGCCACGATTCCCACGGGCCGGCCGCCCATTCGCGCCAGGCAGGTGATGATCGTGCGCGCCCAGCGCGGCTTCATGTCGAACCAGTCGCCGTCGTCCACGATCCGGCCGATCACGTCGTACATGTCGTACGGCTTGCGCGGCGAGTCGGGGAGGATGTCGAGCAGCTCCTCGTCCATCCGGTCGACGGGATCGCTCGGCTCGCGCAGCGGCGGCGCCTCCTCGCAGTTCTGCGGGAAGAACGAGAGATAGCTCCGGATCGCCTCGATGCACTCCTCGTCCGAGTCGACCTCCAGGTCGCCCACGCCGGACACGCGCGTGTGCACGCGCGAGCCGCCCAGCTCCTCCTGGGTCACGTCCTCGCCGGTCACGGCCTTCGTCAGGTGCGGGCCGGCGAGCGCCATCGAGCCGCGGCCCTTCACCATCGGCACGAAGTCGGCGAGGCCGGGGATGTACGCGGTGCCGGCGGCGCACGGGCCCATCAGCGCGGCCACCTGCGGCACCACCCCGCTCATGATCACCTCCTCGCGGAAGAGGTGGCCGGAGCCCGCGAACAGCGACCCGGCCGCCTCCTGGATCCGCGCGCCCGCCGAATCGAGCAGCCAGATCATCGGGATCCGCTTCGTGAGCGCGAGCTCGCGGAGGCGCGTGACCTTCAGCTCGCCCGTCATCCCCATCGAGCCGGCCATGACCGTGAAGTCGTAGGCGGCGACCGCGACGAGGCGCCCGTCCACCTTCCCGTAGCCGGTCACGACGCCGTCGGCCGGCGCGTCCTTGCCCTCCATGGCGCGCTGCGCGAAGTGCGGCCGCCCGTGGATGCCGAGCTCCGTGAACGTGCCCTCGTCGATCAGGAGCGCGAGCCGCTCGCGCGCCGTGAGCTTGTCCTGCTCGTGCTGGCGCGCGATCTTCTCCTCGCCCCCGCCGAGCCGCGCCTGCTCGCGGCGCGCGTGAAGGTCCTCCACGAGCGAGCGAAGCGGCGGCCGGGCGACGAGCGTGTCCGCCGGTGCTCGCTCCGTGCTCACCCGCGCTCCGCGAGGTGGTCGAGGAACGGCTCGAGCACGTGCATGGCCGTCTCGGTGGCCACCGCGCGCTCCTCCTCGTCGTCCGGGACCGCGAAGTTCGTGACCTCGAGGCCGAGCAGCTCGGAGTCCTCGAGCACCGAGTCCATGAGGTCGTACAGCTTGTCCGGATGCAGCCCGCCCGGCGCCGGGACCGCGGCGGGGAGGTGCTCCGGGTCGATGATGTCGGTGTCGAAGTGCACGAACACCGGCGCGCCGTCGAGCGCGTTCTTCACCGCCACGAGCGTCTCCACGGTGCTCGCACCGATCACCGTCGCCGCGCTTCGCTCGAGCAGCTCGCGCTCGCCGGGGTCGAGGTCCCGGATCCCCGCGAGCACGACCCGCTCGGCGGGCACCGTCTCGCCCAGCCCGGCGTCCCACTCGCCCGTCGCCGCGGCCAGGCACATCCCGCCCAGGTAGCCGCTGCCGGACGTGTCCGGGGTGTTGTAGTCGCCGTGCGCGTCGAGCCAGAGCACGCGCGCATCGGGCCGGTTGCGGAGGGCGGCGGCGAGCGTCGTGGCGGACACGGAGCAGTCGGCGGCGAGCAGTATCGGCGTGTCGCCCGCGGCGAGCGCGTCCTCCACCTGGCCGCCGGCCTCGAGCAGGCAGCCGCGCGCCTCGACCAGGTCCTCGTCGTAGCGCGTGTCGCGGATCTCGCCGGCGCTCCCGATGAAGCGCGGCTCCACTCCGAGCGCCTTCCCGAGCAGCGGCGCGAGCACCTCCACCCCGTCCGGGGCGCCCGCGAAGCGGTCGGCCGTCCGGCAGCGGAGCCCTATGAGCGAGACGCCCACGCGCTCAGCGCCCCGTCCAGCGAGGTTCGCGCTTCTCGAAGAAGGCGGTCACGCCCTCCTGGATGTCCTCGGTCGTGAACGCGAGCGAGAGCTGCGAGCGCAGGAAGTCGAGCGCGTCCTCGAACGGCATGTCGAGCTGGCGGTACATCGCGTCCTTGCCGAGCTTCATCAGCACCGGCGACTTCGAGGCGAGCCTGCGCGCCCACTCGGCCACGGCGGCGTCGAACTCCGCGTCCGGCACCACCCGGTTCACGATCCCGGCCTCGCGCGCCTCGTCGGCGGACATGCGCTCCCCGAGCAGCAGCATCTCGTTCGCCTTCTTGCGCGGCACGTTGCGGTAGATCAGCGACATGATCATGAACGGGAACACGCCCACGTCGATCTCGGGCGTGCCGAAGGTGGCGCTCTCCTTGGCCACGATCAGGTCGCACGCGAGCGCGACCCCGAGCGCGCCGGCCAGCACGTGGCCGTTGGCGGCGCAGATCGTGGGCTTGCCGAGCTCCATGATGGTCTTGAACAGCCGCGGGAAGCGCTCGGTGCCGAAGTGCTTGTGGACGATCGGGACCTCCGCGGCGAACTGATCCAGGCTGCCGCCGGCCGAGAAGACCTTCTCGTGCGTGGAGGTGAGGACCACGCAGCGGACGCCGTCGTCGGCGCGCGCCAGCTCGAGCGCGCCGATCAGGTCGTTGAGCAGCTCGTTCGAGAGCGCGTTGCGCGTGTCCGGCTGGTCGAGGGCGATCGTCGCGACCCCGTCGCCCTGCACGTCGTAGCGGACGGTCTCGTGGGACACGCGGAGATTCCTACTACACCGGCACCCAGGCCTCGCGCATGTCCACCCGCTCGCCGCGGAAGGGGACGCCCTCGGCGTCGAGCAGGCGGCGCTGGCGATCGCCCTTCGCAAGGGAGCCGTCGGCGCGCACCACGCGCTGCCACGGGAGGCCCGGCTCGTCGCAGCCGGAGAGCACCGTGCCGGCGAAGCGGGGCGCCGCCGGGCAGAGGTCGCCGTAGGTCGTGACCCGGCCCTCGGGGATCGACCGCACGCGCCGGAGCACCTCAGCGGCCCGCTCGTCCATGACCCCATTATCCGGGACGGGATCAGGGAGTCTCCCGATGCCAGGGCGCCCGCGGCGCGGCAGAGTGGGATGCATGAAGAGCGCAGCCCTCATAAGCGCACAGTTCCACCGCAACCCGGAGCTCATCGGCCTCGCGAAGCCCGCCGGCATCCGCCGGGAGTACCGCCGCCCGCTCCGGCGCGACCGTCGCCGCCGCGGCCTCTAGAGGCTCGCGACCGCGTCCTCGACCGGGTCGTCCCCGGAGACGACGTCGAACGCCTTGCCGTGCGTGTTCGCCGCCTCGAGCGCGGCGAGCACCACGGCGGCGACGTCGTCTCTCGGGATGTCGCCGCCCTCGAGGCTCGGGCCCACCTCGACCCGGCCGGTGCCGGCGTCGTCCGTGAGCGATCCCGGGCGGACGATGGTGTAGGTCAGGCCGCTCTCGACGAGCGCCTCGTCGGCGTCGCGCTTCGCCTCGTAGTAGGGCCGCATCTGCTCCGACCACTCCTCCGGGCGGTCGACCCGGATCGCGCTCACCATCACGTAGCGGTCGATCCCGTTCTTCCTGGCGGCGTCGATCAGCTTCACCGCGCCGCCGTAGTCGACCGTCCGCTTGCGCTCGGCCCCGCTGCCGGGCCCGGCGCCCGCGGCGAACACGACGGCGTCGGCGCCCTCGCAGCAGGCCGCGATGTCGTCGAGCGCCTCGATGTCGCACAGCACGGGCTCGGCGCCCACCTCGTGGAGGTCGGACGCGTGGTCCGGGTTGCGGATCAGGCCGCGAGCGCGGTGGCCCCGTTCCGCCAGGAGCCGCAGGAGGCGGAGCCCCACCTTTCCGTGCCCGCCCGCGACGACGACATCCATGCCCGGAAGCGTACGCCGCTAGGCGCGGGGAGGCCCGCCGCACGGGCCGGCCACCCCGAGCGCCTCGAGCAGGTACAGCCACACCTCGCTGCGGGTCGGGAAGGCCGGCACCGCGTGGAAGAGCCTGTCGATGCGGCACCTCGCCGACCACCGCGATCGTCGCGGCGTGCAGGAACTCGGCGACCTCGGGGCCGGTGAAGGTGGCGCCGACGATCGTGTTCCGGTCGTCGTCCACCACCAGCCGAGTGGTGCCGCGGGCGTCGTCGCGGCCGTAGAAGCTCGCGCCCGCGTTCCCCTGCGTCGACACGTCCACCGCGCGCACGTTCAGGCCATCGCGCTGCGGCGGCGTCGAGCGTGTAGCCCACCGCCGCCACGTGCGGGTCGGTGAAGATCACGCGCGGCGAGCGCGAGCCGTCCGCCGTCGTGGGCAGGCACGCGGCGCCGTGGCCCAGGATCACGTCGGCCGCGATGCGAGCCTGGTACTTGCCCATGTGAGTGAGGAGCGCGCGGCCGTTCACGTCGCCGATCGCGTACAGCCACTCGCTCGCGGAGCCGTTGGCGCGCATCGAGTCGTCCACCTCGATCGGCTTGCCGGGCTCGAGGCCCACCGTCTCCAGGCCGAGCTCGTCGGTGTTGTGGCGGCGGCCGATCGCCACGAGCAGCTCGTCGGCGTGCACCGGGCCGCCCGAGTCGAGCTCCAGCGTGACCTCGCCGTTCCCGGCCGTCACGGCGGTCGCGCTCGTGCCGAGCTGCACGTCCACGCCGTGCTCGCGCAGCGCCTGCTCCACGTGCTCGCTCGCGAACGGCTCCTCGCGCGGGATGAGCCGGTCGCCGCGCTCGATCAGCGTGACCTGGACGCCGAGCGAGCTGTACGCCTGGGCCATCTCGACTCCCACCACGCCGCCGCCGAGGATCGCGAGCCGGTCCGGGACCTTCTTCGCCGTCGTGGCCTCGCGGTTCGTCCAGGGCTCGGCCTCGCGCAGCCCGTCGATCGGCGGGATCAGCGGAGCGGTGCCGGTGGCCACCACCACGGCCTTGCGGGCCACGAGCGTGTCGTCGCCCGCCTGGACGCGGCGCTCGCCGTCGAGCCGGCCGGGCGCGCGGACCACCGTCACGCCGCGGCTCTCGAGCCACGGCAGCTGGCTGGAGTCGTCGAGGTCGTGGATGATCTCGTCGCGCCGGTCGAGCACGGCCTGCACGTCGAGCTCGCCGGTCAGGGCCTCGCGCACGCCCGGGATGCGCCGCACCTCGGCGAGCAGCTCGCCCGGCCGCAGCAGCGCCTTCGACGGCATGCAGGCGTAGAACGAGCACTCGCCGCCGATCAGGTGCGGCTCGACCATCGCCACCTCGAGCTCCGATTCCCCGAGCCGGCCCGCGCAGACCTCGCCGGCCGGGCCGGCGCCGAGAATCACGACGTCGAATTCGCGCTCGCTCATGCGCGGCACGGTACTTTGCCTCGCATGGCAACCGCAGACGCCCTCCTCAAGCCGGACCACGGCTCCGGCCGGAAGCACTTCATCTTCACGGAGGAGCACGACCAGCTCCGCGAGTCGATCCGCTCGTTCGTGACCAAGGAGCTCGCGCCGCACGCGGAGGAGTGGGAGGAGAAGACGTTCCCCGACTCCGTCTTCACGCGGATGGGCGAGCTCGGCTTCCTGGGGCTGTCGTACCCGGAGGAGTACGGCGGCCAGGGCGGCGACTACTTCTGCAACCTGGTGCTCGCCGAGGAGATGACGCACGCGAACTGCGGCGGCCTCGCGATGGGCGTGGCGGTGCACACGGACATGGCCACGCCGCCGGTGCACCTGTTCGGCACCGAGGAGCAGAAGCAGCGCTACCTCGTGCCCGCGATCCGGGGCGAGAAGATCTCGTGCCTCGGGATCACCGAGCCCGACGCCGGGAGCGACGTGTCCGGCATCAAGACGCGCGCGGTGCGGGACGGCGACGACTGGGTCATCAACGGCTCGAAGACCTACATCACGAACGGCCACCGGGCCGACTTCATCGTGCTCGTCACGAAGACCGACCCCGACGCCGGCTACGACGGGTTCACGCTGTTCCTGGTCGACATGGACACGGACGGCGTGATCCGCGAGAAGAAGCTCGAGAAGCTCGGGATGCACGCCTCCGACACCGCGCTGCTCGCGTTCCAAGACGTGCGCGTACCGGGTGACGCGTCAGCTCGGCCAGGAGGGGAAGGGCTTCTACCACATCATGTGGGAGCTCCAGGGCGAGCGCCTGATCGGCGCCGCGGGCTGCGTGGCCGGGCGCGCAGAAGTGCTTCGACAAGACGCTCCAGTACGCGATGGAGCGCACCGCCTTCGGCCGCCCGATCGGCCGCTTCCAGGCGATCCGCCACAAGTTCGCGGACATGGCGACGAAGATCGAGGCCGGCCGCCAGATGGTCTACACGACCGCGTGGCGCTTCGCGAACGGCGAGTACCCCGTGCGCGAGATCTCGATGGCGAAGCTCTACACCGCCCGCATGGCCTGCGAGGTCACCGACGAGTGCCTCCAGATCCACGGCGGCGCCGGCTACATGAAGGAGTACGGAATCGAGCGCGCCTGGCGCGACATGCGCCTGAACCGGATCGGCGCCGGCACCGACGAGGTGATGCTGGACGTGATCGGCCGCTCGTACGGGCTGTAGCCCGCGGGCGCGCACCGGCGGTCGCTCGGCACCGAGGGGATGTGGCAAAGAAATCTCGCGCTATACGAGAGATTTCGTTGCCACCCCCGGCCCAGCGGCCTCTTCACTGCCGTAGTTGGCGCGTTCTGTGACAGCCTGGGCACGTGCTGCCTCCCCCGCCGTTTCGCCCTGAGCACGAGGAGCTGCGGGGCGAGATCCGGCGCTTCGTCGCCGAGGAGCTGCGTCCTCATGCCGACGAGTGGGAGGCGGCGGAGTGGTTCCCGAACGAGGTCTTTCACCGCATGGCGGAGCTCGGCTACCTCGGGCTCAAGTACCCCGTCGAGTACGGCGGGCGGGGCGGCGGCTACCTCGAGGACGCGGTGCTGTCCGAGGAGCTCGGGCGCTGCGGCTCGGGCGGGCTCGCGGCCGGCATCGGCGCTCACATCGGGATCGCCACCCCGCCGGTCTGGAAGTTCGGCACCGACGACCAGAAGCGGCGCTTCCTCGCCCCCGCGATCCGCGGCGAGCGGATCGCGGCGCTCGGCATCACCGAGCCGGGCGCGGGCTCCGACGTGGCCGGCATCCGCACGTTCGCGCGGAAGGTGGACGGCGGCTACGTCGTCAACGGCTCGAAGACGTTCATCACGAACGGCGTGCGCGCCGACTTCGTCGTCACCGCGGTCAAGACGACCGAGGAGGGCGGCCACCACGGCATCTCGTTCCTGATCCTCGAGCGCGAGATGGAGGGGTTCGAGACCTCGAAGAAGCTCGAGAAGCTCGGGTGGCGCGCCTCCGACACCGGCGAGCTCGCGTTCTCCGACGTCTTCGTGCCCGACGAGAACCTGCTCGGCGAGGAGAACCGCGGCTTCATGCTGATCATGGCCAACTTCCAGTGGGAGCGGCTGCTGATGGCGCTGGGAGCGGTGGCGTCCATGGAGCGCGGTCCTGGACCGCGTGCTGGCCGAGGAGCCCGGCGGCCGCTGGCGCCACGCGGTCGCGGAGATGGCGGTGAAGCACGAGGCCGCCCGGTGCCTGACCTACCACGCGCTTCGCCTGTTCAACGAGGACGGCAACGCCGTCCGCGAGGTCACGGAGGCGAAGCTCCTGTCACAGCGAGCCGCCTACGAGGTCGCCGAGACGGCGTTCCGGATCCTGGACGGCGACCTCCACATGGGCCGCGTGATGCGCGACACCCGCCTCGGCCCGATCGGCGGCGGCACCGACGAGGTGATGAAGGAGATCCTCGCGAAGCAGCTCGGGCTCTAGTCCGGCCAGCGCCCGTGCTCGTCGAAGTAGGCGCGCGCCGCCTCCTCGCGGTCGCGCTCCTTGTCGCCCTCCACGCCGATCCGGAAGAGGACGTTGAGCAGCAGGATCGCGGTCGCGGCGCTGAAGAACAGCGCGAAGGCGGCGAAGCCGCCGCCGAGGGTCGCGACCACGACGATCCCCGCGATCAGGATGGCGAGCGGGAGGCCGTACCGGATTGCGTGGAGCGCCATGTACCTATGATGCCCGGCGCTCACTCAGCTAAGGAGAATTCATGGGAGTCCTCGACGGAAAAGCCGCGATCGTCACGGGATCGGCGCGCGGAATCGGGCGCGCGACGGCCGAGCTGCTCGCGGAGCAGGGCGCGCGGGTCCTGATCAACGACCTCGACGCGGACGTCGCGGAGCAGGCGGCGTCGGAGATCTCGGGCGAGACGACCGTCTTCGGCGGCGACCTCACCAAGGACGGCGTGCCGGACCAGCTGATCCAGAAGGCCGTGGACGAGTTCGGCCAGATCGACATCATCGTCAACAACGCGGGCTACACCCGCGACGGCGTCGCCCACAAGATGACCGACGACCAGTTCCAGGCGATGCTCGACATCCACACCGTCGTGCCGTTCAGGATCCTCCGCGCCGCGGCCCCCCACCTGCGCGAGCCCGCCAAGCAGGAGAAGGAGGCGGGCGAGGAGGTGTTCCGCAAGGTCGTGAACATCAGCTCCATCTCCGGGACGATGGGCAACGCCGGCCAGGTGAACTACAGCGCCGGCAAGGCGGCCGTCGTGGGCCTCACGAAGACGCTCGCGAAGGAGTGGGGCCAGTTCAAGATCAACGTGAACGCCGTCGCGTTCGGGTTCGTCGAGACGCGCCTCACCGCCGCCAAGGAGTCGGGCAACGTCATGACGAAGGACGGCGAGGAGATCCAGCTCGGCATCCCCGAGCAGATGCGCGCGATGGCCGCGATGATCATCCCGCTCGGCCGTCCCGCCACCCCGGAGGAGGCCGCCGGCCCGGTGTTCTTCCTCTGCTCACCCTGGTCGAACTACGTGCACGGCCAGGTGCTGAACGTGACCGGCGGTCAGTTCGGCGGGATGTACATCTAGCTAGACGGTCGTCTTCTCGGGATTCCAGCTGTAGGCGTACTCCGGCCTGTCCACGTCCTCCCAGAGCGTGGACAGGCGGAGCGGCCTGAACGTGTCCCACATGATCGCGAGCTCGTCGGTGGAGGGCTTGCCGAGAGCCTTCTCCACCGCGCCCGGCTGGGGACCGTGCGGCAAGCCTGAGGGGTGCAGCGTGATGAAGCCCTGGTCAACGCCCTTGCGCGCCTCGTAGTTGCCGGCGGCGTAGAACATGACCTCCTCGGACTGGATGTTCGAGTGGTGGTACGGCAGCGTCACCGCCTGCGGGTCCCAGTCGAGCATCCGCGGCGCGAACGTGCAGATCACGAAGTTCGGCCCCTGGAAGGTCTGGTGCGCGGGCGGCGGCAGGTGGAAGCGGCCGGCGCGCGGCTCGAAGTCGTCCGCGTTGAAGGTGTACGGCCAGACGTAGCCGTCCCAGCCCACCACGTCGAACGGGTGCCGGTCGAGCACGTAGTCCTGGTAGCCGTCCCGGACCCGGAGCGTGACCGCGAACTCGCCCTCCTCGTCGAACGTCTCGAGCTCCTCGGGCGCGTGGAAGTCGCGCTGCGAGAACGGCGCGTGCTCGAGCAGCTGGCCGTAGCGGTTGCGGTACCGGTTGGGCGTCTCGATCTCGCCGGGCGTGTGGAAGCAGAGCCAGAACTGCTCCTCGCCCATGGGCAGCTCGAACGTGTGCGTCGTCCCGCGCGGGATGACCACGTAGTCGCGCTCGCGGAACGGCACGCTGCCGAAGACCGTGCGCAGCACGCCGCTGCCCCGGTGGATGTAGATGACCTCGTCGCCCTCGCCGTTCCGGTAGAAGCCGTCGAGCGCCTCGAGCGGCTTGCAGACCGACACCTCGATGTCGTTGTTCCACATCAGGAGCCGGCGGCCGGACACGGGGTCGCCGCCGGGCTCGACCGGGTTCGCGTCGGCCAGCCGGTGCACGTGGGCGTCAGGCACCCACTCCTCGCGATGGATCGCCCTGAACTCCCCGACCTCGCTCAGCCGACAGGGCGACTGAAGATGGAGCAGTATCGATTCGTTTCCGGAGAACCCCTCGTATCCCATGACCTCTTCCACGAGAAGAGGGGACGCGCTCCCGTTTGCCCGTACCTGCACGTGCCGCTTCGCCGGAACCGTGCCTAGCTTCGCGTAACGCATCAGAGGTTTCCTCTCCGGTCCTGCTCGCGCTCGATCGCCTCGAACAGGGCCTTGAAGTTGCCCTCGCCGAAGCCGCGTGAGCCGTGTCGCTCGATGATCTCGAAAAAGACCGTCGGACGGTCTCCGACCGGCTTGGTGAAGATCTGGAGCAGGTAGCCCTCGTCGTCGCGGTCCACGAGGATGCCCAGCTTCCGCAGGTCCGCCAGGTCCTCCTCGATCTCGCCGATCCGCTCCGGCACCTCGTCGTAGTACTCGTCCGGGATCGTGAGGAACTGGACGCCGCGCTCGCGCAGGTCGGCGACGCATCCGACGATGTCGCGCGTGGCCACCGCGATGTGCTGCGCGCCGGCGCCGCGGTAGTACTCGATGTACTCCTCGATCTGCGACTTGCGCTTGCCCTGGGCGGGCTCGTTGATCGGGAACTTGATCCGGCCGGTGCCGTCGGTGACGACCTTCGACATCAGCGCCGAGTACTCGGTGGAGATGGCCTCGTCGGAGAAGTGGATCATCTCGGTCATGCCGAAGACGCGCTCGTAGTAGTGCACCCACTCCTCCATGTGGCCGAGCTCCACGTTGCCGACGATGTGGTCGATCGCCATCAGGCGCATGTCGTCGGGGTCCCTCGTGGCCTCGCCGCGGCGCTCGTACCCGGGCAGGAAGGCGCCCTCGTAGCCCTCGCGCTGCACGAACAGGTGCTGGGTGTCGCCGTAGGTGGCGACCGAGGAGATCTGCACGCGGCCGTGGTCGTCCTCGAGCCAGTGCGGGGTCATCAGGCCGCGGGCGCCGTGCCCCACGGCGTGCTCGTAGGCGGCCGCGGCGTCGGGAACGCTCAGCGCGATCTTGTGGACGCCGTCGCCGTGGAGAGCGTGATGGGCGGCGATGTCGTCGCTGCCCATGAGCGTGCCGGTGAGGACCAGGCGGATGCGGCCCTGCTCGAGCACGTGCGAGACGCGGTCGCGGCGGCCGGTCTCGAGGCCGGCGTAGGCGGTCTCCGTGAAGCCGAACGCGTTCACGAAGTAGAAGGCGGCCTGCGCGGCGTTGCCCACGTAGAACTCCACGTGGTCGATGCCGTGGATGGGCATCCGCTCGTCGTCTTCAGGGAGCGCAATCGCGCCTGGTGCCAGCTCTTCAGTCGCCATCACGTAATGATTTCGTGTTGAGCGGCAGCATTCAATGCACATTCGTTGCGTCCGTGACACACTTCAGGCACCGTATGGACGACATCGACCGAAGAATCGTTGCGCTGCTGCGCGCGAACGCCCGCAGATCGTTCAGGGACATCGGCTCGCACGTGGGGCTGACCGCGCCCGCGGTGAAGCGGCGCGTGGACCGCCTCGAGGCCGACGGCGTGATCCGCGGCTACACGGCGATGGTCGACCCGCGCGCGTTCGGCTGGCACGCCGAGGCGTTCGTGGACCTCTACTGCGAGGGCCGGATGCCGGCCGACTCGATCAAGCGAGCGGTGGAGGGCGAGCCCGGCGTGGTGTCCGCGCACACCGTGGCGGGCGAGGCAAGCGCGCTGCTGCACGTGATGGCGGAGGACACGAGCGACCTGGAGCAGGCGCTCGAGCGCATCCGGGCGACGGACGGGATCAGCCGCACCGTCACCGAGGTGGTGCTGTCGACGTTGTTCGAGCGGTAGCGCCGTTACGAACGGCGGCACTGAAGAGGGGTTCCGTCGTTTGTGCCGACATGGCCGGCATAACTCGCGGAACCCTCCCTCGATGCCCGAGGCGCGGGCCGTCCTACCGGTCGTGCGAGATCCCCGGGCCCTCGCCCGGGTCCTCGCCCGGCCCGGCCTTCGGGTCGCGGACGGTCTCCGTGACGTCGATCTCGTCCGGCTCGCCGGCCACGGCGTCGCCCTCGCCGGCGCTCTCCTCGTCGCCGAAGTCGTGGGCGGCCGGGTCGTAGCGGTTGTCGCCGTGGGTCGCGGCCTCGCGCAGGTCGCGCTCCGCGGTCTCGAAGCCCTCCTCGACGCCCTCGCCGCCCTCGATGACGGCCCGCTCCTCCTCGGTCGCGGGCTCACCCTCGTCGTCCGTCGTACTCGGGCACGGCGGCCGCCGATGTTCCCGGCCTCGCGGGCGGCCGCGCCCTCCTCGCGGCGCAGCAGCGGGTCCTCGGGCGTGTCGGGCTCGCGATCCATGCTGGTGCGCTCGCGGTCTTCTTCGTTCGTCGTCATGGGGCGCCTGTACCCGCCGCGTTCAGCGGCAAATCGGCGCCGTAGACGAGCAGGTCGAACTCGAGGTACCGGAACTGCCCTTCGAGGGTCTCGCCGATCTTCTCCGCCACGCGGATCGACCGGGCGTTCGAGGGGTCGATCACGCTGATGATGTGGTCCCTCCCGAGCTCTTCGTGCGCCCAGCCCGCCGACGCCCGCGCGGCCTCCGGGGCGTAGCCCCTTCCCCCAGTGCTCGCGCGCCACGAGCCAGCCGACCTCGAGATCCGGCCAGCCGGCCGGGAAGTAGAGGCCGGCCCGGCCGACGACCTCGCCGCCGTCGAGCTCCTCGAGGACCCAGTTCCCGAAGCCCTTCAGCTCCCAGTGGCCCGCCATCTGCGCCATGTGCCGCCACGCCTCGCCCGGGGTCGAGGCCGTCGTCCGCGCCCATCCCCTGTGCCACGAGCGGCTCGGCCGAGGATGCGAGCGAACGCGCTCGTGGTCCTCGTCGCGCCAGCCGCGCATCAGCAGCCGCTCGGTGCGCAGCTCGGGGACCTCGGTCATTGCTTCGGCCGGCGCTCCTCCGCCAGCGGCTTCCCGCCCTCGCCGGTGAGCCCGCCCGGCGGCCAGGCGCCGAACCAGTTGTCGCGCGCGCCGTCGATCGTGAGGACGGCCCCGGAGAGGTAGTCGCCCGCCGGCGACGCCACGTACGCGACCATCCAGGCGAACTCCTCCTCGGTGCCGAGCCGGCCGAGCGGCACCGTCCCGGCCACGCCGTCGACGACCGGCTTCGGGTACTTCGTCCGCAGCGTCTCGGTCGCGAAGTGGCCCGCCGCCAGCGCGGTCAGCCTGATCCCGAACCGCGCCCACTCGATCGACAGCACGCGCGTGAGGTTCTCGACGGCGGCCCGTGCCGCCGACGAGTGGGCCATCCCCGGCAGCCCGTGGTGCGGGGACAGCGTGACGTTCACGATCTTGCCGCCGGCGCCGCCGGGGATCATCGCCCTGGTGGCGACCGCGTGGGTCATCAGCCAGGTGCCCTCCACGTTCAGGCGGATCACCGTCCGGAACCCCTTCGGCGTGATGTCCTCGGCCGGCGTGAGGTACTGGCCGCCCGCGTTGTTCACGAGCACGTCGATCCGCCCGTGGCTCTCCATCACGGCGTCGACGAACGCGTCGACCTGGTCCTCCTCGCGGATGTCGCACACGCGTGCCTCCACGCGCCCGCCCTCCGCCATCGCGGCGGTCTCCTCGAGCGGCTCGGGGCGCCGCCCGCAGACCACCACGCGCGCGCCGAGCGCGGCGAGCTCTAGCGCAGTCGCTCGCCCGAGCCCGGAGCCGCCGCCCGTGACGACGGCCACCTGCCCGTCGAGGAGCCCGGGTTGGAAGATCTTCGACGGCACGGGCCGCCCAGCCTACCCGGGGCCAGGAACGAGATCCCCCATCCCATGATCGGCCAGACGGGCCAGAAGTAGCCCATGCCGGTGAGTGCCCAGATCGCGACCAGCAACACCGAGACCGAGACGATACGGGCCGGCAGGTCCCGGCGGCACGCGGCGGGCGGTGCCGGCGCGCGGGCCCGGGCAGGTCCGCGACCAGCGGCTCGAGCTCGGCCTGGGTCCGGGCGGAGAGCGCGCGCTCGAGCCGCTCCTCGAGCTCGTCGGACGCTCAGCCGGCCCTCGCCGGCGGCCGCGCGCAGGCGCTCCGCCGACGCGGTCGCGGTCGGCGTCGGATGCGCGCAGCTCGCTCATCGGAAGTACTGCCCGTGGAAGCCGAACGGGATGTGGTGCGGGGCCTCGGCGCGCGCCAGCTCCTCGAACGTGCCGGCGTCGAGCACGAGCAGGAACGAGCGGCCCGCGTTCGCGTCGAGCACCACGGACAGCACCACGCCGCCGTCCTCGCCGTCGTTGCCCGGCTCGCGCACGAAGACGGGCTCGCCGGGGTAGCACCCGTCCGCGCGCCACTCCGAGCGCGCGCCGTCGCGCACGTCCACCTTCACGAGCCGGTCGATCCAGTCCTGCGTCGGCCCCCGTGAAGTACGCGTACGAGTAGTCGCGCGTGTTGCGCCGGCCGTAGTCGATCCGCGGCAGCTCGAGGCTGCCCTCGGCGAGCGGCTCGAAGCGCACCGCCGCCGCCGTCGAGGTCGATCGTGTAGCGGCGGAGCTCGACCGGCGGGATCGTCCGCCTCGGCCCCGACTCGTCCAGGTAGAGCGAGTCGATGACGCTCGGGTCCTCGTACGCGCACAGGTCGACCACCAGCTCGCCGCCGCGCTCGAACGCGTTCACGTGGTGGAAGCAGAAGAACGCGTCCGTCTCGTACGTGCCGCGCAGCTCGCCGGTCGCGCGGTCGAAGACCTGGAACTTGGTCCCCTCGCTCCGGGCGCCACGTGTAGTTCTCGATGAACGGCTTGCCGGAGAAGGCCAGCTTCAGCGGGTTCACGCGCAGCGGGTACTCGGCCAGGATCAGGTAGCGCTCGCTCATGCCGAAGGCGTGCATGTAGGCGGGCTCCTTCACGGGCAGCCGGGCGATCACGCGCCGCGCCGTGCTGCCGGCGGGCATGCCGTAGAGCACGTACTCGCTCACCCGCGAGAAGCGCGGCGACGTAGTTCACGAGCTCGTCGCGACTCGCGGTCGTGATGCGGGTGCGCCGTCGTGACGTGGCGCCTTCAGCTCGTCCGCGAAGTCGAGCTGGCCCAGCGTGTCGAGCGTCTCGGGGTCGAACTCGATCGGCATCGGCGTCTCCGTCATCGCGATGTAGCGCTCGCCGATGCGGGCGAGGTTCACGTTCGGGTTGTCGGTCGCGTCCGGCGAGAAGATCTGCTGGACGCGCTTGAAGATCGACCGGCACGGGTCGGTGGCGAAGCCGCCGGTGCGCCACTCGCCCTCCTTGGCGTCCCGGTAGGCGCGGCTCTCGATGAAGCGGCTGCCGTAGGAGACGCGGCCGTCCGCGAAGCCGAACCGGTTGAGCATCGCCAGCCCGTCGAACCAGTGGTCGAGCGCGGCGGTCGCCGACGTCGAGCAGCGCGGGCGTCACGCGCACGAGCGCGCCGGTGAGCCACGCGGGCAGCTCGCCCGTGACGGGCAGCCGCTCGACGGTCGTCTCCTCGTCCTGGCTCGTGAAGCCGAGCCGGTGATCGGTGCGCGTGAGTTGCTTCCGTCGTCGCCATAGTCCACAATGTACCGTCTAGGATGGACTCAGTGCAAGAGACAAGGCTCACACCCACCTCGTACATCGTCCTCGGGCTGCTCGAGCTGGCCGGCGAGGCCACGCCCGTACCGGCTGAAGCAGATCGTCGCCGGATCGGTCGGCTACTTCTGGACGCTCCAGCACGCGCAGCTCTACACCGAGCCGGAGCGGCTCGCGGAGGCCGGCTACGTGACCGAGACGCGCGAGGAGACCGGCCGGCGCCGGAAGCACTACTCGCTCACCGCGAAGGGACGCGCGGCGCTCGACGAGTGGCGGAGCGAGCCCACGAGCGAGCTGGCGGAGCTGCGCGAGCCCGCGCTGCTGAAGCTGTTCTTCGGCGCCGACCCGCAGCGCCTCGCCGCGGTGCAGGTCGACGCCAACCGGACGCGGCTGGCGGAGTACGAGGCGATCCGCGACTCGATGCCGGACGACGCGCCGTCCGGGCCGCGCCAGAGCGCTCGAGATGGGCATCCGCTTCGAGCGCGCGGCGATCGCGCTTCTGGGAGGAGCCGGCGGGGATAGGGTTCGGCCCCGATGGCCACCGCCGCAGAGCCCCGCCCCGCCGAGCTGCCGCTGCCCGGCGGCACGCGAGGGCGCGAAGGTGAAGCTCCACCCGCTGCTCACGGCGACCGTCCAGGGCCCGCCCGCCTGGTTCCTGCGCGAGGAGGGCCGGCTCGCGGGCCTGAAGGCGATCGGGCATCGGCGTGCCGAAGGACCAGTGGCTCACGGCGCCGATCCAGTGCTTCCTCGTGGAGCACCCGAGCGCCGGCGCGGTGCTGATCGACACCGGCTTCCACGCCTCCGTGGCGGTGAAGCCGCGCTCGAACCTCGGCCGCGTCGGCGCGTTCCTCTACAAGGACATCGACATGCGCCCGAGCAGTCGGCCGCGGCGCAGCTGCGCGACAAGGGCATCGAGCCGTCGGAGCGTGAAGGTCGTGATCATGACCCACCTCCACCCCGACCACGCGAGCGCGATCTCGGACTTCCCGGAGGCGACCTTCCTCGTCTCGGACGTGGAGTGGGAGGCGGCCACCGAGCGGCGGCCAGCGCGCACGGCTACATCAAGCGCCAGTTCGACCACGGCTTCGACTACCGGCTGGTCGACTTCGACTCCGAGCAGGCGAGCTCGTTCTCCGGCTTCGCGCGCTCGTTCGACGTGTTCGGCGACGGCAGCGTGCGGCGTCGTCTTCACGCCCGGCCACACGCTCGGCCACATGTCGGTCGTGCTGCAGACGGCGGCGCGGCGAGGTGCTCGTGGCCGGCGACGCGATCTTCATGCACCGCACGCTCGAGGACGACCACCTGCCGCACCTGCTCGCCGACGAGCACCTGTTCCGCCGCTCGCTGCGCGAGCTCCGGCAGTACGTGCAAGGAGACGCCGGACGCGCTCGTGATCCCCGGGCACGACTGGGAGGCCTGGCAGAAGCTGAAGCCCGTCTACTGATCGCGAGCAGTCGGCGCCCTCGCTCGAGGCGGTGACGTGGATCGTGCGGGCGTCGCGCGTCCACGCGATCAGGTTGAGCGCCTGGAGCCGGTCGAGCATGTACTGGAACGCCTCCGCCTGGGCGCCGTTCGCGTAGTCGCGGCTGATGTCGAAGGCGAAGCCGGTGGCGTGGAGTCGTCCCGGGCGCACCGTTCGCGCGACCCGCAGCGGCCGCCTTCACGCCTGAGATCGTCTGCGCACCCCGTCGCGGATGTACGCCAGGAGCGCGAACGCCTCGGCCGCGCTCCCACGGCGCGCAGCTCGCCCTCCTCGAGCCGCGTCGACGTCCTCCTCGCTCGAACGCGTGCAGGTCCGGCGGGCGGCGGACGAGCTCGCCGAGCCAGCGCCGCTGCAGCTCCGCGAGCCGCCCGAGCTCGTCGCGGTCCTCGCGGTAGAGCCGCATGATCTCGCGCGACGCGAGCACGCGCCAGAGGTAGGTCTTCGAGTCGTCGCCGAGGCCCGGCGAGCAGCCGGTACGCGCGCGGGTGGCGGTCGGGCGAGGCGTCGAAGTAGAGCTGCGCGTAGCTCGCCTCGTCGTCGCCGTAGGCGCCGAGCACGCTTCTGGAGGTTGCCGATGCCCATGTGGTACGAGACGACCGCGAGGTCCTCGCGGCCGAACTCGTCCATCGCGAGCTGCGAGGTAGCGGCCGGTGGCCGCCAGCGCCTTCGTCGGGGTCGAAGCGCTCGTCGACCCGCGCCCGCTGCGCCCGGAGGCGGTCGGCCTCGCGCGGCCCGCGCGCGCGCGCCGAGCCTCCGCGTGAGCCGCTCGCTCTCGCTCCACGTCCACCTGCATGCCGAGCAGCCCCGTGCCGGTCTCGGCGAGGATCTGGGTGAGGCCCACGGCGCCCTCGAGGTCGTCGCTCGCGCGCGCGTCCGGGCAGCCCGGCGCTCTCGAGCAGGACCATGCCCTCGATCAGGTCCGGGTCGACGCCGGCCTCGTCGGCCGCCTCCTCGACCTGCGCGCGCCAGCGCTCCACCCGCCGCGCGGTCGCGAGCGATCCCGCCCGGGCTCTTCACGTAGATCACGTGGCTGTGGCCCGCCGCCGCGCGCGACTCGAACTCGTCCTCGCGGTCCGGCCTCGTACGCCCAGGGGTCGTCCTCGAGGTCGAGCGGGCTGTAGCTCGGCGGGTCGTCGCCGCGGAGCAGCAGGAAGCGGCAACGCGGCGGCGCGCGGCGAGCACCAGCGAGGGCGGCGCGACGGCGATGCACGCCCGTCAGGGTGTCAGGGAACGCAGGGCGCGCCGTCGCACACGTCGATCACCGCTGCCGCCGACCCGCAGGAACTCGGACTTCTGGCGGCGGGCGGCCGGGCTGTTCCGCGGCGCGCTGTGCGGGTCCTTGCCCTCGCGCGGCGGCGTGTTCGTGATCGGCGGCGCCGGGATGCCGGTGTCCCAGAGCACGAGCGCGGAGCCGCCGAACGGGATACGCCGTCGATGCGCGGGATGCCGAAGTACGGGTCGACGTCGTGTGGCGGCCCGGGCGCGAGCGCCGGCCAGCGCACCGCGGCGCCGATCGTCCGCGCCTCGACCTCGGCGGTCACGTTCGCCACCTGGTGGTCGCCGAACGCCACGTGCAGCAGCACCTCGTGCGCGCGGCGTGCCCGGCAGCGGGTCGGACGTCATGTGGTGCGCGTAGCCGTTCGCCTCGCCGCGGTCCCAGAGCAGCTGGATCAGCGACAGGAGCAGCGGCCGCTCGAGCTCGTTCGGGTAGTAGTCGTAGAGCCCGAGCGGGCGTGTCCGCGCCCTCGATCTCGCCCTTCGCGTACAGGTCGAAGTCGACCGAGCGGCGCAGCAGCGTCGAGTAGTTCATCCCGGGCACGCCGAGCACGGCGCGCTCGAAGTCGGGCGCGAGCGCGGTGAGCGCGCCGCCCATGATCCCGCCCTGGGAGTTGCCGTCGTAGAAGAGCGCGCGACTGGTCGACCGTCGACCTCGCCCCAGTCGCGCTTCAGCATCCAGCGGCCCGACGTACATGAAGTTGAGGAAGCCCTGCTGCGCGCGGTCGGCGAGCGTCGGGAAGCGCGACAGGTCCTGGAGCAGCGTGAGCACGTTCGGCACGTCGAGCGTCGACATGCCGGTCCAGTCGGTGGCGCAGAAGACGAAGCCGTGCTCGTTCGCCATCGCGCGGACGTTGCCGCCGGTGACCTCGCCCGCGCCGCCGAGCAGCCCGTGGCCGTAGAGCGACGGGCGGCAGCGGGCCCGGGTGGCGTCTTCGGGATCACGCAGACGACGTTCGCCGAGCGTCGTGTTGCCCGGGATCCGCTGCGGCAGGCCGTCCGGGCCGAGGGCGAACTCGGAGCCGGGCGGGCAGCCCGGGCAGGTCGAGGAAGCAGGGCACGCGCGACGTTGCCGCTGATCCGGATCGAGTCGCCGAGGTCGCGGCGGCCGTCGGCCTCGGCCTCGTCGGGCAGCTCGTCCGGGAGGTCGGGGTTCGGCACGAACTGCGGCTCGCTGCCCTCCGGCACGAGGTCGGCGAGGTTCGTGTCGCCGAGCTCCGCGAACGCCTCGTCGCGGATGCTGGAGCGCCCGGCCGGTGAGGCTCTCGCGGCTCGCGACCGTGAAGTCCCAGGCGAGGTAGAGCTCCTTGCGCCTGATGCCCGCGCGCCCGAGCGTGCCGAAGATGCCGCTCGAAGTGCGCGCGGCGGGCCTCGACCGCCGGGTTGCGGCTTGCGGTCGCGCAGCGCGCGGAACGCCGGCTGGGCCTGGAGGCGGCGGCCGCTGCGCGTCGCGCAGGTTGCGCAGCGCGACGATGTAGCGCTCGCCCTCGTCGAAGTTCACCGCCGGCCGGATGATCAGCGTCACGTCGCGCGGGTCGGCCGGGTTCGCGTCGAGCTCGGACCAGATCAGCTGGCGCTCGAGCGTGCGCGCGTTGATGACCACGATCGGCTGGCTCGGGTCGAACGAGCGCTCGATGTCGGTGATCGGCACCGCGCCGGTGCGCGCGGAAGGCCTCGGGCGTGTCGAGGCCCGGGCACCTTCGTCACGATCATGTTGCCCGGGCTGAAGCCGTCGCTCGCGGTTGTAGGGCGCGGAGCTGACCGGCTTGCCGAGCCGGTTGCGCGGCATCCAGTCGTCGCGGAGCGCGAGCCGCTTGCCGGTCGGGCTGGCGGCGTCGGCGCGCGTGAAGTGGTCGTTCGGCCACGGATAGAGGCACGCCGACGGGTCGAGCGGATCGCAGGCGAGCGCGCCCGCCGGCAGCACGGAACGCGGCAGACCGCAGCGATGAGCACCCCTGCCCCACGCGCGAAGTGCCAGCGCGACGAGCGCGCCGGTTGACGCACCCCGGTGGCCTCGCGAGGCGGCGATTTCGCGGCAGGAGCGCCTGTTCGATCAGCTAGGCGGCGCGCGCTCGCGCCGCCGCGCGCCGCGCTGTCGCGCGCCGCCTGCACCGCGCTCTTGCGGCCCTCGCCGACCAGCTGCCGTGCATCTCGCGCACGCGGTCGAAGACGATCTCGGAGGCGGCCTGGGCCTGCTCCTTCGTCGGCTCGGCCACCTGCTCGAACCGGAGCGGCTCGCCGAACTGCACGGTGACCTTGGGGAACTGGAGCCGCTTCCAGTTGCGCGCCCGCTCGGTGCCCGCGATCGCGGTCGGCACCACCGGCGCGCCCGACTCGAGCGCCAGCCGGCCGATCCCGTGGCGCGGCTTGCCGAGCTCGCCGGTGCGCGAGCGGCCGGCCTCGGCGTACATGACGATCATGTCGCCGCGGCCGAGGATCGGCGTGCGCGGTCTTGAAGGCCTCCTCGTCGCGGTGGCCGCGCCGCACCGGGAAGACGCCGCCGTTGTGTGTAGACGATCTGCATCGGCGGCTTGAAGAGCTGCGACTTCGCCATGAAGTGCACCTTGCGGCGCAGGTAGACCGCCACGAAGAAGTGGTCGAGGAAGGAGAAGTGGTTCGGCGCGACGATCACCGGGCCCTCGGCGGGGATGTTGTGCGAGTCGATGCAGCGCGCCCGGTAGATGAGCAGCAGGTAGGGCGTGAGCACCAGGCGCACGAGCTCGTACATCCAGTTCGGCCGCTTCGCGCGCTGGCGCTCGTGGAAGCGCGTGAAGTGCTCCGCCGGGCGCGGATCCTTGTAGACCTGCGGCTTCACCTGCGCTCTCCTACCCGGACGCGCTCCGCTTCGTTACTCCGCGCGCGCGCTCGAGCGCGCGCCGCCCAGCCCGCGAGCAGCGTCTCGCGCTCGTCGTCGGACATCGACGGCTCGTAGCGGGCGGCCTCGCGCCACATCGCGCGCACGTCCTCCTCGCTCCAGGTGCCGGTGGCCACGCCGGCCAGGTAGGCGGCGCCGAGCGCGGTCGTCTCGGAGATCTCCGGCACCACGCACCGGCACGCCGAGCACGTCGGCCTGGAACTTCATCAGCCAGCCGTTCACGCACCGCGCCGCCGTCGGCCTTCAGCTCCTCGAGCACCACGCCGGAGGCCTCCTCCATCGCGCGCACCGCGTCGACGGTCTGGTAGGCCATCGCCTCGAGCGCCGCGCGCGCCAGGTGGGCGCGGCCCGGCGCCGCGCGTGAGGCCCGACGATCGTCCCGCGCGCGTACGGGTCCCAGTGCGGCGAGCCGAGGCCGGTGAAGGCCGGCACGAGGTAGACGCCGTCGTTCGAGTCGAGCGAGCGCGCCAGCTCCTCGGTCTCGTCCGCGGTCCCGATGATCCCGAGCCCGTCGCGCAGCCACTGCACCGCCGCGCCGGTCACGAAGATCGCCGCCTCGAGCGCGTAGTCCACGCGCTCCTCCACGCCCCAGGCGATCGTGGTGAGCAGCCCCTCGGCGGGCTCGGGCAGCTCGGCGCCCGCGTTCTGGAGCACGAAGCTGCCGGTGCCGTAGGTGTTCTTGCCGAGCCCGGGCTCGTGGCAGGCCTGGCCGTAGAGCGCCGCCTGCTGGTCGCCCGCGATGCCGGCCACCGGCACGCTGCCGCCGAACTCCTCCGTCTCGCCGTACACGTGCGCGCTCGGCAGCGGCTCGGGCAGCGAGCCCGGGTCCACGCCGAGCAGCTCGCACAGCTCGGGGTCCCAGCGCGCGCTCGCGGATGTCGAACAGCAGCGTGCGCGACGCGTTCGAGAAGTCGGTCGCGTGCTCGCCGGTGAGCTTGAAGACGAGCCACGAGTCGATCGTCCCGAAGGCGGCGTCGCGCGGCACGTCGCCCTCGCGGATCAGCCACTCGATCTTCGTGCCCGGAGAAGTAGGGGTCGAGCACGAGCCCGGTGCGCTCGCGGACGAGCTGCTCGTGGCCCGCCTCCCGCAGCTCGTCGCAGCGGCGCGGCGGTGCGGCGGTCCTGCCAGACGATCGCGCGGTGGAGCGGCTCGCCGCGTCTCGCGGTCCCAGGCCACCACCGTCTCGCGCTGGTTCGTGATGCCGATGCCCGCCAGCCCGCGGCCGTCGATCCCCGCGGCGTCGAGCGCCTCGCGCGCGACCGCGCGCGTCACGTCCCAGATCTCGGCCGCGTCGTGCTCGACCCAGCCCGGCCGCGGGAAGTGCTGGCGGAACTCGCGGTAGGCGCGCCCGGCCGGGCGGCCGCGCTCGTCGAAGACGATGCAGGTGGTGCCCGTCGTGCCCTGGTCGATCGCGAGGATCAACGAGGCCCGGCAGCCTATCGCCGCTAGCGTATCTTCCCGGCCCATGCCCGACGTCGAGGCCCACATCACCGGCACCGTGTGGAAGATCGAGTGCCAGGTCGGCCAGGAGGTCGAGGAGGGCGACACGCTCGTGATCCTCGAGTCCATGAAGATGGAGATGCCGGTCGAGGCCGAGGACGACGGCACCGTCAAGGAGATCGCCTGCCAGGAGGGGCAGTCGGTCTCCGAGGGCGACACGCTCGTCGTCCTCGAGTGACGCGAGAAGCTCCAGCTCGACGAGCCGGCCGACGGCGTCGCCCGGCTCACGATCTCGAACCCGGAGCGGCGCGGCGCGCTCGACCACGAGATCCTCGACGCGCTCGCGGAGCACGCGCGGACGCTCGACGCGCGCTGCCTCGTGATCCGCGGCACCGGCGAGGTGTTCTCCGCGGGCTACGACATCGGCAACCTCGAGGAGCAGGAGTTCGAGGAGAGCGCCGAGAAGCTCGTGGCCCACCCGTTCCACGACGCGCTCGAGGCGCTCGAGGCGTACCGGTATCCGGTGGTCGCGGAGATCAACGGCCACGCGATCGGCGGCGGCCTCGAGCTGGCGCTCACCGTGCGACATCCGGGTCGCCGCGCGCGGCGTGAAGCTGGGCATGCCGCCGGCGAAGCTGGGGCTGATCTACTCGCACACGGGGCTGGCGAAGTTCATCGACGTCTGCGGCCCGGCGAACACCGCCGAGCTGTTCTTCGTCGGCCGCAACGTCGACGCCGAGCGCGCGCTCGAGATGGGCCTCGTGAACGAGGTGGTCGAGCCCGACGCGCTGGACGCGCGCGTGCTCGACCTGGCCGCGCGAGATCGCCTCGAACGCGCCGCTCTCGCTCGCGGGCAACAAGCGGATGATCCGCGACGCTGCGCCGGCTGCGGCTGCCCGGAGGACCTCGAGCGCGAGCTCGTCGAGCTGCGCGAGTCCTGCTTCGCCTCGAGGACTTCCGCGAGGGCGTGCAGGCCTTCGCGGAGAAGCGCAAGCCGGAGTGGCGCGGGCGCTAGCCGTCAGCGACGATGCGCACGTGCTCCCGGACGCCGTCGACCTGCTGCGCTGTCCGGTCTGCTCAGATGGCCTGACGCTCGACGACGCCGTGCTGCGCTGCGACGCGGGCCATTCCTTCGACGTAGCCCGCCAGGGCTACGTGAACCTCGTGCCCGGGAACGGCGACAGCGCCGAGATGGTCGAGGCGCGTGAGGCGTTCCTCGGCGCCGGCCACTTCCGCCCGCTCACCGGCGCGCTCGTGGCCGAGGCGATGAACGTCGAGGCCGCCGGCGCGGTGGTCGATGTGGGCGCCGGCACCGGCCACCACCTCGCGTACGTGCTCGCCACGCCACCCGAGCGGCCGGGCATCGCGCTCGACACGTCGACCGCCGCCCTCCGCCGCGCCGCCCGCATCCATCCGCGCGCCGCCGCCGTGGGAGCCGACGCCTGGAAGCCGCTTCCGCTCCGCGACGGGGTGGCGGCGATCGTGCTGAGCGTCTTCGCGCCCCGGAACCCCGAGGAGCTCGCCCGCATCCTCGCCCCGGGCGGATCGCTCCTCGCCGTCACCCCCACGACCCGCCACCTGGCGGAGCTGGTCGGCCCCCTCGGCCTCCTCTCGGTGCCGGACGACAAGGCCGACCGGCTCGACGAGCAGCTCGCCTCCCGCTTCGAGCTCGCCGGGCGCCGGGCGATCGAGCACTCGATGTTCCTGGCCCACGACGAGATGTCCCAGCTCGTGCGCATGGGCCCGAGCGCCTGGCACGTCGACGACGACGCCACAGCCTCGCGATTGGGTGCGCTGGCGGACCCGACGACCGTGACCATGTCGGTCACTCTGTCGAGATACGTCCGGGCGCAGCCGTAGCCTCGCGCTCAGGTGCCTCCCCTCATCTCAAGGGAAGAGGCGCTTCGGCTCGGCGAGCTCGAGGATCGCGCCGAGATCGAGGCGCTCGTCGAGCGCGCGTGGCGCGTGCGGGTCGAGCGGTTCCAGCGACTCGACCGACATGTGCTCGCTCGTCAACGCGAAGTCGGGCGGCTGCGCGGAGGACTGCGGGTTCTGCTCGCAGTCGCGCTTCGCCGAGGCCGACACGCCGATGCACGCGATGATGAGCCCGGACCAGATCCTCGAGCACGCCCGCGCCGCCGAGGCGGCCGGCGCGCACCGGTTCTGCATGGTCACCCAGGGCCAGGGGCTCTCGAAGCGCGACTTCGAGTCGATCCTCGCGGGCGCCCGCCTGGTGGCCGAGCACACGAACCTGAAGCGCTGCGTCTCGATCGGCCACATGTCCTCCGCGCGCGCCAAGGCGCTCAAGGAGGCCGGCATCCAGCGCGTGCACCACAACGTCGAGACGGCCGAGAGCTACTACCCCGAGGTCTCCTCCACCGTCCGCTACGAGGGCCGCATCCGGACGATCGACGCCGTGCGCGAGGCCGGGCTCGAGACCTGCGTGGGCGGCATCCTCAACCTCGGCGAGTCGCGCGAGCAGCGCGTGGAGATGGCCTTCCAGCTCGCGGAGGTGAACCCCACCTCGGTCCCGATCAACATCCTCAACCCGCGGCCGGGCACGAAGTTCGGCGACCGCGAGCTGATGGACCCGTGGGAGGCGATCAAGTGGGTCGCGATCTTCCGGCTGATCATCCCCGACGCGCTCTTCCGCCTCTGCGGCGGCCGGAACGAGAACCTCGGCGTGGGCGACCTCCAGCAGATGGCCGTCAAGGCCGGGCCTGAACGGCGTGATGATGGGCAACTTCCTCACCACGCTCGGCTCGGAGCCCGAGCAGGACCGGCAGATGTTCGAGGAGCTCGGGCTGAACGTGGCGCGCCAGGAGGACAACGGCGCCAACCCGCGGCCCGACAACCGCTCGGGCTGGCTCGACGGGGACACCCCGCGTACGCCGGTCGACGAGCTGATCGACTCGCAGGACGAGGCGAATTTCTGGAACCCGGCGACCCAGCTCCGGCATCGGAAGAAGACTTCGGTCCCGCCAAGGCCGGACGGCGCGCCCAACGCGTACCCCGAGGTGATTCAGGTGGAGCCGGCCGCATGACGAGCGACATCGAGGACCGGCTGGACGAGATCCGGAACAAGGGCCTCTACCGGCGCATGCGCTGCGTGTCGGGCCCGCAGGGGCCGCGCGTGCTCCTCGACGGGCAGCCCGTCCTCCTCCTCTGCTCGAACAACTACCTCGGGCTCGCCGATCACCCGCGCGTGCGCGAGGCCGCCGCCGAGGCGGCGATGCGCTACGGCGCGGGCTCGGGCGCGTCGCGCCTGATCTCGGGCAACATGACGATCCACCGCCGCCTCGAGGAGCAGCTCGCCGCGTTCAAGAGCTCGGAGGCGTGCCTCCTGTTCGGGTCCGGCTACCTGGCGAACGCGGGAGTGGTGTCGGCGCTCGCCCGCGAGGGCGACGTGGTCTTCTCCGACGCGCTCAACCACGCGAGCATCATCGACGGCTGCCGGCTCTCGCGCGCCGAGACGTTCGTCTACGACCACTGCGACGCCGACCACCTCGAGTGGGGCCTGCGTCAGGCGGCGGGCCGCGGCTCGCTGATCGTGACCGACGGGGTCTTCTCGATGGACGGCGACATCGCGCCGCTCGAGCGGATCGTGGAGCTCGCCCAGCGCTACGACGCGCGCGTGATGGTCGACGAGGCGCACGGCACCGGCGCTGTCGGCCCGGACGGGCGCGGGGCGGTGGCGGCCGCCGGCCTCGAGGACGAGGTGGACGTGATCGTCGGAACGCTCGGCAAGGCGCTCGGCTCCTACGGCGCCTACGTCTGCTGCGACGGCTCGATGGCGAAGTACCTGATCAACACCGCGCGCACGCTGATCTTCTCGACCGCGCTGCTCGCCGCCGGCCGTGGCGGCCGCCATGGCGGCGCTCGAGCTGCTGCGCGAGCAGCCGCGGCGCGTGGAGAAGCTCCAGCGGAACGCCGCGGTGCTGCGCGAGGCGCTCGCCGGCCACGGAATGCCCGTGCCTGAGGGCGAGACGCAGATCGTGCCGATGATCGTGGGCGACGCGAACGCGGCCGTGCGCGCCAGCGAGCGGGCGCTCGAGAAGGGCGTGTTCGCGCAGGCGATCCGGCCGCCGACCGTGCCCGCCGGCAGCTCGCGCCTGCGCCTGACCGTGATGGCCTCGCACACGCGCTCGGAGCTGCGCGAGGCGGCACGGGTGCTGGCGGCGTGCGTGCCGGCGAGGTCCGAGCGCGCCCCGGAGCTCCAGGTGTTCGACGGGCTCCGCGACGCCGCGTAGTTGCGTAATTGCGCGGCGTCTTCGTAACCGGCACTGACACGGAGGTCGGCAAGTCGGTCGTGGCCGCCGCGATCTGCGCCGCGCTCGCGGCGCGCGGCGAGCGGGTGGCGGCCTTCAAGCCCGCGGTGACCGGGCTCGACGAGGAACCCGGGGAGCTCGGCCGCGACCACGAGCTGCTGGCGAGCGTCGCGAACGCGGGACAGTCGCCGGAGGAGGTGGCGCCGTACGCGTTCGGCCCGCCGGTGTCGCCGCACCTCGCCGCCGAGCTTGCGGGCGTCGGCATCGAGCCCGCCGAGCTGGTCGCCGCGGCCCGCGCGCACGAGCTGCTCGTGTGCGAGGGGGTCGGCGGGCTGCTGGTCCCGATCACGCCCGGATACCTGGTTCGCGACCTCGCGGTGGACCTCGGGCTGCCGGTGGTGATCGCGGCCCGCCCCGGGCTCGGCACGATCAGCCACACGCTGCTCACCGTCGAGTCGGCGCGGGCGGCGGGCCTGCGGGTGGCCGGCGTGGTGATGACCCCGTGGCCGGACGCGCCATCGGAGATGGAGCGCTCCAACCGCGCCACGGTCGAACGACTCGGTGACGTCCCGGTGACGGGACTGCCACGGACGACACCCGACCGGCTCGCGGAAGCGGGCTCCTCCCTGCCCATCGACGCCTGGCTCTAGTCTCGCCGCATGGCCGAGCAGGACGACCGACCCGAGCTGCTGGTGAAGCTCCAGGAGCGGAAGGCCCGGCACAAGCAGCGGAACATCTTCCACCGCGCGGCCGTGGTGGTGGCGGGCGTGCTGATCGTCTGCGCCGGCATCGTGATGTCCGGCCCCGGCGTGCCCGGCCCCGGCATCGTCACGATCCTGATCGGGCTCGGCTTCCTGGCGCTCGAGTTCGACCGCGCCGAGCGCCTGATGGAGCGCGTGATCATCTGGGGCGAGCGCGGCCGCGGACGCGCGCCGAGAACACGATCGCGAAGGGCCAGCGGATGGACTCGCCGCCGGGATCGTGGCACGGCGCTGCCGGTGGCGGCCGCATTCGTGGCGGCCGCGATCCTCTGGGACATCCCGCTCGTGCCCACTCCTCTAGGGGTCAGACCCCTAGAGGGTGGTTGAGGGTTCTGCCGATTAGGCCGCGCGCGCTTCGGGTAGCGCTCTCCCATGCGGCTCTGGCAGGGGACGTACGTGCGCGCGCTGCTGCTCGCGCTCGGGGTGTTGCTCGCGCTTCCCGGCGCGGCGCTCGCCGCCGACCCGGTCTTCGAGAAGTACAAGGTGCCGACCGTCGGCGGCGCGGAGATCAACGTCGAGGTGATGCGGCCGGCCGACAACCCGGACGCGCCGGTGATCCTCACCTACTCGCCCTACAACACCCTGTCGGAGACGAACTCGCCGAACCTGGCGAACGACGACCTCGGCCAGCACTACGTGCCGAAGGGCTACGCGCGCGCCGTGGCCGACGTGCTCGGCACGCGCAACTCGTCCGGCTGCTGGGACTACGGCGGCGCCGACGAGCAGCAGTCCGGCGTGGACCTCGTGAACTTCCTGGCCGCCCAGCCGTGGACCAACGGCAAGGTCGCGATGATCGGCGGGTCCTACGACGGCACGACCGCCACGATGGTCGCCGCACGCGGAGAGGACGTGCCCGGCCTCGCGGCGATCGTGCCGATCGCGGCCATCAGCCGCTGGTACGGCTACGCCTACGGCGACGGCATCCGCTACTTCCTGAACTCCGAGCGCCCGACGGACGAGGGCATCGACACGCCGCTCGCCTTCGACTTCGGCCTCGCCCGCACCCCGCCCACCGACCCGAGCGATCCGCTGTTCGCCGAGAAGCTGGCGAGCCGAGCGAACCCGTGCGAGGCGGAGGAGCACACCGTCAAGGGCTACGACCGCACGCCCGACTACGACGACTTCTGGCTCGAGCGCGACTACCGCAAGGACGCCCGGAACATCCGCGCGGCCGCGCTCGTGGCGCACGGGTGGCAGGACTACAACGTGAAGCAGGAGGAGGGCGTGGACCTCTACCGCGCGCTCCGGAACACGGACTTCAAGCGGCTGTACATGTGGCAGGCGGGCCACTCGTCGCCCGGCAACGCGAACTGGCAGCCGCTGCTCGACCGCTTCTTCGACCACACGCTGCTCGGCGTGGAGAACGGCGTGGACACCGAGCCGCCCGTGCTCACCGAGGGCCGCTCCGCGACCCTGAAGAGCACCGGCTTCCGCACCGAGGACGCATGGCCGCCGTCCGGCACCACCCGGAGAGCGCTCGCCCTGGGCGGGGGCTCCTTCACGGACATGGCGACCACGACCGAGGAGCAGTCCACGCGCATGCCTGACGCCGAGGCGAGCTGGCTGTTCTTCCAGGGCGAGCCGCTGAGCGAGGACACGCGCATGACCGGGGCCGCCAGGCTCAGGCTTTCGCTGTCGGTCGACCGCGACCATGCGCACCTCGCGCCGGTGCTGGTGGACGTCGCGCCCGACGGCACCACGAAGACCGTGTCGCGCGGCTTCCTCAACCTCCAGTACCGCAACGGCCTGGCACAGGCCGAGCCCATCCCGCCCGGTGAGCCGATCCGCGCCACGGTGACCTTCAAGCCGCAGGATCAGACCTTCGAGGCCGGACACCGGATCGGCGTGATCCTCCAGGGCTCGAACACCGTGTGGGCGATCCCCGACGATCCGGGCGCCGGCTACACGGTCAGCTCAGCGCGTCTGCTGCTCCCGCTCTCGTAGCTCGATCCGCCGGATCTTCCCGGTCAGCGTCTTCGGCAGGTCGTCCACGAACTCGATCACGCGCGGGTACGCGTACGCCGAGTGGCGCTCGCGCACGTGCCGCTTGATGTCGTCCGCCAGCTCGTCGCTCGGCTCGTGCCCGGCGGCGAGCACGATGAACGCCTTCACGAGGTCGCCGCGGCGCTCGTCGGGCGAGGCCACGGCCGCCGCCTCCTTCACCGCCGGGTGCTCCACGCACGCCGACTCCACCTCGAACGGCCCGATCCGGTAGCCGGCCGAGATGATCACGTCGTCGGCGCGCCCCGCGTACCAGACGTAGCCGTCCTCATCCATCGTCGCGGCGTCCTTCGTGTGGAACCAGTCGCCGCCGAACTCCGCCTCGGTGTCCTCCGGCCGGTTCCAGTAGCCGAGTCGGATAGTGCGGGTTCGAGCGCGCGCGGAGGCAGATCTCACCGCGCTCGCCCGAAGGCAGCGGCTGCTCGTCCTCGTCGAGGATCGCCACCTCCCAGCCCGGCATCGGCCTCCCCATCGATCCCTCGCGGACCTCGACCGTCGGGAAGTTGCCGCACAGCGGATAGCTCTCCGTGAGGCCGTAGTAGTCGAGCACGGTGACGCCGAACTGGTCGCGGAACCAGCGGATCACCTCGGGGTTGAGCGGCTCGCCGGCCGAGCAGGTCACGCGCAGCCTGTCGAGCGGGTAGCGCTTCCCGGCGTCCTCCACGCCGGTCATCGACCGGAGCGCGGTGGGCGTCGTGAACATGTTCTCCACGCCGTGCTTCGAGAGGAAGCGCAGGTGCTCCTCGGGGTCGTAGCCGCCCTTCCGCGCCTGGACGAGCGCCACCGCGCCGTAGCGCCACGGCCCCAGCAGCGGGCAGATGCCCGCCGCCCAGGCCCACTCGCCCGAGCCGTGGAAGAGCTCGCCGTCGCGCACGTCGTGGCAGAACTCGAACTCCTCGTGGGCGAGCAGGTAGCGGTGGGCGTGGAGGATGCCCTTGGCGAGCCCGGTCGTGCCCGACGAGTAGTAGAGCTGCGCCGGGTCGTCGGCCGCCGTGTCGGCCATCTCGTACTCGGGCGCGGCGTCGTCCATCGCCGGCTCGAAGTCGTCGCCCATCACGAGCACGCGCTCCACGAGCCCGTCGGGGATGCGCGAGCGGTTGTCCGCGTCGGTCACGAGCAGCCGCGCGCCGGAGTCGCGGAGCCGGTGCTGGATCCCCTCGTCGCCGTAGAGCACCGACATCGAGAGCAGGATCGCGCCGCGCTTGTAGGTGCCGAGGAACACCGCGGCGGTCTCGGGAAGCGAGGGCAGCAGCGTGGCCACGCGGTCGCCGCGCTCGACCCCGAGCGACTCCAGCACGCCCGCGAACCGGTTCGACAGCTCCTGGAGCTCGCCGAACGTCACGCGCCGCTCGGTGCCCTGCCAGTCCTCCCACACCATCGCCGAGCCGGTCCGGCTCGTGCTTGTCGCACACGTCGCGCGCGATGTTGTAGCGCTCCGGCACCTCCCAGCTGTGCGCCGCGCACATCTCCTCGTAGGCGCCGAGCTCGTATTTGCGCAAGCTCACAGTGTGGAAGCGTCTCACGTGGTCGGATACGGTCGCAATCAGCGACTCGAAAGGATGGAGGCATGGACCTCTTCGTAATTCTCCGCCGCGACGGCTGGAGGTCGGGAGACGAGCTGGAGCTGGCCGCACAGCGCTCTACCGAGGAAGGCGACCGGCGGGACGACATCCGCTGGATCCGCAGCTACGTGCTGGAGGAGGACAGTGGCCTCGGCACGGTGTGCATCTACGAGGCCGAGAGCGAGCAGGCGATCCGCGACCACGCCGACGCCGCCGGGCTCCCGGTGACCGAGGTCATCAAGGTGGCCGACACGGTGATCGTCCGGCCGGATCCGGCGCCGGCCGCCACGAGCTAGGAGGCGCCACCCGCCCTGAAGCGGGCTGCGGAGAGCGGCTCCGGCACCTCGGCCCGGCCGAGGAGCGCGTCGGCGGCCACACGCGCGGTCGCCGGCCCGGTGGAGATGCCCCACGGCCCGTGCCCGGCCGCGACGTGGACGCCCTCCTGGCCGGGCAGCTCGCCCACGAGCGGGCGGCCGTCGAAGGACTGCGGCCGCGGGCACGCACGCGCGCCGGTGACCTTCGCCCGCGCCAGGCTGGGCACGAAGCGCTCGCCGCCGCGCCTGAGCACGCCGGCCCATTCGGCGGGCTCGGGCGCGTCCGCGAGGAAGGTCGAGCCCACCGACACCTCGCCCGTCCGCGGCAACGAGGCTGAAGAGCGTGCCGTTGCCCGCCGCGGCCACGTCCTCCACCCCCGCCTCCTCGAGCACGTGGCGCGGCGGGTCGGCCATGTCCACCTCGGCCACCACGCCCCACACCGGCACGATCGGCTGCCAGCTGCGGGTGGTGTCGATCACCTCCGGCGTCCACGGCCCGGCCGCCACGAAGACCGCGTCCGCGGCGCGGCGGATGCCGGCGGCGAGCACGCCCCGGGCGCGGCCGCTCGTGACCCAGGGCCAGGCGGTCTCGCCCTCGTGGAAGCGCACGCCCGCGGCGTACGCCCGGCGCGCGAACGCGCGCGTGGCTGACGCCGGGCGCACCGGGTAGCCGGTCTCGAGCCGGCAGGCCCACATCCCGTGCGCGACCGCCGGCTCCAGGTCGATCAGGCCGGCGGGGTCCACGAGCTGCCGGCTCGAGCTCCGGGCAGTCGCCCGCGATCTCCCGCGCCGCCGGCTCGAGGTGCTCGCGAGCGGGCGCCAGCATGAGCACCCCGGCGGGCGTGTCGGGGAAGTCGAGGTCCTCCAGCTCGCGGAGGTGGCGGAGCGTCTCCGCGTGCAGCTCGGCCATGACCGGGTCGAAGGGATGCTGGACCGAGCCCGAGTTGCGCCCGGACGCGGCCGCTCCCACCACGTCGCGCTCGTACAGCTCCACCTTGGCGCCCGCCTCCGCGAGAAAGGCGGCGGCGGCGCACCCCACGATGCCGCCGCCGATGATCGCGACGTCGGCCGGTGCGCTCACTCTCCGCTCGCGTAGTCCACGATCGACTTGTCGATCAGCCACTCCACCGGCGCCTTGTCGTCGGTGTAGACCTCACCGCCGGAGAGCGGCGGGGCGAGGCGGCGGGCCGCGGCCAGCGCTGTGGGGCGCAGCCCGGGCGGCAGGTCGGGCACCGCGGCCCGGATGCCCGCCGCCGACAGCGGGCGCAGGCTCGCCACGAGCAGCGTGTTCGTGTCCTCGATCGGGTCGCGCATCACGTGCGGGAAGACATCGCCGATCGTGGCCGTGAGCACCTTCTCGAGGTCGTCCTGCCCCTCCGGGTGCCCCGCGTTCACGACCAGCACGCCGCCCGGCGCGAGCCGGTCGCGCACCGTCTCGAAGAACTCCACCGTGGTCAGGTAGAACGGGATGTACGGCTGCCTGTAGGCGTCGACGGAGATCACGTCGTAGCGGGCCTCGATCCGGCGCAGGAACGGCCGCGCGTCCTCGTGGTAGAGGTGCAGGCGCGGGTTGTTCATGTCGAAGTAGTCGCGCCCGATGTCGGACAGCTCAGCGTCGATCTCCACGCCGTCCACGCGCGTCTGCGGGAAGAACTCCTCGTAGGCGCGCGCCGTGGTGCCGGCCGCGTTGCCGAGGATCGCCACGCGCCCCGGGGGCTCGCTGCGCCCGGCGAAGTGGAGCACCAGATGGCCGTCCCACACGTCGCCGGTCAGGACCGAGGCGGGATCGCGCGGGCCGCCGGGTCCCGGCTCGCACTCCGCTTCGCAGATCGAGTGCTGCGCCTGCCCCTCGTTCAGCTCGAGCGTCCGCGAGCCGTCGTCGTACTCCACGACGCGCGCGTACTGGTACTCCGTCTCCGCCTCGTGGATCACCTCGCCGGAGCCCTCGGTGCTGGCCTTGAGCGTGCCCACCGGGAGCGCGATCAGCGCCGCGATCACCGCCGGCGCGATCGCGAAGCGGCGCACCGGGCGCAGGCCGAGCACGGCCGTCACCGCGATCGCCAGCGCGAAGATCAGGAACGTGCGCCGGGTGCCCACCAGCGGGATCAGGAGCAGCGAGGAGAGGAGCGTGCCGACGAGCGAGCCGGCCGTGGACAGCGCGTACAGGCGGCCGGCCACGGTGCCCGCCTCCTCGACCGAGTGCACGGCGAGCCGGATCGCCCAGGGCGACACCGTCCCGAGCAGGAGGACCGGGATCGCCACGAGCACCAGCACCGCGAGCAGCGATCCGACGAACGCGCCCGCCGAGATCTCGTCGAGGGCATCCACGGCGACCTCGAGCAGCGGATCGGCCACGAACGGGACGACCGCCAGCAGCATCGCGGCGATCAGCGCGGTGAGGCAGAGCCCGCGCATGTTCGGGTGGCGGTCCGCGAGCCGCCCGCCGAGCCAGTAGCCCACCGACAGGGCCACGAGCACGATCCCGATCGTGTTCGCCCACACGATCGTGGACGCGCCGAAGTAGGGAGCGAGCAGCCGCACGGCAGCGATCTCCGCGCCGAGCGACCCCGTCCCCACGACGAAGACGAGGAGGGGAAGTGGAGGCATCTAGGGCACAGCGTGGCAGGGCCCGCCGCCGCAAACGTCGACCACGCGGCCGCCGACCCTCAGGAACTCCGACTTCTGGACGCGCGCGCTAGGCGTGGCACGCGGGTTCTCGTGCGGGTCGTCACCGGAGCGGTTCGGCTTGTTGGTCCGCGGCGGTGGGGCCGTGCCCACGGTCTCCCCGCCCACGTTCCGGACCGGCCCGGTGTCCCACATCACGATCGCCGACCCCGAGAACGGGAAGCTGCCGATCGGCGGGATGAGCTGGAAGCGCCGCCACGGCGAGCGTCCGGGCACCAGCGCCGGCCGGTGGGCCCGGGCCCCGATCGTGCGCGCCTCCACCTCGGCGGTGGTGTCGGAGACCTGGTGGTCGCCGAACGCCACGTGCAGCAGCACGTTGTGGCGCGGCGTGCCGGGCAGCGGGTCGCTCGTCATGTGGTGCGCGTAGCCGTTCGCCTCGCCGCGGTCCCACAGGAGCTGGATCTGAGACAGCCACAGCTGGCGGTCGATCACCTTCCGGTAGTTCGGGTAGATGAGCGCCGCGTACACGTCGAAGTCGACGCTTCGCTGAAGCAGGGTCGAGTAGTTCATCCCGGGCACGCCGAGCACCGCCTGCTGGTAGTCCGGCGCCACGGCCGTCAGCCCGCCGCCCATGATCCCGCCCTGGCTGTTGCCGTCGAAGAACAGCCGCGCCGTGTCGAGCACGCCCTGCCCGTTCTTCTGGAACGCGGGGTGCGCCGACAGGCCCTGCGGATGGATCATCGCCCGGCCGAGGAACAGCATGTTGAGGAAGCCCTGCTGCATGCGGTCCGCGATCGTGTTGAAGCCGGAGAAGTCGTCGAGCACCGACACGATGTGCGGCAGGTCCCCTTCCGAGAAGCCCGCCCACGGCGTGGCGCAGAACACGAAGTTGTGCTCGTTCGACATCGACTTCACGTTCCCGGCGTTGATCTCGGTGTGCTCGCCGAGAAGCCCGTGGCCGTACAGCGACGGGCGCGCCTTCGGCGGCGCGGCCGGGTCGAGCGCCGAGCGCGGGATGTTGCAGGCATACGGCGCGCTCGTGGTCCCCATGCGCCTCGGCAGGCCGCGCCTGTCGAGCCGGAACCGCCCGCCGGGCGCGCAGCCCCTCGTGAGGTAGCACGGGACGGTGATCGTGCCCTCGACCGTGCGGGCGATGCGGTCGTCCTCGGCGGGGGTGAAGTTGGTGACCGTCTCAACCGAGAACGTGGGCGAGGCCCCGGCCACCCGCAGGTCGCGGAGGTTCCGGTCGCCGAGCGCGCCGAACGCCTGGTCGCGGATGTGCAGCATGCGGCCGGCGAGGCTGCGCTCGCTCGCGACGGTGAAGTCCCAGGCCAGGTACAGCGAGCGCCGCCTCACGCCCGCCTTCCTCAGCTTGCGGAAGTTCCGCTCGAAGCGCTTGCGGCGGCGCTCGATCGGGCGCGCGCCCGTGCGGATCCGGTCGCGGTAGATGCGGAAGCCGCGGCGCGCCTGGATCGTGCGGCCGCGGGCGTTCTTCAGGTTCCGCAGCGCGACGATGTAGCGCTCGCCCTCCTCGAAGTTCCGCGCCGGGCGGATGATCAGCACGCGGTCCTTGCGCCGCCGCGCGTTCGAGTCGAGCTCCGCCCAGATCGGGTGCCGGCGGCCGGTGCGCGCGTTGATCACCACGACCGGCGACCTCCGCGCGAGGCCGCGGCGCAGGTTCGTGAGCGGGGGCAGCTTGCTGCGCCGCGCCGCCCTCGCCGTGTCGAGTCCCCGGACCTTCGTGAGCAGCGCGCTGCCCGGGCTGAAGCCGTCCGCCCGGTTCATGTCCCTCGGGTTGATGGGCGTCCCGTTCTTGTTTCGCGGCATCGCGGAGCGCCTGAGCGCGAGCCGAAGCCCCGTGTCCGTGCGCCTGTCGCGCTTCGTGAAGAGGTCGTTCGGCCACGGGAACTGGCACACCGCCGGGTCCGTGAAGTCGCAGCCGGGGCGGACCTCCACGCCGGCGATCCGCTTCGCGGAGGCGCCGGCCGGAATGAGCAGCAGCAACGTGAGCGCCGCCGCGGCGGCCGCGAGTCCCTTCGTCATGGCGCGCGATCCTACATCCGGCCCCCGGGTTACGCTCGGAAGCGATGGACCTCGCAGCGGCAGATCGGAGCTATCTCTGGCATCCGTTCACCCAGCAGCGGAGCTGGGCGAGCGAGCATCCGGTCGTCGTCGAGCGCGGCGAGGGCACCGACCTGATCGACACGGACGGCCGCATCTACATCGACGGCGTGTCGTCGCTCTGGTGCAACGTGCACGGGCACGCGCACCCGCAGATCGACGCCGCCGTGAAGGAGCAGCTCGGCAAGGTCGCGCACTCCACGATGCTCGGCCTGAGCCACCGGCCGGCGATCGAGCTGGCGCAGCGGCTCGTGGAGATCGCGCCGCCCGGGCTCACGCGCGTCTTCTACTCCGACTCCGGCTCGACCGCCACCGAGATCGCGCTGAAGATGGCGTTCCAGTACTGGCGCCAGCGCGGCCAGGACCGGCGCCGCTTCGTGGCGCTCCGGATGGCCTACCACGGCGACACGATCGGCTCGGTGTCGGTCGGCGGGATCGACCTGTTCCACTCGCTCTACGAGCCGCTCCTGTTCGACACGCTGAGGGCAGAGCCCGGCGACGCCGGCGACATGGAGCGGCTGCTGCGCGAGCACCGGGGCGAGGTCGCGGCCGTGATCATGGAGCCGCTCGTGCAGGGCGCCGCCGGGATGCTGATGCACCCGCCCGGCTACCTGCGCGCGGTGCGCGAGCTGTGCGACCGGTACGGCGTGCTCCTGATCCTCGACGAGGTGGCCACCGGCTTCGGCCGCACCGGCCGGATGTTCGCCTGCGAGCACGAGGGCGTCGCGCCCGACCTGATGTGCCTCGCCAAGGGCATCACGGGCGGCTACCTGCCGCTCGCGGCCACGCTCACGACGGAGACGCTCTACGAGGGGTTCCTCGGCGAGCACGAGGAGTTCCGCACCTTCTTCCACGGCCACACCTACACGGGCAACCCGCTCGCCTGCGCGGCCGGGATCGCGTCGCTCGACGTGTTCCGCGACGAGCGCACGCTCGAGCGGCTCAAGGGGAAGATCGAGCGGCTCGCGCTGGAGCTCGAGCCGGTCGCCGAGCACCCGGCCGTGAAGGAGGTGCGCCGCTGCGGCTTCATGGTGGGCATCGAGCTCGAGGAGCACCCGCTGCCCGCGCGGATCGGGCACCGGGTGGCGCTCGAGGCGCGCCGGCGGGGAGCGATCATCCGCCCGCTCGGCGACGTCGTGGTGCTCATGCCGCCGCTGTCGATCTCGGCGGCGGACCTGACCCGGCTCGTGGAGATCACCGCCGAGGCGATCGACGCCGCCACGGCCTCGGCGGAGCTCGAGAACGCCGCCTAATAATCTTCCGCGCGCATTGAACGAGACAGCCACCGCCCAGCAGTGGATCTGCACGTCGTGCGGGTTCATCTACGACCCCGCCGATGGAGATCCCGACGGCGGCATCCCGCCCGGGACCGCCTTCGAGGACATCCCGAACGACTGGTTCTGCCCGGTCTGCGGCGCCCGCAAGAAAGACTTCGAGATCTACGAGCCGTGAGTTGAGCGTCGAGCCCCGGCAAGCCGCGTCGCTGATCCTTCTCAGGGACTCGGCGGACGGCGCCGAGGTGCTCCTCGTCAAGCGCAACCCGGCGCAGCGCTTCATGGGCGGCGCGTGGGTCTTCCCGGGCGGCGCCGTCGACGCCGGCGAGCGCTCCGACCCCGCCGCCACCGCGGTGCGCGAGCTCGAGGAGGAGGCCGGCATCGAGCTGCCCGCGGACACCGAGCTCGTGCCGTTCTCGCGCTGGATCACCCCCGAGGGGGAGAACGTGACGATCCGCTTCGACACGTGGTTCTTCGCGGCCCAGGCGCCCGACGGCGCCGAGGCGCGCCCCGACGGCGGCGAGTGCGTGGACGCGCGCTGGCTCACGCCCGCGGGGGCGCTCGCAGCCCACGCGCGGGACGAGCTGGCGCTCGTCTTCCCCACCATCAAGCACCTCGAGCTGCTGTCGGAGAGCGACTCCGTGGAGGCCACGCTCTCCGCCGCACGCGCCCGCCCGGTGGAGCCGGTGCTGCCGAAGGTGGTCGAGAAGGACGGCACCGTCCGGGTGGTCATGCCGGGAGAGGCCGGTTACGACGACCTGTAGCGCCGCAACCGAGGCGGCCGTAGCTTGTTGTTGCAGAAGATGAAGCGCGGACTTTCGATACTCATGCTCGCGGCGGCGCTGATGGTGCCCGCGGCCGTGGCCTGGGCGGACACGCTGATCGGCACCGACGCCGGCGAGACGCTCCAGGGCACTCCCGGCCCCGATCAGCTCTACGGCGAGGGCGGAGACGACGTGCTGCTCGGCCTCGGCTGGCACGACTTCATCGAGGCGGGCTCCGGCAACGACGACGTGGACGGTGGCGGAGGGGTCGACCTGATCATCGGCGGCACCGGCGACGACACGATCAACGGGGCGAACGGGGCGGACGTCGTCTATGCGGGGGCGGGCGAGGACGAGGTGCTCGGCGGCCAGGGCGCCGACCAGCTCTTCGGCCAGGACGGGAGCGACAGGCTGTTCGGCGGCTCCGGGGCCGACCGGATCTACGCGAGCCTTGGCGAGGACTTCGTGGACGCCGGCTCCGGCGACGACACGATCACAGGCGAGGGCAACGGGATCACGATCCTCGCGGGCGGCGGCGACGACATCGTCAGCGCCACCGGCGAGCGCCTGACCGTCGAGGGCGGCGGCGGGCACGACCGCATCCGCACCGGCTCCGGGAGGGACGACGTGTCGGGCGGGCCCGGGCGGGACTCGATCGCCACCGGGGGCCTCAACGACCGGATCCAGGCTTTCGACGGCCGCCGCGACCGCGTGCACTGCGGCCGCGGCAAGCGCGACCGGGTCACGCACGACCCGTCGGACGTCCTGATCTCCTGCGAGCGGCGAACGCCGGGCACAGGGCCGATCCGGTAGAACCCCGGCCATGGCGGCCGACCGGCTCACGGTGGCGGTCACCGGCCCGACCGGTGACCTCGGAATCGCGATCGTGAACGCGCTCGAGCGGTCGCGAACGGTGAAGAGCATCGTCGGGATGGCCCGGCGCCCATTCGACCCGGGCGAGCGGGGCTGGAAGAAGACCGAGTACCGCCAGGGCGACGTGACCGACGCCGCGAGCGTCCGCGACCTCGTGAAGGGCGCGGACGTGGTGGTGCACCTCGCCTTCGCGATCCTGGACGCGAGCGACAAGACCCGCGAGCTGAACGTCGACGGCTCGCGCACCGTCTTCGAGGCGGCTGCGAAGGCCGGCGCGCAGCGGCTCTGTTACGCGTCGAGCGTCGCCTCGTACGGGTTCCACGACGACAACCCGGACTGGCTCACCGAGGACGTCCCGCCGCGCGGGTCGCCCGAGCACCCGTACTCGCACCAGAAGGCCGAGGTCGAGCGCGTGCTGGGCGAGGTGCTCCTGAAGCACGCGAACATCGCCGCGTACTCGTTCCGGCCCTGCATCGTCGCCGGGCCCGAGGCGCGCACGATGCTCGAGGAGATCCCGTACTACCGGCTCGAGGAGGCGATGCCGGACGCGGTGGCGCGCCTGCTCGGCTCGCTGCCCGTGCTGAAGCCGGTGATCCCGGATCCCGGCGTGCGCTTCCAGCTCGTGCACGAGGACGACGTGGCGAGCGCCTTCGCCGCCGCCGTTCGCGGAGTCGGCGAGCCGGGCCCCTACAACCTCGCCGGGAACGGCACGCTGACGATGTCGGACGTGGCCGACGCGCTCGGCTGGTACTCGGTGCCGGTGCCGAAGCCGCTCGTGGACGCCACCACCGAGATCGCCACGCGGCTGCCGCTGATGCCCGAGCAGGTGGCCTGGATCCACTCGGTGAAGAAGCCCGTGCTGATGAAGACCGACCGGGCGAAGAAGCTGCTCCGCTGGCGGCCCAAGCACACCGCCAAGGCCACGCTCAAGCAGATGGCCGACGCTCAGAGAGCGGCGCGGTACAGCTCCGCGTAGTCCTCCTCGGACATCTCGCGCGGGTTCAGCAGCGTCGTGCCGTCCCCCATCGCGCCCTCGACGAGCGCCGGGATCCCGTCCTCCGGCACGCCCACCTGCGAGAGCCGGGTGGGCAGGCCGAGCGCGGTCCACGAGGGCGGTCACGTAGTCCGCCAGCGCGTCGCCGATCTCCGGGTCCGCGACGTCGAAGATCTCGCCGATGTCGCGGTAGCGGTCGGCGATGTCCGGCGAGCCGGCGGCGTTGTGGCGGATCACGTGCGGCAGGTGGATCGCGTTCGCCACGCCGTGCGGCACGCCGAAGTGGGCGCCCGCCGGGTGCGACATCGCGTGCACGGAGCCGAGCGCGATCGTGATCGCGAGGTTGGCGGCGATCAGCATGTTGCCGCGCGCCTCCTCGTCCTCCTCGCCTCGCTGAACGGCGCGCTCGAGGTTGTCGCGGATCATCCGGAGCGCCTGGAGGGCGCGCGCGTCCTGGTGCGGGCTCCAGTCCGACCGACACGTAGCTCTCGATCGCGTGCGTCATCGCGTCCATGCCGGTCGCGGCCGCCACGGACGGCGGGAGCGTGCGCGTGGTCTCCGGGTCGAGGATCGCGAGCCGCGGGAACAGCGGGAAGTCGGCGATCTCGATCTTCACGTTCTCGTCGGGCACCTTGATCACCGCCGCCATCGACACCTCGCTGCCCGTGCCGGCGGTGGTCGGGATGCAGGCCAGCGGAGCGATGTCGAGCGGGCGGCCCATCCCGTCGTCCTCGCGCGGCATGAGGAAGAAGCCCTCCTGGTCGCGCGCGTCGCCTCCGTGCGTGAACACGGCGGTGGCCACCTTCGCGGTGTCCATCACGGACCCGCCGCCGACCGCGAGGAACGAGTCGGCGCCGGCCTCCTTCGCCGCGGCGGCGCACTCGTCGCACACCTGCGTCGAGGAGTCCTGCGGGCACCGGTCGTACACGCCCACGACCTCGAGCCCGCCGTCGGTCACGCCGGCCTCGACCTTGTCGACCAGGCCGGTCCCGCGCACCACCTCGTCGGTGACGACGAAGACGCGCCGCGCCCCCTCCTTCTGGAACTCGAAGCCGGTCGACTCGAGGAGGTCGCGCCCGGAGATCACCCGGGTGGGGCTGGCGTACTGGTAGAAGTCCTTGAACCCCCGCAGCGGCGTGGGCTCGAGCGCGGAGCCCGCCTCCATCAGGCGGCGTCCAGCAGGTCCTGGCGGCCGTCCTCCTCGAGGAGCGCGCGGTAGCGCGGGAACACCGGCTTCGTCAGCGGCACCAGCTTCAGGATCTTCGCCACGGGCCCCTTCGCCTTCATCTGCCCGCGCGCGAGGGCCACCGTCACGTTCACCTTGCCGAGCCAGAACTTGTGCGCGGTGTCGGCGTCCATGGTCATCACGACCTCGGGCTCCATGGTCGTGTCGCCGCAGTCCACCTGGCCGTCCTCACCGTCGATCAGCTTCACGGTGATCTGGGACTCGGGATCGCGGTACTGGTACTGGACGATCGTGTTCGCCTTGCGGAATTTGGGGGCGAGCTCCTCGTCCTCGGCAAGCTGCTCGAACAGCCTGCCGATGTACTTGTAGACCTCGTCCGCGTCGTTGAAGTAAGCCACGGGCGGGAGTCTACGTGCGGGCCCGCACCAGCAATGTCTGTGCCGCCCGCCCGATCCGGCCGTGCTCGTCCCACAGCGCGGTGTCCGTCATCCCCATCCCGTCGACGTGGGTCACCGAGTCGAGGCAGATCCATTCGCCGCGCGGAGGCCGCAGCAGGTGAACGGTGAGGTCGGTGTTGATGAAGATGTGCGTCTGCCAGTCGAGCGGCGCGCTGATTCCGTTGCCGGCGTCCGCCGCCAGCAGCACGCGCTGTGTCGGGGTGATCTCCTCCCCCTCCACGAGCGCGACGCGCGGCCGCATCCATGCGATGTCCGGGACCCGGCTCGAGGAAGCGCCCGCGCGCGAAGACGATCTCCATCGCCGTGTGCCAGCCCACGGTCTCCCCGGTCGGGAAGAACTCGAGCGCCTCGGCGCCCTCCCGGCCGGGCGGCGGGTCCTGCCGCTCCCAGTCCACCTCCACGTCGCCCTCCGCCAGGCGCCAGCCGCGGGCGCGCATGAGCGGGCCGTCCGGCCCGTCCAGGGACGCCTCGATCATCTCGACGCTCCGGCCCGGCCGCACGACCCGCGCGCTGACCGTGAGCGGGGCGATCGGGATCGGCGCGAGGATCTCGACCGTCACACGGCCGATCCGCATGCCCTCGCGCGGCTCGCAGAGCTCGATGGCGCGCGCGAGCAGCGCCGACGGCGGCCCGGCGTGCTGGGAGCCCGGGTCCCAGGGCCCGCGCGTGAGCTCGCTGGGCGTCACGCGGTCGCCATCGACCGAGTAGAACGAGTCCGTCACGGGCGGTGCACGCTATAGCGTGACCGGGCGCATGCAGGCGGTCACATTCCAGGCGCCCGGAGAGGTCCAGCTCGACGAGCGGCCCGAGCCCGAGCTGCTCGAGCGCGACGACGCGATCGTGCGCGTGGAGGCCACGGGCGTGTGCGGGTCCGACCTGCACATCTACCACGGCCGCGTGCAGATCGAGCAGGGCTTCACGCTCGGGCACGAGTTCGTGGGCGTCGTGCAGGCGGCCGGGGAGGCCGTGACCCAGGTGTCCGAGGGCGACCGGGTGCTCGGCTGCTTCTGCTCCGCCTGCGGCAACTGCTTCTTCTGCCGCCGCGGCGACTTCCACAAGTGCGACGAGGGCCGCGTGTTCGGCCACGGCAAGACGCTCGGGTCGCTTCAGGGCGCGCAGGCTGAGCAGGTGCTCGTGCCGCACGCGAACCTCACGCTGCGGCGCGTGCCGGAGGGCATGTCCGACGACGTCGCGCTGTTCGCCGGCGACGTGATGGGCACGGGCTGGCACGCGGTCGACCAGGCCGGGATCCGGCCCGGCGACACCGCCGCCGTGCTCGGCCTCGGCCCGGTGGGCCTGTGCGCGGTGCAGGCGGCCAAGGCCGCCGGCGCGGCGCACGTGGTGGCGGTGGACACCGTCGAGGACCGGCTCAGGCTGGCCGAGTCGTTCGGCGCCCAGGCCGTTCACCTGACCGAGGACGACCCGCGAGCCGCGGTGAAGGCCGTCACGGACGGCCGCGGAGCGGACGCCGCGATCGACGCCGTGGGCCATCCCGACGCGCTCGAGCTGGCATGCCGCATGACGCGGAAGACCGGCACGGTGTCCGCGACGGGCGTGTATGCCGAGCGGGTCCAGGTGCACATGGGGATCGTCTGGATCAAGGCGCTCACCGTGAAGAGCGGCCACGCGAACGTGATCGGGCACGTGGACCGCGTGCTCGCCATGCTCGACGCGGGCGTGCTCGATCCCGGCCCGCTCGTGACGCACCACATGAAGCTCGAGGACGCCGCCGAGGCGTACGCCGTCTACGACCGCCGCGAGGCGCTCAAGATCGTGATGACGCCATGAGCGTCGAGCGCGGCACGGAGGCGCTGCTCACGCGCCGGCGCGAGATCCTCGCCCAGGGCGCCGAGCCGATCGGCTGGAAGATCGGCTTCAACGTGCCGGCGACCCAGGAGCGGCTCGGGATCGACGCGCCGCTCGCGGGCTTCCTCACCACGGACAGCCTCGTGGAAGAGCCCTGGGACGAGTACCCGGTGATCGTCGAGAGCGAGGTCGCCCTCGAGGTCGGCTCCGACGGCCGGTCGATCGCCGCCCTATTCCCCGCTCTCGAGATCGCCGACCCGCCCGACCTCGACATGCCGGTCGAGCAGATCCTCGCCGGCAACATCTTCCACCGCGGCGTGGCCTTCGGCCCGCGGGTGGAGACCCAGGAGCCCGGCGCGGCGCGCATCCTCGTGAACGGCGAGGAGCAGCACACGGTCCCCGCCGCCGAGACGGGCAAGCGGCTCCAGGCGATGATCGAGGCCGTGGCCGCCCGGCTCGACGCCGCGGGCGAGGAGCTCCGCGCCGGCGACCGGATCATCACCGGCATCATCGCGCCGCCGCACGAGGCCGCCCCCGGCGACACCGTCCGGCTCGAGCTCGAGGCGCTGGGAGGCGTGGAGCTCAGCTTCTCGTAGCATCAGGCGGCATGAGCACCCAGACCGCCACGCTGCCCGACGCCCTTTCCGACGCCGCGCGCTCGTTCGCGTCCGGCCCGCATCGCTTCGTGATCGGCGGCGAGCGGCTCGAGGCCGCCGACGGGCGCACGTTCGAGACGCTCGATCCCTCGACCGGGCGCACGATCGCCGCCGTGCCGCACGCCGGCGCCGAGGACGTGGACCGCGCCGTGCGCGCCGCGCGCGAGGCGTTCGAGGACGGGCGCTGGACGGGCATCCCGGCGGCCGAGCGCACCGCGAAGATCCTCGCGTTCGCGGACGCCGTGGACGCGCACGCCGACGAGCTCGCGGAGCTCGAGTCGCTCGACAACGGCAAGCCGGTGAAGATGGCGCGCCGCGTGGACGTGCCGCTCACCTCGGCCCACCTGCGCTACTTCGCGGGCTGGCCCCAGCGGATCAACGGCGAGGTGCTCCCGGTCGCCCAGCCGAACATGCACTGCTACACGCGCAAGGAGCCGGTGGGCGTGGCGGGCCAGATCATCCCGTGGAACTTCCCGCTGCTGATGGCCGCGTGGAAGGTCGCGCCGGCGCTGGCGGCCGGGCTGCACGATCGTGCTGAAGCCGGCCGAGCAGACGCCGCTCACGGCGCTGCGCCTCGGCGAGCTGGCGCTCGAGGCGGGCCTGCCGGAGGGCGTGCTGAACGTGATCACGGGCGACGGCGAGACCGGCGCGGCGCTGGTGGACCACCCGGACGTGGACAAGATCGCGTTCACGGGCTCGACCGTGGTCGGCCGCGAGATCGGCGAGAAGGCCGGCCGCGCGCTCAAGCGCGTGACGCTCGAGCTGGGCGGCAAGTCGCCGAACATCGTCCTGCCGGACGCCGACCTGGACGCCGCCGTCAAGGGCGCCTACCAGGCGATCTACTACAACACCGGCCAGGCCTGCAACGCCGGGTCGCGGCTGTTCGTGCACAAGGACCAGTACGACGACGTGCTGTCCGGCCTGGCCGAGGCCGCGGGCAAGGCGCGCCTGGGCGCGGGCCTCGACCCGGACACGCAGATGGGCCCGCTGATCTCGGCCGAGCAGGAGGAGCGCGTGCGCGGCTACATCGAGTCCGGGCAAGTCCGAGGGCGCCGAGCTCGTGACGGGCGGAGACAAGCGCGAGGGCGAGGGCTACTTCGTCGAGCCGACCCTGTTCAGCGCGACGGACGACGACCTCACGATCGCGCGCGAGGAGATCTTCGGGCCCGTGCTGGTGGCGCTGCCGTACGACTCGATCGAGGAGGTGGCGCGGCGCGCCAACGACACCGAGTACGGCCTCGCCGCCGGCGTCTGGACGCGCGACATCGCGGCCGCCCACAAGCTCGCGGCGCTGCTGCGGGCGGGCGACATCTGGATCAACACCTGGAGCGCCGGCGACCCGGCGGCCCCGTTCGGCGGCTTCAAGGCGTCCGGCGTGGGCCGCGAGCACGGCCGCGAGGGCCTCGACGCCTACCTCGAGAACAAGACCGTCTGGGTGAACCTCGGCTAACCGTCAAGCAGTCGCGGCTCACCGGGTCATGACCCGGTGCTTGCGCCTACCGGCGGCCGATGCGGTAGACCGGCCCGTCCAGCGACACCGCGTAGACCCGCCCGCGGCCGTCCTCGCCGAAGGAGACGAGCGAGTCGACCCGCAGGCCCGTCGCGCGCGAGCTCGCGCGCGGGCGCCGCAGGTGCGCCAGGCGCAGCGTCGCGTTGCAGTAGTCGCCGTAGATGTAGCGCCCGGTCCAGCCGCGGCCGAGCGAGCGGTCGCGGATCACGTAGCCGCCGGTGATCGAGCAGAAGCCCTCGCCGTGCGTGTGCTGGATCACCGGCGGCACGTGGCCCGGCGCGCTGCCGCCCTCGTAGCGGTTCCGGCCCTCGAAGGCGTCCCAGCCGAAGTTGTAGCCGCCGCGCGGCCGGCGGCCGCCCGAGCGGCCGGGCACGAAGTCGATCTCCTCGATCTCGTCCTGGCCGACGTCGCCGACGGTCAGGTGGCCGCGGCGGCGGTCGAACGAGAAGCGGTAGGGGTTGCGAAGGCCGTAGGCGTAGATCTCGGGGCGCGCGCCCGAGCGGCCGCGGAACGGGTTGTCGGAGGGGATCGAGTAGCCGCCGCCCGGCCGCGGCGAGATCCGGATCAGCTTGCCCGAGCAGGCGGCCCAGGTTCTGCGCGTTCTCGTCCGGGTCGCCGCCGGCGCCGCCGTCGCCGAAGCCGGCGTAGAGCATCCCGTCCGGGCCGATCTGGAGCTGGCCGCCCTTGTGGTTGAAGCGGAGGTGCGGGCACGCGGATCACCGACCGGCGCGAGCCCGGGTCGGCCCGGTTCGGCGTGCCCGACCGCGGCACGGAACTGGTCGATCTGGATGAAGCCCCGGTTGTCCGTGTAGTAGACCCAGAAGCGCCGCGAGCTCCGGTAGTCGCGCGCGAAGGCCATCGACAGCAGGCCGCTCTCGCCCCCGGTCTGCACCCGGTTCGAGATGTCGAGGAAGGGCCGCCCGAGCACTCGCCCGCCCTGAACGACCCGGATGCGACCCTCGCGCTCGACCACGAAGCGGCGCCGGTCGCCGCGCGGAGCCGTCAGGAAGGTCGGCTCGTTGAAGCGGCCGAGCCGGAGCAGGCGCACGGGCCGCCGCCGCTGGGCCGGCTCGGGCGTCGCCTGCTGCTGCGAGGTCGTGCCGGCGGCTGGCGGGGTGGCCTCGGTCCGCTCACCGTCGTCGTCCGAGCAGCCCGCGAACGCGAGCAGCACCAGGGGCAGGACGTATCGGCAGAGCGCTCACGCCGCCTCAGTATGGCAACGCTAACCTTGGCCCTTCGGGCTGTGGCGCAGCTTGGTAGCGCGCTCCGTTCGGGTCGGAGAGGTCGCTGGTTCAAATCCAGTCAGCCCGATTTGCCAGCCACCCGCTGAGCAGCGCTCCGCCGGTCGCCGCGCCGGCGGCCAGCGGAAACACCGTCGGCCGCAGGTGGTGGCGGGCGAGCACGGATCCGGCCGCGTCGAGACCGTCCACCGCGGCCGACGCCCGCAGCCAGCCGCGAGTGGGCGCGTCACGGTCCAGGGCAGCGAGCACGCCGATCCCGAGGGTGAGGTCGCGGGCTCCTACGACTCGAAGGATGAGACGGGTCCCGCCCGAGTCCCCGGCGGGGCCCATCATCGCGCGGCCCACGAGTCCCGGCGCGATCAGCGACAGGGCGCCGATAGCGATCCTTCCGCCCGCCAAGCCGACCGCCAGGTCCCTGGCCTCCATCGACCGATCGTACCCGCAGCGATACTGCCCGCATGGCGGAACCGGACCGACGCAGGCGGAGCCGCTCCGGCCGGGTGCTCGACGGGGTGATCTGGGGCGCGGCCCTCGGCGCCGCTTCCGGCGCGGTGCTCGGCGACGCGATCGACGGACTCGGGCCCGGCCTCGGGGCGGTGATCGGAGCGGCGCTGTACGCGCCGGCAGAGGTGATCACCAGCATGAGGCGAGGCCCCGCCTCGGTGAAGCCGCTCTGGTACCGCATCCTCAGCAGCGCCTTGCTGATGGCCGTGTTCGGCTGGCTCCTCGGCCTGATCTACGGGCCGGATGAGCCGCTCCTCACCGGAATCATCAGCGGCGCTCTCCTCGGGTTCCTCGGCCTGCGCCCGGGCAAGGCGGCTCTCGGGCTTCTGGTGGGCACCGCCCTGGGCCTCCTGTTCCAGGCGCTCGACGGAGATGTCGAGCCGGCGCTCGTCGCAGCGGCGGTCGCGCTCGCTTACCGCGTGATCGCGGCGATCGTCTACCGCGGGCGGGAGCTGGTCCGGGTGATGGCCGAGGAGGTCCCGGCGTCGGAGCTGCGGTACGTCGTGCCCTTCGAGGCACGCTCGAGGTACGTCGGCGGTGACTACGTCGAGCAACTCGCGAAGACCCGCGGCGGCACCTTCCGCCGCAACCCGCCCGACGTCGGGATCCTCGCCTCCCTCGACAGCCTCGAGGGACCGACCTTCGACCCGAACCGCGTGCACCCGCTGATCCGCGAGTTCTACGAGCACACCAGCCGCTTCAAGCTCTCGATCATCCCCGAGTGGCGGCGCTGGATGAAGCCCGGGTACGAGCTCTTCAAGCAGCTGGTCGCGGAGCCCCTCGGCCAGGCGGCGATCCCCTCCAACATCGCGGAGGCCCAGCGGGGGATGGTCAGCACGATCGACACGATCTCCCTGGAAGGGAACGACGAGATCGACATCCGTGGCTGGGTCCGGACCTTCGCGGACTCGGGCAAGCCGATCTACGTCGGCATCTACACGAGCTTCAGGCACGACGACCGCGGCTACGTGAGCGTCGGCTTCCCGATCCCGAGCGCCAACTTCACCGCCACCCTCCTACCGCGCAACGCCGGCGAATCCGACTTCATTCTGACCTCGCGTACCGAGCTCGAGTTCCCAGGCCACTACCTGAGCTCCGTCGACAGCGAGCGCGACGCCCTGACCGTGCTGAAGCTGCTCTATTTCCGGGAGCAGATCTTCGTCTACGTGGCCGACGGCGAGCTGAAGACAGAGCACAGCTTCTACCTGGCCGGCCAGCGCTTCCTGACCCTCCACTACGAGATCGAGCGCCGGGGGGTCTAAGCCGCGCTCATCTTCATCCGGACGGCGCTGCCGTCCGGAGAGGAGCGCACCTGGACCAGGTCGCAGACCAGGTTCACGAGCCAGATGCCGTGGCCGCCGATCTGTCCGATCGCCGGCTCCTCGCGGCCGATGAGCGGCTGGAGGATGTGGCCGCGGTCGCGCACCTCGCACACGAGGCCGTCCTCGTCGTCCCAGACGCGCAGCGTGCCGTCGTCGCGCGCGTGCTGGAGGCTGTTCGAGAGGATCTCGCTCACCGCCAGCACGAGGTCGTCGCTGCGCGCGCCGAGGCCGGCGGCCTCGGCGCGGCCGCGCACCATGCGCCGGGCGGCGCTCAGGCCGTCCAGCGAGACGCTGACCTCGTCCACATGGCCATCAGGCTCGGGCAGCGGCTCGCCGAACCGCTCGGCCACCTTCTCGATCCCGCAGTAGTCGCCGGAGGCGGCAGCCTCGCCTCCGCGCGAGACCACGGGGTGGCTGCGGCGGGCCTCCGTCGAGCACGTCGCCGGGCAGCGCCTCGGTGTCGTACGGGCAGACCAGGCGGAACGAGTTCGCCGCGGCGAACGCCATGTTGATCAGCGACTCGTGGAGCTGGCACTCCGACATCTCGTCGGGCCTGCGATCGGCCCAGATCGGCTCGCCGATCCCGCGCATGCCCGCGCACGCCATCCCCACCGGAGTTGTCCGCCACGAACCGGCCCCAGGCGGGGATGATCCGCGCCGGGTTCCGGCCCACGACCTCCATGTCCTCGAAGTGCGACGTCGCCGGCGTGCTCGCCGAGCGCCTGCCTCAGCAGCTCGAGCTTGCGCGATCCGACCATGACGAGCACGGGCTCGTCGCGGTCGAGGCCCTCCTCCACGAACGCTCGGCAGCGCTCGACGAAGTCGCTCGTCGCCGGCGTAGAACATCGCCTCGTGGTGAAAGGTCGCAGCAGCAGTCATCGCGGGCCCACACTCGGTGATACCCGGCGCCCGCAAACTAACGCCGGAAGTGGACGAACTTGTATATCAGGCCGGCGACGGCGTTGTAGTACCGCACGGCCAGCCCCGTCAGGAGCGTCTCGAAGCAGGACTCGACCGTCATGTCGTGCTCGTCCGCGTACGAGCGCAGGCCCGGCCGCCTCGATCGCGGCTCGCACTCGGCGATCACGTCGTCCACGAGATCGGGATGCTGATCGCAGAAGTAGGCCCCCATCGAGTAGAGGCTCGTGTCCATGAGCGACTCGAGGAAGGGCTCGTCGTCGCTCGCCCCGGGCTGCGCTTCGCCGCCACGGCGGGCAGGTTACCCGCCGCGGGCGCTAGGGCAGGTTCGTCAGGTTCTCGACCGCGCCGGTGACCGACGTCGGATGCCGGGCAGCTCGACCGGCGGGAGCCTCGACCGGCGGCAGCTGCGTCTCCGGCAGCACGTGCGGCAGCTCCGGCAGCGGTCAGCTCGAGCTCGACGGGGGCGGTCGGTGCCCCGCGGCTCGCCCGCGGGCAGCTCCGGCAGCGAGGGGCCGCCCACCGACGGAGCGGCGCCGTTCGCGTCCGGGATCGCGGGAGTGGAACCCGCGCCCGGGGCCCCGGCGCCCGGCGCTCCGGCGCCCGCGCCACGCCGGTGCCGTCCCGAGTCGTCTCCGTACCGTTCGAACCGCCGGCGCGGCCCCCCGCCGGACCGGAAGCCTTCCGCTCGGACGCCCGGCGCGCTCCGGCGCGCTCCCCGTCCGTGGCGGGCCCGGCTGTACCGCGCTGCGATTCCCCTCTCACCAGCGGTGGACTGCGCCGCCGCGGGACGGTCCTCCCCGACCGCCTCGCGCTCTCCCCCGAGCGCTCCACCTCCGATACCGCCGCACCTCCCGCTCCGACAATCGCGGCGGCGGCGACCAGTGCCGCGGCCCGCTCCGCCATCGGAGCCGAGTCCGGCGCCGACGTGAAGAAAGCCTGTGATGCCGCCACCGTCGCCCCGAGCGGCGGAAGAGCCACGGGATCGGCAGCAGCGCCGCGGCCTTCTCGCGCAGCGAGCCGAGCCGTGGACCGCGGCTGGATCCCGAGCACGCGCGCGCGGTGCCGGCAGCTGTGGCAGCGCTTCACGTGCCGCGCGAGCCGGTGCTCCTCGGAGCCGCGGTGCGTGCCCTGCGACCATCCGCGCGAGCGTCGCGCGCATCGCCTGGCAGCGGCGCCCGTCGGCGATCTCCTCGTACTCGTTCTCGAGCCGGCGGCGGGCGCGGAACAGCGCGCTCTCGACGGCCGGCCGCGTGAGGTCGAGCTTGTCGCCGATCTCGCGGTAGGACATCCCCTCGAGCTCGCGCATGACGAGCACCTTGGTGTGGACGTCCGAGAGCTCGTCGAACGCGCTCTGAAGATGGGTCGAGCCGCTCCTTCGTGACGAGCGCGGCGTCGGGGCCGCCGTCGACGCCGACGAGCCGGTGCGGTCGGAGGCGCGGAGGCCGTCGTCGGCGTCCATCGAGACCTCGACGGCGTGGCTGTTGCGCCGGTAGGAGTCGATCGCCGCGTTGCGGGCGATCTGGTAGATCCACGGCTTGAAGTTGATCTCGCAGTCGGTGCGCGCATCCGCCGGAGCGCCGACATGAACGCCTCCTGGGCCACGTCCTCGCAGCGCGCCTCGTCGTGCAGCATGCGGCAGACGAACGCGCGAGATCCGCGCGTGATAGCGGCGGTAGAGCTCCTCGAAGGCCGCGTCGTCGCCGTCCCGGACGGCGGCGACGAGGTCGGCAGTCGGGAGCCTCGATACCTGCTGTGGCGATCAAATAAGCATCCCTGCGGGGTTTCCTACGTCGAGATGACGTACCCGGAAAGGAGGCATTCTAAATATCGTCCGGCACAAATGGCGCACTTGAAAGATCTCATCGCCTACCTCGACGAGCTGCTCGTCACCCGGCGACTTCGACGACTACGGGCCCAACGGGCTTCAGGTGCCGGGATCGGACAGGGTAGACGCTGTCGTCACGGGCGTCTCGGCCCACCGGGAGCTCTTCGAGGGAGCCGCGGCCGCCGGCGCCGAGCTGGTCGTCGCCCACCACGGCCTGTTCTGGGACTTCCACCCGCGCGCGCTGACGCCCGCGATGAAGGAGCGGCTGCGCCTCCTGTTCGACCACGACATCGCGCTGGCCGGCTACCACCTGCCGCTCGACGCGCATCCCGAGGTGGGCAACAACGCGCTGATCTGCGAGGCGCTCGGGCTCGAGCGGGCCGAGCCGTTCGGGGAGCACCGCGGCCGGAGCGTGGGCTTCGTCGGGCGCTCCGCCGAGGGCATCCCGTTCGCCGACCTGCGCGCGCGCTGCGCCGAGGCGTTCGGGCAGGAGCCGTTCGTGTGGGACACGGGTCCCGAGCTGGTGCGACAGCGTCGGCATCGTCTCGGGAGGCGCGGCCTCGAGCTTCGGCGAGGCGATCGCGCTGGGCCTCGACGCCTTCCTCACGGGCGAGCCGGCGGAGCACGTGATGGCCGACGCGCGCGAGAGCGGCACGCACTTCATCGCCGGCGGGCACTACGCCACCGAGACGTTCGGCGTGCGCCGCCTCGGCGAGCTCCTGGCGGCGCGAGTTCGGGGTGCGCCACGAGTTCGTGGACGTTCCGAATCCGATCTAGCCGCAGTTTGCGAAAAACCGGTTGCGCCGTCCGTCACAACCGATACCCTCAGTTCACGCTGTGCAAAGCGACAAGGAGGATGTAGGTACATGGCGATCCACCTGACGCCCACCGAGCTCGGCCGCGAGGCTGGCATGCACCGCAGGGAAGTGATCTCCCGGTGTATGGAGATGGGCGTACCGATCTTCCAGGGAAGGATCGACAAGACGCTCTTCCTCTCGAGCCTCAAGGAGGCTCAGCAGAAGCGGGAGCTGGCGAAGGCCTAGCCGCCCCGGGAGTCGGCGCTTAGACTCCCGCACATGGAAGCAGTCACGGCCGGTGCTACCGGCGCTCAGGGCACCGGTTCAAAGACGATCGCGGACCTGCTGCCGCTCGCCGTCAAGAAGTACGGCGACCAGCCCGCGCAGCGATACAAGGCCGGTGACGAGTGGGTCGACTCCTCGTACACCGAGCTCGGCGAGGCCGTCAAGGAGGTCGCGCTCGGGCTGATCGACCTCGGCATCCAGCCCGGCGACAAGATCTCGATCCTCGCCCACACGCGCCCCGAGTGGACGCACGCCTGCTTCGGCATCCTCACCGCCGGCGGGACGCTGGTCACGATCTACCAGACCAACTCGCCGGAGGAGTGCCAGTACGTGCTCGAGCACTCCGATTCGCGCGCGATCTTCGTGGAGGACGCGGAGCAGCTCGCGAAGGTCCGCGAGGTCGAGGACCAGTGCCCGGAGCTCCAGCACATCGTCGTGATGGACCCGGGCGACGCGGACCTGGGCGACGCGCTCTCGCTCGAGGGGCTGCGCGAGCGCGGCCGCGGCCGTGACGAGTCCGAGTGGACGGCGCGCTACGAGGCCGTCACGCCGGACGACATGTGCCTCTACATCTACACGTCCGGCACCACGGGGCCGCCGAAGGGCTGCCTCCTCTCGCACGCGAACTACCGCGCGATCACGGACGCCGTGCTGGCGGACAGCGTGCTCGAGGAGGGCGACTCGTCGTACCTGTTCCTCCCGCTCGCGCACGCGTTCGCGATCCTGATCCAGTTCGCCACCTTCGAGCTCGGCGCGGCGCTCGCGTACTGGTCGCGCGACCCGAAGATGATCATCGCGGACATCACGCAGGTGAACCCGAGCTTCTTCCCGTCGGTCCCGCGGATGTTCGAGAAGATCTACACGCTCGCCACCTCGAACATCGAGGACAAGGAGGGGCTCGAGAAGGCCATCCAGGTCGGCATGAAGGTGCGCATGATGCGCGAGGCCGGCGAGGAGGTCCCCGAGGAGCTCCAGGCCGGGTTCGACCAGGCCGAGGAGAAGCTGTTCAAGAACGTCCGCGGCCTGTTCGGCACGAACATGCGCGAGTGCGTGACCGGCGCGGCGCCGATCGCCCACGAGATCCTCGAGTTCTTCTACGCGTGCGGCGTGCCGGTGATGGAGGGCTACGGGATGACCGAGACCTCCACGAGCGCGACCGTGAACCGGCCGGAGGGGAACAACTTCCGCTTCGGCTCGGTCGGCAAGCCCCAGCAGGGTGTCGAGGTGAAGATCGGCGACGACGGCGAGGTCCTCATCAAGGGCCCGAACATCTTCCAGGGCTACTACAAGAACGAGGACGCCACGAAGGAGACGCTCGAGAACGGCTGGCTCCACACGGGCGACCTCGGCCGGCTCGACGAGGACGGCTTCCTCTACATCACCGGCCGCAAGAAGGACATCATCATCACGGCCGGCGGGAAGAACATCACGCCCGCCAACCTCGAGAACGGCCTGAAGCAGAACCGCTGGATCTCGCAGGCGGTCGTGGTGGGCGACCGGCGCCCGTACCTGATCGCGCTGATCACGCTCGACCCCGAGGAGGCGCCCGCGCTCGCGGAGCAGCTCGGGCTCGAGGACGCGTCGCTTCCGGCGCTCGCCGAGAACGAGCAGGTGCGCGCCGAGGTCCAGAAGGCCGTGGACGAGGTGAACTCGCACGTGGGGCCCGTCGAGCAGATCAAGCGGTTCGCGATCCTCGATCACGACCTCTCGCAGGAGACCGGCGAGCTGACGCCCACGCTCAAGGTGAAGCGGAACGTCGTGCACGAGAAGTTCGCGGACGTCGTGGATGGCGTCTACGACGCCCCGCGCTAGCTAGCCTCTCGCGGGTTGGCCAGCAACGACCCGACCGATACCGGCGGCCTGTTCATTGGCCGCCGTCCCGGCACCGCGCCGGTCCGCTACCGCGAGGTGGAGCCCACCTCCGAGCGGGCGCCGGCGCATGGACGGCCTGCTTGCTCACGCACTGCTTGCCGTCGAGCTGGTGCTGTGCCTGTCGCTGTTCGGCCCGCAGCCGCTCGCCTGGTTCTGGATCGGCTCGCAGGTGGACTACCAGACCGGCTACGTGACGGCGGGGATCGGGACGATCATGCTCGGCTGCCTCGCGTCGCTGATGCTCACGATGGCGCTGGCGAAGCGCGTGGACCACGCGTGGAAGCTGGTGCGCCGCGCGGCCGGCCACCGCCAGGAGCGCGGCGCGCTCGAGCGGATCTTCGCGGCGGCCGTGGGAGTCGCGCTCCTGGCCTTCACCGTGTGGTTCTTCATCGTGCAGGGCCCCGGGCCGAGCCTCGCGCCCAGCAGCGGCTAGCGGTGGGCTTCCGCGACTACTACAGGCAGTTCGACGACATCGACGAGGCGAAGCTGAACATCGAGCGCCGCGAACGCCGGCGGCGCGAGAAGGCGGCGGCGCTCGAGGTGGTCCCGGACGTGGACCTCTCGGGCACGGAGTGGCCCGACCTCCCGCACTCGGAGATCGTGAACGCCGCGATCGCACGGGCCCGCGGCCGGATCAACGGCTATCCCGACCGGCACGCCACGCCCGCCCGGCGCCTGCTCGCCGAGCGGCACGGCCTCCAGCCCGACCAGATCGCGCTCGGAAACGGCGCCGCCGAGCTGCTCCAGTCGGCCGCGGTGGCGCTGCTGTCCGCGGGCGACGAGCTCGTGATGCCCTGGCCGTCGTACCCGCTCTACCCGCTGATGGCGGCTCACGCCGGGGCCACACCGGTCTCGGTGGAGGACGGGAACGTCTCGGCCGCCGTCACGGACGCGACGCGCGCGGTCGTGATCTGCAACCCGAACGACCCGACCGGGACGTACATCGCCTCGGACGAGCTCGGCTCGCTGCTGTCGTCGCTGCCCGAGCACGTGCACGTGCTGCTCGACGAGGCGCTCGTGCACTTCCAGGACGCCGAGGACATGGACGCGTGCCTGCGGCTCGTGGACGCATTCCCGCGCCTGCTCGTGGTCCGCACCTTCTCGAAGATCTACGGCCTGTCCGGGCTGCGCGCCGGGTACGCGGTGAGCTCGGACGCCCGGCTGCTTGCCGCCACGGCGCCGGTGCTGGGCGTGAACGCGATGAGCCAGGCCGCCGTGGAGCACGCCCTGCGGAACGGCGACGCCGAGATCGAGCGCCGCCGCCGGGCGGTGGCGCGCGAGCGCCACTTCCTCACCGAGCGGCTCCAGGAGCTGGGAGTCGACGTGACCGAGAGCCAGGCCAACTTCCTGTGGATCCGCGTGCGCGACCTCAGCGGCGACGAGCTCGCGAACGCGCTCCGCAAGCAGGGCGTGATCGTCGCGCCCGGTGGCCCGCTCGGCGAGGACCACCACATCCGCGCGGCGATCCGGAACGAGGCCGCCTCGACGCGCCTCCTGCGCGCGATCGAGAACCTGCTCTAGACGGCGAGCTCGAACCAGACGCGGGTGCCCGCCGGGGCCGGCGAGACGCCCCACCGGTCCGCGACCTGGTCGACGAGGAAGAGGCCCCAGCCGCCGGCGGAGTCGCCGCTCAGGATCGCGGGGGGCGGGATGAACGTGGTGCCGGGGTCCTCGACCCGCACCTGCACGTGGCCGTCGTTTCGCTCGACCTCGAGCCGGATCGGAAGGTCTCCGCGGTCGCCGCCGTGGCGCACCGCGTTCGTGACGAGCTCGGTCACGAGCAGCATCAGATCCGTCCGCGCCGGCTCTGGAAGCGACGGGTAGCCGTCCGCGATCGCGACGCGCGCGGCGCGCCCCGCTTCGAGACTGCTGTCCAGCGTGAGCTGAATGCTCTCGCTCATCGGCTCCGTTCCACAATGTTGCGACTTCCGAGCCGGCCGAATCGCTGGAGCCGGTCAAGCGGCCGCCGGGTGCTCGAGCGTGCCGCGGCGTCAGAATACCACCGACGCACCGAGCGGCCTAGACTGGTTTGGCAGCAGCGGATGAGCTCTCGGGAGACAGACCATCTGCGTGTCCTGATCGCGAACGAGCGCCAGGATCGCCTCGCCCTCGTGGCACCCATCGTGGCCGGGCTCGGGCACGAGGTGATCGCACGCTCGATCGACGTGACGGACGTGGGAGCCGTCACGGCACGCGAGCGGCCCGACGTCGCGCTCGTCGGCCTCGGAGAGAGCTCCGACCACGCGCTCGAGCTGATCGAGCAGATCGTCCAGGAGGCCGCGTGCCCGGTGATAGCGCTGATTCACGCGCCGGACGCCGACTTCGTGAAGGAGGCGTCGAAGCGCGGCATCTTCGCCTACATCATCGACGGCGATGCCGGCGACCTCCAGGGCTCGATCGACATCGTCCTGCGCCGCTTCGCGGAGTACCACGACCTCGAGGGCGCATTCGGGCGCCGGGCCATCACGGAGCGCGCCAAGGGCATCCTGATGGAGCGGCACGCGGTGGACGAGGACGCCGCCTTCGCGCTCCTCCGCGACCACGCGCGGACGACCAACCGCAAGCTGATCGACATCGCGACGGCCGTCGTCGACGGCCACCCGCTCCTGCCGAAGGAAGCCTCCTAGGCCTGGCCGGACTGCCGGAGCAGCGCGCCGGTCGTCTGCTCGAGGATGCGGCGCCAGGCCGCCGTCCGCTCGCGCTCTCGGCCACTTGCTTCACGACCTTGCGCACGCGGGTGGCCGAGATCTCGATGCCGTGCTTCGCGCAGGTCGGCCTTCAGCTCGTCGTAGTCCTGCGCCAGCTGCAGCGTGACCGACTCGAAGCCGTGGCGGGCGATCTCCAGCGGCGTCGTGAAGTTGAGGATGTTCGTGTCGAACATCAGCTCGTCGTTCGGCTCGGGCTCGATCAGGATGATGTCCACGCCCGGGTACTTCTCCTGCCAGTTGCGGACGGCCTCGTGGAGGCGCTGGTGCGCGAGCAGCTTGAACGCCTGGTAGCCGACCTGCGGGAAGCCCATGTCCGCGACGCGCCGCACGCGGCTGCCCCAGCATCGTCGGGATCACCTTCTGGAAGTCGTTCACGTACGGGACGAGCGGGTTCACCACGATGATGAACTTCGCGCCCGTGCTCGACGGCCACGTCCACGTTGGTGGTCGAGCGGATGCCGCCGTCCACCAGGTGGCGGCCCTTGATCTCGACCGGCTTGTAGACCATCGGCAGCGCGGTCGAGGCGGCCACGGCGCGCGAGATCGGCACGTCGTCCCAGTCCGGGCCGCCGAGCACGATCCGCTCGCAGGTGTCGAGGTCGGTGGCCGTCAGGAAGAGCTCGTTCTCGAGCAGGCGGAAGTCGTTCACGCGGTCCGGGTCCGAGAGCACCGTCCTCGAGGTAGTCCTGGATGCCGCGGCCGTCGTAGAGGCCCGACGGCAGCGCCCTCGGCCAGGCCCACCGCCAGGTCCATCACGAGACCAGGACCGAGGTTCTGGCCGAGCAGGTTGCGCGCCAGGCCGAGCATCTGCGAGCGGCATGAGCGCGCGCGCTCGGACGAAGTCGAGCGTAGTTCGGGCGCAGCAGCGTGCCGCAGGTCGATGTCGCGGAACGGCGTCGGCACCTGCTGGTTGACGACCCGCATCATCTCCTCGGGCGTCACGCCGTTCGCGGTCAGCGCGGCCACGAACGAGCCGGCGCTCGTGCCCACGTAGACGTCGAACTGGTTGACGGTCCGGTTGACGGCCAGCAGGTCGAGCGCGCGCAGGGCGCCGATCTCGTAGACGCCGCCGGTGAAGCCGCCGCCGCCCAGCACCAGGGCGGTGCGGGACGCCGCGGGCGCCGCCGCTTCGGCTTCCCCGTGGTCTTGCGGTCCTTCTGAGCAGGCTTTTCGAGCCGGACTACCTCGCCCATCCGGGGCGAGTATGGCTGATACCGCTCCTCACCGCTCGCTACCGTGTTCCACGCTCTTGATGCGCCGCGCTCGCCGTACTCGTCATCGCCCTGGCAGGGGCCCTCCCGGCCACCGCGTCCGCCCAGGACACGCAGCTGCTCGTGAAGCGGCTCGACCGGCGCAGATGCGCGCCGCGGGCTCGTGGTCCGGCGCCTTCGTCTACGAACCTCGACGACCGGCAGGGCGCTGTTCCGCTGGCGCCAGCACAGCCCGCGGATCCTGGCCTCGAACACGAAGCTGTTCACCACCGCGGCCGCGCCTGGCCAGGTTCGGCACCGAGGGCACGCTCTCCACGACCGTGCTCGGCGACGGCGATCTCGACCCGGAGGGCGTCGTCCGCGGCGACCTGTACCTGCGCGGCGGCGGCGACCCGACCTTCGGCAGCCGTCGTTCGCCGAGCGCTCATACGGCGGCGGTGGCGCGACGTCCAGGAGCTCGCCCTCGCGTCCTGGACGACATCGGCGTCGAGCGGGTCACCGGCCGTGTCTACGGCGACGAGTCGGCTGTTCGACTCGCTGCGCGGCGGCCCGGACTCCGGCTACGGCGTCTCCGTGTGGGTGGGCCCGCTGAGCGCGCCTGTCCTTCAACCGCGGCCTGTCACGCGAGAACGGCAGCGCGTTCCAGGCGCAGCCCGCCGGCCTTCGCGGCCGCCGCGGCTCGACGACGCGCTCGAGCGCGCGCGGGATCCGGGTCCGGCTGAAGCCGCGCGAGCGGCCCACGCCGGCGCGACGCCGAGCTGCTGGCCGTCGAGTCGCTCACCGTCCATGGACACGGTCGTCCGGCTGACCAACAAGCCGTCCGACAACTTCTTCGCCGAGATGCTCCTGAAGGCGCTCGCCGACCACGCGGGCGGCACCGGCACCACGGCCGGCGGCGCGCCGGATCGCCCGCCGCTTCGCCGAGCGGCTCGACGCCGGGGCGCGAATCTGGTGGACGGCTCCGGCCTCTCGCGCGGGCAACCGCGCCTCGCCGTGCGCGGATCGTGCGCCTGCTCGCGGCTGTGAGCCGCCGCGACGAGCTACGACGCGTTCCGCGACTCGCTCGCCGGTCGCCGGCCAGCGACGGCACGCTCTACGACCGCATGAGGCGCGGCCCGGCACGCGGCCGCTGCCGCGCGAAGACGGGCACGATCAGCGGCGTGAGCGCCCTCTCCGGCTACTGCCGCGCTCGCGCTCGGGCGACACCTGATCGTCTTCTCGTTCCTGATGAACGGGGTGTACCTACGACGGCGCCCGCCGGCTCCAGGACCGGATGACTGCAGGCGCTCGCGAAGTACGGCTAGCCGAGCAGCTTCAGGAGGCCGTCCTCGTCGAGCACCTCGGTGCCGAGCTCCTGGGCCTTCGTCGAGCTTCGAGCCCCGGGTCGGCGCCGGCCACCAGGTAGTCGGTCTTCTTCGACACGGAGCCGGTGACCTTGCCGCCCGGCGGCCTCGATCTCGCTCGGTGGCCTCCTCGCGGGTGAGGTTCGGGCAGCGTCCCGGTCAGGACCAGGGTCTTGCCCACCAGCGGGCCCTCGGTGCCGGGCGCCGGCCCCTCCTCCTCGAACTCGCAGCCCGTGCTCCCGAACCGCTCGACCAGCTCGCGCGTCCGGTCCTCGGCGAGCGTCTCGGCGATCGTGCGGCCATGATCGGGCCGATGCCCTCGACGTCTCGACGAGCCGGTCCTCGTCGGCGTCGAGCAGCGCGTCCATCGAGCGCAGGCTGCGGGCCAGGTTGCGCGCGTTCACGTAGCCGACGCCCGGGATGCCGAGCGCCGTAGAGCACGCGCTCGAACGGCTGCTCCTTCGACGCCTCGATCGAGTCGATCAGGTTGTTGGCGGAGATCTCGCCGAAGCCCTCGAGCTCGACGAGCGCTCGGGCGTGAGCTCGTAGATGTCGGCGAAGTTCTCGATCAGCCCCTCGGACAGGAACCTGCCGCACGTTCTCCTCGCCGAGCCCGTCGATGTCCATCGCGCCGACGAAGTGCTTCACCGCCTGGAACACCTGTCCCGGGCAGACGCGCGGTTCGGGCAGATCGTCCAGACGCTGCCCTCGGGCTTGATGGTCGGCGTGTCGCACGCGGGGCACTTCGCCGGGGGCTCCGGCGGCCCCGCGCGGCCCTTCCGCTTCTGCGCCTTCGGCGTGGGCGAGACCACCTGCGGGATCACGTCGCCCGCGCGCATCACGATCACCTCGTCGCCGTCGCGCACGTCCTTGCGCCGCAGGTCCTCCTCGTTGTGGAGCGTCGCGAGCTTCACGATCACGCCCGAGACCTGCACCGGCTCGAGCATCGCGAACGGCACCATGTGGCCGGTGCGGCCGACGTTCCAGGCCACCCGCTCGAGCGTCGTCGTGGCGGTCGTGGGCGGGAACTTCCACGCGATCGCGCCGCGCGGCTCGCGGCCGACCACGCCGAGCTGGCGCTGGAGCGTCGAGGTCGTTCGACCTTCACCACCACGCCGTCGATCTCGTAGTCGAGCCGGTCGCGCCGCTCCTGCCAGCTCGTGGCACGCCGCCACCACCTCGTCGACTCGTCGTCGAACACCGCCATCGTCCGGGTTCACGCGGAAGCCGTGCTCGCGCAGCCACTCGAGCGCACTCGTGGTGCGTCGTCGAACTCGAGCCCCTCGACCGCGCCGATCGCCGTAGCACCACATCGACAGCGGGCGCGACGCGCGCGAGCGCCGGGTCGAGCTGCCGGATCGAGCCGGCCGCCGAGTTGCGCGGGTTCATGAAGGTCGGCTCGCCGGCCGCGGCGCGCTGCTCGTTCAGGCGCGCGAACGCCGCCAGCGGCAGGTAGATCTCGCCGCGCACCTCGAGCAGCGGCGGCGCGTCCTCCACCCGCAGCGGGATCGCGCCGATCGTGCGCAGGTTCTGGGTCACGTCCTCGCCGACCTCGCCGTTCGCCGCGCGTGGCTCCGCGCACGAGGACGCCGTCCTCGTACACGAGCGAGATCGCGAGGCCGTCGATCTTCGGCTCGGTCACGAAGTGCACGTCGCCCATCTCCACGCCCTGGCGCGCGAGGTAGCGCTCGCTGCGCACCACCCAGGCCGCCAGCTCCTCCTCGTTGCGCGCGTTGCCGAGCGACAGCATCGGCTGGAGGTGCGGCACCTCCTCGAACTTGTCGAGCGGCTGGGCGCCCACGCGCTGGGTCGGCGAGTCCGGCGTGCGCAGGTCAGGGTGCTCCGCCTCGATGTCGCGCAGCTCGTTGAGCAGCTCGTCGTACTCGGGATCCGAGATCTCCGGGTCGTCGAGCACGTAGTAGCGGTGCCCGTGGTGGTCGAGCTGGCGCCGCAGCTCGTCCGCGCGCGCGGCGACGTCCTTGGTGCTACTCAACGGCCTCTGTGGCCGGGCGCAGCAGACGCTCGAGGTCGAAGCCCGCGAGCTCCTCGACGCCGGCCTGGTCGGTCAGGTCGAAGTGGATGGGCGTGACCGCGATGCAGCCCGTCGGCGATCGCGGCGAAGTCCGTGCCCGGCTCGTGCTCGTAGCTCGGCTCCTGCCCGTAGAGGCGGTACCGCCGGCGGCCGTCCTCCTCCTCGGTGAGCTTCATCTCGTCGTTGTAGACGCGCTTCCCGAGCCGGCACGCGCAGGCGCCCTTCACCTCGCCGCCCGGGCCGTTCACGTTCAGGAGCGTGCCCTGCGGGCATCGGCACGTCGTCGAGCTCGTCGACCATCCGCGCGACGAAGGCGGCCAGCGGCTTGAAGTCGCCGCCGCGCACGAGCGAGACCGCCACCGCCGGGACGCCGAGCATGATCCCCTCGAGCGCGGCCGCGACCGTGCCCGAGTAGGTGATGTCGTCGCCCAGGTTGGCGCCGTGGTTGATCCCCGAGACGATCAGCTCGGGCGGCGCCTCGATCAGGCCCAGCGCGGCGAACCGGACGCAGTCCACCGGCGTGCCGTCGGTCGCGAAGCCGGAGGTGCCGTCGCCGAACTCCACCTCCTCGACCCAGATCGGGTCGCGAAGCGTGACCGCGCGCCCGGTGGCGCTGCGGTTCGAGTTCGGCGCGATCACCTCGAGCTCGACGTCGGGGAGCTCGAGCAGCGCCCTCCGCATGGCGTTCAGGCCCGGTGCGGTGATGCCGTCGTCGTTGGTGAGGAGGACTCTCATGGCGCGCCGTCAAGGGTATGCGACGCTCTCGAGGTAGAGCCCGTGGGCCGGCGCCGTCGCCCCCGCCTCGCTGCGCGGCCGTGCCCGTGAGCAGCTCGGCGAACCGCTCGGGCGGCGGTGCCCTCCAGCATCGTCCCCACCAGCACGCGCACCATGTGGCGCATGAAGGTGTCGGCCTCGATCCAGAACGCCAGCACGTCGCCCGGCTCCTCCACCCACTCGGCGCGGAACACGTCGCGCTCGAAGCGCACGTGGTCGGTCTCGGTCGGCGTGAACGCGGTGAAGTCGTGCGTGCCCGGCGAGCGCGGCGGCACAGGCGTCGAGCGCCTCGCGGTCGAGCGGCCGCGGCCACCAGAGCGCGCGGCTCTGCTCGAACGGGCTCGCCGCGCTCCGGGTGTGGAGCCGGTAGCGGTACGTGCGCGAGCGCGCGTCGCGGCGCGCGTCGAACCCGTCGGGCGCCGTCTCGCTCGACGAGCACGCGAGACGTCGCCGGGCAGCAGCGCGTTCAGGTTCCGCGCCGGCGCCGGCTCGCCGTCGTGGCTCGCCACCTGCCCGCGCGCGTGCACGCCGCGGTCCGTGCGGCCGGCCACGGTGAGCCTCACCTCGCGGCGCAGCACGGTCTCGAGCGCCTCCTCGACGGTGCCCTGCACGCTCCGCAGGCCCGGCTGGCTCGCCCATCCGGCGAAGTCCGTGCCGTCGTACTCGAGCAGCAGGCGGGCGGTCAACCGCGCTTGCGGGCCACGATCAGGGCGTACTCGCTGCGGAGCGTGACGGGTGAGTCGTGCGCCAAGCCGCGGGCGGTGCCCGCGGCGCGGCTCCCTCCGCTCCGCCAGCGCTCGGTGAGCTCGGTGGCGCGCGAGATCATCTCGTCGTAGCGCTCGGGGGGCAGCGCCTGCTTCAGCGCCACCCACGGCGGCGAGGCGGCGCTCATCATCTCCATGAGCCGCTCGACGGACTCGACCTCCCAGATCAGCTCCCGCTTCTCCACCTCGAAGCGCGCCGCCAGCCCGTCGAAGCGCTCGCGGACGGTCTCCTCGTCCGACCACTCGTCCGAGAGCGGCCCGTCGGAGGGCGGCGCGTAGCTGCGGCTGAGCTCGAACAGCTCCGCCGTATAGCCCTCGCGCGTCCACGCCGTCATCCCGACCGTCCCGCCGGGGCGGACCACGCGGAACAGCTCCTCGGCCGTCCGCCGTGGGCGCGGCGCCATCATCGCGCCGAACACCGAGCCGGCGCAGTCGAAGCGGCCGTCCTCGAAGGGCAGGTCCTCGGCATCGGCCTCGACCCACTCGACGTCGTAGCCCTCGGCCTCCGAGCGGGCGCGGCCGCGCTCCACCATCCCGGGCGAGATGTCCGACGCCACGACGCTCGCGCCCTCGTGCGCGCACACGAGCGCGAAGTTGCCGTCGCCGGCCGCAACGTCGAGCACCTCCTGGCCCGCGGACACCGCACACGCGTCCGCGAGCGCCTGCGCGGCGGGCCTCAGCTCCTCGGAGAGCGCCCCGTAGTCGCCCAGCCCCCAGATGCGCCGGCTGCGCTCCTTGATCGCCTCTACGTCCACCGAGCGAGCCTATCGTCAGAATGGCGCCCGTGAAGGTGTCGGCCAAGAGCGACTACGCGGTCCGGGCGCTGCTCGAGCTGGCCCAGGCGGAGACCGGTCCGGTGAAGGGCGAGCGGATCGCCCAGGCCCAGGAGATCCCGCTGAAGTTCCTCGAGAACATCCTCATCGACCTGCGCCACGCCGGGATCGTGCGCTCGCAGCGCGGGGCCGAGGGCGGCTACTGGCTCGCGCGGAGCGCCGACCAGGTGAGCCTCGGCGAGGTGATCCGCGCGGTCGACGGGCCGCTCGCCTCCGTTCGCGGCGAGGCGCCCGAGGACCTCGACTACGACGGCGCGGCCGAGCACCTCCAGCCCGTCTGGATCGCCGTGCGCGCGAGCCTCCGCTCGGTCGTGGACGAGCTGACGCTCGCCGACGTGGTGGCGGGCCGCATGCCGACCCGCATCAAGCGGCTGACGGACGCCCCGGACGCCTGGTCGCGCCGCTAGCGCGGACGCGGGCGCCAGCTCGGGTCGAAGTACGACGAGCCGCCGTCCCCGCTGGCCTGGCTCTCCGCCACGAGCACCGCCTCGGCCCGGCTGCCGATCCGCTTCGCGAGCACGCCCGTGAAGAGGCGCTCGAACGCGATCCAGCGCCCGTTCGGCGACCAGACCGGCGCCGACGCGTCGCGTACTGACGGCAGGAACGGCCGGAGGACGCGGCCACGCGCCCCGATCGTGAACATCCGCCCGTCCGGATAGGCCGCGGTGGGCCGGACGAAGACCAGCCTTCCGCCCCCGGGCGCCCAGTCCGGCGCGATGCCCGAGGTCACGAGCCGGCGTCGCTCGCCCTTCCGGTTCGACACGTGGATCCGCCCGTCCCGCACCCACGCGAGCTCGTTGCGGGACGACCAGGCCGGCATGCTCGCGCCCGTCACGATCCTGCGCGCGAACATGCTTCCGCGGCGGAGCACCCAGACGTCCGTCGTGGCGCCGCCGTCGTCGGTCCCGGTGAACGCGATGCGGCGCCCGTCGGGCGAGAAGACCGGGTCGCCGTCGTTCCCGGTGACCGCCGGCAGGAGGGACAGGCCCGTCCCGCCGGCCCCGATCAGGCCGAGGCGCGCGCCCGCGTCGAAGACGATCCGGCGGCCGTTCGCGGAGTACGACGGCGAGCGGAATTCCCTGACCCGGCAATTGCCTCCCGACGGGATGCCGTCCGTGCGCTCACACGTGACGATGTCGAACCGCTCGCCCCGAAGCGTCCGCGCCTCCAGGCCGGCGGACTCGAACAGCGGGCCGACCTCCCCGCCGATGTTCGCGCTGAACGCGAAGCCGATCGCGCCGTTCCTGCCCGGGAACCCGGCGTGGGCCGCCGGAGCAGCCACCGCGAGGACCGCGAGCACCGCCACGAGACGGAGCAGGATTCCCATAGTGCCGCTTCAACACCCGCGGCCGGCGGTCGGAGCGGTCTAGGCGGGCACCGGCGCGTCGGCGGGCTCGTTGGGGCGCAGCCAGACGATCGCGCCGTCCACCAGCTCGAGCTCCTCGGCGCGTGACTTCGTCGTCTGCACCCAGGTCTTCTCGCCGTCGCCGAGCGTCAGCTCGACGCGAACCTCGAAGCCCAGGTGCAGCACCCGGTCGATCATCGCCTCCGCGGCGCCGTCGGCCGGCTCGAGCAGGATGTCCACGTCGTGCGGGCGGACCTGCCGGCCGGACAGCTCGGAGATCGGCCCGACGAAGCCCATCACGAACTCGTTCGCGGGCTGCTCGTACAGCTGCTTCGGCGACCCGGTCTGCTCGATCTTCCCGTGGTTCAGCACCACGATCTGCTCGGCGACCTCCATCGCCTCCTCCTGGTCGTGCGTCACGAACACGGTCGTCACGTGCACCTCGTCGTGGAGGCGGCGGAGCCACGCGCGCAGCTCCTTGCGCACGGTCGCGTCGAGCGCGCCGAACGGCTCGTCGAGGAGGAGGACGCGCGGCTGCACCGCCAGCGCCCGCGCGAGCGCCATCCGCTGGCGCTGGCCGCCGGAGAGCTGGGACGGGTAGCGGTGCGCGAACCCGTCGAGGTGCACGAGCTTCAAGAGCTCGTCCACGCGCGCCTCGATCTCCTCCTTCGGCCGCTTTCGGATCGTGAGCCCGAAGGCCACGTTCTTCGCGACCGTCATGTGCTTGAACGCGGCGTAGTGCTGGAACACGAAGCCCACGTTGCGGCGCTGGGGCGGCGTCCGCGTGGCGTCCTCGCCCGCGATCGAGACGGTGCCGGTGTCGGGCGTCTCGAGGCCGGCGATCACGCGCAGCAGCGTGGACTTGCCGCCGCCGCTCGGGCCGAGCAGAGCGGTGAGCGACCCGTCGCGCACCTCGAGCGACACGTCGTCGAGGGCCCTGAAGTCGCCGAACTGCTTGGTGACTGAGTCGATGACGATGCTCATGCCTTTGCTTCCTTCGCTTCCTTCGGCTGGATGAGGTTCATGGCGAGGAGGGTGACCAGGGCGAGCAGCGCGAGGACCACGGAGACGGCATATGCCGAGGTCTCGTCCAGGCGGAGAAAGCGGTTCTCCACGTACAGCGTGGCGGTCTCGGTCTGGCCCGAGAGCTTGCCGGAGACCACGCTCACCGCGCCGAACTCCCCGAGGGCCCGGGCGGTGGTGAGGACGACGCCGTACGCCACCCCGTAGCGGATCGCCGGGAGCGTGACGCGGACGAAGGTCTGGAACGGGCCCGCGCCGAGGGTGGCCGCCGCCTGCTCCTGCTCGGTGCCGATCTCACGCAGCACGGGGATCACCTCGCGCACCACGAACGGCAGCGAGACGAAGATCGTGGCGAGGATCATCGCGGGCGTCGAGAAGATCATCTGGATGCCCTGCTCCGCGAGCCAGTCGCCCAGCCAGCCGTCGCGGCTCCCCCACACGAGCAGCAGCGCCAGGCCGACGACGACGGGGGAGACGGCGAACGGAAGGTCGACCAGCGCGTTGAGCAGCGCGCGGCCACGGAACCGCTGGCGCACGATGGCGAGCGCGCAGACGATGCCGAAGATCGTGTTGAGCGGCACCGCCACCGCCACCATCACGAAGGTCAGGTAGAAGGCGTGCTGGGCCTCGGGAGTGGTGACGGCGTCCCACGCCGCGCCGACCCCGTCCTGGAAGGCGTTCACGAACACGAGCGCCACCGGGATCCCGAGCAGCAGCAGCAGGTAGCCCAGGGCCAGGAAGCGGAGCGCGTACTTACTCATCGTCGTGCCTCAGCGCCTTCTTGGACAGCCAGCCGAAGAACAGGAGCAGCACGAGCGCCACGACCAGGAGGACGACGGAGACGGCGGCCGCGGCGACCATGTTGTCGCTCTCCACCTGGGAGAAGATGAACACGGACGCCGCCTGGGTCTCGAACGGGATGTTGCCGGTGATCAGGACGAGCGAGCCGAACTCGCCGACCGCGCGGGCGAACGCGAGCCCGCCGCCGGCGATGATCGCCGGCAGGAGGTTCGGCAGGATGATGCGCCGGAAGACGGTCACGCGGCTCGCGCCGAGCGACTCCGCCGCCTGCTCCATCTCACGGTCGAGCTCGAGCAGCACCGGCTGCACCGCCCGCACCACGAACGGCAGCGTCACGAACAGCAGCGCCATCACGACCGCCACGCGGGTGTACGCGACGTTCACGCCGATCGGGCTGTCGGGCCCGTAGAACAGGAGCAGCGTCAGGCCGGCCACGATCGTCGGGAGGGCGAACGGAAGGTCGATCAGCGAGTTGACGATGTTCTTGCCGGGAAAGTCGTCGCGCACGAGCACCCAGGCGATCAGCGTGCCGAACACCGCGTTGATCACCACCACGATCACCGACGCGATCAGGGTCAGCCGCAGCGAGGCCATCGCCTGCGGGTTGGTGAACGCGCTCCAGAAGCTGTCGGCGCCGTTCTCGAACGACTTCAGGACCACGGCCGCGAGCGGGATGAGCGCGACGATGCTCAGGTACGCCATGGCGACGCCGCGGCCGAGGGCCGCTCCCGGGATCGGGAGCGGCCTCGGCGCGCGGACCGTCGCGGCTTCGCTAGTCGGAGGCAGTGCTCTTCCCCTGGGACTGGAAGATCTTCGCCACGATGCCGTTCTCGGGGTCGAAGAAGTCCGTGTTGACCTTGTCCCAGCCGCCGAACTTCGTGATCTCGAAGAGGGCGGGCGGGGTCGGGAACTCGTCCGCTCCGGCGATGCCGTCGACCACCGGGCGGTAGCCCGTCTCGACGAAGAGCCGCTGTGCCTCGTCGGTGTACAGGAAGTCGACGAACGACTGCGCGAGCTCCGGCTCCTTGGACTCGGTGATCGTGGCCACCGGGTTCTCGATCAGCAGCGTCTGGTCCGGGACCACGTAGTCGAGCTCCTCGCCCTGCTGCTGGGCCAGGATCGCCTCGTTCTCGTAGCCGAGCAGCACGTCGCCCTTGCCGGTCGCGAACGTCTGAAGCGACTCGCGGGCGCTCTTGTCGAGCACGGGCACGTTCTCGAACAGGTCCGCCAGGTACTGCTCGGCCTCCTCGGGCGACTTGCCGCTCTCGAGCGCTGCCCCGTAGGCGGCCATGATGTTCCACTTCGCGCCGCCGGAGGTGAACGGGTTCGGCTCGATCACCTCGACTTCGCCCGTCACGAGGTCGTCCCAGTCCTGGATGTTCTCCGGGTTGCCCTTGCGGACCATGAACACCACGACCGAGTTGGTGACCATTCCCTTGTACTCGTTCTTGTTCCAGTTCGGGTCGACGAGGTTCGCCTCCACGAGCCGGGTCATGTCGGGCTCGAGCGAGAAGTCGACGACGTCCGCCGCGAGCCCTCCCTCGACCGCGCGCGACTGCTCGCCTGAGGAGGCGTACGACTGGCTGAAGCTGACGCCCTCGCCCTCAGGGGTCTTGTTGAACGCCGGGATGATCTTCCTGAACGCCTCCTCCGGGGTGGAGTAGGCCACGAGGGTGAGCTTGCCGCCGCTGCCGTCGCCACCGGATCCGGAGGCGGCGGACTGACCGCCGCACCCCACGGCGACCAGGGCCAGCAGGGCCAGGAAGCCGGCCAGAAGAGTCCTAAGCATTGTCCACCTTGTCAATCGACTTTACCGGAGGCGCGGCAAAGTATCAGAAAGCCGATCTGAATTGTGGAGATTAGGGTCTGGCCAGGAAGTTGACGCGCTCGCCCGCGGCGAAGATCGCGCCGAACCGCCGCTCGTCGTAGGGGCCGTCCCCGTCCAGGCCGTGGATCGAGTAGCCGAGCTCGCGCACCAGGAGGCCGTGGATCGCCTCGGGCGTGGTCCCGTAGTGGTCGGCCGAGCCGAGGCCGTGCTCCAGGGCGATCACGGGCCGGTGGCGGCGCAGGGTCTCGAGCGCGCCCCGCAGCACCTCCTCCTCCGCCCCCTCAACGTCGATCTTCACGAACGCGGGCGCGACGCCCTCCGGCAGCGCGTCGTCGAGCCGCTCCGTGCGAACGGCGATCGTCTCGACCGTCCCGCCGGCCGGGGTTGGCCGTGCCACGAAGCCGCTCCAGCCCGGGTCGGCCACCACGTGAGCGAACTCGCGCTCCCCCGCGCGGTCGGAGAGCGCGGCCTGCCGCACCTCGACGCCCGGGTGGGCCCTGCGCAGCCGCTCCGCGAACTCGGGCAGCGGCTCCCAGGCCACGTGCCTGCCGTGCGGCGCGATCCGGGCCATCTCGCGCAGGATCGACCCGGCGTGGGCGCCCGCGTCGAGGCAGTCCGAGTCCGGCTGGAGCACCTCCTCCATCAGCGCGATCAGGAGCTCCGTGTCGCGGATGTCCGCGCGCACGTGCGCCGGGAGGAAGCGGCGCCGGATCCGGCGCAGGGTCTGGATCACGCCCGGATTGTGGCGCAGGCCGCTAGAGGCCCGGCGGGTGGCGCACCACGAACCCGGACGGGTCGCGGTGCGTGCGCGTCCAGCGCGAGCCGGTCTCGCGGCGCGCGCTCGTGTCGAAGCGGCGGCCGTCGATGACCATGTAGACGTGGCCCGGGTTGGCGTAGATGGTGATGTGCTTGCCGGGGCCGGGCTCGCCGTAGCGCATGAAGCCGCTCGAGTTGAGCGGGGTCTTCAGGAGCCCGCCGCCGTGGAGGGCGAAGGAGACCGAGCCGGAGCAGTCGTAGCCGCTGTCGCGGTAGGAGCCGTGTCCGCCGCCGTACTTGTACGGCGCGGTCGCGATCCGGTTCGCGGCCGCGATCACGCGCGCCAGCCGGCCGCGCCGGTTGCCGCCGCCGCCCGAGCCGTCGCCGCCGCGCTTCAGCACCGGGCCGGGGCCGAGCCCCATCGCCGAGCGCGTCTGCGGCCCGACGACGCCGTCCGCCACCAGGCCGTGGCGGCGCTGCCAGCGCTTCACGGCCGCCTCGGTGCCCGGGCCGAACACGCCGTCCGCCGGCACGCCCACCTTGCGCTGAAGGGCGCGCACTCCGCCCCCGCCCCGCGACTGCCGGGCGCCCCCGCGCCGCCGCGACCCGCCCCGGCGCCGCGTGCCCGAGTCGCCGCCGCGGCGCTTCAGCACCGGTCCCGGGCCGAGGCCCATCGCGGAGCGCGTCTGCGGCCCGGCGATGCCGTCCGCCACGAGGTCGTGCCGGCGCTGCCAGCGCTTCAGGGCGCGCTCGGTGGCGGGGCCGAAGATGCCGTCCGCCGCGACGCCGACCTTCCGCTGGAGCGCGCGGACGTCCGCCCGCTTGCCCGCGGCCTGCGCCTTCACCTCCGCGCCGGCGACCGCCGGCACGGCGGCTGCCATGCCGCACACGAGCGCAAGCGCTACAACGGCGGATACGACCTTCCTCTGCACGTCTTCGGAGCCTTCTGTCGGGTTCCGCCTACGAGGTGAGCTGACGGGCTCGCGCGATGCGCTACGCCGGGCACGCGGCCCAGGCGATTCGCCCCAGCGGCCGGGTCGGCCGCATTCGGTTCCCCCGCTCGCGCCACCCGGAGGAGGCGCGACTCGGCGTTAGGACGCCCGTCGTTGTATCAGGCGAAATTCCTGCAAGTTGCAGGATTTGTTGCAGAATGCCCCCATGGACGAGATCGCCCCCGGCATTCGGCTCTGGAAAGCGGTGCATCCGAACCTCGGCGTGGAGGTGAGCGCGTACTGGCTGCCGGACCTGAAGCTGCTGCTCGACCCGATCGCGGTTCCGGACGAGGTCGAGGACGTGGACCACATCCTCCTCTCCTGCCGCCACCACACGCGCGACGCCCTCGAGGCGGCCGATCGCCTCGGCGCCACCGTGCGCGCCCCGGCGACCGGCATGCACGACTACCCGGACGACACCCCGATCCAGCCGTACGACTTCGGCGAGCCGCTTCTCGACGGAGCGGTGATGCCCCACGAGGTGGGGGCGCTGAGCCCGGACGAGACCGCCCTCCACATCCCCTCCGTGAACGCGCTCGAGGTTGCGGACGCCGCGATCCGGTACGGCGAGGATCTCCACTTCGTGCCGGACCAGTACATGGACGACCCGGAGGCGGACAAGGCCGCCATCAGGAGCGCCCTCGGGAGGCTGGCCGACGAGCTCGACTTCGACGTGCTCCTGCTGGCCCACGGCACGCCGTACCCGACCGGCGGCCGCGACGCCCTGCGCCGCTTCGCCGCGGAGAGCGGCTAGACCAGCTCCAGGAAGACCATCTCTGTGGAGTCGGACTTCCTGGGGCCGAGCTTCAGGATGCGGGTGTAGCCGCCGGGGCGGTCCGCGTAGCGCGGCGCGATCTCCTCGAACAGCTTGTAGACGACGAACTTGTCCTGCCCGAGGCGGGCCATGGCCAGCCGGCGGGAGTGGCCGTCGCCCTTCTTGGCGAGGGTGATCAGCCGCTCCAGCTCGGGCTTGACGGCCTTCGCCTTCGCCTCGGTCGTCTGGATGCGCTCGTGGTCGATCACCTCTCGGCAGAGGTTCATGAACAGACGCCTTGCGGTGAGAGGCGTCGCGCGAGAGCTTGCCGCGCTGCTTCCCGTGCCTCATCAGCCCGCTCGCAGCCCCAGCCCGCGCGCGTCGAGGGTCTCCTTGACCTCCTCGATCGACTTGCGGCCGAAGTTCGGGATCGCCGCCAGCTCGGACTCGGACTTCTGCACGAGGTCGCCGACGGTCTGGATGCCGGCGCGCTTCAGGCAGTTGTACGAGCGGACGCCCAGCTCGAGCTCCTCGATCAGGATGTCGTCCATCCCGCCCGCGCCACTGGCGCCGGCTCCGTCGCCGAGGCCGTCGGCCCCGGCCACCAGCGCGGCGCCCTGGTCGCGCAGGGCCTCCACGCGGTCGGCGTCGGTGAAGATGGCCAGGTACTTGATGAGGATCTCGGCGGCCTCGCGCAGCGCGGCCTGCGGGTCGAGCGACCCGTCGGTCTCGATGTCGAGGGTGAGCTTGTCGTAGTCGGTCTTCTGGCCGACGCGGGCGGCGTCCACGGAGTACGCGACGCGCTTCACGGGCGAGAAGATCGAGTCGATCGGGATCACGCCGATCGGCTGGTCCGGCGTCTTGTTGTCCTCCGCCGGCGAGTAGCCGCGGCCGTGGCCGATCGTGAGGTACATCTCGAGCTTGGTCTTCTTCTCGAGCGTCGCGATGTGCGTGTCGGGGTTGAGGATCTCCACGCCCGACGGCAGGTCGATGTCGCCCGCGGTGATCTCACCGGGGCCGGTCACGACCAGCGGAGCCTCGATCTCGGCCGCATCGGAATGCATGCGGCAGACGATCTCCTTGAGGTTGAGGACGATGTCGGTCACGTCCTCCTTCACGCCGTTGATCGTGGAGAACTCGTGCGCGACGCCCTCGATCCGGACGCTCGTGACGGCGGCGCCGGCCAGGGACGACAGCAGGACTCGGCGGAGCGAGTTGCCGAACGTGTAGCCGAAGCCGCGGTCGAGCGGCTCGATCGTAAAGGTGCCGCGGTTGTCCTCGACCTTGTCGGCGGAAATCTGTGGCGTCTGAAACTCGATCATTGGGAGAGGTGGTTCCTTCGCTTGTATCCGCGCCGCGCCCGGGGAAAGGGCGCCGCGGAGTTCGGTGCTACTTCGAGTAGAGCTCGACGATGAGCTGCTCCTGCACCGGGGTGGTGATCTCCGCGCGCTCGGGGAGGCGGAGGACCTTTGCGGTGAGGCCATCGTGGTCGGCCTGTAGCCAGGCCGGCACGACGGATGTCAGCTCGGTCGCGTCACGCACCACAGGCTCCACCGGAGCACTGGGCTTCATGGTGATGACGTCGTCGGGCTTCAGCTGGTACGACGGAATGTCCACGCGGCGGCCGTTCACGTGCCAGTGGCCGTGGCGGATCATCTGGCGTGCCTGGCGGCGTGAGCCGGCAAAGCCGAGCCGCACGAGCACGTTGTCGAAGCGGGACTCCAGGAGGCGGAGCAGGTTCTCGCCGGTCACGCCGGTCTGCTGGCTGGCCTTGGCGTAGTAGTTGCGGAACTGCTTCTCCAGCACGCCGTAGTAGCGGCGCGCCTTCTGCTTCTCGCGCAGCTGCACCCGGTACTCCGACTGGCGGGAGCGCCCTCGGCCGTGGTCGCCGGGCGGGTAGTTGCGCCGCTCGACGCCGCACTTGTCCGTCAGGCAGCGCTCGCCCTTGAGGAACAGCTTCATGCCCTCGCGGCGGCACTGCTTGCACTGAGCCCCGGTGTCGCGTGCCATCAGACGCGCCTCCTCTTGCGGGGCCGGCAGCCGTTGTGCGCCTGCGGCGTCACGTCGCGGATCCCGGTGATCTCGAGCCCGGCGGCCTGAAGCGAGCGGATAGCCGTCTCGCGGCCGGAGCCTGGGCCCTTCACGAACACCTCGACCTTCTGGAGGCCGTGCTCCATGCCCTTGCGCGCGGCGGCGTCAGCCGTGACCTGCGCGGCGAAGGGGGTGGACTTCCGGGAGCCCTTGAAGCCGGCGCCGCCGGCGGACTCCCACGCGATCACGTTGCCGTCCTTGTCGCTCAGCGACACGATCGTGTTGTTGAAGCTCGTCTTGATGTGTGCCTGCCCGAAGGGCACGTTCTTCCGGACGCGCTTGCGTCCGCGGGGCCTGCGTGGCTGCGGCATCTAGTGCTTCCTCACCTTCTTCTTGCCGCCGCCGGACTGAGAGCCGCGCTTCGGGCCCTTGCGCGTGCGCGCGTTCGTCTTCGTCCGTTGGCCGTTGACCGGCAGGCCGCGCCTGTGGCGGAGGCCTCTGTACGCGCCGATCTCCATCAGGCGCTTGATGTTCTGGGACTGCTCGCGCCGGAGGTCGCCCTCGACCATCAGGTCGTCGATCCGCTCGCGGATCTTGCGGACCTCGTCCTCGGTCAGGTCCTTCACGTAGGTGTTCGGATCGACGCCGGCCTGAGACAGCACCTCGTTCGAGGTGGACCGGCCGACCCCGTACACGTACGTGAGGCCGATTTCGACCCTCTTGTTGAGGGGGATGTTGATTCCCGCTATGCGTGCCATCTAGCCCCTCGTCACCCCTGACGCTGCTTGTGACGGGGGTTCTGACAGATCACGAGTACCGCACCGCCGCGGCGGATGATCTTGCACTTCTCGCACATGGGCTTGACTGATGCGCGGACCTTCATAGCTCCGTGAACCGGGTATTCGTATCGGACAGACGAGGATCGGCGCGCAAGCCCAGGAGACGGCTCAGCGCCGACCGGAAAGAGTAGCAGCCTGCAGCGGTTCCGCCTCGCTCAGGTGCCAGGGCGTGAGGATCCGCGGCCCGTCCCCCGTAATGGCGACGGTGTGCTCGAAATGAGCCGCCAGCGAGCCGTCTTCGGCGTACACGGCCCAGTTGTCCGTTCCCATCCGCACATGGTGGGTGCCCACGTTCACCATCGGCTCCACCGCCAGCACCATCCCCTCCTCCAGCTCGGGGCCCGTTCCGGGCTCCCCGTAGTTCGGGATCTGCGGGTCCTCGTGCATGTCGCGGCCGATCCCGTGGCCCACCAGGGAGCGGATCACGCTGAAGCCGTCGGCCTCCACGCGCGTCTGGACCGCGTGCGAGACGTCCCCGAGGCGGTTCCCCGGCACGCATTGCTCCACGGCCGCGAACAGCGAGGCCTTGGTGGTGGCGAGCAGCCGCTTCGCGACGGGCGTGACGTTCCCGATCGGGTGCGTGATCGCGGCGTCGGCCACCCAGCCGTCGAGCACCACGCCGATGTCGACGCTCAGGATGTCGCCGCGGTTCAGCCGGTAGGGGCCGGGGATCCCGTGAACGACCATCGAGTTCGGCGATGCGCAGATCGAGCCAGGGAAGCCGCGATAGCCCTTGAAGGCCGGCTCGGCGCCCTGGGAGCGGATGAACTTCTCGGCCGCCTCGTCGAGCTCGGCGGTGGTCACGCCCGGGCGTGCCTTCTTCCCCAGGATCTCGTGGCAGCGCACCAGCACCTGGCCGGCGGCCGCCATCTTCTCGATCTCGTCGGGTGTCTTGCGGTGGATCACTGTGGGTTCCCTAGAGCTCGGCCTCGAGGCGCTTCGTCGCCAGTGTGGCACGTATCCGGTCGTGCACCTCGTCGGGCGAGCGCTTGCCGTCGAAGCGCATCAGGAGGTCCTTTTCCTCGTACCAGTCGATCAGCGGCTCGGTCTGGTCGTGGTACACCGACAGGCGTTTCCGGACCGTCTCGGGCTTGTCGTCGTCGCGCTGGATCAGCCGCGATCCGTCCTGGTCGCAGACCCCCTCGTGCTTCGGCGGGTCGAACTCCACGTGGTACACGTGGTTGCCCTTCGCGCAGGTGCGGCGCCCCGAGAGCCGGCGCACGACCTCGTCGTCGGGAGCGTCGATCAGGAGCACGGCGGTCAGCTCGCGGCCCTGGTCCTCCAGGAGCTCGTCGAGCACCTCCGCCTGGCCCACCGTCCGCGGGAAGCCGTCGAGCAGGAAGCCCTCGTCCGTCTCGCCGGACTCGAAGCGCTTGGCCACGGCCCGCGAGATCAGGTCGTCGGGCACCAGCTCGCCGTTGTCCATGTACCCCTTGGCCTCCCTGCCGAGCTCGGACTCCTCGGCAACGGCCTCGCGGAGGATGATCCCCGTGGAGAGGTAGGGAAGCCCGAAGTCCTTCACGAGCCGATCGGCCTGCGTGCCCTTCCCGGCACCGGGAGGGCCGAGTAGAACCAGGTTCAGCTCGCTCACTTGAGGAAGCCCTCGTAGTTGCGCATCATCAGCTGCGCCTCGAGCTGCTTCATCGTGTCGAGCGCCACGCCGACCACGATCAGGATCGACGTGCCGCCGAAGAAGAAGTTGGCCGACGTCTGGTTGAGGAGGATCGTCGGCAGCGCGGCCACCGCGGCAAGGTACAGCGCGCCCGGGAACGTGAGCCGGGCGAGGATGCGGTCGAGATATTCGGCCGTGGGTCTGCCTGGCCTCACCCCCGGTATGAACCCGCCGTACTTCTTCAGGTTGTCCGCCTGTTCCACCGGGTTGAACGTGACCGCGGTGTAGAAGTACGTGAACAGGATGATCAGCACCGACTCGCCGATCAGGTACGCGGCGCCGTTCGGGCTGAAGAAGACGGAGATGTCCTGCGCCCAGTCGGCCTGGCTCAGGGTTCCGAGCGTCGGCGGGAAGGCCATCAGCGAGGCCGCGAAGATCACCGGGATCACGCCGGCCATGTTCACGCGCAGGGGCAGGTAGGTGGAGCCGCCGCCGGCCATCCGCCGGCCCACGACCCGCTTCGCGTATTGCACCGGGATCCTGCGCTGCCCCTCCTGCACGAACACGATCGCGACGATGATCGCCAGCGCCAGGAACGGCATGATCATCACGAAGATCTGGTCCGGGTTCGTCCACCAGGCCTGGATGCCGTTCGGGAGCCCGGACACGATCGACGCGAAGATCATCAGCGAGATGCCGTTGCCGATGCCGCGCTGGGTGATCAGCTCGCCGAGCCACATGAGCAGCACGCAGCCGGCGGTGAGCGTCATCACGATCACGAAGACGCGGCCGAAGGTGAAGTTCTCGACGACGTCGGCGCTGCCGCTCGAGAAGGTCCGGAAGAGGAAGACGTAGCCGATCGACTGGCCGAAGGCTAGGCCGACGGTCAGGTAGCGCGTGTACTGCGTGATCTTCTGCTGGCCGACCTCGCCCTCCTTGCGGAGCTTGTCGAGCGTCGGCACCACGACGGTCAGCAGCTGCAGCATGATCGACGCCGTGATGTAGGGCATGATCCCGAGCGCGAAGATCGCGAAGCGCTGGAGCGATCCGCCCGAGAAGACGTTCAGGAACCCGAGGACGTCCGAGCCGGAGAAGTTCTCCGCGATGTCCTCGACGGCCTCGACGTTGATGCCGGGAGCCGGGATGTACGCGCCGAGCCGGTAGAGGGCGAGCATCGCCGCTGTGAAGGCGAGCTTCTTCCTGATCTCGGCGACCCTGAACGCGTTCAGGAACGTCCTGAGCACCGGGTTACTCCTCGATCAGTTGGCAGGTGCCGCCCGCGGCCTCGATCTTCTCGCGGGCAGTCTTGGAGAACGCGTGCGCGTGCACGGTGAGAGCCTTGGAGATGTCGCCCTGGCCGAGGATCTTCACCGGCACGTCCCGGCGGGTGGCGAGGTTCTTCTCCCGGAGCGCGTCCGGGCTCACCTCCGCGCCCTTGTCGAAGCGCTCCTCGAGGTCCCGCAGGTTGACCGGCTGGGTCCGCGTGCGGAACTTCTCGAACGGCATCGACTTCTTCATGTGCGGGCCGCGCAGCTTGCGCATCCGCATGTGGATCGGCGTCTGGCCGCCCTCGAAGTTGACCTTCTTCTTCGCGCCCGAGCGCGAGCCGGCGCCCTTGTGGCCGCGGCCGGAGGTCTTGCCGTAGCCGGAGCCCTCGCCGCGGCCGATGCGCTTGCGCGGCTTGCGCGAGCCCGGGGCGGGCTTCAGCGAGTGGAGGCCGATCCGGTCGTCAGCCATCGACCTTCACCAGGTGGTCCACCGCGTGCACCAGGCCGCGAACGGTCGGATGATCCTCCCGCTCGACGGTGCGGCCGATCTTCCCGAGGCCGAGCGTCTTCAGCGTCTCGTTCTGCTTGCGGCTGGCACCCGCGGACGACTTGACCTGAGTGATCGTGAGCGTGGCCATCACGCGCTGACCTCAGGCTCCTCGGCCTTCGGGTCCAGCCCCAGCACCTCGCGCACCGTCAGGCCGCGAAGCTCCGCCACCTGGTCGGGGCTGCGGAGGCCCTGGAGCGCCGCGACGGTCGCCTTCACGAGGTTGATCGGGTTCTGGCTGCCGAGCGACTTCGAGAGCACGTCGTGAATGCCGGCCAGCTCGAGCACCGCGCGCACGCCGCCGCCGGCGATCACGCCGGTACCGGGCGAGGCCGGCTTGAGCAGCACGCGCGAGGCCGAGTGCACGCCGATGTTCTCGTGCGTGATCGTGGAGCCGTGCATCGGCACCTTGAAGAGGTTCTTGCGGGCGCGCTCGACGCCCTTCTGGATCGCGACCGGGACCTCGTTCGCCTTGCCGTAGCCCACGCCGACCTGCGACTTCTCGTCGCCGACCACCACGAGGGCGGTGAACGAGAAGCGCCGGCCGCCCTTCACGACCTTGGCGACTCGGTTGATCTCGACCACGCGCTCCTGGAGGTCTGAGCCCTCCCCGCGCGGTCCGCGTGTTCTGTCCCGGCTAGCCATTCGAGCCATCCAGCGTAGTGATCATCAGAAGGTCAACCCGCTTTCCCGCGCGCCGTCGGCGAGCGCCTTCACGCGGCCGTGGTAGCGGTATCCGCCGCGGTCGAACACGACGCTCTCCACACCGGCGGCCTTGGCCCGCTCGCCGAGCAGCTCGCCCGCGCGCTTGGCCTGCTCCATCGACTTCAGGTCCTTGAGATCGCTCTCGGTCCAGTTCACGGCGGCGATCGTGCGGCCGGCCACGTCGTCGATCACCTGGGCCTGGATGCCCCGGTTCGAGCGGAACACGGACAGCCGCGGCCGCTCCGCCGTGCCGCGCACCTTGGCGCGCACGCGGCGGCGCCGGCGCAGGCGGGACTGCGGCTTCGTCTTGACGGTCATGCGCGCTTCCCGACCTTCCGGGCCACGTACTCGCCCTCGTAGCGGATGCCCTTGCCCTTGTAGGGCTCCGGCGGGCGCTGCTTGCGGATGTTGGCGGCAACCTCGCCCACGGCCTGCTTCGAGATGCCGCGCACCACGATCCGCGTGGGCTGCGGGACCTCGAAGTCGATGCCGTCCGGCGCGTTCAGCTCGACAGGGTGCGAGTAGCCGAGCGCGAGCACCAGCTTGTTCCCCTGGAGGTTCGCGCGGTAGCCGACGCCCTGGATCTCGAGACGCTTCTCGAAGCCGTTCGTCACGCCCTCGACCATGTTCGCGATCAGGCTGCGGGTGAGGCCGTGGAGGGCGCGGTGCTCGCCGCGGTTGGTCGGGCGCGTCACGAGGATCTGGCCGTCCTCCTGCTTCACCTCGATGTCGCGGTTCTTGCGCTCGGAGAGCTCGCCCTTCGGGCCCTTCACGCTCACGAGCTCGGGCTCGATGCTGATCTCAACGCCGTCAGGCACGGCGACGGGCTGCTTGCCGATCCGGCTCACTACCAGACCCTCGCCACGAGCTCGCCGCCGACGCCGGCGCGGCGGGCGTCGTGGCCCGTCATGACGCCCCTCGACGTCGAGATGATCGTCGTGCCCATTCCGCCCTGGACCTTCGGCACGGTGCCGGCCGTGACGTACTCGCGGCGGCCGGGCCGCGACACGCGCTGGAGGCCCTGGATCACCGGCTTGCGGTCCTCGGTGTACTTGAGGCGCACGCGCAGCACGCGGCCGACCCGGGCCGCCTCCACCGAGTAGTCCTCGATGTAGCCCTGCTCCCGCAGGATGCGGGCGATCTCCGCCTTGAAGGTCGATGCGGGCATCTCCACGTCATCGCGGTCGGCGTGCAGGCCGTTCCGGATGCGGGTGAGGAAGTCGGCGACTGGGTCGGTCATCGACATGGGGCTACCAGCTCGACTTCGTCATGCCGGGGATCATGCCCTCGTGCTGGATCTCGCGGACGCAGATCCGGCACAGGCCGAACTTCCGCAGATACGCGCGCGGGCGACCGCAGCGCTTGCAGCGGTTGTAGTTCCTCGTCTTGTACTTGGACCCGCGCTGCTGGCGGACCTTCTGTGAAGTCTTTGCCATCTACTCCTGTGTCTCCTCGGCGGGCTTGGCCTCGCCCTCGCCTTCGCCTTCCTCGCCCTCTTCGTCCTCGCGGACGGGGGTCTCGTAGGCCTCGGGGTTCTCTTCCTTCAGCTCCTCGTAGGCCTGCTGCTCCGCCTCCGCCTTCAGCCGCGCCTCCTCGAGGCGGGCCTCCTCGTCGGGGTCGACCTCGGGCTCTGCGCCGGGGGCGCCCTCGGGCGAGAACGGCATCCCCAACTCTCGCAGAAGGACGTAGGCCTCCTCGTCGGTCTTCGCGCTCGTCGTGATGGTCACGTCGAGCCCGCGCACCTCGTCGATCGCGTCGTAGTCGATCTCGGGGAAGATGATCTGCTCGCGGACGCCCATCGAGTAGTTGCCGCGGCCGTCGAACGAGCGCGCGTTCAGGCCGCGGAAGTCGCGGATCCGCGGGATCGCGATCGCCGTCAGGCGGTCGAGGAACTCCCACATCCGGGCGCGCCGGAGCGTGACGCTCACGCCGACCGGCATGCCGTCGCGGAGCTTGAACGCGGCGATCGACTTGCGCGCGCGGCGCACGCTCGGCGCCTGGCCGGCGATCGTCGCGAGCTGCTCGGTGGCTGCGTCGAGGACGTTCGAGTCCTGCTTCGCGTCGCCCACGCCCATGTTGAGCGTGATCTTCTCGATGCGCGGGACCTCCATCGCGGACTCGTAGCCGAAGCGCTCCTTGAGCGAGGGAGCGATCTCCTGCTCGTAGCGCTCCTTGAGCCGCGGCGGAACCTGCGCCGGTGCCGAGGCTTCCATCAGTCGATCTCCTTGCCGGACTTCTTGGCGACGCGCTTGCGGCGGCCGTCCTCGCGCGTGACCGTGACGCGCGTGGGCTCGCCGGAGTCGGGATCGATCAGCATCACGTTGGAGACGTGGATCGGGCCCTCCTTCTCGACGATCCCGCCGAGCTCCTGGGCGCGCTGGGTGTCGCGCAGCGTGCGCGGGCGCATGTGGCGCTTGATGATGTTGGCGCCCTCGACGAAGACCTTGTCGTTCCTCGGGTCGACGCGCAGCACGCGGCCGGTCTTGCCCCGGTCCTTGCCCTTGATGATGCGGACGGTGTCGTCGCGGCGGATCCTCAGCGCCATGGTCAGAGCACCTCCGGCGCGAGCGAGACGATCTTCATGAAGTTCCGGTCGCGCAGCTCGCGGGCCACCGGGCCGAAGATGCGGGTGCCGCGCGGGTTGTTGCCGTCGTCGATCAGCACGGCGGCGTTCTCGTCGAACGAGATGTAGGTGCCGTCGTCGCGGCCGAACTCCTTCTTCGTCCGCACGACCACCGCGGTCACGACCTCACCCTTCTTCACCGACCCGTGCGGAATCGCCTGCTTGACGGTGCAGACGATGATGTCGCCCACCCCCGCGTAGCGGCGATGGCTGCCGCCGCGCACGCGGATGCACAGCACCTCGCGGGCGCCGGTGTTGTCCGCCACCTTGAGCCGGGATTCCTGCTGGATCATCTATCTCGCCCTCTCCAGCACTTCGACGAGACGCCAGCGCTTCGTCCGGCTGAGCGGACGGCTCTCGATGACGCGCACCGTGTCACCGATGTGCGCCTCGTTCTGCTCGTCGTGCGCATGCAGCGTCGACGACGTGCGCACGATCTTCTTGTACATCCGGTGCGCGCGGGCGGTGTCGATCCGGACGATGATCGTCTTGTCGGCCTTGTCGGACACGACGATTCCCTGGCGCACCTTCGCGGCGGCCTTGCCGGTCGCCTCGACCGGGGCCTGCTCCGCCGCCTGCTCGCGCGACTCGCCGCGGCGCCGCTCGCGCTGCTTCTGGCGATACGCACGCCGCTGAGTGGCCTTCGTGCGGCGCCGATCGGCGCGCTCCTGAGCACGCTCCTCGACCGACCGCTGGGGACGCGCCTCACCGGTATGCGCGGACCGGGCACGGCGCCGCCGCTCCTTGGGCGAGAGCACCTCCTCGGGCTCCGCCTCCTCGGCGGGCGCCTCCTCGGCCGCCGGAGCCTCGTCCGCGGGGGCCTCCTCGGCGGGCGCCTCCTCGGCGGCCGGAGCCTCCTCTTCCGCGGGAGCGTCCTCGGCCGGCGGAGCCTCCTCCGCGCGGGGCCTCCTCGCGGAGCGGACTCCTCCGCCGCGGGCTCGCCCGCGTCCTCGGCACGGCGGCTTCCGCGACCTCGTCGGCCGACGGCTCCTCGGCCGGCTCCTCCGGCGCCACGACCTCCTCGGCCACCTTGTCAGGGGCCTCGTCGGCCGCCGGGGCGTCGCCCTCGGGGGTCTCCTGTGCGTCCTCGTTCACGTTCTCGTCTGTATCAAGCATTCGTCTGTCTCTGTCTGCGGATCTCTGTCTCCACGTCGATTCCGCGCTGCTCCGCCACCGTCAGCGCGCGCGCGAGGTCCTTCTTCGCCTGCCTCAGCCGCGCGGTGTTCTCGAGCTGGCCGGTCGCGTGCTGGAAGCGCAGGTTGAACACTTCCTGGCGCGCGTTGTCCGCGAACTCAACGAGCTGCGGATCCTCCAGGTTATGCACCTCGACCGCCTTCATCACTGACCGGCGCCTTCACGCATCACGAACTTGGTCTTCACGGGCAGCTTGTGGCCGGCGAGGCGCATCGCCTCGCGGGCCAGCGGCTCCGGCACGCCGGACAGCTCGAACATCACGCGCCCGGGCTTCACGACCGCCACCCAGCCCTCGGGGGTGCCCTTGCCCGAGCCCATGCGCGTCTCGGCCGGCTTCTTCGTGTACGGCTTGTCGGGGAAGATGTTGATCCACACCTTCCCGCCACGCTTGATCTTGCGGGTCATCGCGATACGAGCGGCCTCGATCTGGCGGTTGGTCACCCAGCCGCGGTCGAGCGCCTTCAGCCCGTAGTCGCCGAACTCGAGGCTCGTTCCGCCCTTCGCGTACCCGCGCCTGCGGCCGCGGTGCTCCTTGCGCCACTTGACGCGCTTCGGCTGAAGCATCAGAGCCTCTCCTTCGGAAGGGGCGGGCCGTCCTGCCCGCGACCGCCGCGGCCACCGCCGCGCCCGCCACGGCCACCGGGGCCGCCGGGACCACGCCCGCCGCCCGGACCGCCACGCCCACCGCCGGGCCGCCGCGTCCACCCGGGCCGCCCGGCCCGCGTCCGCCGCGGCCGCCGCCCGGGCCGACCGTCTGCGGCGCCTCGAGCTCGGTGAGGTCCTGCGCGAAGCCCTTGGGCATGATCTCGCCCTTGTTGATCCAGACCTTCACGCCGATGCGGCCGAAGGTCGTGCGGGCCTCGTAGAAGCCGTAGTCGATGTCGGCGCGCAGCGTGTGGAGCGGCACGCGGCCGTCCGAGTAGCCCTCGGTGCGGGCCATCTCGGCGCCTCCGAGCCTGCCGGAGACCTGGATCTTCACGCCCTTCGCTCCGGAGCGCATCGCGCTCGTGAGCGCGCGCTTCATCGCGCGGCGGAAGGCCACCCGGTTCTGGAGCTGCTCGGCGATCGACTGCGCCACGAGCCGCGAGTCGAGCTCGGGCCGCTTGATCTCGAGGATGTTCACCTTCACGGCCTTGTTCGTCATCTTGTGGAGCTCCTTGCGGAGAGCGTCCACCTCGCTGCCGGACTTGCCGATCACGATGCCCGGCCGGGCCGTGTGGATGTTGACCTCGACCTCGTTCTTGTTCTTCTTGATGGTGATCGTGGACAGGCCCGCGTGCGCGAGCTTGTTCTCGATGTGGTCGCGGATGTGGATGTCCTCCAACAGGTAGTCGGAGAAATCACGCTCGTTGAACCAGGTCGACTTCCAGTCGTGGATGTAGCCGACCCGCAGCGACTCGGGATGGACCTTCTGGCCCATGGGCTACCTCCCGTTCCCTTCGGTGGTCAGTTCGATGGTCATGTGGCTCGTGCGCTTGTTGATCTTGGTGGCGCGTCCGAGCGCGCGCGGCCGGTAGCGCTTGATGGTCGGCCCCTCGTCCACGTAGGCGCGGCGGACGGTGAGCTCGTCCGGGCCCAGCTCGTAGGCCGACTCCGCGTTGGCGACGGCGGAGTTGAGCAGCTTGAGGATGTCGCCGGAGACGGCGCGCGGAGCGTGGAGCAGGATCGCCTGGGCGTGCTCGACGCGCTTGCCGCGAATGTGGTTCATGACGAGGCGGGCCTTGCGGGGGGCGCTGCGCACGTACTTCGCGCGCGCACGCACGATCAGGTCGCCGTCGGGGCGCGGGGCGGCGCGGCGGGTCGCGCCGGTGGAGGTCTCGGCGGAGCCGCGGCGGCGCGACGGCTTGGGCTGCTCCTCTGCGGCCTCCTCGTCGGCATCGGCGGCAGCGGCGGCGTCCTCGCCGGCGTCCTGCGCCTCATCGCTCTCCGGGCCCGGGACCTCAGCCTCGGGCGTGGCGTCGTCGGCCGGAGCGGCCTCCGGCGTCGTGCCGGCCTGCGCGACGTCGTCGTCCGCCAGGCGCGCGACCAGCTCGGCCTTGGTGCCGCTCTTCGGGAGCCCGCGGGCCTCGAGCTCCTGCTTGAGCTCGTCGACCTTCAGCGACTCCCAGCCGCCCTCCGGCGGCGGATTGACCTTGTCGGGCGTCACCGCACCCTCACCTTGTCGCTGCCCGCGTGACCGCGGAACATCCGCGTGGGCGCGAACTCGCCGAGCTTGTGACCGACCATCGACTCGGAGACGAACACGGGCACGTGCTTGCGGCCGTCGTGGACGGCGATCGTGTGCCCGACCATCTCGGGGAAGATCGTCGAGGTGCGCGACCAGGTCTTGACCATGGTCTTGTTGCCGGACTCGTTCATCTGCTCGATCCGCGTGATGAGGCGGTCCTCGACGAACGGTCCCTTCTTGGATGACCTCGACACCTAGCGCCTGCCCTTCTTGCCACGACGCCGGCCGCGCACGATGTAGCGGTCCGACGCCTTCCTCTTCTTGCGTGTGCGGTAGCCCAGCGTCGGCACGCCCCACGGGGTGCGCGGGTGGCCGCCGGGCGTCTTGTGCGCCTCGCCGCCGCCGTGCGGGTGGTCCACCGGGTTCATGGCGACGCCGCGCGTCTGCGGGCGCTTGCCGCGATGGCGCGAGCGGCCCGCCTTGCCGAGCTCCACGAGCTCGTGCTCGGCGTTGCCGAGCGCGCCGATGGTGGCCCGGCACTCCACGAGCACCATCCGCATCTCGCCGGAGGGCAGCCGCAGCGTCGCGTAGCGGCCCTCCTTCGCGACGAGCTGGATGGCGGTGCCGGCGGAGCGGCCCATCTGGCCGCCGCGGCCGGGCTTCAGCTCCACGTTGTGGACGGTCGTACCGGTCGGGATGTTCGCCAGCGGCAGGCAGCAGCCGGGCGCGATGTCCGCGTCGGAGCCGGACGAGACCGTGTCGCCGACGTTGATACGGCCGGGCGCCAGGATGTAGCGCTTCTCGCCGTCCGCGTAGTGGAGCAGCGCGATGTGCGCCGAGCGGTTCGGGTCGTACTCGATCGCGGCGACCTTCGCCGGGACCCCGTCCTTCGACCGCTTGAAGTCGATCTTGCGGTACTTGCGCTTCGCGCCGCCACCGCGATGGCGTGACGTGACGCGCCCGTGGGCGTTCCGCCCACCGGACTTCCGGAGCCCCTCGGTCAGGGACTTCTCGGGCTCGGTCTTCGTGACCGCCTCGTGCTGGAGGAACGTCGCGAAGCGGCGTCCGGGCGAGGTGGGCTTGTACTTCTTGATCGCCATGGCTTAGCCGGCCTCCTGGCCCTCGAACAGCTCGATCGAATCCTCGGGATGAAGGGTCACGACCGCCTTCTTCCACTTCCGCCGGGTGCCGGCGCTGAGCCCGCGGCGCTTCGGCTTGGCCTTGACCCAGGCGGTGCGCACGCCGTCGACGCGCACGCCGAAGATCTCCTCGACCGCCTGGCGCACCTGTGTCTTGTTGGCCCGCTCGTGCACGCGGAACGTGTACTTGTTGGCCGCGAGCAGGGCGTAGCTCTTCTCGGAGATGACCGGCCGGATGATCACCTGGCGCGCGTTCACTTGGATGCCGCCTTCTCGGTGACGCGCGCGAGCGCTGCCTCGGAGATCACGAGCCGCGCGTGGCCGATCACGTCGGCGACGCCAACGGAGTCGGCGTGCATGACGCTCACGTCGCGCAGGTTGCGGAACGACTTCACGCAGCTCTCCTCGCCGTCCGTGAGGACGACCAGGACGCTGCCGTCGCCGTCGAGCCCGGCGATCGCCTGGGCGGCCGCCTTGGTCGAGGGCGTGTCGAACTTGGAGGGGTCGACCGCCGCGATCGAGCCGCGCTCGGCATGCACCGAGAGCGCCGCGCGAAGCGCGCGCCGGCGCGCCTTGCGGTTGACCTTCACGGTGTAGCCGCGCGGCTTCGGGCCGAAGGCCACGCCGCCGCCCGTGCGCTGCGGCGCCGACAGGGCGCCCACGCGGGCACGGCCGGTGCCCTTCTGGCGCCAGGCCTTCGCGCCGGTCATGCTGACCTCGCCGCGAGTCTGGGTCGACGCCGTGCCGCGGCGCTGCGCCGCGAGCTCCGCGCGCACCGCCTCGTGCACGAGCGGGCCGTGGAAGCGCTCGCCGAAGACCGCGTCGTCGAGCGCGAGCGTGCCGGAGCCGCCGCCGATGTACTTGGCGGAGGCGGCCATTAGGCGTCGCTCCTGATCTCGACCACGCCGCCCTTGGGGCCCGGCACGGAGCCGCGCAGGAGCAGCAGGTTGTCGCGGATGTCCACGACCTCGAGGCCGCGCTGGGTCACGCGCTTGTTGCCCATCTGGCCCGGGCCGCGGATGCCCTTGAACACGCGCGCGGGATCCGCGGACGCGCCGATCGAGCCCGGCGCGCGGACGTTGTGCGAGCCGTGCGAGACGGGGCCGCGGTGGAAGTTGTGGCGCTTGATCGTGCCGGCGAAGCCCTTGCCCTTCGAGGTGCCGGAGACCTTGACGGTCTGGCCCTTCTCGAACACCGAGTCGACGCTCAGCTGGTCGCCGACCTCGAGCTCGCCCGCCTCGCCGCGGAACTCGGCCAGGTGCTTCAGGTTGCCGACGCCGGCCTTCTTCAGGTGGCCGAGCTTCGGCTTCGTGAGCTTCTTCTCGCGGACCTCGCCGAAGGCGACCTGCACGGCGTCGTAGCCGTCGCGCTCGGCGCGGCGGATGCCGGTCACGAAGCAGGGGCCCGCCTCGATGACGGTCACGCGCTGCACGCGGCCGTCCTCGGGGTCGAAGACCTGTGTCATGCCGAGCTTTCTTCCGAGGAGTCCCGCCACAGCCGCCTCAGATCAGCTGGATCTGGATGTCGACGCCCGCCGGCAGGTGGTCGAGCCGCTGAAGCGAGTCGACCGTCTTCGGCGTGGGCTGAAGGATGTCGATCAGCCGCTTGTGCGTGCGGATCTCGAAGTGCTCGCGCGAGTCCTTGTCCTTGAACGGCGAGCGGATCACGCAGTAGACGTTCTTCTCGGTGGGCAGGGGCACGGGCCCGGACACCGAGGCTCCGGTGCGGGTGGCCGTCTCGACGATCTCCTTGGCCGCCGTCTCGATCGCCGAGTGGTCGTAGGCCTTGAGCCGGATACGGATCTTGTTCTGCGTGAGTGTTGCCATAAGCGCTCTGGACAGACTTCGGGGGCGGGCTCAGACTTGCCGCCCGCCCCCGAAAGAATTCCTGTCGCCCGATGCTACTCGACGACTTCGGTGACCACCCCCGAGCCGACCGTGCGGCCGCCCTCGCGGATCGCGAAGCGCAGGCCCTCGTCCATGGCGATGGGCTGGATGAGCTCCACGGTCATCTCGACGTTGTCGCCCGGCATGACCATCTCGGTGCCCTCGGGGAGGTTCGCCACCCCGGTCACGTCGGTCGTCCGGAAGTAGAACTGCGGCCGGTAGCCGTTGAAGAACGGGGTGTGACGGCCACCCTCCTCCTTCTTCAGGCAGTACACCTGGGCCTTGAACTTGGTGTGCGGGGTGATCGAGCCCGGCTTGCAGAGCACCTGCCCGCGCTCGATGTCCTCGCGGTTGACGCCTCGCAGGAGGCAGCCGACGTTGTCGCCGGCCTGGCCCTCGTCGAGGATCTTGCGGAACATCTCGACGCCGGTGACGACCGTCGAGTTGGTCTGCTCGTGGATGCCCACGATCTCGACCGTGTCGCCGGTGTTCACGACGCCCTGCTCGATGCGGCCGGTCGCGACCGTGCCGCGGCCGGTGATCGAGAAGACGTCCTCGACCGGCATCAGGAACGGGCGGTCGAGCGGGCGCTCGGGCTCCGGGATGTACGAGTCGAGGGCGGCGGCGAGCTCGACGATCTTGTCGACGTGCTCCTGGTCGCCCTCGAGCGCCTTCAGCGCCGAGCCCTGGATCACGGGGACGTCGTCGCCCGGGAAGTCGTACTCGGACAGCAGGTCGCGGACCTCGACCTCGACGAGCTCGAGGAGCTCCGGGTCGTCGACCTGGTCGGTCTTGTTCATGAACACGATCACGTACGGCACGTTCACCTGGCGGGCGAGCAGGATGTGCTCGCGCGTCTGCGGCATCGGGCCGTCGGCCGCCGATACGACGAGGATCGCCCCGTCCATCTGGGCGGCGCCCGTGATCATGTTCTTGATGTAGTCGGCGTGCCCGGGGCAGTCCACGTGCGCGTAGTGACGGTTCTCCGTCTCGTACTCCACGTGCGAGGTGGCGATCGTGATACCGCGCTCCTTCTCCTCCGGAGCGTTGTCGATCTCCTCGAAGCTGCGCGCCTGGCCGCCGTACTTCTCGGACAGCACCTTTGTAATGGCCGCGGTCAGCGTCGTCTTGCCGTGGTCGATATGACCAATCGTGCCGACGTTCACGTGCGGCTTGTTGCGCTCGAACTTCTCCTTCGCCACTCCGAACTACCCCTTTCTGAAAAGCCTTCTCGGGCCGAACCCGAACTCGCGAAACATACTCTTTACGCCGAGGCCCCGACCGGCTCACCGGTGCGGGTCTCGACGATCTCCTCGGCGATGCTCCCCGGCACTTCCTCGTACCGGTCGAACTGCATCGTGTAATTGGCCCGGCCCTGCGTCGAGGAGCGCAGGTCGGTCGCGTAGCCGAACATCGCGGCGAGCGGCACGCTGGCCTTGACCGCGACGGCGTTTCCGCGCGGCTCCTGGCCCTCGACGTGGCCGCGGCGCCTCGAGAGGTCGCCGATCACGTCGCCGATGAAGTCCTGAGGCGTCACGACCTCCACGGCCATGACGGGCTCGAGCAGCACGGGCTTGGCGCGCCTCGCGGCGTCCTTCAGTGCCATCGAGCCGGCGATCTTGAAGGCGACCTCCGAGGAGTCCGTGTCGTGGTACTTGCCGTCCACGAGCGTCGCGCGCACGTCCACCATCGGATAGCCGGCCTTGACGCCCGACTCGAGCGCCTCCTCGATCCCCTTCTCGACCGCGGGGATGAACTCGGAGGGCACCGCGCCGCCCTTGATCTTGTTGATGAAGTCGAAGCCCTCGCCCGGCGCCGGCTCGAGGTCGATGTAGACCACGCCGTACTGGCCCGAGCCGCCGGTCTGGCGGATGAACTTGCCCTCCACCTTCTGGACCGTGTTGCGGATCGTCTCGCGGTAGGCCACCTGCGGGCGGCCCACGGCGGCCTCGACCTTGAACTCGCGCTTGAGGCGGTCCACGATCACCTCGAGGTGCAGCTCGCCCATGCCGGAGATCACGGTCTGGCCGGTCTCCTCGTCGGAGCGCACCTGGAAGGTGGGGTCCTCCTCGCCGAGGCGCTGGAGCGCCACGGACAGCTTCTCCTGGTCGACCTTCGTCTTCGGCTCGATCGAGAGGTGCACGACCGGGTCCGGGAAGACCATCGACTCGAGGATCACCGGGGCGTCCGGCGCCGAGAGCGTGTCGCCGGTCGAGGTCTGCTTGAGGCCGACGCCGGCGGCGATGTCGCCCGCGTACACCTCCTCGACCTCCTCGCGGCTGTTCGCGTGCATCATCAGGATGCGGCCGACGCGCTCGGTGCGGCCGGTGACCGAGTTGAGCACGCGCCCGCCGGCGCTGAGCTTGCCGGAGTAGACGCGGAAGTAGGTGAGCTTGCCGACGTACGGGTCGGCCATGACCTTGAACGCGAGCGCCGCGAAGGGCTCGTCGTCGGAGGCCTCGCGCGCGATCGGGTTCCCGTCCGCGTCCGTGCCCTCGATCGAGGGCACGTCGAGCGGGCTCGGGAGGTAGTCGATCACGGCGTCGAGCAGCGGCTGCACGCCCTTGTTCTTGAAGGCGGAGCCGCACAGCACCGGGGTCATGGAGATGTCGAGCGTGGCCTTGCGGATGTCCTCGATGAGGCGATCGGCCTCGATCGGCTTCTCCTCGAGGTAGTCCTCCATCAGCTTCTCGTCGTACTCGGCGACGGCCTCGATCAGCTCCGTGCGCGCCGTGTGGGCGGCGTCGGCCATCGACTCGGGGATGTCGGTGACCTCCCAGTCCTGGCCGAGGTCGTCCTTGTAGACGATCGCCTTCATGTTCACGAGGTCGATGACCCCCGTGAACTCGGCCTCGGCGCCGATCGGCAGCTGCACGGGCACCGGGTGCGCGCCGAGCCGGTCGATCATGGTCTGAACCGAGCCCTCGAAGTTCGCGCCGATGCGGTCCATCTTGTTGATGAACGCGATGCGCGGCACGCGGTACTTGTCGGCCTGGCGCCAGACCGTCTCGGACTGCGGCTCTACGCCGGCGACGGAGTCGAAGACGGCGACGGCGCCGTCGAGCACTCGCAGGGAGCGCTCCACCTCGACCGTGAAGTCCACGTGGCCGGGGGTGTCGATGATGTTGATGCGGTGATCGCGCCAGAAGGCCGTGGTCGCGGCGGACGTGATGGTGATGCCGCGCTCCTGCTCCTGCTCCATCCAGTCCATGACGGCAGCGCCCTCGTGAACCTCGCCCATCTTGTGGGTGCGGCCGGTGTAGAAGAGGATGCGCTCAGTCGTCGTCGTCTTACCGGCGTCGATGTGCGCCATGATCCCGATGTTGCGCGTGTTATCGAGTGTGACTGTTCTTGCCATGACCTTCTGTTGTCCAAGTCCGTTTCCAGGCAGAAAAAAGGCCCATTCCGGGCCCGGTGCTACGTGCGGTGCCTGCCCGGAAGAGTTCTATGTCGTAAAGGACTCCATCGACGTGAGCAACCGCCCGCCCCCGCGTGGCTGAGCGAGGCAGCGGACGGTGGGGGACCGCCCGCAGAGCGACTCGTGATGGTAGCAGCCGTCTAAGGATTCCAGCGGGCGTTTCCCCAGTCGCAATCGCGGTCGCGCTGACCGCCCTCGCGGCGGGCGCGCTGATGCTCCTGACCGAGTTCACGACGATCATCTCGATCGACGTCGCGGCGGGCAGCTGCGAGAGCATCTACGACACCGATCCCGACCTCGCGGACAGCTGCTACCAGAAGGGCTTCGAGCGCCACGGGGCCTCCCTGATCCTGCTCGGGCTGCTCACGTTCGCGATGGGGTCGGGAGCGGCGTTCGGCCGCTCGCGGCCCGCGGCGGTGGCCCTGATCGGGATCGGCGTGATCGTGCTGGGCCTGACCCTGCTGCGCGACCTGCCCGCGAGCGACGACACCGGCCTGATCGGCCGCCGCTACGCCGCGGCGGAGGCAACCGCCGGAACCGGCCTGTGGTTCGAGCTGGTGGCGGGAGTGCTGGCGATGGCGGCCGGACTGATCCGGATCATCCGCCCGAACGACTAGCCGACCCGAGGCCCTGCTCCGGGCGATCCAACTCACCGGGTGGGTGATGAACGTGCCGGATTCCGACATGTCTGACGCCCACCCGGATGCTGCCCCTACGCCTGAGTGAACTGTGTTACCGGAACGCGACACCCGGGCGCGCGAGCCGCCGGAGGAATGGGCCTCCGCCCGGTGGTGGGGATTCGGGGCGGAAAACGCACCGATTCCCCACCACTAGGGCTGGCCGCGCTGCTTTCGCCGCTCGCGGTCCTTTCGGAAGCCCTCCTGGCGCTTCTCCTCGCGGGCCTTGCGCTTGGAGTTCGAGCGGGCGGCCGCGGCGCCGTGGAGGCCGACGGGGAGGCGGGGCTCGCCTATCTGCGAGATGCGCTTGCGCACCTCGGGCGACTTGCATTGAGGGCAGGGCGCTGTCTCACCGGCGCGCACGAGCTCCTCGAACCGCGGCCCCGCACTTCTCGGCACTCGAACTCGTAGATCGGCACTTGTGCGACTCTTAACCGGAAATATTCCGGCTAAGAGGGCAGAGGTCGCTACCAGCGGTAGTGCGCGAAGGCCTTGTTCGCCTGCGCCATGCGGAAGATGTCGTCCTTCCGCTTGTAGGCGCCGCCCTGCTGGGACTGGGCGTCGGCGAGCTCGCCGGCCAGGCGCTCGGCCATCGACTTCTCGCGGCGGGCGCGGGCGAACTCGATCAGCCAGCGGACCGCGAGGGTGCGGGCGCGGCGCTGGGGCACCTCGACGGGCACCTGGTAGGTCGCGCCGCCGACACGGCGGGAGCGGACCTCGAGCACCGGGGTGAGCTGCTTGATCGACTCCTCGAGCGCCGGCACCGGGTCCTGGCTGGTGCGCTTGGCGAGGATCTCGAGGGCCTCGTAGACGATCCGCTCGGCCGTGGACTTCTTGCCGTCCACCATGACCTTGTTGATCAGCTGCTGCACGAGCTTCGACCCGTACATCGGGTCCGGCTCGATCGGGCGTGTTCCTGCGGCGGCGCGGCGGGGCATCGCTACTTGGCCTTCGCCCCGTACTGCGAGCGGGCCTTCTTGCGGTCGGACACGCCGGCCGCGTCGAGCGTGCCGCGCACGACCTTGTAGCGCACGCCCGGCAGGTCCTTCACGCGGCCGCCTCGCACGAGCACCACCGAGTGCTCCTGGAGGTTGTGGCCCTCGCCCGGGATGTAGGAGGTGACCTCCATCCCGTTGGTCAGCCGTACGCGGGCGACCTTCCGCAGAGCCGAGTTCGGCTTCTTCGGCGTGGTCGTGTACACGCGCGTGCAGACGCCGCGCCGCTGCGGAGCGGCGATGCGCTTCTTCCGGCCCTGACCCGACTTGAGACCCGGGGTCGAGACCTTCTTCTTGGGCTTCGTGCGGCCCTTGCGTACGAGCTGGTTGATGCTGGGCATGCGGCGCGTGATGGTAGCAGTGGCCTGGCGTGCGCCAGGGCTATCGCCGGTACTCGAACGGCAGCTCGCCGGCGATCTCGCGCAGCATCGGTGCGGTCGCGTCGCGCTCTGAGGGCACCAGCTCATCCGCCGGGAGCGGCCATTCGATGCCCACCTCGGGGTCGTCGTACTTGAAGCCGCGCTCGAGGTCTTCCCGGTAGTAGGCCGACTGCTTGTAGAACACGTCCGCGACCTCGCTGACCACGCAGAAGCCGTGCGCGAAGCCGATCGGGCAGTAGGCGATCCGGCCGTTCTCGTCGCTCAGCTCGAAGCTCTCCCACTCGCCGTAGGTGGGGGAGCCGCGGCGGAGGTCGACCACCACGTCGACGATCCGGCCCCGGCCGCAGCGCACGAGCTTGGCCGCGCCGTCGCCCACCTGGAAGTGCATGCCCCTGACGATTCCCGCCGCGAGCGCGAGTGGTTGTCCTGGACCATCTCCTCGGCCACGCCCAGCTCCTCGAAGTCCGCTCGCCGGAAGGTCTCGATGAAGAAGCCGCGCTCGTCCGCGTGCACCGCCGGCTGGATCAGCGCGACGTCCTCGATCCTCGTGGGCAGCCGTTCGAAGGGCATCGGCGGTGACCTTAATGGCGGTGGCTTGTGATAGGAGCGCCCGAACGGTGAGTGCCGAGGACGACCTTGCAGACCGGCCGGCGGCCGGGGAGCTTCGCGACCGGGCCGCCGGCGGCGCCGCCCTGCTCGGCGCGCGCGGGCTCTTCATCTACGCCTTCGGCGTCGTGGCGAACGTCGCGCTCGCCAGGCTGCTGGCGCCGCGCGACTTCGGGATCTTCGCGCTCGGCATGGCGGTGGTGGTCACCGGGACGCTGCTGGCCGAGGGGGGCTTCGGCGGCGCGCTGATCAAGCGCGAGGAGCCGCCCCGGCACGCCGAGCTCGCGGCGGTGCAGGCCCTCCAGCTCGGGGTGACCGTGGCCGTGACCGCGGCCGTGGGCATCGCCGCGATCCCGCTCGGCCGCGACGTCGAGCTGATCTTCGTCATGGCGCTGTCGCTGCCGATCGCGATCCTGAGGGCGCCGACGCTGCTCGTGCTCGAGCGGCGCCTGGACTACCGCGTGATCGCGACCGCCGACGTGATCGAGGCGCTCGTCTTCTACGGGGCCGCGATCGCGATGGTCGCGGCCGGGCTCGGGGTATGGGGGCTCGCGCTCGGGGTGGTGCTGCGCTCGGCCGCCGGCACGGCGACGCTGCTCCTGGCCGGCCCGCTCGGGCCCGTGGCGCCGCGCTGGTCGTGGCCCGACGTGCGCCCGCTCGTGGGGTTCGGCGCTGATGCTCCAGGCCGGCTCGATCGCGGCCGTGGCCCGCGAGCAGCTCGTGAACGTGGCCGTGGGCGCGGTCGCCGGGCTCGGCACGCTCGGCGTGTGGGCGCTCGCGTGGCGGGTGATGCAGGTGCCGGCGCTGCTGTTCCAGACGGTCGGGCGGGTGGCCTTCCCGGCGATGTCGAGGCTCCTCGGCGCCGGGCGCGAGGCGGGCCCGGTGCTCGAGCGGCAGGTGGCCGCGGTGGCGGCGGCCACCGGGATCGTGGTGGCCGGCCTCGTGGGCTTCGCGCCCGCGCTCCCCGCGATCGTGGGCGACGACTGGGGCGACGTGCCGGCGGTGCTCCTGTGGTCGGGGGTCGCGCTCGTGATCTCGGCCCCGGTGGTCGTCTCCGCGGCGGGCTACCTGCTCGCGGCCGGCATGCCGGGCACGATCGTCGTCGCGACCGTGCTGAGCGGCGTGGCGTGGCTCGGGGTCACGCTCCCGCTGCTCGACCCCGTCGGCGCGCCGGCGGTCGGCCTCGGATGGGTCGCGGCCGGGATCGTGAACGCGACGATGCTGTGGCGGCCGGCGGCCGCGCGCACGGGCGCGCGGATCGCGGCGCGGACGGCGCTGCCCACCGCGGTGTCGCTCGCGGCCCTGGCGGCCGGCTGGCTCGTCGCCGCGCGCCGTCGACGAGCGCGTCCTCGGAGGCCTGCTCGGCGCCGCGGTCGCGGAGGCCGTCGTGCTCGCGGGCCTCGTCGCGGTCGCCCGGCCGGCGCTGGCGGAGGTCGGCGCGCTGGCCCGGCAGGGCATTCGCGGCTTCGGCGCGCCGAGGTAGGGTGCCCCGCATGCCCGGGCTCGACCATTACCGCGGCGGCTCCGGCGAGCCGCTCGTGCTGGTCCACGGCATCGGGCACACCTGGCGGGCATGGAAGCCGATGCTCCCGCTGCTCGAGGAGCGCTTCGACGTGCTCGCCGTGGACCTCCCCGGGTTCGGCCGCTCGGCGCCGTTCCCGCCCGGGGTGGACTCGACGCCCGAGGCGCTCGCCGACGCGGTCGAGGACGAGATGGCGCGCGCGGGCTTCGATCGCGCTCACTTCGCCGGCAACTCGCTCGGCGGCTGGATCTCGCTCGAGCTCGCCCGCCGCGGCCGCGCCCACACGCGTCACCGCGATCTCGCCCGCCGGGCTGCAGCACGGCCGCGAGAAGGGCTGGGGCGCCGGGGTGCTCCGCGGCATGCGGTGGATGGCGCGCAACGCGCCCGCGCCGGAGCCGCTGCTCCGCAACCCGGTCACGCGCACGGTGCTCGCGTGCACCAGCCTCGCGCGCGGGTGGAAGAAGGACCCCGACGAGCTGATCGAGGAGTCCGAGCTGTTCGCGAGCACTCCGGGCTTCGACGCCACGCTCCCGCACACGTTCCACGCCCAGCCGCGCGGCCTCACGACGCTCGACGTGCCCGTGCTGATCCTGTGGGGCACGCTCGACGTGGTCCTGCTCCCGCGCCAGGGCCGCCGCTTCGAGCGCCTGATTCCCGGCGCGGAGCTCCGCTACATCGCCGGCAGCGGGCCACACGCCGATGTCCGACGTGCCGGAGGAGCTCGCCGACGCGCTCATCGAGTTCGCGCTCGACCGCGACCGCACGCCGCTCGCTCAGGCCGCTGCCGCCTCGTAGACCTGGATCGTTACGCCATCGCCGACGGTCGTCGAATCGCTCAGCTTGAGCGGGCGCTTCTCGCGCGTCTCACCGAAGAGCCGCTTGCCGGCTCCGAGCACGACGGGGAAGACCATCAGGCGCAGCTCGTCGACGAGACCGTGCGTCGATCAGCTCCTGCACGAGCTGAGCGCTGCCGTGGACGCACGATGCTCGCCGTCGAACTCGTCCCGGAGCTTCGAGACCTCCTCCGCGGGATCGCCCGTCCAGCACAGTCGGTGTTGGTCCAGTCCGGGTCCTTCAGCGTCGACGAGACGACGTACTTCGGCATGTTGTTGAAGAGGTCGGCGAACTCCCCCTCGCCGCGACGGCCACGCGTCCGGCGAAGCCCTCGTAGGTCTTCCGTCCGAGGAGGAGGGCGTCCGAGCTGCGCGTCTCGTCGAGCTTGAACTGGTCGCCCTCGTCACCGCGGCTGAACTCGAAGCCCCACCCGCCGTACTTGAAGTCCTCGGAGCCGCCAGGATCCTCGATCACACCGTCGAGCGACATGAACTCGGTGACGACGATCCTTCCCATGGCCTGCCTTCCTCTCGGTCGATTTCACGCCTGCTTCTAACAGGACGTCGAACGAGACGGCTTGTTCTCGACAGCTAGGCCGTGGCGCGGGCGGCGCGCAGCGGCGCCGGCGTGAGCGCGGCGGCCACGATCACCAGGACGAACGCGAAGCTCTGGATCACGATGCCGAGCGGGTCGTTCGGCATCGGGTCGCCGAACACGAGGATGCCGCCGCTGATGGCGGTGACGTTCGCCGCGGCGCTCGTCAGGGTGATGACCGGGACGGCCTCGCCCTTCTGAAGCCCGCGCGCGGACGCGTAGAAGGCGATCACCGAGGCGGCGATGCAGGTGAAGAGCCAGGGCGACAGCGAGCACGCCCGAGACGACGCCGCTCGTCGCCAAGGCCGGTCGTGAGCGCCTTGATGGCGACGTCGGAGACGCCGAACAGGATTCCGGCCGCGGTGCCGAGCATCACGCCGTGGTGCTCGTGCGAGCCGAGCTTCTTCGACAGCACGAGGAAGGTGCCGAGCGCGAGCAGCGCCGACTCGAAGGCGATCATCGCGGCCGTGGAGTAGCTCGAGTGGCCGCCGTGTGTGCGGCAGCGTCGACGGCCAGCAGCACGAGGCCGAGCGCCGTGAGGCCGACGCCCGCCCACTGGCGCGTGCCGACCGAGTAGCCGAAGAAGCGCTCCGCCAGCACCGTGAGGAAGACGAGCCCGCCGGCGATGACCGCCTGGACGACCGAGAGCGGCGCCATCGCGAGCGCGCCAACGTGGAAGATCCACGCCACGAGCGCGACGAGCATGCCGACCGCGAACCACTTGGAGCGGAACAGGCCGACGGCGCTCGATACCGGGTGCTTGAGGCTTACGTCAGGCGCTGCGCACGCGCCGCGGTGCTTCAGCAGGAAGCCCACGTTCGTCGCGAACGCGCAGAAGATGGCAAGAAGAATTCCGAGTGAAAGCAAAGTCAGATGAAGAGAGTCTGGAACAAGAGAGCGCTGACCGCTCTCCCCCCACCGCTAGTTCGAGCTATCGGCCAAGTGGCCTCCCGGCTTAACGCCTCAAATCGGCTAAGCCGGTTCGTCCGTCAACCTATGGGCTTCCTCTGTAACGAGATACCCAAACCTTGGAACAACAAGCACAACAACGACCGATCCTGTTCGTGGACGTCGACGGGGTCATCAGCCTGTTCGGCTTCAGCCCCGGCTCAGGCCAACTCCCGGGTCCCCTGCACTGGATCGACGGAGTGGCTCACTGCATCCCCGACGACGTCGGGGCAAGGCTCGTGACCCTAGCTGAACGGTTCGAGCTCGTCTGGGCGACGGGGTGGGAGGAACGTGCGAATGAGCACTTGCCGTTCATCCTGAAGCTGCCCTTCCGCGACCTGCCCTGCCTCGTCTTCGACGGGCGCGCCGTGTTCGGCTCGGCCCACTGGAAGGTCGACGCGATCGACGAGTACGCGGCCGACCGCCCGGCCGCCTGGATCGACGACAACATCGACGAGACCTGCGTCGCCTGGGCCGACGGCGAGGACCGCGCCCACGCTGATCGTGGAGACCAGTCCCGCCGAGGGTCTCACCGACGAGCACGTGACCCAGCTGCTCCGCTGGGCCGACGAGCTCGAGGGCTGGATCAGATGATCAAGGCCGTCGCCGCCGTCGTCACCGCCGCCGCCCTGCTCGGGGCGGCCTCCGCGGGCGGTCAGAGCAATGGATCCGTGGGCATCGGGGACGAGCCACCGGCGTGCTCGCTGGTGGTCACGGCGCCCGCTGCGAGGGCCGCCGAGGCCTGGGTCCAGTGCAACTTCCGCGTGACCCACCTCAAGGTGCGGTCGAACGCGGCGATCGTGAAGGTACGGGAGCGTCCCCGGCTTTACCACGGCGAGGCCGACGATCGACTTGCGTGCAGGCGCACCGCCCGGCGCCGCGCCGGGTGCACCGGCTCCCTCGGCGCATTCGTGCGCCCGCGCATCCGCCTGCGGCTCGGCCGCCCGACCTGCGCCGACCCGGCACTCCGCGTGCGGGTCACCGCGACCGGAGGGCTCGACTGCCCTCCGGACGAGGCGTGCCCGGCCATCGGTTTCATCACCCGAGCGCGCAGCGAAGGCGCGCTCGGGTGTGCGTAGCCAAGCCCTACTTCTTGTCGGAGCCGTCGCCGTCGGTCGGCGCCGGCAGGTCGGCCAGGTCGCCGAACGCGCCCTCGCCGTCGTCGCCGTTGCCGCCGAAGCCGAAGCCCTCGATCTCACCCGACTCGGTGAGGCCGAGCAGCTCGGACTCCTCGAGCATCGTGAGCTCCTCCGGCGCGTGGCGGCGGATCGGCTCCGTGGGCTCGATCTCGAGCCGGCGGTAGCGGCGAAGGCCCGTGGCCGCCGGGATCAGCTTCCCGATGATCACGTTCTCCTTCAGGCCGAGCAGCCGGTCGGTCTTGCCCTCGAGGGCGGCGTCGGTCAGCACCTTGGTCGTCTCCTGGAAGGAGGCCGCCGACAGGAACGAGTCGGTGGCGAGCGAGGCCTTCGTGATGCCGAGGATGATCTCCTCGTACTCGGCCTGCTCGGACTTGGCCTTCTTCAGGTCGGCGTTCACGCCGAGCAGCTCGTTGCGGTCCACGAACTGGCCCGGCAGGTAGGTCGTGTCGCCCTTCTGGTCGATGCGGACCTTCTTCATCATCTGCCGGACGATGACCTCGATGTGCTTGTCGTTGATGTCGACGCCCTGCGACTTGTAGACCTTCTGCACCTCCTTGACGAGGTACACCTCGGTCGCGGTCCGCCGCGCGGGCTGGTCCTTGCCGCCGTAGGCGAGCAGGTCGTGCGGGTAGATCGAGCCCTCGTTGAGCTGATCGCCCGGCGTGACCTTCTGGCCCTTCTCGACGAGCAGGCGCGTGCGGCGCGGGAACGCGTAGGCGTGCTCCTCGCCGCCGGCGTCGGTGATCGTGACCTTGAGGCCCTTGTCGGTCTCCTCGACCGCCGCGGTGCCCTCGACCGTCGCGAGCTCCGCCTGGCCCTTCGGCTTGCGGGCCTCGAACAGCTCCACGACACGCGGGAGACCGTGCGTGATGTCCGCGCCGGCCACACCGCCGGTGTGGAACGTCCGCAGCGTGAGCTGCGTGCCCGGCTCGCCGATCGACTGGGCGGCGATGATGCCCACCGCGTCGCCGATCGCGACCACCTTGCCGGTGGCCGGGGCGCGGCCGTAGCAGTGCTGGCAGATCCCCTCGGCCTGGCACTTGAGGACCGAGCGGACCGGAACGGCCGCGCCCTCCTCCTCGCCGTAGGCCTCGACGATCGTGTCGATGTAGTCCTGGGTGATCAGCTCACCCTTCGGCACGAGCGAGCGGCCGCGCTTGGTCTTGATCTCGATCGCCGCGAAGCGGCCCTCGAGCTGACCGTTCGGCGCGGCCGTCGTCGCCGAGGACCGGCATCTCGATGTGCTCCTTGGTGCCGCAGTCCTCGTCGCGCACGATCACGTCCTGCGCCACGTCCACGAGCCGCCTGGTGAGGTAGCCCGAGTCCGCGGTGCGGAGCGCCGTGTCGGCGAGGCCCTTGCGGGCGCCGTGCGTCGAGATGAAGTACTCGAGCACCGTCAGGCCTTCCATGAAGTTGGCCCGGATCGGACGCTCGATGATCTCGCCCTTCGGATTGGCCATCAGGCCTCGCATGCCGGCCAGCTGGCGGATCTGCTTGAACGAGCCACGCGCGCCGGAGTTGGCCATCATGTAGACCGGGTTCAGCGGGTCGAGGTTGCGCTGCATCGCCTCGCCGACCTCGTCGGTGGCGGCGGTCCACTTCTCGACCACCGCCTCCTTGCGCTCCTCCTGCGTGATCAGGCCCATGTCGTACTGGTCCTGGATCTCGCCGACCTGCGACTCGTAGCCCTCGAGGATCTTCTCCTTGTCGGGCGGGATCACGACGTCGTTCTTCGAGATCGTGATGCCGGCCTGCGAGGCGAAGTGGAAGCCGAGCTCCTTGAACGCGTCGAGCACGAGTGGCGGTCGCGTACGGGCCGTGGATCTCCACCAGCCGCTCGATCACCTCGTTCATGTCCCGCTTGCGCAGCGGCTTGTTGACGAACTCGTAGGTCTCCGGGTCGAACTCGTCGCCGAGCGCCTCCTCGAGCGCGCGCTCGATGCGCTCGTTGAAGATGATCCGGCCGACGGTCGTGAGCCTGTGCTCGGTCGTGTGGCGCAGGCGGTGCTCCGCGAGGTCGTGGAGCGACACCACGCCGCTGTCGTACGAGAGCTCGGCCTCCTGCGCCGACCGGAACACGTGCGGCCGCTTGCCGTGCTTCTTCTCGTCCCACTTGCCGGCCTTCTCGAGCTCGCGCAGCTTCTCGAGCTCCTGCTCGTCCGGCCCGTAGGTCAGGTAGTACGAGCCGAGCACCATGTCCTGCGTGGGCGTGGCGAGCGGCGCGCCGTGCGCCGGCGACAGGATGTTGTTCGCCGACAGCATGAGCAGCCGCGCCTCGGCCTGAGCCTCGGCTGACAGCGGCACGTGCACGGCCATCTGGTCGCCGTCGAAGTCCGCGTTGAACGCGTGACAGACGAGCGGGTGCACCTGGATGGCCTTGCCCTCCACGAGCACCGGCTCGAACGCCTGGAGACCCAGGCGGTGGAGCGTCGGCGCGCGGTTCAGGAGGACGGGGTGCTCCTGGATGACCTCCTCGAGGACGTCCCAGACCTCCGGGATCATCGAGTCGACCATCTTCTTGGCGGCCTTGATGTTCTGGACGGCCTTGCGCTCGACGAGCCGCGCCATGATGAACGGCTTGAAGAGCTCGAGGGCCATCAGCTTCGGCAGGCCGCACTGGTGGATCTTCAGCTCGGGGCCGGCCACGATGACCGAGCGGCCCGAGTAGTCCACGCGCTTTCCGAGCAGGTTCTGGCGGAAGCGGCCCTGCTTGCCCTTCAGCATGTCGCTGAGCGACTTGAGCGGACGGTTGCCCGGGCCGGTCACGGGGCGGCCGCGGCGGCCGTTGTCGAACAGCGCGTCGACGGCCTCCTGGAGCATCCGCTTCTCGTTGTTGACGATGATCTCGGGCGCGCCGAGGTCGAGCAGCCGCTTCAGCCGGTTGTTCCGGTTGATCACGCGGCGGTAGAGGTCGTTCAGGTCGGACGTGGCGAAGCGGCCGCCGTCGAGCTGCACCATCGGGCGCAGCTCCGGCGGGATCACCGGCACGGCCTCGAGGACCATGTCCTCGGGCTTGTTGTCCGAGTGGATGAAGGCCGAGACGACCTTCAGGCGCTTCACCGCGCGCGACTGCTTCTGGCCCTTGGCCGTCTTGACCTGGTCCTCGAGCTCCTCGCGCTCGGCGTCGAGGTCGACCTGCTGGAGCAGGTCGCGCACCGACTCGGCGCCCATGCCGCCGCGGAAGTACTCGCCCCAGCCGAACGGCGACCCGAAGCGGTCCTTCAGCTCGCGGAAGAGCGTCTCGTCCGCGATCACCTGCTTCGGCTCCATCGTCTGGAAGAGCTCCCACGTCTGGCGCAGGCGCTCGATGCCGTCCTCGTAGTACGCCTCGGTGTCGGCGATGTCCGCGTCGAACTGCTTGCGCAGCTCCTTCTCCATCTTGCCGCGCTCGTCGTCCGAGAGCTTCTTGAGGTTCACGTCGAGCGTGTCCGCCCAGAGCAGGTCGTCGTCCGCGAAGCCCTTCTGGTCGCCGGTCTCGAGGTACTTGACGCGGCGGTCCACGGCCTCGCGGAGCTCCATGACGCGCTCCTCGCGCTCGGCCTCGTACGAGGAGATCGTCTTGTCGATCTCCTTCTCGAGCTTGCCGAGGTCCTTCTGGCGCGCCTCGTCGTCCACCCAGGTGACGATCGAAGCCGCGAAGTAGAGGACCTTCTCGAGCTCCTTGGGCGCCATGTCGAGCAGGTAGCCGATCCGGCTCGGCACGCCCTTGAAGAACCAGATGTGCGAGACGGGCGCCGCCAGGTCCACGTGGCCCATGCGCTCACGGCGGACCTTCGAGCGCGTGACCTCCACGCCGCAGCGCTCGCAGACGATGCCCTTGTAGCGGACGCGCTTGTACTTGCCGCAGTAGCACTCCCAGTCCTTCGTGGGACCGAAGATGCGCTCGCAGAAGAGGCCGTCCTTCTCCGGCTTCAGCGTCCGGTAGTTGATGGTCTCCGGCTTGGTGACCTCGCCGGAGGACCAGGACCGGATCTGCTTGGACGACGCCAGTCCGATCTTGATGGCGTCGAAATTGTTGATGTCAATCATGAAATTCGGTCCCTACTCCTCGATGTATTCCGCGTCCTGCTCGGCCTTGGTCTCGTCCGTCTGGCCGCCTTCGCCTTCGGCCTCGACCTTCTCCTCCGACTCGTCGGCGGCCTCGCCGTCGGTGGCTCTGACCCCCGACAGGTCGATGCCGAGCTCCTCGGCGGCGCGCAGCAGGTCGTCGTCCTCGTCGCGCATCTCGACGCCGGCGCCCTCCTCCGAGCGCACGTCCACGTCGAGGGCGAGCGACTGCATCTCCTTCAGCAGCACCTTGAACGACTCCGGGATGGAGGGCTCGGCGATGTTCTCGCCCTTCACGATCGCCTCGTAGGCCTTCACGCGGCCGACCGTGTCGTCGGACTTGATCGTGAGCATCTCCTGGAGGGTGTACGCCGCGCCGTAGGCCTCGAGCGCCCACACCTCCATCTCGCCGAAGCGCTGGCCGCCGAACTGCGCCTTGCCGCCCAGCGGCTGCTGGGTGACGAGCGAGTAGGGGCCGGTGCTCCGCGCGTGGATCTTGTCGTCCACGAGGTGGAGCAGCTTCAGGATGTACATGTAGCCGACGGTGACCGTCGCCTCGTAGGGCTCGCCGGTGCGGCCGTTGTAGAGCTTGGCCTTGCCGGTGCAGCGGCGCCCGGGCCGCTCGCCCTTGTCCATGTCGAAGTGGATCCCGCGCTCCTTGCCGGTCTCCTCGGACCAGCGCACGAGCGCCTCGTCGACGTCCTCGATCGTCGCGCCGTCGAAGACCGGCGTCGCCACGTTCACGCGGCCGCCGTTCTGCTTCGAGTGCTTGTAGGCCTCCGAGCCGTCGTCGTACCAGCCGTTGCCGGCCACCCAGCCGAGATGCGTCTCGAGGATCTGCCCGAGGTTCATCCGGCTCGGCACGCCGAGCGGGTTGAGGATCACGTCGACGGGGGTGCCGTCCTCGAGGTGCGGCATGTCGGCCTCGGGCACGATCTTCGAGATCACGCCCTTGTTGCCGTGGCGGCCGGCGAGCTTGTCGCCCTCGGCGATCTTGCGCTTCTTCGCCACATACACGCGCACGAGGTCGTTGACCCCCGGCGGCAGGTCGTCGTCGTTGTCGCGGCTGAAGGTCTTGACGTCGATGACGACGCCGCCCTCGCCGTGCGGCACCTTGAGCGAGGTGTCGCGGACCTCGCGCGCCTTCTCCTTGAAGATCGCGCGGATCAGCTTCTCCTCGGCCGTCAGCTCGGTCTCGCCCTTCGGCGTGACCTTGCCGACCAGCAGGTCGCCGGAGCCGACCTCGGCGCCGATGCGGACGATGCCGCGGTCGTCGAGGTTGCGCAGCGACTCCTCCGAGCGGTTCGGGATGTCGCGGGTGATCTCCTCGTCGCCGAGCTTCGTGGTGCGGGCGTCGATCTCGTACTCCTCGATGTGGATCGAGGTGAGCTCGTCGTCCTTCACGAGGCGCTCGGAGATGATGATCGCGTCCTCGAAGTTGTAGCCCTCCCAGGACATGAAGGCGACCAGGCAGTTCTTGCCGAGCGCCAGCTCGCCGTTGTCGGTCGAGGAGCCGTCGGCCAGCACCTGGCCCTTCTTCACCTTCTCGCCCGGGTCGACCAGCGGCTTCTGGTGGATCAGCGTGCCCTGGTTCGAGCGCATGTACTTCTCGAGCGGGTACTCGTCCTTGCCGTCGTTCGTCTCGATGACGATCCGCTCGGCGTCGACGTAGTCCACCGTGCCGGCGCCGTCCGCGAGCACCACGTCGCCCGTGTCGATCGCGGCGCGCGTCTCCATGCCGGTGCCGATCAGCGGCGCCTCCGTCTTCAGGAGCGGCACCGCCTGGGCCTGCATGTTCGAGCCCATCAGGGCGCGGTTGGCGTCGTCGTGCTCGAGGAACGGGATCAGCGCGGTGGTCACCGACCAGATCTGGTTCGGCGACACGTCCATCAGGTCCACGTCCTTCGGCGCGGCGAGCACGAGCTCGCCGTCCGGCGTGCGGCACTCGACCGCGGGCCGCGGAGCTTGCCCGACTTCTCGTCGATCTCCGAGTTGGCCTGCGCGATGACCATGTCCTCCTCCTGGTTCGCATCCAGGTGGACGACCTTGTCGGTCACGACGCCGTCCTCGACCACGCGGTAGGGCGTGGTGACGAAGCCGTGCTCGGAGACCTCGGCGAAGCTCGAGAGCGAGCCGATCAGGCCGATGTTCGGGCCCTCCGGCGTCTCGATCGGGCACATGCGCCCGTAGTGCGTCGGGTGCACGTCGCGCACCTCGATGGGCGCGCGCTCGCGCGTGAGGCCGCCGGCGCCGAGCGCCGACAGGCGGCGCCGGTGCCTGAGCCCGGACAGCGAGTTCGTCTGGTCCATGAACTGGCTGAGCTGCGAGGAGCCGAAGAACTCCTTCAGCGCGGCCACGACCGGGCGGATGTTGATGATCGTCTGCGGCGTGATCGTGTCCGAGTCCTCGGTGGTGAGGCGCTCGCGGACGACGCGCTCCATGCGGTAGAGGCCGATGCGGAAGGCCTCCTGGATCAGCTCGCCGACCGTGCGCAGACGGCGGTTGCCGAAGTGCTCGTACTCGTCGAGCCGCTCGGCGATCGGCTCGCGCGGCATCGACGATGCGCCTCGAGCGCGAAGTCCTTGATCGGCTCCTCGCCGTCGGGGCCGTCCTCGTACATGCCCGACTCGGGGATGCCGAGCTCGCGCGGGAGCGAGATGAGCTCCTTGATCAGCTCGATGATGTCCCGCGGGGTGAGCGTGCGGGTGTCGAGCTTCTCGTCGAGGTGCAGCCGGCTGTTCAGCTTGTAGCGGCCGACCCGCGTGAGGTCGTAGCGCTTGGGGTCGAAGAAGAGCTGGTTGAGCAGGTTCTTCGCGGCGTCGATCGACGGCGGCTCGCCCGGGCGCTGCTTCTTGAACAGCTCGATCAGCGAGCCGTCCTCGGACTTCGTGACCTCGGTGTCGGCCTCGAGCGTGAGGCGCATGTAGAGCGAGTTGTCGAACAGGCCGAGGATCTCCTCGTCGGTGCCGGTCCAGCCCTCGGGCACGTACTTGCCCTCGCGCAGCGTGTCGCCCATCGCGCGCAGGAGGACGGTGACCGGCAGCTTGCGCTTGCGGTCGATGCGGACGTAGACGCGGCCCTTCTTGTCGATCTCGAGCTCGAGCCAGGAGCCGCGGGCCGGCATCAGGTTCGCGATGAAGACCTGCTTCTCGCGGTCCTTCGGCTCCATCACGTAGGCGCCCGGGGAGCGGACGAGCTGCGTCACGACGACGCGCTCGGTGCCGTTGATGATGAACGTGCCCCAGTCGGTCATCCACGGGAAGTCGCCCATGAAGACGGACTGCTCGCGGATCTCACCGGTCTCGCGGTTCTGGAACGCGACCTTGACGGTCAGCGGGCGCGCGTAGGTGAGGTCCTTCTCGCGGCACTCCGAGATCGGAGCGACGGGCTCGTCGAAGTGGATGTCCTCGAAGACGACGGCGAGGTTGCCGGTGTAGTCCTCGATCGGCGAGACGTCGTCGATCGTCTCGCGGAGCCCGCCCTTCTCGGTGTCGACCAGCCACTCGAACGAGCGTCGCTGGATATCGATCAGGTTCGGGACTTCGAGGGCGTTCTCGAGGCGTGAGAACGAGCGACGGGTGCGAGCAGCGTCAACGCGTGCCAAGACGGCAACTCCTTCGAGCTAGAAAAATAAGGCGGGCGAGGGGCAAGGGCGCAAAGCGCGACCGACCAGAATAGCAGACGGAATCCGCCCCCAAGGGGCGTTTGCCGACCCGCTTCTGCGGGCAGCACGGCCATCACGGACCCCGTCCCGAGGCGCCGGGAATATGTGCCGGCGCGGCTCCAGAGGGACGGCTGCGGCTATAGGCCGACGGACAGCGTAGCGCTTCCGGCGATTCAGCGCCATCCGAGGAAGCGGCGGCGCCGCCGAACGGCGCTCGCCGGTCGGGCTCGAGGAGCTCGGAGACACCGGCTTCGTCGAGGAGATCGAAGAGCGCCTGGGTGCCCGCAGGGCGAGCTCCGCGTAGCGGCCTTCCGGCACCTCCGGCGGTGCGGGCATGGGAAGCTCGCTCATTCCGCAGGTGACGAGCGTGTGGAAGCAGGCGGCTCGGCGTGGAATACGTCCACGTGCACGGGGCCGGATACGAGCTCGTGGATCACGAGGCCGGCCTGCCCGAAGCAAGACCTCATGTGGGCGGCCATGGCGTTGATCAGCTCCTCGTCGCCGACCGCGGGGCGGGGCTCCGCGGCCCGCGTCTCGTAGCGGTAGACAGGGCTCCCGCGCCGCTTGTCTCGTCCATGGGCGGAGTATCGCTTCTTGGCCGGCCTCAGCGGGCGGCGCGCGCCGCGAGCGCTGCCAGGGCCGCGACGTAGAGCGGATACGGCACCTTGAAGTTGCGCCCGCTGAGGGGCTGCAGGAGCGCGACGCCGGTGCCGACGGCGAGGTCGCGCGCGAAGTGAGCGAGCGTGCCCGCGGCGGCTCCCGCGAGCGCGTCGCGCTGTGGGCCGGGCGACGTGAGGCGCGCCGCGACGAACAGCGGCGAGATCGCCAGCAGGCAGTGCGTGACGGGACGCGGGTCGTCGACCTCGGGGTGGACGCGCGAGAGGGCAAGCGGAATGTGGTCCACGTCGGGGAGCACGGCCCCCGCCATGAAGCCGGCGGCCCACTCCGCCGAGCTCGGGCGCAGGTTGGCCAGCACGACGCCCGCCGTCGCGAGGTGCGCGGGCTCGTCGAAGAGGCCGACCAGGATCCAGGGCGGGCGCTTCCGGCTCAGGACGAGATCGGCCGCGGCGACCACGGCCAGGCAGGCGAGGGCGGCGAGGCCACGGTTCTGCACGCGGCGGATCCTAGGGACGGGCTATGGGGCGGCGCGCACCACCGCCGCGCTGCCACCGCCGCGGCGGACCGGCTCGGCGGCGGCCAGGACGCTGCCGCCCGGCTGGAACTCGAGCCCGGTGACCGCCCCGATCTCCGTCATCGGCGTGTAGCTGTGGCCGTAACGGCTCGGATCCGCGAGCGCCTGGCCCTCGGGCGAGCTGATGAAGGCGGGCTCGGCGGTCGTCGTCGCCGTGTTGCGCTGCGCGGCGCGCGGCCGGGCGATCGCCTCCGGCAGCGAGGCGCCGAGGTCGAGCCGCTCGAGCAGCACCTGGGCGACGGTCGGGATGATCGTCGAGCCGCCGGGCGAGCCGACCGCGAAGAGCGGCTCGCCGCGCCGCGTCACGATCGTCGGGCTCATCGAGCTGCGCGGGCGCTTGCCGCCCTCGGCGCGGTTCGGGTGGGTGGTCGAGTCGAAGTTGAAGTCGGTGAGCTCGTTGTTCAGCAGGAAGCCGTAGCCCGGCACGACGATGCCGTTGCCGCCCGTCGACTCGATCGTGAACGTGTAGGAGACGACGGTGCCGTGGCGGTCCGACACCACGAGGTGGGTCGTCGACTGGCGCGGATGGGAGACGTCCGCCGCGGCGAGGCCGGGGCTGCCCTGGTCGTCGTACGGATTGCCCGGCGCGACCGGGCTCGTCGCGGCCTTCGTCGGGTTGATGAGCGCCCGGCGCTCGCCCGCGAAGCCGTCCGAGAGCAGGCCGGCGAGCGGCACGTCGAAGAATTCCGGGTCGGCGACGAAGGCGTTGCGGTCGGCGAACGCGTAGCGCGAGGCCTCGAGGAAGAGGTGCAGCGCCCGCGTCCTGTCGGACGCCAGGTCCGCGTAGCCCTCGAGGATGTTGAGCGTCTCGCCGACGGTGGAGCCGCCGCTCGACGGCGGGCCCATGCCCCAGATGTCGAGGCCGCGGTAGCTCATGTGGGTGGGCTCGCGGCGCGGCGCGTCGTAGTTCCTCGAGGTCCTCCTCGGTCATGAGGCCGGGCCGCCACACGTGGTCGGCGTCCTGCGCGACCGGCGGCGTGCGGACGGCGTCGACCATCGCCTCGGCGAGCTCCCCCCGGTAGAACGCGCGCGGGCCCTCCGCGGGCGATCATCCGGTAGGTGCGGGCGAGATCGCGGTTGCGGATCGAGTCGCCGACGTCGGGCAGGGAGCCGTCCTCGTCCAGATAGAGCTCGGCGGTCGAGGGGATGTCGTCGAAATACGGGCGCTGTCGGCTCGGTCTGCGAGACGAAGGTCTCGTCGACGGTGAAGCCCTGGCGGGCCACCGCGATGCCCGGTCGCAGGGCCTTCGCGAGCGACCGCGTGCCGTAGCGGCGCAGCGCGCGCTCCCAGCCGGCGACGGTCCCGGGCACGCCGGCGGAGAGCCCGCTCCAGCGAGCCGTCGTCGAATGCCGAGCGCGACGCCGCTCTCGATGAACGAGTCCGGGCGCATCGCGGCGGGCGCCTTCTCGCGCGAGTCGATCGTGGTGACCTTGCCCGTCGGGCGTGCGGATCGACCATGAACCCGCCGCCGCCGATGCCACACGAGTAGGGCTCGGTGACACCGAGC
>CAVUIF010000005.1:0-206871 GCA_963741455.1 uncultured Thermoleophilaceae bacterium
CTCCTCGAAGCGGTGGTCGAGCGCGAGCGTGCCCGGGTCGAAATCGCGAACTCCTCCTCGATCCCGACCGTGAAGTCGGTGGAGGCCTCGAAGACCTCTCGGTCGCCTCGTGTCGAGCATGGAAGGTACCTCAGGTGAGGTAGAAGTACAGCGCGTAGAGCAGGTCCACCGCCGGGCTGAGGTGTGGACGGTCACCTCGGGGCGGCACCTGCAGCAGTGCCTCGGAGTAGTTGAAGATCATCTTCACGCCGGCCTCGACCAGGTCGTCCGCCACCTCCTGCGCCGCCTCCGTGGGAACGGCGGACACTCCCACGACCACGTCCTCCTCGCGGATCACCCGCTCGAGCTCGTCGTACGGGCGCACCGTGAGGCCGTCGCCGACCTGGCTCCCCACCTTCCCGGTCTTGTTGAACAGCGCGATCACCCGGAAGCCGTGGTCGGCGAAGATGTCCCGATCCCGCGATCGCCTGGCCGAGGTTGCCGTGCTGAACAGCGCGATGTTGTGCTTCCCCGTGGTGCGCAGGATCTTGCGGATCTGCGAGACCAGCGAGTCGACGTTGTAGCCCACCCCGCGCTTGCCGAACTTGCCGAACCCGGACAGGTCCCGCCGGATCTGCGTGGAGTTGACGTGGTGCAGCTCCTGAAGTCCCGGACGAGATCGTCTCTCGCCCCATCTTGGCTTGCGTCAGGACCTGGAGATATCGCGACAGTCGGGCAGCGACCCCGAGCGACAGCCGCTCGGTTCCTCCCGGCTCGCCGTCTGGCCGAGCCGGGTGAAGCCCACGCCGCCGCCTGTTGCGTCGTCGTACCTCACGAACCGTCCACTCTATCGAGCCGCTTGATGAGCACCGCTTCCTCGACGACGAAGCCGAAGAGCTCCTCGCCGTCCAGGGTGAGTACCGGGATTGCTCTCCGTACTCGCGATGAAGCACCGGTCGAGTGTCACGTCGACCTCGCGCAGGTAAAACTGCCGCTCCGCGCGCACCCGCCTCACCGCCTCCCTGGCGTCATCGCAGAGATGGCAGCCCGGCTTGCCGTAGAGAGTGACCACTTGCACGGCGGTGACGCTGCCACTCTTTTCGGCGTGGAGCACATCGAGCTGATCGTCATCGGGCTTCTGAGCGCGACCGCCGCGCTCGCGGTGGTCGCCGGCGTGGTGCGGGTGCCCTATCCGGTCACGCTCGTGGTCAGGCGGCGCGGCGATCGGGTTCCTGCCCGGCGTGCCGGACGTCGAGCTCGATCCGGACGTCGTCCTCCTGATCTTCCTGCCGCCGCTCCTGTACGGCGCGGCGTTCTTCACCTCGGTGCGCGACCTGCGCCGGAATGCGGCGACCGATCGCGCTGCTGTCGATCCCGCTCGTCCTGGTGACGATGGGCGCGGTCGCGCTCGTCGCCCACGACGTGGTCGGGTCGACTGGGGGCCGGCGTTCGTGCTCGGAGCGATCGTGTCGCCGACCGACGCCGTCGCGCCGGCGGAGATCATGCGGCGGGTCGGCGCGCCGCGGCGGCTGCTCACGGTCGTCGAGGGCGAGAACCTCACGAACGACTGGACAGCCCTCGTCCTTTATCGCTTCGCGGCGGCGGCCGTCGTGACCGGCACGTTCTCGATCTGGGAGGCCGTACCGGAGTTCGTCGTCACCGGCCTCGGCGGCGTCGCCGTCGGGCTCGTAGCCGGGCGGGTGATCCGCGAGGTCCGCGCGCGCATCGACGACCCGCCGATCGAGATCACGATCTCGATCCTGCCGGCTACGCCGGCTATCTGCCGGCGGAGGAGCTCGGCCTATCCGGCGTGATCGCTGCGGTCACGACGGGGCTCTACATGGGCTGGCACACGCCACAGCTCACGACTCCGCTGATGCGCCTCCAGGGGGTCGCGGTCTGGGAGATTCTGGACCTTTCTCCTGAACGCGGTCCTGTTCCTGCTCGTGGGCCTCCAGCTCCCGGGGGTCATAGACGAGCTGGCCGGGCGCACGACGGTGAGCTGGTGTTCTGGGGTGCGCTCGTAAGCGGGACCGTGATCGCGTCGGCTCGCGTGGATGTTCACGGTCGCCTATCTCATCCGCACGGCCGACCGCCGCGACAGCCAGCGCCATCGTCGCGCGCCCGCGGCGGAGCGGTTGATCGTGGGCTGGGCGGGCATGCGCGGGTCGGTGTCGCTTGCGGCCGCGCTCGCGGTGCCGTTCACGGTCGACGCCGGCGGCGGGTTCCCCGACGCGCCCTGTCTTTCTCGCGTTCGCGGTGATCTTCGTGACGCTCGTCGGCCAGGGGCTGACGCTCGGCCCGTTCATCGAACGGCTCGGGCTGAAGTGACGACGGCGTCGAGGAGCTCGAGGAGCGGCGCGCACGCCGCGGATGGCCGAGGGGCAGCATCGAGCGGCTCGAAGAGTCGGCGAGCCCGACTGGATCGGCGCCGACAGCGTCGGCCGCGCGCGCGCGCAGCTCGACTACCGCCGCGGCCGCTGCGAAGCGCTCGCCGACGACGACGGGGCCCTTCGAGGACCGCGTCGACGCGTGGCGGCGGCTCCAGTACGAGCTCTACGACGCGCAGCGCGGAGAGCTGGTCGAAGATGCGGAACCGCGGCGAGATCAGCGACGAGGTGCGGCGGAAGATCGAGCGCGACCTCGACCTCGAGGAGTCGCGGCTCGAGAACTAAGGCGAGCCGAGCGGAGGCGTCGAGGGTCAGGTACTCGGGATACGGGACAGGCTCGAGGAAGCGCGCCGCGCCGGCGATCATCGCGGCGTTGTCCTTGGGGGCCGGCACAGAGCTCGACGGCGGCGGATCCACGCCGGCACCCCCAGCTCGCCGACCGCGCCGCGCAGCTCGGAGTTGGGCGGACGCCGCCGCCGATCGCCAACCGCTCGATGCCCTCGCGTTCGAGCGCGGCCTGCGTGCGGCTTACGAGCGCGTCGACGATTGCCCTCTGGTACGACGCGGCCAGGTCGGCGGCTCGCTCCTCGCCGCGTCGCCCAGGTCGCGGATCGCGTACAGGAGCGCGTCCAGGCCGCTGAAGCTGAAGTCGAGCGCGCCCGGCGAGCTGCGCGGGAAGTCGAACGCCTCCGGGTCGCCCTCGCGCGCCAGCCGGTCGATCGCCGGGCCGCCCGGATAGGCGAGGCCGAGCAGGCGGGCACCCTTGTCGAACGCCTCGCCGGCGGCGTCGTCGAGCGTCTGGCCGAGCACCGGTCGTACGCCGCCGGGTCATCCACGCGCGCGAGGAAGGTGTGGCCGCCGCTCGCGACCAGGCACAGGTATGGCGGCTCGACCGGGTCGTCGCCGAGCGTGCTCGCCACCACGTGGCCGTGGAGGTGGTCCACCGGCACGAGCGGCAGCCGCCGCGTCGCCGCGATCGCCTTCGCCGAGGCACATCCACGAGCAGCGCGCCGATCAGGCCGGGCCCGCGCGTGACGGCGACGGTGTCGATGTCGTCCAGCCGCGCGCCGGCGCGCTCGAGCGCGTCGGCGGTGACCGCGTCGACGAGCTCCAGATGGTGTCGCTGACGCGATTCTCGGGCACGACACCACCGTAGCGCGCGTGAAGGAGCCCCTGCGAGGCGATCACGTTCGACGCGATGCGGCCGTCCTCGCCGACGACGGCCGCGGCGCAGGTGTCGTCGCAGCTCGTCTCGAGGGCGAGGATCACGCGGTGGTGCGGATCCCCCACCGTCCGCCACATGATCAGCGCGTCCTCGCGGTTGTCGTGGTAGGCCCGGCGCCGGCCGGCGGCGCGGAACCCGAAGCGCTGTGCAGGCGGATGGCGCACTCGTTCGCATGCGGACCTCGAGCGTGTACTGCTCGCTCGGCTTGTCGGCCTGCTCGAACAGCCGGTCGAGCAGCGTGCTGGCTATCCCCTGGCGGTGCCGGTCGGGCTCGACCGCGACGTTCATCAGTGTCGTAGCGGGAGCAGACGAGGTAGCCGACGATCGCCCCGTCCTCGATCGCCGCGAGGCAGATGCCGGACGGCTTCGACAGCTCGAGCACGAACATCGCGGCGACCACGGGGTCGGAAAGGCCCGCGCCTCTCGATCGCGATGACCTGCGGGAGGTCCGCGTAGGCGAGCAGCGCGAGCCGCGGTCGAGGCGCGCCGGGGTCACGGTTGCGGCCTCGCGTCCGGCTCTCTCAGGTACTCCGGAAGCACCGCCTCGGGCGGTCGCCGGGGCCCCCTCGGCCAGCCGGCAGACGTCCAGGCGCACGCACCACGTGGGCCTCGGGTCCTCAGGCGCTACGTGGATGCCAGCCTCCTCGAGCATCCCTCGAAATCGTAACGACCCGTCCCCGGCTGCCGGGGGCTGAAATCGTCCTCACGCAGCCGCGCGACCAGCTCGTCTGGCGACGCGGCGAACGGCGGCCACATCTGCGCGCCGGCCTCGAACAGCGCGGCGAAGACCTCGCCCCGTCGTGCGTCGATGAGCGGAAGTCGGGCCGGCCCGGATCCCGGACGCGAGCGCCGCCAGCGACGACACTCGCCGAAGGGGAGCTCGGTCGCCGTGGCGAGCGCGCGGGCGGTCGCGATGCCGATCCGCAGGCCGGTGAATGCGCCGGGTCCCACTCCGACGGCGATCGCCGCGAGGTCGTTCCACCCCACCGCGGCCCGCTCCATCACGTCCGCCACCGCGGGCATCAGCTCGCTCGCGTGCGCGGGCGGGCGCGCCAGCCGCTCGGCGGGCGCGCCCGCCTCGAACGCCTCGCCGTCTGCCGGAGACGGACCCGCGCGCTCGCGGCGGATGTCGAGGTGTCATTCCGACAGCGTCACGCGACCGTGATGCGGCGACGGTCGCCGCCCGCGTGCTCAGCGCTGGCCGCGCGCGACCACGCGCTCGAGCTCGGGCTCCGCCACCGCCGGCCATTCGACGAACGCGACGCGGTCGGGCGTCAGGTAGTCGTCGAGCAGAGCGGGGTCCTCGCCCGCGAGCGTGCCGAGCCGGTAGAGGTCGAGGTGGGCGACCTCCGGAGACCCTCCGAGGCACGCGGCCGATCGTGAACGTCGGGCTCGTGACAGGCCCCTCCACGCCCAGCGCGCGGCACGCGCCGCGCACGAAGGTGGTCTTCCCACTGCCGAGCTCGCCGCTCACCAGCACGACGTCGCCGGGGCCGAGGCGGCGCGCGAGCTCCGCGCCGGGCGCCTCCGTCTCGCCCGGGCCATCGTGTGTTTGACGTTGTGTGACATTCGGTACGCTCTTGAAGAGAGACGGTACGGCGAACCTTGGCAGGGGGAGTTGCAATGCGTAGGTGTGCTCGCGTGGCTGTGTTTGCCGCGCTCATGATCTTCTTCACCGCGGCGACGCGCGTCCGCGTCCCGACACACGGCACGTCGCCCGACTGGAGCACCGTCGACTGCCGGTTCCTAGACAAGAGCGGCCATGCGATCCCGCTGTGTAGGCTGCACAGCCGGCGTGGTTCACCGACGCGCTTGCGGCGCGCGTGGACGCCGCGCGAACGGCGCACCGGTCCCGGCCCCGCAGGCGCCGCTCCCCGGCGAGGTGGGCATCCGTCCCGCTCGCGGATGATCGCGCCCGCGGGCTGCACCATGACCTCGTCTTCGGCTCGCCCGGCAGCTACTCGATCGGGACGGCTGGCCACTGCGGGTCCGTCGGCGAGGCGGGACCCTCCTGTCCGCGCCCCGGGCGACGCAAACCCCGTGCCGATCGAGCCCGCACGATCGAGCGAAGCGTTGACGGCGGCATCGGCAACGACTTCGCGATCGTCTCGATCGGTCCCGAGCTCCAGGAGTGGGTGAGCCCCACGGTCGCGGTCGGTGGCCCGCCCCCTGCGGGTCCTACGGCGGATCGGGCCCCGAGCCCCTTCGACTACGGCCGACCGCCTCGCGGTCGGCACCGGCGGCACGCCACCGCCGGCCTCGCTCTCACCTGGCAGTCGAGCGCCTTCGGGCGGTCTGGCGCTGCCGCGCCGGGCGATTCCGGGAGCGCCTGGTGCGGGTCAACACCGGCATGCGGGCCGCCGGCGACCTGACCCACCGTGGTCGACACGAACTGGCTGCCGAGCTACATCGCCGGCACGCGGATGGGCCGCACCTCCAGATCGCGGGCCAGCCGCTCGCGAACAGCGGGCTCTGCTGAGCTGAGTTTCCCCCCGGGCACCGGCCGGTTTCCCCCGTCCGGCCGGTGCCCCACCCCTTCTAGTCGAACAGCGTGGGAGGCGGCGGGTCGGACGGCGCGGATGCCGCAACGGCCATCGGGGCCACGGCGCCGATCGGCACCGGCGGAGGCTCCTCGAGCAGCGCCGGCAGGCGGGCGAAGTCCGCGCGGAGGTCCTCGAGCGTCTTGGTGCTCCGCAGCGCCGCGGCCGGATGGAAGAGCGGATAGACGCGCAGCAGCCGGCCGCCCAGCTCATGCACCTGCGGCCGGCCATGCACGCTCGTGATGCCGCGCTGCGACCGGGTGAGCAGCTTCGTCGAGAAGTTGCCGAGCGTGCAGAGCACCTTCGGCTCGATCAGCTCGATCTTCCTGGTGGAGGAACGGCTTGCACGCGTCGATCTCGTCGGGCTGGGGGTCGCGGTTCCCGGGCGGCCGCGACTGGAGCACGTTCGCGATGAAGACGTCGTCGCGCGCGAGCCCGATCTCCTCCAGCAGCTCGTTGAGGAGCTGCCCGGCTCGGCCGACGAACGGCAGCCCCTGCTGGTCCTCGTGCATCCCGGGGCGCCTCGCCGACGAACATCAGGTCGGCGTCCGCGTTGCCCGAGCCGAACACGACCCTGGTGCGCGTCTTCGACAGCGGGCAGCGCGCGCAGACGGCGGCCTCCTTGTACAGCTCGACGAGCTCCGCGCGGCGCTCCGCTGCGCTGCGTGACTCCATGGGCCCCAAGCCTAGGACCTGGGGTTGACGGACGTGCGCAAGCACCGGGCGGTGCCCGGTGCGCAGCGATTGCTTCCGCCCGCCGTGGGTATCCTCAGAGTCGTCGGCCGCTACCGACGACGGAGTGGACCGATGCGGGAATGAACCCAGATCACATGACTCTTCCGGAGCCCGCTCCGCGTGGGCATAGTCGGCCCGGGCCGTGTCGGGACCGCACTCGCGGCCGCGCTCGGCGAGGCCGGCGCTCAGGTCGTGGGCCGCTCGGCCGCGGCGAGCGCCCCACGCGCTGCGACGCGATCGTGCTCTGCGTGCCCGACGCCGAGATGCCGCGGCCGCCGAGACCGTGACCGCCGCCGCCCCGCTGATCGGCCACACGAGCGGCGCGACCCCGCTTTCCGCGCTCGCGCACACCGGCGTGCCCGCCTTCGGCATCTCACCCGCTCCAGTCCTTCGCCCACCCGGGCGTCAGCTTCGAGGGCGCGGGCGCCGCCGTTGCCGGCACCTCCCCCGAGGCGCTCGCGTTCGCCACCGCTCTCGCCGAGCGGCTCGGGATGACACCCTTCGAGATCGACGACGAGGGCCGCGCCGCCTACCACGCCGCCGCATCGACGGCGTCGAACTTCCTCGTGACGCTCCAGGCCGCCGCCGAGGCGATCGCCCGCGGCGCGGGGCTCGGCCGCGAGGACGCGCGCGCGCTCCTCATGCCGCTCGTGCGGCAGACGGTCGAGAACGTGGCCGAGCTCGGGCCCGAGGCCGCGCTCACCGGGCCGATCGCGCGCGGCGACGAGGCGACGGTCGAGGCGCAGCGCGCGGCGGTCGAGGAAACGGCCCCGAGCTGCTCGAGCTGTTCGACGAGCTCGTCCGCCACACGCGCGCGCTCGCGGCCAGGAGGCACCGGCATGAGGACCGTCCGCACGGTCGCCGAGCTGCGCGAGGTGCTCGCTTCCGAGCGCCGCGCGGGCCGCAGCATCGGGCTCGTCCCCACGATGGGCTACTTCCACGACGGCCACCTCTCGCTCATGCGCCAGGCTCGCGCCCAGAACGACGTGCTCGTGGTGTCGCTGTTCGTGAACCCGGCGCAGTTCGGGCCGGGCGAGGACCTCGAGGCCTACCCGCGCGACGAGGAGCGCGACACGCGCCTCGCCGAGGCGAGGGGGTCGACGTGCTGTTCGCGCCGCCGGTGGAGGAGGTCTACCCGGACGGCTTCGCCACGACCGTGACCGTCCGCGGGCTCACCGAGATGCTCGAGGGCGACGAGGCCCAGCGCGGCGCGGAGCACTTCGAGGGCGTGACCACCGTCGTCACGAAGCTCTTCAACATGGCGGCGCCGGACGTGGCCTACTTCGGCCAGAAGGACGCCCAGCAGGCGCTCGTGATCCGGAAGCTGGTGCGCGACCTCGACATCCCGGTGCGGATCGAGGTCTGCCCCACGATCCGCGACACGGACGGGCTCGCGCTCAGCTCGCGGAACGCCTACCTGAGCGCGGAGGAGCGCGAGCGCGCGCTCGCGCTCAGCCGGGCGCTGCGCGCCGCCGAGGCGGTCGTGGCGAGCGGCGAGCGCGACGCCGCCGCCGTCGTGGCCGCCGCCCGCGCCGAGCTGGACCGCGCCGGCGTGGAGCCGGACTACCTCCAGCTCCGCTCCGCGCACGACCTTTCGCCCGTCGAGCGCGTGAACGGCTCGACGCTCCTCGCCGTGGCCGCCCGCGTCGGGCGCGCCCGGCTCATCGACAACGCGATTCTCGGAGGCGAGAAATGAGCCACCGTCCCACGCAGCGCCCCGCCGTCAGCCTCACCACGCTCGCCGAGAAGAAGGCGCTCGGCGAGCCGATCGTGATGGTCACGGCCTACGACTTCCCGCTCCGCCCAGGTGGCCGAGGAGGCCGGCGTGGACGTGGTGCTCGTCGGCGACTCGGGCGCCATGACCGTGCTCGGGCATCCCTCGACGGTGCCGGTCACGACCGAGGAGCTGCCTGATGCTCGCCAAGGCCGTCCGGCGCGGCCTGAGGACGCCGCTGATGATCGGCGACATGCCGTTCGGCTCGTACGAGGCCTCGAACGAGGAGGCGATCCACAGCGCCCAGCGCTTCATCAAGGAGGCCGGCTGCGACGCCGTGAAGATCGAGCGCGGCGGCACGTCGGTCGAGCGCGCCCGCGCGCTCGTGGGCGCCGGCATCCCGGTCATGGGCCACGTGGGCCTCACGCCCCAGACCGCCACCGCGCTCGGCGGCTACCGCTCGCAGGGCCGCACGGCGGAGCGCGCGCTCGCGGTGCTGCACGACGCGCTCGCGCTCCAGGAGGCGGGCTGCTTCGCGATCGTGTTCGAGGCGATCCCGAGCGCGCTCACCGAGGCGATCATGCCGCGCATGGAGATCCCCGTGATCGGCATCGGCGCCGGCGCGGCCGCGGACGGCCAGGTGCTGGTCTTCCACGACCTGCTCGGCATCTACAGCGGCCACGCGGCCGCTTCGTGAAGCGCTACGCGAACGTCCGCGACGAGATGATCAAGGGCGTGAGCGCGTTCGCCGACGAGGTGCGCGCGCGCAGGTACCCCGAGGAGGAGCACGGCTACACGATGGCTCCCGACGAGATCGCCCGGCTCCACGAGCTGCTCCGCGAGCAGACCGGTGAACCGTTCACGGGCGGTTTGTCGCTCTAGCGCAACCCCGGCGGCTCCGACGGGTTGGGGGGCCATGACACGATTTCGTCGTCTCATTCCCTCCCCCGCGATGGTCGTCGCCTTGATGGCGCTGTTCATGTCGCTCGGCGGCGTGTCCTACGGCCTCGCCAGGTGGATCACCGGCCGGGAGATCAAGAACAACACGATCACGTTCAAGGACGTCAGGAAGGACACGCTCGGCGGCGGCTCGATCAAGGAGTCGACCCTGGGCACCGTCCCGGCGTCGCTCGTCGCGCACGGCAGCACCCACTTCTCCGTCGTGAACGCCGGCGGCCAGCAGGTTCGCGCCCGCGGCACGACCTCGGCGGCCCGCACCGCGGAGGGCCGCTACCAGGTCATCTTCGACCGGGACGTGCGCGGCTGCGCCTACTACGCGACCGTCGGCGGCCCGACCGCCGCCGCACCGCCCGACAACGGGCAGATCACGGTGAGCGGACTTGCCTCGAACGTGAACGGGGTGGACATCCGGACGACCAAGCGAACGGCAACGACGCCAACAAGCCGTTCCACCTACTCGTTCTCTGCTGAGCCCGCTCCTGAGGCAGAGGGGTATTCGACGCGCCGGAGCACCTTCGCGGGTGCTCCGGCCGCGATCGAGAACGGCGGGATGTCCGCCGTCACGACGCTGTTCGCCCCGATCACGCAGCGCTCGCCGACGGTCACGCCGCTCGTGACCACGACGTTGGCGCCGCACCAGACGTTGTCGCCCACCCGGGTCGGCCCCTTGCTCGTGAAGCCCTGCCACGTGATCGGCTGATCCGGGTCGTCGAAGCGGTGGTTCGCGTCGGTCACGAAGCAGCCATTCGCGAACATGCAGTGGTCGCCGATCTCGACGAGGTCGTCGGCCGCCACCATGACGCCGATGTTCAGAAACGTGCCCTGCCCGATGCGGATGCGCGCCTCGCCGTCGGCGGTCAGCCAGACGTGCGGCTCGAGCAGCGTGCCCTCGCCGACCTCGAGCCGGCCGTCGCGCGAGCGCCTCGAGCACGTTCCCGTGGATCGGCCAGCGCGCGAACGCGCCGCGGCGGGCCAGCTCGCGGTGGATGGCCAGCCGGTTCCACGGCAGCGAGTTGCGCTCGTACCAGCGCCACTTCTGCCACCAGAGCCGGGCATTCTCCATCGGCGCAGCTTTCCAGAGATGACGCCCACTCACTCCTCTACGACCCGGACTGCGGCTTCTGCCGGGTGTGCGTGGCGGTGATCCTGCGCTGGGACCGCCGGCGGCGGCTGCGGCCCGTTGCCCGGGGCGAGGAGGCCGACACGCGCTGACGGGCATGCCCGAGCCGAGCAAATGGCCTCCCGCACCTCGGGACGGGGTGCGGGCGCCGGCGATGTCGTCCGGGGTGCCGCCTTTTCACCGCTGTTCCGGCTGCTGCCGGGCGGCGCGCCGCTCGCGCGGCTCACCGACCGCTTCCGCGAGCGCGCGGAGCGCGCCTACCGCTGGGTGGCCGACCACCGGACCGCCTTCGGCAGGCCGCTCCCCGACGCCGCCAGGCGCTGGGCCGATCGCGTGATCTCAGAATCTCGGCCCGGCAACCGATGAGTAACCAGATGGATCCGCTCGCCGACCTGCCGGCGCCCGAGGACTTCGAGGCGCTCCTCGCGCGCGAGGAGCTCCGCCGCGGCCGCACCGGCGAGCTGCTCGCCGTGGCGATGGTGGACCTCGACGGCCTGCGGCGCGTGAACCGCGAGCACGGCGCCGGCGCCGGGACCGAGGTGCTGCGCATGTGCGCCGCGACGCTGCGGTCGACGCTTCGCGCCGTCGACGAGATCGCCCGCACGGGCCCGGACGAGTTCGCCGTGCTGCTCCACGGCACCGACGCCCGCAGCGCCGCGATCTGGGCGGACCGCTTCGAGGACGAGCTCGCGGCGATCTCGTTCGAGCACGTCGCCGGCCCGGTGACCTGCTCGATCGGCATCGCCGACACCGCCGAGCAGACCCTGATCCAGGCGGCCGCGAAGGCGCACCGCCGCATGGAGGTCATCCAGACCATGCGCAAGCTGCGCCGCACCCGCGAGGGCGGCGCGGAGCCGCACCGGCTCCGCCTAGGTTGACTTCGCTCTGCGCCGGTCGCGGGAGGATGCGGCCCGATGCCGGCCCGGGACAGCGATTCGGCTCGCGGCGCTGCTCGCGGCCCGTCCGGCGACGCGCGAGTCGCGCTGCCGCGGTGAACATGCCGTGTGTCGCCACAGCGGCGCATACGCAGGGGACGGCGTTCAGCAGCCGCCGACCTGCGACCGGACCGCCGTACCGGCCGGCAGGTGCAGGAACGGCGACGTTGCGCGCATCGTCCGGCTGCGAAGCGTCTCGCTGCCGGGCTCGGAGCGTTCGACGAGGGCACGCACGGCCCGGCTGCCGTCCGCCGCAGCGACGGCGATCCGCGAACACGGCGGCCAGCGCGGCTCAGCGGGACTCGGTCGACCGGCGTCGTCGTTCGCGCGGTTCGAACTACCGGTCGGCGTACGGCACCGCCGCGAGGCCGATCCGGACGCGGAACGGGCTGACGCTGTCGCGCGAGCTGCGGCGCGGTGCGGCCGCTCGCCGATGTCGGCGACCGCTGCGGTCAGCGGCGCGATGCTGCCGCTGGGCGGTCATCCAGAACCAGAACCCCATGCGACAACGGCGTCCGACGGTCAGGCGAACACCAGGGCGGACAACGTACGCGATGCTACGGCGAGTGACGGACTTCTCCATCAGGGCCGGCGACAGCGATCGCCGACGACGGTGCCGGCGAGTCGAGACGCGCCCGAGTCCGCGCAGCGGGACCCTGACGTGAGCGCGCCCGGACGAGAATCGCTCACGGCGACCTCCACGACCGAGCGGGAAGAGGAGCGGCTCGGCGGCACGGCCGGCCGCTGCGTGACCGGCCACGCGCGTCGCCCGAGCGCCGAGCGCTAGGCCGCGGCGGGAGCTTCGGCGCCCGGGCGCGCTTCTTCCGCGCCGGCGGGGGCTTCACGATCTCGGCCAGGAAGCGGCCCGTGTGCGAGCCCTTCGTGCCGGCGACCTGCTCGGGGGTGCCCTGGGCGACCAGCTTGCCGCCCTCCTCGCCGCCCTCGGGGCCGAGGTCGATGATGCGGTCGGAGGTCTTGATCACGTCGAGGTTGTGCTCGATCACGACGACGGTGTTCCCCTGGTCCACGAGCCTGTTCAGCATCTCGAGCAGCCGCTGCACGTCGGCGAAGTGCAGCCCGGTCGTGGGCTCGTCGAGGATGTAGAGCGTCCGGCCGGTGGCGATCTTCGACAGCTCGCTCGCGAGCTTCACCCGCTGGGCCTCGCCGCCCGACAGCGTCGTGGCCGGCTGGCCGAGCCGGATGTAGTCGAGCCCCACGTCGTGCAGCGCCTGCAGGCGGCGCTTGATCTTCGGGATGTGCGCGAAGAAGTCCACCGCCTCCTCGACCGTCATGTCGAGCACGTCGGCGATCGTCTTGCCCTTGAAGCGCACCTCGAGCGTCTCGCGGTTGTAGCGCTTGCCGTGGCACTGCTCGCACGGCACGTACACGTCCGGCAGGAAGTGCATCTCGATCTTGATCTGGCCGTCGCCGCGGCAGACCTCGCAGCGCCCGCCCTTCACGTTGAACGAGAAGCGGCCCGGCTTGTACCCGCGCGCCCGCGCCTCCTGCGTGCGCGAGTAGAGGTCGCGGATGTGGTCGAAGAGCCCGATGTAGGTGGCCGGGTTCGAGCGCGGCGTGCGCCCGATCGGCGACTGGTCGATGTTGATGATCTTGTCGACCTGCTCGAGCCCGCTGATCCGCCGGTGCGCGCCCGGGCGCTGCTTCGCCCGGTGGAGCCGGTTCGCGACGGCCTTGTAGAGCACCTCGTTCACGAACGTCGACTTGCCCGACCCCGACACGCCCGTGACCGAGCAGAAGACGCCGAGCGGCACCTTCACGTCGATCGTTCTTGAGGTTGTGCTGCGCCGCGCCCTGGACCTCGATGTAGCCGGTCGGCCTGCGGCGCTTCTTCGGAATCGGGATCGAGAGCTTCCCGGAGAGGTACTGGCCGGTGAGCGAGTCCGGCGAGCGGAGCACGTCGGCGGGGGTCCCTTCGGCGACCAGGTGCCCGCCGTGCTCGCCGGCGCCGGGACCGAGGTCCACGAGGTGGTCGGCCGCGCGCATCGTGCCCTCGTCGTGCTCGACCACGATCACGGTGTTGCCGAGGTCGCGCAGCCGCTCGAGCGTGGCGATCAGGCGCTCGTTGTCGCGCTGGTGCAGGCCGATCGACGGCTCGTCGAGGATGTACAGCACGCCCACGAGCGACGAGCCGATCTGGGTGGCGAGCCGGATGCGCTGCGCCTCGCCGCCCGACAGCGTCGCGGCCGCGCGCTCGAGCGACAGGTAGCCCACGCCCACGTTGTCGAGGAAGCGGAGCCGCTCGTCGATCTCGCGCAGGATCAGCCGGGCGATCGCGCGCTCGGTGTCCGACAGCTCGAGCTGCTCGAGCCACTCGATCGAGCGGCGCGCGGACATCTTCGTGAACTCGTCGATCCCGAGCCCGCCGACCGTGACCGCCAGCGACTCCGGCCGCAGCCGCGCGCCGTTGCACTCGGGGCACGGCCGCAGCGTCATGTACTCCTCGATCTTCTCGCGCGACCAGTCCGAGTCGGTCTCGCGGTAGCGGCGCTCGAGGTTCGGGACGATGCCCTCGAAGGTGGTGGTGTACGAGCGCCTGCGCCCGTACCGGTTCCGGTACGAGATGTAGATCCGGTCGCCGTTCGTGCCGTACAGGAAGCAGCTGCGGACGTCCTCGTCGAGGTCCTCCCACGGCAGGTCGCGGTCGACCTCCCACTTGTCCGCGATCGCCTGTGTCATCTGCTCGTAGTAGTTCGAGTTGCTCGTGGACCACGGCAGGATCGCGCCGTCGTTCAGCGACAGCGACGGGTCCGGCACGATCAGCTCGGGGTCGATCTCCATCTGCGAGCCGAGCCCGGTGCAGCGCGGGCAGGCGCCGTGCGGCGAGTTGAACGAGAACATCCGCGGCTCGAGCTCGGGCATCGAGGTGCCGCAGTGGAGGCACATGAACTGCTCCGAGTAGGTGGTGACCTCGCTCGGTCTCGACGTTCTCGATGTCGACGATGCCCTCGGCGCGGCCCACCGCGGTCTCGATCGAGTCCGCGAGCCGCTTGCGCAGGTCGGGCCGCATCACGAGCCGGTCGATCACGACCGAGATGTCGTGCTTGTACTTCTTGTCGAGGACGATGTCCTCCTCGAGCCGGCGCAGCTCGCCGTCGACCTTCACGCGCGTGAAGCCCTCGGCGCGGAGCTCGTCGAACAGCTTGCCGTACTCGCCCTTGCGGCCGCGCACCACCGGCGCCAGCACCATGAACTTGGTGCCCTCCTCCAGCATCATCACCTGGTCGATGATCTGCTCGGCCGACTGCGCCTCGATCGGGCGGCCGCAGTTGTAGCAGTGCGGATGCCCGACCCGCGCCCACAGCAGCCGCAGGTAGTCGTAGATCTCGGTCACCGTGCCCACCGTCGAGCGCGGGTTCCGCGAGGTGGTCTTCTGGTCGATCGAGATCGCCGGGCAGAGACCCTCGATCGAGTCCACGTCCGGCTTGTCCATCTGGCCGAGGAACTGGCGCGCGTACGCGGACAGCGACTCGACGTAGCGGCGCTGGCCCTCCGCGTAGATCGTGTCGAAGGCGAGGCTCGACTTGCCGGAGCCGGACAGGCCCGTGATCACGATCAGCGCATTGCGAGGCAGCCTCAGGTGAAGGTCCCTGAGGTTGTGCTCGCTGGCGCCGGAAACGACGATCTCGCCACTCGGATTCACGCGGATAACGAGTGTAGAGCCGTTCTCGGATCGAACCTACGTTCGCTTTCCGCACATTGCGGCCTTCCGGCTAGTGTGGCGGTGCCGTGCGCTTCGGATACACGATCCTCTACGTGGAAGACGTCGCCGCGAGCCTCGACTTCTACGAGCGCGCGCTCGGGCAGCGGCGCCGGTTCCTGCACGACAGCGGCGACTACGCCGAGCTGGAGACGGGCGAGACGGCGCTCGCGCTGGCGGCCCACGAGCTCGCGGCGGCGAACCTGCCCGGGGTGTTCGGCCCCGCGGAGGCCCGCGACGCCCGTCCCGCCTTCGAGGTCTGCTTCGTGACGAGTGACGTCCAGGGCGCCTTCGACCGCGCCGTCCGCGAGGGCGCTGAGGCCGTCACCCCGCCCCAGACGAAGCCGTGGGGCCAGGACGTGGCCTACGTGCGCGATCCGGACGGGAACCTCGTCGAAATCGCCTCGCCCACCGGCAGCGGCTAAAGCCACGGCGGGGTGCCCGCCGATGCTGGAGTGTGCAGCTCCGCCACACGATCCTGCTCGCAGCGGCCCTTGGCACCCTCCTCGCGGTGGCGCTGCGGCCCGAGCAGCACGTGGACGCCGCGCCGGCTCCGGCGCCGGACGCGCCGGGCTGCCCGCACTCCGGGAAGCTCCCCCGCCCGGCCGCCATCGAGGAGACGCGGGCGTCGGTGCTGTGCCTGCTGAACGCCGAGCGGGCGAAGCACGGCCTGCACCCGCTCGAGCGAAACCTGCTGCTCGAGCTGTCGTCGCAGCGCCACTCGGACGACATGGCGACACGCAAGTTCTTCTCCCACGACACCCCCGAGGGGACCGACCCCCAGGCGCGGATGAAGGCCGAGGGCTACCCGCTCTCGTGGACCGGCGAGAACCTCTACATGGGCACGAACGCGGCGGCGTCGCCGGTCGAGGCGCTCGACGGCTGGATGAACAGCCCCGGGCACCGCGACAACATCCTCCGGCCCCAGTTCACGCAGGTCGGCGTGGGCGTCGCCTACTCGTCGGCGAAGCCAGGCGATCCGGACCCCGCGGGCGTCTACACGACCAACTTCGGCGGGCCCTAGGGCCGCTCGCCGGGTCAGCGCCCGACGCGGGCGTAGACCTCGTCGAGCAGGGCGTCGGGGTTCTCGAGCTCGAAGTTCTCGGACAGGTAGCGCGCGGTCTCCTCGCGCGAGGACCCGTTCAGGGCCATGTTGAGCGCGATGACGCGAGCGCCCTCGTGGCCATCGCCGGCCGGCATCACGGCGGTGTCGGCGGGCTCTGGCTCGCGGCTCGGGCTCCTCGGCGGTTCCGGCTCGGGCTCGCGGCTCCGGCTCCGGCTCGGGGGCCGCCGCGACCGGCTCCGGCTCCACGGCGACCGGCTCCGGCTCCGGCGGCTCCGCGGGGCGCGCGTCGCCGATGCCCTCCCCCACCGCGCGCAGCTCCTCCAGGTCGGCCTTCAGGGAGGAGAGCTCGTCGCGCACCGCGTTCGCGAGCGTCTGGAGCGATCGCTCGATCTCGTCGGCGCGCGCCGACAGCCGCTCGGTAACCGCTCGCGCGGTCGCGAGCTGCGCCTCGATCTCACGCGCCGCCTCGGTGCGCAGGTCGGCCGCGCTCTGCTCGGCGGCCTCGAGCACCGCGCGCACCCTCTCGGCCGCCGCGGCGGCCGACGATCCCTTCTCGCTCCCCGGGCTCACGGACGGGAGCGTAGCGGCGAGCTACTGCCTGACCCGGAAGGCACCGCGCATGAACGGGTGGATCCGGCAGAAGTACGTGTAGGTGCCGGGTCGAGGTTGGCGGGGGTCGTCCACTGAAGCCTGCCGGTCGCGGGCGGCACCGCGCTGCCGAGCGTGCCCGACTCGAACTGCACGTCGGCGTCCGCCAGCGGGTAGGCGATCCCGGTCCTGCGGTTGCAGGGCGGCTTGCACGACGTGATCGAGTGGTAGACGCGCTTGGCGTTGTCGCCCGCGTCGCGGAAGGTCAGCCTCTGGCCGGCGCGGAGCACCGGCGGGTTGCGCGCCGGGTCGGGCGAGGCTGAGGTCCCCGAGCTGGTACCGGAAGTCCATGAGGTCCACGAAGCCGGGGTTGGCGGGCCCGTCGGGCAGCCGCCGCGGGTCCGGCAGGAGCGTGCGCCCGCCGCCGTGGTTGTCGTTCTCCGCAAGGTGTCCGTGGGTCACCCTCCCCCTCGTGCTGATCCGCTGCCTGAACGGGTTCCTGCCCGGACCGCCGGCGGGCCATGTAGGCGACCATGATCCCCATCGACTCCCACCACGACGCGCGCTTCGTGTTGTAGGTGGCGCTCGTGGAGAGCACGTCGCCCGGTCGCAGCTTCACCCGCCAGTTGCGCGGCGTGGCCGTCATCGCGACGTCCCACGACACCGCACCCGCGGGCTCGTAGTACTTGGCGACGGACCGGAACAGCCTTGCCTTCTTCCGGCCCCGCTTCACCTTCAGGTCGGTGAAGAGGCCACCCGGGTGGAGGTGCCCCGCCGTGGCGACCAGCACGCCCGGCCGGTCCACGACCCACTCGTTCTTCCTCGGCCCGCCGCGATACGGGTTGCGCGCCTCGTCCGGGTAGGTGAAGCGACCGTTGCCGCCGGAGCCCTTCCGCACGTTGAAGACCGGGTAGAGGCTGCCGTTCTGCACGTCCATCCAGATCGGGCGCACAGGGCGCATCCGGCGCGCCGCGGGCGAGCCCTTCGGGACGAAGTCCACCTCGTAGACCATGTAGACCCTGGTCGGCACGGGCGTGAGGTTGTGGATCATGTGGTTGAGGAGCAGCCGGTCGCTCTGGTCCACCGGGTAGCCGTAGCCCTTCGGCAGCGTGAGGATCGTCTTCTCCTCACCGGCCGCGAAGAACGGCTCCACTCCCAGGCCGGAGGTGGACGCGCCCCGATCCAGGTTCACCCAGACCCCGTGGTGGAGGTGGATGACCTCGACGCCCGGGACCCTGCCGTTCGTGTAGACGAGGTCGGGGCGGATGCGGGTGAACCAGCCGTCCACCTGCGGGCGCTCGCGGATCGGCGCGTAGCCGATGTCGTTCTGCCCCGGGATCACGTTGAAGGGGCCGATCCGGTACGTGATCCGCTGCTTGCCCCCGGCAAGCGACTTCACCGCGATCGCCTTGCCCTCGGGCGCCGCCATCGCGGAGGGCGCTGTCAGGGCAAGCAGGGCGAGACAGGAAACAAGCGCGCATCCTGCGCGCCTGATCACGGAGGGCACGTCCCGATCCTAGCTACCTGCGCGCGTCCTGCGAATCGCCCACGGACGGCACCGCCGCATTCACCCGTGTCTCAGCCTCGCTGACCGCGGCCGACGCGCCGGCGAAGCTGTCAGCGCCTCCCTCCCGGAACGAGGTGGCCAGCTCGCCATATGCGTCGGCCGCCTCCCCGGCCGCGTCGGCGAGGTCGGGCGAGTCGGCGCGGGCGGCCGCCGAGCGATAGCTCGCGGCGAGCGCGGCAGCGGCCGTGGCCTGATCGTCGGGCACGGCCGCGTTCGCCAGGTCAGCGCGCAGGGCCGTGCGCTCCTGTCCCAACGCCCGGATCAGGCGGGCGTCCGGCTGCTCGCTCCGCACCTCGGACGATTCCCCGCCGAATGGATCGGCCAGGACGCCTGCCACGAGCCCGAGCATCGCCGCCCCGACCACGACCGCACGTGAGAGCCGGGGGACCTCCCGGAGCCGCGGACCCTCCCTGTGCAGCGAAGCCTTCGCGCGGTCCTTGCGCGACCGGCGCGGGGAGGGCAAGGTCCGCACGAGGACGATCTCCGCGGGGGCCGCACTTGCGGCGGCGACCGGCTCGCGCGTTGCTTCCTCGGGCTCGGGCTCGGGCTCCCCGGGCTCGACGGCCTCCTCACGCGCAGCCTCCTCGCGAGCGGCCTCGTCACGCCGCGCAGCCTGCGCGCGGGCGGCTTCCTCTTGCGCTCGCGCAGCCTCCGCGCGGGCGGCCTTTTCGCGGGCGGCCTTCGCACGAGCAGCCTGCTGACGAGCGGCCTTCTCGCGAGCGGCCTCCGCACGCGCGGCCTTTTCGCGGGCGGCCTCCTCCCGAGCAGCCTGCTCTCGCGCGGCCTTCTCACGCGCGGTCTCCGCGCGGACGGCCTTTTCGCGGGCGGCCTCCTCCCGAGCAGCCTGTTCACGCGCGGCCTTCTCACGCGCGGCCTCCGCACGCGCGGCCTTTTCGCGGGCGGCCTCCTCACGAGCAGCCTGCTCACGCGCGGCCTTCTCACGCGCGGCCTCCGCACGCGCGGCCTCCTCACGCGCGGCCTCATCGCGAGCAGCCCGCTCGCGAGCGGCCTTCTCACGAGCGGCGGCCCGCTCACGCGCGGCCTTCTCACGAGCGGCCTTCTCGCGCGCGGCCTCCGCACGCGCGGCCTTCTTGCGAGCGGCCTCCGCGCGAGCAGCCTCCTTGCGCGCGGCCCTCTCACGAGCGGCCTCCGCACGCGCGGCCTTCTTGCGAGCGGCCTCCGCACGAGCAGCCTCCTTGCGCGCCGCCTTCTTGCGAGCGGCCTCCGCACGCGCAGCCTCCTTGCGCGCCGCCTTCTCACGAGCGGCCTCCTCACGCGCAGCCTTCTCCCGAGCCGCCTTCTCACGGGCAGCCTTCTCGCGAGCGGCCTTCTCGCGCGCGGCGGCCTGGTCACGAGCGGCCTTCTCGCGAGCCGCCTTCTCACGGGCAGCCTGCTCGCGAGCGGCCTTCTCGCGCGCGGCGGCCTGGTCACGCGCAGCCTTCTCGCGAGCCGCCTTCTCACGGGCAGCCTGCTCACGAGCGGCCTTCTCGCGAGCCGCCTCCGCTCGCGCAGCCTCCTCACGCGCGGCCTTCTCCCGAGCCGCCTCACGCGCGGCCTGCTTACGAGCCGCCTCCAAACGCGCGGCCTCCTCACGCGCGGCCTTCTCCCGAGCGGCCTCATGAGCGGCCTCCGCACGCGCAGCCTCCAAACGCGCAGCCTCCTCACGCGCAGCCTTCTCCCGAGCGGCCTCACGCGCGGCCTGCTCACGAGCCGCCTCCAAACGCGCAGCCTTCTCCCGAGCGGCCTCATGAGCGGCCTCCGCACGCGCAGTCTCCTCACGCGCGGCCTTCTCCCGAGCCGCCTCACGCGCGGCCTGCTCACGAGCGGCCCTCCCACGCTCGGCCTCCGCACGCGCGGCCTCTTCGCGCGCCGCTTCCTCACGAGCGGCGTCTTCGCGAGCGGCCTCCTCGAGCGCCGCCTCCTCGAGCGCTGCCTCCCACGCGGGGGCCGGGGCGGGAAGGGTTGCACCCACGGCGTGGGCAGCCGCGCGCAGAAGGGCGGTCGCGGAGGAGGGTCGCCCGGCCGGCTCCTTGGCCATGCCCCAGGCGACCACCTCGTCGATCTCGGGCGGGAGGCCGCTGACCATCTCGGTCGGCCGCGGCGCCGGGTTGCTCAGGTGCACGAGGGAGGCGGCCCACGTGGCGTTGGACGGCGCCACCGCGACCTCGCCGTAGGGCATCTCTCCCGTCAGGAGGTGCACGAGCAGGCCCGTGAGCGCGTACACGTTGCTCGCCGGCTCGAGGGGGTCCCCGCGCAGCGCTTCGGGATTTCCGTACCGCGAGGCGCGCCCGTCATAGGCCTCCCAGGCGCGATCGGACCCGATCAGCGCGATGGCGAACGTGTCCAGCAGGACGCGATCGCCGTCGAGAAGGACGCTCTCGCCGGTCAGGCCCTGATGGACCAGCCCGCGCGCGTGACATACGTCGAGCGCCTCGGCCACGGGGGCGAGCAGCTCAAGAGCCGTCGCGGGATCCACCGGGCCGCGGTCCATGCGGTCCGCGAGCGCCTCCGGCGGGTTGGGCGCGGTGACCAGGTAGTGGGTGTGCGCGTGGTCGCCCCACCCGTAGACCGGAAGCAGCGCGGGATGCTCGACCTGCGTGCGCAGGCGGGCGAGCCGGCGAAACCTGGCTCGCGCATCACGGTCGGCCGTCGGCGACACGGCGACCACGAAGCCCACGCGCTCACCGCCGCGCGTTCGCGCGTCGTACACGAGCTCGCCCACGCCCCATCGAACCAGGCGCTCGATCCGATAGCCGTCGACAACGCGGCCCTCATCGAAGGCGTGCCCTCCGTGTCGGCTCGCGAGCTTCATCCGGAGTCGTCGAAGGTCTCTTCAGGCGGCGGTGGCGCCGGCGCGGGCGCCGGGGTGGGCGCCGGGGCGGGAGCAGGATCCGCGACCGGCACCGGATCCACGGGCTCGGGCTCCGCCGGCGGGTCGGGCTCCTCCACGGGCTCGGCCGCCTCGGCGGCAGCCTCGCGCTCCGCCTGAAGCGCGGCCCTGCGAGCGACCGCGCGGCGGCGTGCCGCGGCGCGCTGCTGCGCGCGGAGCTCTCTCTCCCTCCTCCTGGCTTCTGCCCGGCGGCGGGCCACCTCGGCGGGATCGGTCGCGACGCTGTCGGGTAGCTCGGCCACCTGCGCGAGCCGCACGACCGACGCCACCGGGGCCGGCTCGGCGGCGTCGGAGCCGCCGCCCGAGGCGACGCCGGCGAGCGCGAACGCCACCCCAAACGTGCACACTGCCGCCACGCCGGTGCGAGCCCCCACGGTCATGGGCACCGAACCGGTCGCGCACGGCCAGGCATCAGACACCGGTCGAGCCGCTTGGGCGCGGCGCCGGCGCGGATCGTGAAGCGCGTGTACTTCCCGACCGTCTCCGGCTGGCGCACGTAGATCCCGAGCCGGGTCCCCGCGTCCAGCGTCTCCTCGAACATCCTGAAGCGGATAGCGCGACCGCGGCTCCTGCGGCGCGCCACCTTGACCGGACAGGCGTCCCCAACGCACCTCACGCGGATCAGCGCACCCCGCGGCGCGCGCACGGTGAGGATTTGCACTCTCGCGGCGCGCGGGAGCACCTTGCCGCCGAGGCGCACGACCGGGAAGGGCGCCATGAAGTCGGGGGACTCATCGTCCACGGGCGGTGCCGGCGGCCGCGGCTGCGCCCTCACCGCGATTTCGCGCCGGGTCGTGCGCGCCACGGCCTTCGAGTCCGTGGCCCGCAGGCCCACGTTGTAGGTGCCGGCGGTCGGGAAGATGTGGCTGACACGCGCTCCGGCGGCATCGTCGTACCCACCGTCGCCATCGAGATCCCACGCGGTCGCGACCGAGCCCTCGACGTCGGTGGACGTGGAGATCAGGTCCACCTCGTTGCCGGCGACGACCGCGGCCGGGCTCCACAGGAACGCCGCGAAGGGCGGCGCGTTCACCAGTACGTTGATCTCCCTGACGGCGGCGTTGCCGTTCGAGGTCTGCGTCACTCGCAGCGAGACCTCGTGGATGCCGGGGGTGGCGAACGCCCGCGTCGCCACGGAGCTGGTGGAGTCGTCGAACTCGCCGTCGTCGTCGAGATCCCATGCGAGGGACACGCCTGACGCGGGAGTGGACGCGTTCGTGAAGGTGATGTTCTGCCCCACCAGCGGCGCGGATGGTGAGACGGTGAAGTTCGCGGTCGGCCCTGAGGGATCCCTGACGGTGATCTGGCGCATGTCGACCCTCGTGCCGCCGTGCTCGTCCGTGGCCGTCAGGGTCACCGTGCGCGTGCCCGGCGTCGCGTAGGCGTGGCGCGGAGCTTGGCTCGTCGCCGAACCGCCGTCGCCGAAGTCCCACTCCAGCGTGACGTCGTCGCCGTCGGGGTCGCTCACCACGGGGGCGAACAAGACCTCTTGGTCGGGAAGCGGGCTCGTGGGGTTGAAGTCGAACGAGACCACCGGCAGTGCGTTCACCGTGACGGTCTTCTGGGCGGTGGCTTCCGCCCCCGGATCGTCGTCTGTGACTCGCATGCGCACCGTCACCGGGCCGTGCTGGCTGTAGGTGCGCTCGGCGTCGGGGGTGCCGGGCGTCTCGTACACCCCGTCGCCGTCCAGGTCCCACTCCACCTGCGGGGTGCCGTTGATGTCCGGACCCGGCTCGAACGTGAACGTCACAGCCTCCCCCTGGTCAGGGGGGTTCGGGGTGAACGTGAAGTTGGAACCTCCGGGATCGGCACTCGCGGTTGGGGCAACCAGCGCGAGGGCCAGCAAAGAGAGGGCAAGGCAACAACGGGCCATCCGGTACATCCAGTCCGGCTCGGGTCCTAACACCAAAGATTTACCAGAGAAATGCCGCTACGTCGACGAATTCAGGCGCCGGCCTCGGCCTCGGCCTCGTCGAGCTCGCGCCGCAGCGACTTGATCTCGTCGCGGAGCTTGGCGGCGTACTCGAAGCGGAGGTCGTCGGCCGCGGCGAGCATCTCCTCCTCCAGCTCGACGATCGTGCGCCTCAGCTCCTCGGCCGACATGCCCTCCGTGTCGCGCCGCCGGCGGCCGCGGCTCGTCGGGACCTTCGACTCGGTCATGAGGAAGTCGGAGATGTCCGAGATGCCCTTCTGGATCGTCTCCGGCGTGATGCCGTGCTCCTCGTTGTAGGCGACCTGGATCGCGCGCCGGCGGTCCGTCTCCCCGATCGCCGTGCGCATCGCCGCCGTCTCCTTGTCCGCGTACATGATCACCTTGCCGCGGATGTTCCGGGCGGCTCGGCCGATCGTCTGGATCAGCGAGGTCTCGCCGCGGAGGAAGCCCTCCTTGTCGGCGTCGAGGATCGCGACCAGCGACACCTCCGGGAGGTCGAGCCCCTCGCGCAGGAGGTTCACCCCGACGAGCACGTCGTACTCGCCGAGCCGCAGCTCGCGGATGATCTGGATGCGCTCGAGCGTGTCGATCTCCGAGTGCAGGTAGCGGACCTTGAAGCCGTACTCGAGCAGGTAGTCCGTCAGGTCCTCGGCCATCTTCTTCGTCAGCGTCGTCACGAGCGTGCGCTCCTCGACCTCGACGCGCTGGCGGATCTCCTCCATCAGGTCGTCGATCTGGTTCTTCGTCTCGCGCACGTCGACCTCCGGGTCGACGACGCCGGTCGGCCGCACGATCTGCTCGACGATCCGCGACGAGTGGTTGCGCTCGAACTCGCCCGGCGTGGCTGAGACGAACACGATCTGGGGCGTGTGCTGGAGGAACTCGTCGAAGGTCTGCGGGCGGTTGTCGAGCGCGCTCGGGAGCCGGAAGCCGTAGTCCACGAGCGTGTTCTTGCGCGAGCGGTCGCCCTCGAACATGCCGCCGATCTGCGGCACGGTCTGGTGCGACTCGTCGATGAAGCAGACGAAGTCGTCAGGGAAGAAGTCGAGCAGGCAGAAGGGCCGCTCGCCGGGGGCGCGGCCGTCCAGGATGCGCGAGTAGTTCTCGATGCCGTTGCAGAAGCCGAGCTCGCGCAGCATCTCCATGTCGAACTGGGTGCGCTGCCGCAGCCGGTGCGACTCGAGCAGCTTGCCCTGCTCCTCGAGCTCGGCGCAGCGCGCCTCCATCTCGTCGCGGATCTCGCACGACCGCGCGCTCGATCGTCGGGCGGTCGGTCGCGTAGTGGGTGGCGGGCCAGATGCCGGCGTGCTCCAGCTCGGCGAACACCTCGCCCGTGAGCGGGTCGAAGTGCTGGATCGCCTCGATCTCGTCGCCGAAGAAGACGGCCCGGTAGGCGGTCTCGGCGTAGGCCGGGAACACCTCGAGCGTCTCGCCGCGCACGCGGAAGGTGCCGCGGCCGAGCGCCTGGTCGTTGCGCGTGTACTGGTTGTCGACGAGCTTGCGCAGGATCTCGTCGCGGTCCGCCATCTCGCCCCTCTTCAGGAGCGTGACCTGGGCGTTGTACTTCTGCGGCGAGCCGAGGCCGTAGATGCAGGACACGGACGCCACCACGATCACGTCGCGGCGGGCGAACAGCGCGCTCGTGGCGGAGTGGCGCAGCCGGTCGATCTCCTCGTTGATCGACGAGTCCTTCTCGATGTACAGGTCCTGCGCCGGGACGTACGCCTCGGGCTGGTAGTAGTCGTAGTACGAGACGAAGTACTCGACCGAGTTCTTCGGGAAGAACTCGCGGAACTCGTTGCAGAGCTGGGCCGCGAGCGTCTTGTTGTGGGCGATCACGAGCGCCGGCCGCTGGACCTGCTCGATCGTGAACGCCATCGTGGCCGTCTTGCCCGAGCCGGTCACGCCGAGCAGCGTCTGGAAGCGCTCGTCGGCCTCGATGCCGGCGGCGAGCCCGGCCAGCGCGGTGGGCTGGTCGGCGACTGGCCTGTAGGCCGGGTTGATCTCGAACTTCGGCACGACCTCTAGACGTTAGCGGTGCGGGCGGCCGAGCATCCGGCGCTTCTCGACGGCCGTGAGCCGCTTGATCCGCACCTCCTCGCGCATCGCCTCCGAGCGCGTCTCGAACTCGCGCGAGTAGACGAGCTCGACCGGCCGGCGCGTGCGCGTGTAGCGGCTCGCGGTGCCGGCCTGGTGCTGGCGCAGGCGGCGCTCCGGGTCGGTCGACCAGCCGCAGTAGAGCGTGCCGTCGGCGCAGCGCAGGAGGTAGACGAACGCCGCCACGCCGGGAGGGATAACCGCACCCTCGGACGCCTGCTGGCCCCAGCGAATCGCGACCGCTCCGGTGAGACCGTTGACCCATCGCAAATCCACACTGAAACGGAAGGCACGAAATGAACAACACAGGACGCATCGCACTGGTAGTCACGGGCGCGCTCGCCGCGCTGCTCGCCTCTGCGCTCGTGCTCGGAGGCGGGCTTGCTCTATACGGCGAGGTGGAGAAGGACGACGACGGGTATCTGACGACCGACGCTCACCGCTTCGAGGCCGACACCCGGGCGCTCGCCACCGAGAACCTCGACGTGGACTCGGCGAGGCGATGGCGGTCAGGCCGGACGACCTCGGCAAGGTCCGGCTCGAGGCCGAGTCGCGCGACGGCAAGCCGCTGTTCGTCGGCATCGCTCGCACGAGCGACGTGGAGCGCTACCTCAGCAACGTCCCGTACACGACCGTGGACGACGTGCAGGCCGGGCCGTTCGACGTCGTTCGACGCCGACTACACGCGCCACGCGGGCGAGCGTCACCCCGAGTCGCCCGAGCATGCCGACATCTGGGTCGCCTCGAACCAGGGCACGGGTCCCCAGACCGTTGACTGGGAGATCGAGGACGGCGACTGGTCGGTCGTCGTGATGAACGCCGACGGCTCGCTCGGAGTCGACGCCGACATCAGCGCCGGAGCCGACCTCCCGTTCCTCAACGAGCTCGGCTGGACCGCGCTTGGCAGCGGCGCGTTCGCGCTCGTGGTCGGGCATCGGCCTGATCGTGCTCGGCGTCCGCCGCCCGAACCGGCCCGTCCGGGACCGCCCCGATCGGAGCCGCGGCTCCCGCCGCGGCGTAGACAGAGCAAGGCGGCCGCCCCGTTCAGCGGGGCGGCCGCTTCGCATGTCAGCGGCGTATGGGCTTCGCGCTGGAACGTCGCCTCGCCGAGGCAGCTGTAGATCGAGAACGTGCCGATCGGGTACTTCGGGATCAGGAACTGGTACTGCCAGCGGAGGGAGCCCTTGATCGTGCCGTTGCGGAGCTTCTTCGAGGTCACGCGGTAGTTCATCGTGACCTCGTTGTAATAGAAGGCCGGCTTGGCCTTGACCTGGAAACTCCCAGGTGCGGTTGACGGTGAAGTAGAGGACGATCGGCTCAGCACCGACGAACGTCTGGCCCCCGCCCTGAATCGGGATGCACGTGACGGGCGCGCCGGTCACGAAGTTCGTCACCTGCTTGCCCTTCTTCAGCTTGAACGTGACCTTGTGGCCGCTGCTCGTCTTCCCCTTGTACTTGACCGGCTTCGCGGCGGAGGCGGTGGCCGGGAGGGCGACGACGGGCGACCAGACAGAGGAGTGCTGTCGGTGAGCTTCTTCATGGCGCTCAGCATGCGTCGTTGCACGCGCAAGCACATCGGGGAACGCCCCCGACACGTCCCTGAAATTTGACCCTGACCCTTAGCCTTGATCCCTGAGATGGCCGTCGTGATCGCAAGCGCGCTGGACAAGGACATGGCGGGCTCCCCGCTGTTCCGAGGCGTGTCGTTCAAGCTCGAGCGAGGCGACCGCATGACGCTCGCGGGCCGCAACGGAGCCGGGCAAGACCACGCTGCTGCGGATGCTCTCCGGCGAGACCGGGATCGACGGCGGCGAGCTCGTCTTCGACAAGGGCACGCGCGTCGCCCTTCACGACCAGCGGCCGCCGCGAGAGCGCGCATCTGACGCTGCGCGACTACGTGCTCACCGGCTGCCGCGAGCTGGTCGCGCTCGAGGAGACGCTCCGCGGGCTCGAGACCGACATGGCGGAGCGCCCCGACGACGCCGCGCTGCTCGAGCGCTACTCGCGCGCGCAGTCGCGGCTCGAGCACGCCGGCGGCTGGAACTGGCGCAGCCGCGCGCTCGGCCCCCTGCACGGCCTCGGCTTCGCCGACGAGCAGCTCGACCGCAGGCTCGCGACCTTCTCGGGCGGCGAGCTCACGCGCGCGTCGCTCGCCCGCGCGCTCGCCGGCGACCCGGACCTCCTGCTGCTCGACGAGCCGACGAACCACCTCGACATCGCCTCGCTCGAATGGCTCGAGGGCTACCTCACCGGGCTCGACTCGGCGGTGATCCTCGTGGCGCACGACCGCTGGTTCCTCGAGGCGGTGGGCACCTCGGTGCTCGAGCTCGAGGCCGGCCGCGCACGCTTCTTCCCCGGCACCTGGCATGCCTGGCGCCGCGAGGCGGCAGCTCGCGACATCCAGCTCGGGAAGCAGATCGAGAAGCAGCAGGCCGAGATCGCGCGGATGGAGCGCTTCATCGAGCGCTTCCGCTACAAGGCGACGAAGGCGCGCCAGGCGCAGTCGCGCGTGAAGAAGCTCGAGAAGATGGAGCGGATCGAGCGCGACCCGACGGACAACCGGGCGCTCGGGTTCAAGTTCGCGGGCGCCGAGCGCACCGGGCGCGTGGTGCTCGACCTGACCGACGGCCGGCTCGAGGTGCCCGGGCGCACGCTGCTCGAGGACGGCGAGCTGTGGCTCGAGCGCGGCGAGCACGTGTCGCTCGTGGGGCCGAACGGCGCCGGGAAGACGACGCTGATCGAGGCGCTCGCCGGGCGCCGGGAGCTCGACGGCGGCAGGCTGCGCACCGGCCACAACGTGCAGCTCGGCTACCTCTCCCAGCACGCCGGGGAGCTCGGCTCGGCCGGCACCGTGCTCGAGGCGGCGCAGCGGGCCACGAAGCTCACGCCGAACAAGGCGCGCGCGCTCCTGGGCCGGTTCCTGTTCAGCGGCGAGGAGGTCGAGAAGCCGATGGACGGGCTGTCCGGCGGCGAGCGGCGGCGGCTCTCGCTGGCGATCCTGGTCGCCTCCGGCGCGAACGTGCTGATCCTCGACGAGCCCACGAACCACCTCGACATCGACGCCCGCGAGGCGCTCGAGGACGCGCTGAGCGCGTTCGACGGCACCGTGCTGCTCGTGTCGCACGACCGCGCGCTGCTCGACGCGGTGGGCACCCGCACCCTCGCGCTCGAGGACGCGCGCCTCCAGAGCTATCTCGGCGGCTGGGCCGAGTACTCGCGCGTGCGCGAGGAGCGGCGCGAGGCGGAGGCCGCCGCGGCGAGGAAGCCGAAGGCGAAGGCCCGCCGGAACGGCGGCAACGCCCGACCGCGGCCCGCCGGGCCTTCGAAGAACGCCGTGAAGCGCGCCTCCGAGCTCGAGCGCGAGGTGGAGAAGGCCGAGGCGGAGCTCCGGAAGCTCGAGGACGAGCTGGCGGACCCGAAGGCGTGGTCCAGCCCGACGAGCAGCGAGCGCGCGGCGGAGCGCCACGCGGCGGCGAGGAAGGCCGTCGAGGACGCCTACGCCCGCTGGGAGTCCGCCTCCACCTAGACTCGCGCGGGTGCGCACACTCCAGAGCCAGGGCGTCCACCACATCACGCTGACCGGGGCCGGCCGGCAGACGTCGATCGACTTCTGGGAGGGCGTGCTCGGAATGCCGTTCGTGTTCGAGCAGCCCAACCTCGACAACGAGGCCGAGAGCCACCTCTACTTCGACCCGGGCGACGGGCGGCTGATCACGATCTTCACCAACGAGGAGCGCGAGGCCGACCCGGAGCGCACGCCCACCGACCCCGGCTGCGTGCACCACATCGCGTTCGCGCTCTCGCAGGCGACCTTCCACCAGGCCGTGGAGCGCCTGAACGAGCGCGGGATCGACCACAGCGGCGTGAAGGACCGCGGCTTCATGGACTCGATCTACTTCAAGGACCCGCTGGGGCTCCTGATCGAGCTGGCGTCGTACCGGTTCGAGCCGCCCTTCGGCTACTCGCACGCCGAGGTGCTGTCCGAGGCTCATCGCATCCGCGTGGAGCGCGGCGCCTACAACATCGACCGCGAGCACCTCGCGGATGCGATCGAGAGCCTCGTGAAGCGGCGCTACGCGGAGGTGTCCGCCGCGAGCAGCTCGTCGAGCCGCTCGTAGGACTCGCCCATGCCGGTCTCCATCCCGGAGGCCAGCATGCCGTCGCGCTCCTCGGTCGTGTGGAAGAGCGTGCGCACCCGCACCTTGGTGCGTCCGTCCCCGAGATCCTCGAACGTCGCGCTGTCGACGGCGACGTAGCCGGGCATTCCCTCCCACTCGAAGGTCTGCTCGACCTTCTCCGGCGCGTCGAGCACCCGGAACGTTCCTCTGAACGCCGTGGTCCCGTCGGAGCTCTCGGTGACGAACCGGTAGTCGCCTCCCTCCCGGACGTCCATCTTGTCGATGGTCACCTTGTCTTCCCGGCGGCCCCACCACTGCGGGATCAGCTCCGGGTCCGTGAACGCCTGGTAGACGCGTTCGCGCGGCGCGTTGAACACGCGCTCGGCGACGATCTCCCGGTCGCCGTGTGCGGCTACCTGAAGCGTCTCTGTCCCATTCGTCATCGGTGATCTCCTTCCATGCGCTCGAGGAGCTCCCCGAGGCGATCGAGTCGTTCTTCCAGCATCAGGCTGTAGCTCGACGATCCAGCGCTGGACCTCGTCGAGGTCGCCGGTGCCGAGCGTGCAGCGGCGAGCCCGCCCCACCTTCTCGGTCCGGACGAGCCGAGCGTCCTCCAGCACCTGGACGTGCTTCTTGAGCCCCGTGAGCGTTATGCCGTAGGGCTCCGCGAGCTCTGAGATCGTCGCGCTGCCGCGGCCGAGCCGCTCCAGGATGCCCCGTCGCGTGGGGTCCGCGAGCGCGGCGAACGTCCTGTCGAGCTTCTCCTGATACTGAACCACTCGGTTCAGTATACACACTTGCACCACAACGAGCCCGGGAGTAGCGTCGAGGTGTGAGGCGAACGGTTGGGCTCGCCACCGCGCTGGTCACACTCGCCGCTCTGCCGGCCGCGGCGGATGCCTTCATCGGCCCCTACACCGGCGTCGCCCGCGGCACGCTCGAGCGCGTGCGGAACGTGGACAACCAGGCCTCCGACCCGGCCGACCGCGTCGTCGTGAGGTCCGAGGACGTCTACCGGGCGCGCTTCCGGTACAGCTTCCGGATCGACGGCTTCGGGAACATCCGCGGCAACGGCAACGGCTCGTACCAGCAGGCGGACTGGCGCCTCTCGGGAACGAACGGCGACCAGGGCGCGTTCAGCTGCGACGTCGACATGCAGACCACCGAGTTCCGGGTGCGGATCAGGGGCCGTGCGAACAACGGCGTGATGCACATCCGTTTCGTGATGGTCGGCGCGCGCGAGTCCAACGCCGAGACGTACTGCGGCGCGAACTTCTACGGATTCGCGAGCGACGACACGCGCCTCGCGCGGTCGCTCGAGCTCGTCCAGCCGCCCGACGGGATCGCCATCGACCAGGTGGCGCCGGCGATCGACCAGCTCCTGAAGACGGTGCCGGAGGGCGACTCGACCGACTTCCTCGTGAGCGACCATGACTGGCGGTTCACGATCGAGGCGCCACCCGGCCCGCCCGACCCGCCGGGCACCTCCGTCGGCGCGTACGGCTCGCCGGACCGCGCCGGCCGGGCGGGGCGGATCTGCACGATCGAGGGCACCGCCCGGCGCGACCTGCTGAACGGCACGTCGGGCAACGACGTCATCTGCGCCTACGGCGGACGCGACCGGGTGAACGGCCGCGGCGGCCACGACCTGATCGTCGGCGGCCCCGGCCCCGACCGGATCGTGGGCGGCCGCGGGCTCGACACGCTCCACGGCAACGCGGGCCGCGACACGATCAGGGCCCGCGACCGCCGCGCGGACAGCGTGAACGGCGGGTCTGGCCGGGACACCGCCCGCGTGGACCGCCGCCGCGACGGCGTGCGGCAGGTCGAACGGGTCCGCTAGCCGCTGCCCGCTACGGCGGGCAGGGGTTCGCGCTCGAGCAGTTCGGCTCCTGGGTCATCATCGGGCCCTCCCAGTCGAGCACCTCGTCCGTCTCCTCGTCCGGCGGCTCCGGCTCGTTGCCGTCGAACGAGTCGCGTCCCGGGCCGCCGAGCATCGTGTCCGCTCCCGGGCCGCCGAGGATCGCGTCGAGCCCGTCGCCGCCCTCGATGCGGTCGTCGCCCTCCTCGCCGCGCAGGTCGTCGTTCCCCACGCCCCCGAGGATCGTGTCGCCGAACAGGCCGCCGGTGATCAGGTCCTCGCCGTTGTGCCCGTCGAGGTGGTCGGGGAGGATGCCGCCGACGAGCCAGTCGCTGTGCTCGCTCGCCACGTAGCGGTCGAAGCCCGAGAACGTGTGGTCCATCTGCACCCCGGGGTCCAGGCTGGTCGCCCTGCCCGCCGGCAGGTCGATCTTCACGGGGAAGTAGATCCGCGAGTGGCCCTCGAACGGTGCGTAGGAGAGCGTGTCGATCCCATTCCCGCCGATCAGCCTGTCGGTGGCCCGGTGCGTGTAGACGATGTCGTTCCCGGGGCCGGTGTTGATCGTGTTCAGGTCGTCCCAGTTGTCCTCGACGACATCGGCCCCCGAGCCGGTGAGGATCACCTCCGTGCCCTGACGGGTCGAGTCGTTCTCGCCCGCCTGGCCGTCGTCCGTGCCGCCGATGCCCATCGTGATCACGAGATTCGCGGTCCGATCGCTGAAGTCGAGCGTGTCCACGCCGGCACCGCCGTAGGTCGCGTCCGAGCCGAGCGGGTCGCTCAGCAGGCGGTCGTTGCCGCCGGCCCCGTCGCTGTCGTCGTCGCCGGGGCCGTCGTCGAGCGTGTCGTTCCCCCCGTCGCCGTTCAGCTCGTCGTTCCCGGCCCCGCCGCTCAGCCTGTCCGCGCCGTTGCCGGTGAAGGCCGCGCCGCGCCCGCCGTTGTCGCCCCACAGCACGTCGACGCCGTCGCCGCCCTGAAGGTCGTCGTCGTCGTTCGAGCCCAGCAGGTAGTCGTCCCCGTCGCCGCCCTGGATCGTGTCCTTGCCGAAGTCCCCGAAGAGCTCGTCGTTTCCGCCGTTCCCCTGGATCCGGTCGTCTCCCGGCGTCTCGCAAGAGGGGTTCACCACGGGGACGATGTGGCAGTCGCCCTGGATGTCGTCGTCTCCCGCTCCGCCCATGAGCACGTCGTTCCTGGCGAGGCCGGTGATCTTGTCCTCGCCGCCGTTCCCGGCCAGGACGTTGACGGCGCTGTACCCGGTGATGTGGTCGTTCCCGGACCCGCCGAGCACACCCTCGGTCGAGGTGATGTGGTCCTCCTCCCCGCTCTCGCCGTCGTTGCGCCGGCCCTCGGAGAGCGTCACGATCACCTGCTTCGACCGCGTGGCGTAGCTCACGGTGTCCGGCCCGCTGTTGCCGCGCATCACGTCGGCGGAACGACCGCCGTCGAGCACGTCCGCGCCCTGTGCGCCGAGCAGCTGGTCCTTGCCGCCGCCCCCGAAGAGCGTGTCCGGCCAGGTGCCGCCGTTCAGCTTGTCCCTGCCGGGTCCGCCGAGCAGCAGGTCGGGGCCGCCGCCGCCGGACAGGCGGTCCCTGCCATTGCCGCCATAGAGCTTGTCGAGCAGGCCGCCGTGGCCGCGCAGGCGGTCGTTCCCGCCGGCGCCGTCGAGCGTGTCGGAGCCCGGCCCGCCGATCAGGTCGTCGTGGCCGCCGTTGCCGCAGACGATGTCGCGCTTGCCGCGCCCGTCCACCCGGTCGTCGCCCGCGAGCGCGACGATCACGTCCTTCCTCTTGGTGCCGCGGATGCGGTCGTCGCCCTTCGTCCCGACGATCGTCGCCTTCTTGCCGCGGCAGCGCTTGGCGGCGTCGGCCGCGGCCGGCACCGCGGCGAGCGCGACGCCCACCAGGACGAGGATCGAGACCAGCCGCCTCAACGCCGCCACACTATGCGCGATGCCGCGTGAGCGCCAGAGGCGCTAGAGCCCGAGGTCGCCCGCGTAGTTCTCGCGGTAGTCGCCGCGGCGGTCCATCACGTTCTCCACGTACGCGCGCGTCTCCGGGAACGGGATGTCCTCGGCGTGGTCGAACTCGCCCTCGCCGCCGGCGTCCGCCACCCAGCCGTCCACGTTCCCCATGCCGGCGTTGTAGGCGGCGATCGCGAGCGTCTCGTTGCCGTCGTAGCGGTCGATCAGCAGACGCAGGTAGTAGGAGCCGTACGCGATGTTGATCTGCGGATCCGCCAGGTCCTCCTGCTGGAAGCGGGTGCCGCCCGAGTGCTTCGCGATCGCGTCCGCCGTGGCCGGGGTGATCTGCATCAGCCCGCGGGCCCCCGCGTGGGAGGTCTGGTCGCGGAAGCGAGACTCCTCGTAGATCACGGCCGCGATCAGCGCAGGGTCGAGGTTCTTGTCCGAGGCCTGCTGGCGGATGATGTCGTCGTGCCTGAGCGGCAGCGCGCCCAGCTCCCGCACCGCCTCCTCCCCCAGGCCCGATGCGAACACCGCGCCGATCGCCCCGATCGCCAGCGCCACCGCGACCAGGCTCAGCCGCCGGCGCCGGATGCGGGCGCGGGAGGGCCTGCGGACGATTCTGCGGCGTGCTGCGTGGGAGCTCATGGGGGCGTTCGTTCGAGTCTCGCAAGTACGCGGGACAGCGACTCCCTCAACTCCCCGAGAGTACCGTCGTTGCGCACCTCGAAGTCGGCTCTGTCCGCCTTTTCCTCCTGAGAGAGCTGCCGGCCGGTGCGCTCCGCCACCGCGGCGTGCCCGCGCGCGCCCGCGCGCTCCGCGCGCACGGCCTCGTCCGCGACGACGGCGATGGTGGCGTCGAAGGCGCTCTCCATCCCGGACTCGAACAGCAGCGGCACCTCCACCACGGCCGCCCGCGGCGCCGGGTCGAGCGCCTCTACCTCCTGGCGCCAGTCCCACACTCGCTTCCCCACCCGCGGCCACAGCTCGCCCTCGAGCCAGGCGCGGGCCTCGTCGTCGCCGAACACGCGGTCGGCGATCAGGGAGCGGTCGAGCTCGCCGCCCGGCGCCACTCCGTCGCCGAGGCGCGCCACCACCTGGTCGCGCAGCTCGTCGCTCGCGAGGAGCTCGTGCACCACGGCGTCCGTCGAGAGGGTCGCCGCGCCGAGGTCGCCGAGCGCGCGCAGCGACTCGGACTTGCCCGCGCCGAGCCCACCGGTGAGCCCCACGAAGGGGACCCCGGCCAACTACTCCTCCGCGGGCTGCTCTTCGTCCTGATCGGGAGCGGCGGGGGCGGCCTCGTCGGTCGCCTCGGGATCCACCGCGTCCGGGGCAGGCTCGGCCTCGGGCACCTCGGCGGCAGCCTCCGGCGCGTCGCTCGCGGCGGCCTCGGTCGCCTCCGCCTGCGGCTCTCAGCGCGGGCGGCTCCTCGGCAGCGGGCTCCTCGGGCAGCGCGTTCCGGAGCTGGTCGAGGCCTCCGATCGACGGGCCCGCGAACACGTCCTCGGAGAGCCCGAGGTCCGGCACGTCGCCGATCTCCTCGCCACCGCCGGCCTCGGCGGCAGCGGCGGCGCCGGCCTCGGCGGCCGACTTGATGTGCGGAAGCTGCTCCTCCACCCGCTTCACGCTCAGCGACAGGCGCCGGCGCTCGGAGTCGATCTCGAGGATCTTCACGCGCACGTCCTGGCCCGGCTCCACGATCTCGCGCGGGTTCTCCACGTGGTGGTGCGCGAGCTCCGAGATGTGCACGAGGCCCTCGACGCCGTCCATGATCTCGACGAAGGCGCCGAAGGTCACGACCTTGGTGACCGTGCCCTCGAGCTCGTCGCCGATCCGGTAGGTGTCGATCACCCGCTGCCACGGGTCCTCCTGGGTCTGCTTGAGGCCCAGGGAGATGCGCTGGCGGTCGCGGTCGATGTCGAGCACCTTCACCGGGACCACGTCGCCGATCGAGAGGATCTCGGACGGGTGGTTCACGTGGCTCCAGGAGAGCTCCGAGATGTGGATCAGGCCGTCGATGCCGTCGAGGTCGACGAACGCGCCGAAGTCCACGATGTTCGAGATCGCGCCCTCCACGACCATCCCCGGCTGGAGGCGGTCGAGGATCTGCTGGCGGACCTCCTTGCGCTCCTCCTCGAGGACGGCGCGGCGGCTCAGCACCACGTTGTTGCGCGAGCGGTTCAGCTCGATGACCTTGCACTCGATCTTCGTGCCGAGGAACTCGTCGAGGTTCTGCACGCGGCGGATGTCCACGAGCGAGGCGGGCAGGAAGCCGCGCACGCCGAGGTCGATGATCAGGCCGCCCTTGACGACCTCGATCACGGTGCCCTCGACCGGCTCGCCGGACTCCGCGGCGCCCTCGATCTTGCGCCAGGCCTTCTCGAAGCGGGCGCGCTTCTTCGACAGGACGAGCCGGCCGTCCTGGTCCTCCTTGGTGAGGACCAGCGCGTCGACCTCCTCGCCCAGCTCCACCTCGTCGTTCGGATCGACCGACTTCCGGATCGAGAGCTCATTCATCGGAATGACGCCCTCGCTCTTGTAGCCGATGTCGACCAGGACCTCGTCCTGGTCTATGCGCACGACCTTCCCGGACACCACGTCGCCCTCCTCGAAGGGAACGAGCGTCGCGTCGTAGTTCGGGACGATCTGACCGTCGATTTCGAGCAGGAGTCCGTCGGACCCCTCGACGGCGCGGGGTGGAGTAGCAGTCTCTGTTTCCGGCACTGGGGCGACAAGCCTAGCTAGTCTGCCCTCATGCCGACACGCCGCACCACGCGCGGGGCCGCACGCACGCCGCTGGGCGGCGATTACGACGTGCTCGTCTGCGGGGCGAGCTTCGCGGGACTGACGGTTTCACGCGAGCTGGCGGGCTCCGGCGCCCGGGTTCTGGTGGTCGACCGCTACGAGATCGGGGAGCGCCAGACCTCCGCCTGCGGGATCCCCACGGAATGGCTCGCGCGCGATGGGCCTCATGGCATCCCACCGGCAGACCTTCGGCCGGCTCGTGGTCCACACGCCCTTCGGGCGCTCGGTGCTGGAGCTGCCCTGGACCTTCTCGACCTTCGACTACCCGACCCTGTGCCGAGATGCTCTGCGGCCCAGTCCGACGCACGACTTCGAGACGGCGAAGGTCAACGGGCGCACCGGCGACGTCGTCCACACCGACCGCGGCGACCTCTCCGCGCCGCGTCGTCGTCGACGCGCTCGGCTGGCGCCGGGTGCTCGGCAGCGGCTATCAGCCCCCGGACGCCCCGCTCTCGCGCGGCCTCGAGGTGCATCCCTGGGGCGCCGGCGAGGACATGGAGCTCTGGATCGACCGGAAGTACGTGCCGGCCGGCTACGGCTGGAGCTTCCCGGCCGGCGAGGAGACCCGCATCGGCGTGGGCTCCTTCGACCCCCGCTTCCACGTGAAGGACACCACCGTGATGCTGGCCGAGGACCTCGAGCGCGACGCGGTCCGCTACCAGGGCAACTGGATCCCCCACCGCCTGCGCGCCGCCACCGACGACGGCATCTTCTTCGTGGGCGACTCGGCCGGCCACTGCCTCCCGCTCACCGCCGAGGGCATCCGAACGGCGTTCTACTTCGGGATCGCGTGCGGCCGCGAGCTGCGCGCCGTGGTGGACGGCGACCGGTCGATCGCCTCCGCGCTGGCCCGCTACGACGACTTCAACGAGGCCCACCGCTGGAAGTTCGAGGCGATGCTGGCCGCCCAGCGCGTCGTCCCCCGCGTGCCGCCGCGCCTGCTGCACGGCGCGATCGGCGCGATGCAGGCGAAGCGCTTCGTGGACTGGAGCTTCGGCCACTATCTGGAGATAGCGCCGCCGTCGTTCGCGGCTCTGGACGCGCCGCCGCGAGCGCGCGTGCGCGCTCCCACTCGCGTCGCCGCCTGACCGGCGACGCCGTCGCCCGTTCGTGCGATGCTCGGACGGGTGAGGCGCCGACTTGTATCTGCGATCGCGGTGTGCGCGCTCGTGGCCGCTCCTGCCGCGGCCGCGGCGAAGCCGCGCCTCGGCCTCTCGCGCGGAGCCGCCGAGGCGGGCCAGCGGGTGGCCATCTCAGGTCACGGCTTTCCGCGTGCCGCCCGGCTGCGCGTGGCCTTCGCCGGACGGGTCGTGAAGCGCGCCCGCACGGGCCCGCGGGGCGGCTTCCGGCTTCGCTTCGCGGTGCCCGCCAGGCGCCCCGGCCGCTACCGGCTGGTGGTGCGGGCGCGGCGGAAGGTGGTCGTGCGCTTCTTCCGGGTGCGGGCGGGGAGCGTGCCCGAGCCGGCGCCGCTCACGCCCGCCCCGCAACCGCCTGCCCCTCCACCGCCTCCGCCTCCGCCGCCGTCTCCTCCCACGCTCGTGGCCGCCGGTGACATCGCGTGCGCGCCCGGAGGGAGCCCGCCGGCGAACCAGTGCCATCACGGCGCCACCGCCAGCCTCGTCGAAAGCCTCGCGCCCGACGCGGTCGCCCTCCTCGGCGACAACCAGTATCCGGGCGGCCAGCTCGAGAACTTCATGGCCTCGTACGGCCCGACCTGGGGGCGCTTCAAGTCCATCACCCACCCCGCCCCGGGGAACCACGAGTACGAGGGCGTCCCGCCCGCGACAGCGCCGACGGCTACTACACCTACTTCGGCCCCGCCGCCGGCGATCCCGACGAGGGCTACTACCGCTGGACGCTCGGCGGCTGGACGCTGCTCGCCCTGAACTCCGGCGCGATCGACTACACCCGCACCGGCGCGGGCTCCGCCATGGAAGACGACTGCTGGCCGGTCTCGTGCGCGGCGGGCAGCGACCAGGAGACGTGGCTGCGCGAGCAGCTCGAGTCGCTCCCGGACGACGCGTGCGTTCTCGCCTACTGGCACCACCCGCGCTACAGCTCGGGCTACAGCAACATGACGAGGGACCACGTGGAGACGGCGCCCCTCTACCAAGCGCTCTACGAGCACGGCGCCGAGCTGGTGCTCGTGGGCCACGCGCACAACTACGAGCGCTTCGCCCCCATGGACGCCGAGGACACGCCCGACGCCGAGTTCGGGATCACCCAGTTCGTGGTCGGCACCGGTGGGCGCAGCCTGTTCACGGACCCGGGGCCGCGGCGCGAGACGAGCGCCCAGCTCTACACGGACGCCTTCGGAGTGCAGGAGCTGACGCTCCGGCCCGGCAGCTGGAGCTCGCGGTTCGTCACGGAGTCCGGCGCCACCCGCGACGTGACGGGTGCGAGCTGTCACGGCCCGCCCGCCTAGCGGTTGTGGTTGACGAGCTCGATGTTGTGCCCGTCGGGGTCCAGCGCGTAGGCGCTGTAGTAGCCCGCGTGGTAGGCGGGGCGCTCGCCCGGCTGGCCGTTGTCGCGGTAGCCGGCTTCGGTGGCCGCCTGATGGAAGTCGTCGACGGCCTGGCCGTCGCTCGCCGCGAAGGCCATGTGGAGCGCTTCCGTCACGTGGTCCCCTGACAGGACGGAGAACGAGCCCGGGCCGTCGCCCGTGAACTGCACCCGCTCGGGCGTCTCGGTCGTGACTCCGAAGCGCGCGTGGGGCGCGATGGTCTCGTAGAAGCGCTTCGAGGCCTGCACGTCGGCGACTCGGATCCAGAGGTGGTCCACGCCGCGCTGGACGTCCTCGAAGTGCACCGCCTCGATGCTGTTGCCGTCCGGGTCGAGCACGAAGCCGCCGTAGTAGTCGTCGCCGTACTCCGTTCGCGGGCCGGGCTCGCCGTCGTCGCGGTAGCCCGGCGCCGGTGGCAACCCGCCAGAACTCGTCCACGCGGTCGCGCGATGACGCCCCGAACCCCACGTGCAGCCCGCGCGTGACCGGGTTCCAGGCGCTCGCCTGCGCGAGCGAGAAGTCATTCCACTCGGTGAAGCTGTCGCCCGTGTGCGTCGCGTCGATCCCGATCGCGCCCAGGACCGTCGAGTAGAAGGTCTCGGAGGCGTCCCGGTCCGAGACGCGGATCGTCACGTGGTCGAACACGTCACGACCACCCTGGTCGGCCGCGTCGGCTCGCCCAGCGTCAGAAAGTCGCGTACGGCGCCCGCGTGCGCGCAGAAGCCGCAGGACATCGGGTCCGCCGGGGAGACCGCGCCGGCCGGCAGCACGGGCGCGTCGCAGGTGGGACACGCGAGCGTTCCGGTCGCGAGCTGCCACGAGGTCCTCGTCCGGCGCAGCTCGTAGCGCCCGGCTACTCGCTCTGTCTCGCGCTCCACGTCCACACGATCAGTGTATGCGCGGCTACTCGCGCACGATCAGGACGACACCGCAGGCCAGCAGCGCAATACCCACCAGCTTTTCCCAGCTGAGCGGGCGCTCCTCCAGCCCGAGCACCCCCAGCCGGTCGAGCACGACCGACAGCGTCAGCTGGCCGGCGATCGTTGCGGCCGTCACACCGCCCGCGCCCAGCTCACGCACGGTCACGAGCGTCGTCAGCACGATCGCAACGCCAGCGAGACCGCCAAAGAGCCAGTAGTACCAGGCAGGCGAGTCCACGTCGTGCCTCGATCTCCGACCGCCGTCCGCGAAAACGAAGGATCACGACCAGGACTATCGCCGTGCCGACGAGGAAGTTGACACCCACGGCGCCGAGCGTGCCCACCTTCTTCGAGACGACGTTGTTGACCGCGGGCTGAGCGGCGACCATTCCGCCCGCGGCGACCGTCACGAGCACCGCGAGCTCCTTGCTCACTTGGCCTCCAGCCAGTTGTCGCCGACGCCGACGTCGACCCCGAGCGGCGGATCCATCTCGAACGCGTCGGCCATCTCGCGCTCGATGATCTCGCACGCGGCGGCCACCTCCTCCGCGGGCGCCTCGAACAGCAGCTCGTCGTGGATCTGGAGCACGAGCTTCGTGGTGAGGTTCGCGTCGCGCAGCTCGTTGCGCGCGCGCACCATCGCGAGCTTGATGATGTCGGCGGCGGTGCCCTGGATCACCATGTTCACCGCGAGCCGCTCGCCGAGCGAGCGGGTCTGGAACTGGCGCGAGCGCAGCTCCGGCACGCGCCGGATCCGCCCGAAGAGCGTCGTCACGTGCCCCTCCTCTCGGGCGCGCTCGATCGTCTCGTCGATGAACGCCTTCACCTTCGGGAAGCGCTCGAGGTAGGCGTCGATGAACTCCTGCGCCTCCTCCTTCTCGATCTGGAGCCGGTCGGCGAGCCCGAACGCGGACAGCCCGTAGACGATCCCGTAGTTGACCATCTTCGCCTTCGAGCGCGTGCCGGGATCGGACTTCGCCGCCCAGGATCGCCTCGGCGGTGGCGGTGTGCACGTCCTCGCCGCGCCGGAAGATCTCCTTCAGCACCGGCTCGTCCGCGATGTGCGCGAGCAGGCGCAGCTCCACCTGCGAGTAGTCCGCCGAGATCAGCTTGTTCCCCTCGCTCCGCCACGAAGCAGGCGCGGATCTCGCGCCCCTGCTCGGTGCGGATCGGGATGTTCTGGAGGTTCGGGTCCGTGCTCGACAGGCGCCCCGTGGCGGTGGCCGTCTGGTTGAAGGTCGTGTGGAGCCGGCCGTCGTCGCCGATCAGCTCCGGGAACGCGTCGAGGTAGGTGGACTTCAGCTTCGTGACCTCGCGCCACTCCTCGATCGCCGGGATGATCTCGTGCTCCGAGCGGATCGCCTGGAGCACGCGCGCGTCGGTCGAGAAGCCGGTCTTGCCGCGGCGCTTGCGCGACAGGCCGAGCTTCTCGAACAGGATCTGGCCGAGCTGCTGCGGCGAGCCGATCGTGAACTGCTCGCCGGCGAGGTCCCACACGCGCTGCTCGAGCTCGGCGGCCCGGGAGCCGAAGCGCTCGCTGATCCCGCGCGAGGCGCTCCACGTCGAGCTTCACGCCCACGCGCTCCATCTCCACGAGCACGTCCACGAGCGGGAGCTCGACCTCGTGGAACAGGCGCGTGAGGCCGTCCTCCTCGAGCCGCGTCGCGCTGGCGCTCGGCGAGCACGCGCGTGACCACGGCCCGCTCGCGCGATGCCGTTCGCGCCCTCCACGGCGGCCGCGATGCCCGCCTCCGCGCTGAGCTCGTCGAGCGGGTAGCCGCGCCGGGCCGGGTCGATCAGGTAGGCGGCGATCATCGTGTCGTGCTCGAGCGCCACCGCGGGCGCCTCGTCCTCCTCGCTGACCGCGGTCGTCTTCCAGTCGTGGGTCACGATGGGCCGCTGCCCGCGCGCCATCGTGAGGGCGGTGAGGGTCTCGGCCTCCGACGACGAGCACCTCTCCGCCGCCGTACGCGGCGACGGTCATCGGGCCGAGCGGCGGGCCGCCGACGTCGAGCGTCTCCTGCCCGTCCGGCTCGCCGGCCGGGCGCGGGCGCTCCGCCGCCAGCGCCACCAGGTCGCCGTCGAGCGCGCCGATCTCGGCGAGCGGCACCTGGCGCGCCTTCGTGTGGATGATCTCCTCGGCGCGCTCGGCCGGCGCGGCCGCCTCGCCCTCGCCGAGCGCCTCCTCGAGCCGCTCGAGCGGGGCGCGCAGCTCGAACTCCCTGAACGTCTCGCGCAGCCGCGAGCGGTCCGGCTCGCGCGCGGCGATGTGGTCGAGGTCGATCTCGCCCAGCTCCACGTCGCGGATCGCGGTGGCGAGCTGCTTCGAGATGCGCGCGTCCTCGGCGTGGTTCGTGAGGTTCTCCTTGCGCTTGGCGCCGGAGATCTCGCTCGATGTTCCCGAGCACCCCCTCCAGGTCGCCGTGCTCCTGGAGCAGCTGCGAGGCGGTCTTCTCGCCGATCCCGGGAACGCCCGGGATGTTGTCCGAGGTGTCGCCCTTCAGCCCCACGAAGTCGGGGATCAGCTCGGGCGCGATCCCGTACCGGTCGATCACCGCGTCGCGGTCGTAGACCTTCGTCTCCGTGATGCCGCGGCTCGTGGCCATCACCCGCACGCCCGGCTCGATGAGCTGGAACAGGTCGCGGTCGCCGGTCACGACCATCACCTCGTAGTCCTTCGCGCGCGCGTGCTCGGCGACCGTGGCGATCACGTCGTCGGCCTCGTAGCCCTCCACGCGCACGTTCTCGTAGCCGAACGCGTCCACGAGCGGGTGCAGGTAGGGCCACTGCTCCGCGAGCAGGTCGGGCTTCGAGTCGCGCTGGCCCTTGTACTCCTCGTAGACCTCCTTGCGGCCCGACATCCCCGCGTCCCAGACCACGAGCGTCGGCTTCACGCCGTACTCGGAGATGATCTTCACGAGCATCGACGCGAACCCGAAGATCGCGTTCGTGGGCTGCCCCTTGGAGGTCGCGATCGACTCGGGAAGCGCGAAGAAGGCGCGGTAGACGAGGCTGTTCCCGTCGATGAGGAACAGCTCCTTCGACGACTCGGGCGGCACCGCCTCAACCCTATCGGCAGGGCTACCCCCTCGCGTCATTACTGCGCGGGCGCCCGTATGATCCGCGGTGGCCACTCCCTCCGCACAGTTCTCGCTGACCCTGCGCGTCGCCCTGCCCTCGCGGCCCGGCGGCGTGCTCGGCAAGGTCACGGCCGCCATCACCCGCGCCGGGGGATCGATCGTCGCGGTGGACACCGTGGACGCCAAGGGCGACCGGACGGTGCGCGAGATCACGGTCGAGTGCGGCAGCGTCGACCACCGCGGCCAGGTGATCTCCGCGGTCCAGTCCGTCAAGGCGGCCGAGGTCGTCGAGGTCACCGACCGCACCTTCGAGGTCCACCGCCGCGGCAAGATCCACACCGGGCTGAACCTCCCGCTGAAGAGCCGCGACGACCTGTCGATGGCCTACACGCCGGGCGTCGCGCGCGTGTGCACGGCGATCGCCGAGAACCGCCAGAAGGCGTTCAAGTACACGATCAAGGCGAACACGGTCGCCGTCGTCTCCGACGGCACCGCGGTGCTCGGCCTCGGCGACATCGGACCCGAGGCCGCCATGCCCGTCATGGAGGGCAAGGCGATGCTCTTCAAGGAGTTCGCCGACGTCGACGCGTTCCCGATCTGCCTCGCCACGAAGGACGTGGACGAGATCGTGGAGACCGTGATCCGCATCGCGCCCACGTTCGGCGGCATCAACCTCGAGGACATCTCCTCGCCGCGCTGCTTCGAGATCGAGCAGCGCCTCCAGCAGGCGCTCGACATCCCCGTCTTCCACGACGACCAGCACGGCACGGCGATCGTCACGCTCGCCGCCCTCATCAACGCCTGCCGGCTCGACGGACCGCCGCATGGAGGACCTCGAGGTGCTCGATGGTCGGCGCCGGCGCCGCGGGCGTGGCGGTCGCGAAGATCCTCATGGACGCCGGCGTGACCTCGATCGTGGCGTGCGACCGGTTCGGCGCGATCCACACCGGCCGCGACGACTACGAGGCGGGCTCGATGAACGCGCCCAAGCGCTGGCTCGCGGAGAACACGAACGCCGCCGGCCGCGACGGCCCGCCGCGCGAGGTGATCGAGGGCACGGACGTGTTCATCGGCCTGTCGGGCCCCGGGATCATCGACGCGCAGCGACCTCCAGAAGATGAACGCCGACCCGTTCGTGTTCGCGATGGCGAACCCGAACCCGGAGGTGCGGCCGGAGGAGGCGGCTCCGTTCGTGCGCGTGATGGCCACCGGGCGCTCCGACTACCCGAACCAGATCAACAACGTGCTGGCCTTCCCGGGGATCTTCCGCGGCGCGCTCGACGTGCGCGCGCCCGCGATCACGGAGGAGATGAAGCTCGCGGCCGCGCGCGGGATCGCCTCCGTGGTGGCCGACGACGAGCTCGACGAGGACTACATCGTCCCGAGCGTCTTCAACCGCGACGTGGCGCGCGAGGTCGCGAAGGCCGTGGCCGAGGTGGCCGAGCGCGGCGACGAGGACGAGGCCGTGGAGCAGCCCACCGTCGAGCGCGCCACGGTCGGCTGATGCGCATAGCCGTCACGCGGCGCGACCGGCATGATCGGCCGCGCGCTGGTGGGCGCGCTGCGCGGCCGCGGCGACGAGGTCACGGAGCTCTCCCGGTCCACGAACTGGCCGGACCCGAAGGCCACGCCGGCGCCGCTCGACGCGCTCCGCGGGCACGACGCCGTGGTGCACCTGCTCGGGGAGCAGATCGCACAGCGCTGGAGCGACGAGGCCAAGCGGGAGATCCGCGACTCGCGCATCCTCGGCACCCGCAACCTGGTCGACGCGATCGGGGCGCTCCAGGAGGGTGAGCGCCCGCGCACGCTGATCTCTCAGTCCGGCGCCGGCTACTACGGCCACCTCGGCGACGAGGTCGTCGACGAGTCCGCCCCGCCCGGTCGACGACTTCCTGGCTCGGGTCACCGTCGACTGGGAGGCGGAGGCGCGTCCGCGCCGAGCAGTTCGGCGTTCGCGTCGTGCTGAACCGCACCGGCGTCGTGCTCGCGAGCGAGGGCGGCGCGCTCGCGAAGATGCTCCCGTTCTTCAAGGCGGGCGTCGGCGGGCCCGTGGCCGGCGGGAAGCAGTGGGTGCCCTGGGTCCACCTCGACGACGTCGTCGGCGCGATCCTGTTCGAGCTCGACACCGACGCCGCGGCCGGGCCGGTCAACCTGACCGCGCCGGAGCCCGTGACGAACAAGGAGCTGTCCAAGGCTCTCGGGCGCGTCCTGCGCAGGCCGGCGTTCGCGCCGGTCCCCGCCCTCGCGGTGAAGGCGCTCTACGGCGAGATGGCCGAGATCGTGACCACCGGGCAGCGGGCGGTGCCGGCCCGCCTGACGGAGCTCGGCTACGGGTTCAGGCAGCCGGGCCTCGAGGCCGCGCTGCGCGACGCTACTCGATGACCTGGCGCTCCGCGCGGAGCTCGGCCATGGTCTTGCCGCCGGTCGCGCGCATGATGTCGATCGTGTAGACGAGCGCGGCCGCGACCACGAGCACCATCAGCCCCACGAGGATCAGGCCGATCCGGCCACCGGAGCTCGCGTCCACCTGGGTGACCGCGAACGCCAGTCCGAGCAGCAGGATCACCTCGACGACGATCAGCGCCGTGCGGCCGCCGCCCGACAGCCCGGTGTGGAGCTTCCAGCGGGAGATCTCCCGCGGCGGGACGACCGCCCATATGAACGCGCCCAGCACGCTGAGAACCGTGCCCGTGATGAGGCCCCACCGCTCCCCGTAGCCCTTGGCGTCCGAGATCAGGGACGCGATGATCGCCGACCCGAGCCACACGAACGTGAGCCATAGCGCGGCTGCTCCGATGACGGCCAGGACCATCAGCTCACGCTCCCAGGTACGCCTTCTGGACTTCGGGGTTCTCGCGCAGCGACGAGGACTCGTCGGTCACCGTGACGGCGCCGGTCTCGAGCACGTAGCCGCGCGTGGACACGTCGAGGGCGAAGTTCGCGTTCTGCTCCACGAGCAGGATCGTGGTGCCCTGGCGATTGATCTCGGCGATCGTCTCGTAGATGCGCTCGACCAGGATGGGCGCGATGCCCATCGAGGGCTCGTCCAGCAGCAGCAGCGTGGGACGGGCCATCAGGGCGCGCCCGATGGCGAGCATCTGCTGCTCTCCGCCGGACATCGTCCCGCCCTTCTGCTTCTCGCGCTCCTTCAGGCGCGGGAACAGCGTGTAGACGCGATCGATGTCCTCCTCGATGCCGCTGTCGTCCCTGCGCAGGTACGCGCCCAGCATCAGGTTCTCGCGCACGCTCATCCGCGGGAACACGTGGCGCCCCTCCGGCGAGTGGGCCACGCCCATCGAGACGATCTCCTGGGGCGGCGTCTCCGTGATCTCGCGGTCGTTGAAGCGGATCGAGCCCTGCCGCGGCGGCGTGAGCCCCGAGATCGACCGCAGCGTGGTCGACTTGCCGGCCCCGTTCGAGCCGATCAGCGTGACGCACTCGCCCTCGGCGACCTCGATCGAGATCCCCTTGAGGGCTTCGATGTTCCCGTAGAACGTGTGGACGTCCTTGACCTCGAGCAGCGCCATCAGTGGGACTCCGCCTGCTTGCCCAGGTAGGCCTCGATCACCCGCGGGTTCTCCCGCACCTCCTGCGGCGAGCCCTCGGCGATCTTCGTGCCGTGGTCGAGCACGGTGATGTGCTCGGAGACCTGCATGATCACCTGCATGTCGTGCTCGATCAGCAGGATGCTTATGTCGCGCTCGTCGCGGAGCTTCCGCATGAAGTCCGTGAGCTCGCGCGACTCCTGAGGGTTCATGCCGGCCGTGGGCTCGTCGAGCAGCAGGACCTTCGGGTCGGACGCGAGCGCCCGCGCGATCTCGAGCCGGCGCTGGTCGCCGTAGGAGAGGTTGATCGACATCTGCCCGTGGAGCTCGTCGCGGAGGCCCACGTAGCGCAGCTCCTCGCGTGCCTTCTCCACCACGCGCTTCTCCTCGGAGCGCACCCACGGCATCCGGAGGATGGAGCCGAACAGGCCGGCCCTCATCCGCGCGTGCTGCCCCACCATCACGTTCTCCATCGCGCTCATCGTGGCGAACAGCCGGATGTTCTGGAACGTCCGCGCCATGCCCAGCGCCATGATGCGATCCGGGCGGCGCGCCGTGATGTTGCGGCCTTCGAATTCGATCCGCCCGAAGGTCGGCTTGTAGAGGCCGGTGAGCATGTTGAAGAACGTCGTCTTGCCGGCGCCGTTCGGGCCGATGATCGACACGATCCGGCCGCGCGGGATCTCGAAGGACACGTCCTCCACGGCCACCAGGCCGCCGAACACCTTGGTGACGCCGGTGGCGGTCAGGATCGCGTTGTCGTTCGTGCCGTTCTCGCTCATGCCCGTGTCTCGTAGATGTCGGTGGTCTCCGTGCCACCCACGCCGGTGGTGGCGCCGACACCGACGCCCTCGGCCATCTCGAGCTCGCGTCTTCGCTCCGGGATCAGGCCCTGCGGGCGCAGGATCATCATCATCACGAGCAGGAAGCCGTAGATCGCGGCCGACAGCTCGGACATGTCGAGATCGAGGTTAAACCACTCACGCGGCTTGTCGTTCACGTCCGGGATGAACTTGAAGTTGATGTACACCAGCACCGCGGCGCCCACCAGCACGCCCTCGATCGACCCGAGCCCGCCGAGGATCACCATCGCGAGGATGAAGATCGAGAAGAAGAACTGGAACTGGTCCGCGTTGACCGTGTTGAGCAGCGACGCGAGGAAGACGCCGGCGATGCCGCCGAACGCCGCGCCGGTGCCGTAGGCGAGCAGCTTCGTCTTCACGAGCGGCACGCCCATCGACGCGGCGGCGACCTCGTCCTCCCGCAGCGCGATCCAGGCGCGACCCAGCCGCGAGTCGCGCAGGCGGTAGTTCACGAACAGCACGAGCAGGACCATCCCGAGCGCGACCCAGAACCACGGGCGCAGATTGAGCGACTGGAACGGGTCCCCGAAGGGCAGGTCGATCTTGTCGATCGGCGTGATGCCCTGTCTGCCCTTCGAGAAGTTCGCGCCCGCGCCGAAGATCGACTCGAGCCCGCTGCCGAAGACCGGCACGTCCTTGTAGTGGATCTGATCGCCGTTGATGACGATCCGGCCGATGATCTCGCCGAACGCGAGCGTGACGATCGCGATGTAGTCGCCGCGCAGGCGCAGCGTCGGCAGCCCGATGAGCATGCCGGCGATCGTGCAGACGATCACCGCGATCACCACGACGAGCAGGAAGTTCAGGTGGATGCCCGGCAGGTTGGCCGCCGACTCCGAGACGAGGAAGTGGAAGCCGTCGCCGCCGGCCCCCGAGTAGAAGTTGGACATGAACCAGCCCGCGGTGAGGGCGCCGAGCGCGAAGAACGCCACGTAGCCGAGGTCCAGGAGACCGGCATAGCCGACGATGATGTTCAGGCCGAGTGCCATGACCGAGTAGGCGAGGATCAGCACGGCTATCCCGAGGAACTCGCTGTTCTCGTCGTGCCCGAGCGGCAGGTAGATCGCCCAGAGCAGGAGCGCGACCAGCACCGCGACCACGACCCGCCGGTCCCCCGCGAAGAGAATCCGGAGCGCGACCAGGATGGCCAGGATCAGGGCCATGAACAGGTCCATCTCGAGCAGCTGCGACGTGAAGATCAGGAGCAGCAGCGAAACGACTGCGGCGGTGAGGATCGTGCGTAGGTCCGTCTTCGCCTGCGGCATGGCCTAGCCGGCTTCCCTCGTCTCCTCGCCCAGGAGTCCCTGGGGCCGGAAGACCATGATCAGGACCAGGTACGCGAACACGATCGCGGGCGTCCACTCGCCTCCGATGCGGTTGTCGGAGGTCTGCTGGATGATCCCGATGATGAAGCCGCCGAGCACCGCGCCCTGGAGGTTCCCGATGCCGCCCATGACCGCCGCCGTGAAGGCGATCAGGCCGGCCTGGAAGCCCTGGAAGTACCAGACCGTCGTCTGGTAGAGCGCGTACACGAGGCCGGCGGCGCCGGCCATCAGGCCGCCGAGCAGGAAGGTCAGGGAGATCGTCGTGTCGACGTTGATCCCCATCAGCCGGGCCGCCTCCGGATCCTGGGCGGTGGCGCGCATCGCGCGGCCCATCCGGCTACGGCCGATGAAGGTGGTGAGGAGGAAGACGAGCGGGATCGTCACGCCGATCGAGAGCACGTCGCCCTGGTTCACGACGACGCCGCCGATCTCGAAGAGGTCCTTCTGCGGGTCGACGAGCTGCGGCACTCCCTCCTGCGAGCCGCCGATCCAGAGGATGCCGACGTTCTGGAGGATGAACGACATGCCCACCGCCGTGATGAGCGGCGCGAGCTTTGGCGCCGTTCTGAGCGGCCGGTAGGCAACGCGTTCGATCATCACGTTGAGCGCCCCGCTCGCGAGCATCGCGACGATGAGCGAGGCGAGCAGTCCGAGGATCAGGCCGAAGATCGCGGTCTCCTCGGTGAGCCCCACGACGCTCCAGAACCACGCGGCCGTGACGAGCGAGCCGATCATGAACACCTCGCCGTGGGCGAAGTTGATCAGCTCGATGATTCCGTAGACGAGCGTGTACCCGAGCGCGATCAGCGCCCAGATCGCCCCGTTCGAGAGGCCGGCCACGAGGTTGTTGCCGATCCGGGTGAGGTTCCCGTCCTCGGCGAGGTCGTGGAGGCCGAAGGCCACCGGCATCACGAGGAGAATCGCGATCAGGCCGTACTGGCCGATGAATGCCCGAACCCTGTCCCAGGTGTTGGCCCGGACGGGCAGGCGTGGTGCTTCCGAACTTGCCTCCAAGGTCCCCTCGCTGCCACTTCTATCACGGTAAGGGGGCGGACCGATAGGCCCGCCCCCTCATAACCCGTGACAACTTACGAGAGCAGGATCAGCCCGCTTCGGCCTTCACCGTCTCGTCGAACTGCAGCTCGCCGCCCTCGATCGAGTAGACGCCGTAGTCCGTCAGCGTCGTGTCGCCGTTCTCGTCGATGTCGTAGGTGCCGAGCACCGACTCACGACCCTTCGTGTTGAACAGCGCTTCGATCATGGCCGCACGATCCGTGCAATCGGCCCCCAGCTCAGTGCAGGTGTCCATGACCAGCTTCATGGCCTCGTACCCGTAGATGGCGTAGGGATCCGGGTTGGGCTCGCCGTACTCGGACTCGAAGTCGGAGAAGAACTTCTGCCCCTCCTCCGGGTACTGATCGGGCGAGAGCGTGGCGACCGTGACCTTGGTCTTGGCTGCCACGTTGGCGGGGATGCCGCCCTCCTTCGGATCGGCGAAGCCGGACTCGGCTACGCCGTCGGGCCCGTACAGCTTGGCGTCCGGGACCGCGGCCTCCACGTCCTTGTACAGCTGGACCGCGCCGTTGGCGGTGATTCCCGAGAACACGAAGCAGTCAGCGCCCGCGTCCGCGATCGTCGATGCCTGGGAGCGGAAGTTCGCGGCCTTCGGGTCGATGCCCTCGTTGCCCGCGACCTCGAGACCCTGCGCCTTCGCAGCCGCCTCGATGTTCCGCGCCAGACCCGCGCCGTACACCTCCTTGTCGTTGAGGATGTACGTCGTGGTGCAACCGTCCTTCTTCATGACGGTCGCCAGGGCAGCGCCCTGGATGGTGTCCTTCGGGACGATGCGCAGGTAATGCCGCTCGCCCGTCGGGTAGTAGATATCCGGCTCGCCCGCCTCGGTGTCGGCGCCCGGCTCGTCAGAGGTCAGGCCCACCGCGGTGTTCGCGGGGCTGATCTGAGCGATCGGGACCTCGTTCAGGATCGGGATCGAGACAGCGCTCGCGCCCGAGTTGAACTCGCCGATGTAGGCGACGGCCGCGTCATCGCCGGCAACCCTGCGCGCGTTGGCCTGAGTGGCCTCCGGCGTCCAGGTGCCCGCCTGCGCGGTCGAGTCGTCGAGCGACGTGTACTTGATCGTCACGTCACCCGCCTTGCCGCCGGCCTGATCGAGGGCGAGCTTGATGCCGTCGACCATTGCCGTCGTCTGCGGGCGTGAAGCGCCCTGAAGCGGAAGCGATGAGTAGACGTTGACCGTCCCTCCACCGCCGCCTTCTTGTGCTGCGCCGTCGCCGCCTTCGTCGTCGTCATCGCCGCAGGCAGTCATGCCCAGGGCGAAGGCGCCGAGCAGGCAGGCGAAAAGTGCCAGCCAACGTACTCGCAAAACATTCCCTCCTATGGGAGTGGCTCCAACCTGGCGGGCATCCTAATCACCCTTCGCAACCCCTGCCGGGGCATCGCCCCTGCTTAACGCGGAGAAAATGAGGGTGCGAAGCGGCCATCCGGGCCCAGCCGGTACACCGTGAACGCGCCCGCTTCCGCGCTCGGGCCGATCCGCCGCGCGGCCTCGATCACGCGGCGGCGGTCGCGCCCGCCGGCCTCGATGGCGTCGAGCACGAGCCGCATCGCGAGGTAGCCGGCCCGCTCGGGCGACAGCCTGGGACCCACGGCCTCGACACGCTCGGGCGCGGCCGGGATCGGGGCGTCGCGGGCGAGGATGCCGCTCGCGGCGTACACGGGCACACCCGGCATCCCGGAGTCGATCGCGGCCAGGAGGCGGCCGGTGCCGCTCCCGGCCACGCCCGCGTACAGCACCGCGTCCGGGCGTCCCTCCGCGAGGGCGGAGACCAGGTCGGGGATGTCGTCCACGTTCCCGCCGTACTGCTCGGAGGCGCCGACCTCGAGCCCGGCGTCGCGGGCGCGCGCCACGATCAGGCCGGCCAGCTCGCGCCCGTAGATCTCGCGGTCGAAGACCACCGCGATCCGCTCGGCCCCGTTCTCGCGCGCCCGCGCCACGAGCAGCTCCGCCTCGCGCAGGTCCTCCGGGCCGATGCGCGCGAAGCTGCGCTCGCCGGACGGGTAGTACCGCTCGGGCCCCGCGCGCGGCCGTCCCGGCGGCCGGCGGGTGAGGCTCGTGAGGCCGTCCGCGGGCGAGACCTGGAGCAGCCCGGCGTCGTTCGTGATCGGGAGGGACACGGCGGTGGCGCCGTAGTCGAGCTCGCCGATGTAGGCGATCGCGGCGGGATCGTCGGCCGCGCGCTCGGCGTTCTCGGATACCACGTCCGGGTCCCACGGCTCGTCGTCCTCGTCGGTGGCCGGGAGCGCCCGGAGCTCGATAGCCAGCTCGCCGGCGCGACCGCCGCGCTCGGCGAGCGCGCGCCGCTCGCCGGCCAGCACGGCCTCGGCCGCCGCGGCGGACACGCCGGCGCGGGGAGCGCTCGAGTACACGACGGCGGTGTCGCCCGCCACGCGGTGCGACTCGTCGTCTCCATCGCCGAGGCACCCGCCGAGGGCGAGCGGGAGGAACGCGAGGAGAGCTGTTGCACGATGCCGCAAGCGGGCCATTGTGACGAGCGCGGGTATCGTGCCGGGCGTGCGGATCGGCGTGCTCACCGGGGGAGGCGATTGCCCCGGCCTGAACGCGGTCATCCGAGCGATCGTGCGACGGGGGATCGACACCCACGAGCACGAGATCGTCGGCTTCCGCGACGGCTGGCGCGGCCCGCTCGAGGGCGAGCACGAGCCGCTCACCGTCGAGTCGACGCGCGGCATCCTTCCGCGCGGCGGAACGATCCTGCGCTCGTCGCGGACGAACCCGTTCAAGCGCGACGACGGCCCGGACGCGATCCGCTCGACGCTCGAGTCGCTCGGCGTGGACGGGCTGATCGCGATCGGCGGCGAGGACACGCTCGGGGCGGCCGCCAGGCTGCACGGCGAGCACGGGCTGCCGATCATCGGCGTGCCGAAGACGATCGACAACGATCTCGCCGGCACCGACATGACGTTCGGCTTCGACACCGCGGTGCAGATCGCGACCGAGGCGATCGACCGGCTGCACACCACCGCCGAGTCGCACAACCGCGTGATGATCGTGGAGGTGATGGGCCGCCACGCGGGCTGGATCGCCCTGCACGCCGGCCTCGCCGGCGGCGCCGACGTGATCCTGATCCCCGAGCGCCCCTTCGACATCGAGGAGGTCTGCCGCCTCATCGAGCGGCGCACCTCGCGCGGGCGCTACTTCTCGATCGTCGTCGTCGCGGAGGGAGCGGTGCCGCGCGAGGGCACGATGGAGACGGTCGAGGGCCAGGAGGACGAGTTCGGCCACGTGCGCCTGGGCGGCATCGGCCAGCGGCTCGAGCGCGAGATCGAGTCGCGCACCGGAGTCGAGTCGCGCGCGACCGTGCTCGGCCACATCCAGCGCGGCGGCACGCCGACGGCGTTCGACCGCGTGCTCGCCACGCGTCTCGGGCTGGCGGCGGTGGATGCCGCGAGCGACTCGAGCTGGGGCGTCATGCCGGCGCTGCGCGGCACGCGCATCGAGCTGGTGGCGCTGTCCGAGGCGGTCGCCGGCCTGCGGACCGTGCCGGTCGAGGACTACGAGGCCGCGCAGACCTTCTTCGGCTAGAAGCCCGCGCCCTGCTCTTCCGGCTCGGGCACTTCCCGGCCCCTGAGCTGGTCGAGGAAGGGCTTCACCATCGTGTACGCCGCCGCTCCCACGACGAGCGCGAGGGTGAGCATGAACGCGTCGAAGGCCTTGATGCCGAACGCCCAGGCGGCGATCCACCAGACGAGGCCGACGGTGAGCGCGATCAGGACGGCCATCAGCCGCTCCGGCGCTCGGCGAGCGCGCCGCTTCACCTTCGTGGCGGCGTTGAAGGCGCTCTTCATGGCGCGGTCGGCGCCCGACCCGTCCGGCGGGAGCAGCCCGATCTGGCGCGCGAAGCCGGCGCCGTCCGAGTACGCGGTGAGGCTCGTGATCTGGCCGTCCTCGAACTCGAGCAGGTCGCAGCCGCGGATCTCCACGTGCTTCCCGTTCGCGTCGATGCCCAGGTACGGCTCGCCGCTGAAGGTGCCCTCCATGCGCCACTCGACGGCGCAGGACTGCTCGCCGGCGACGACGCGCGTGACGGTGGTCCTCGCGTCGGGCATCGCCCGGAACAGGGAGTTGAAGAAGCTCCGGAGCTCCTCGCGGCCGCGCATGACTCCGACGGGTATGACGTCCTCGACGCCCTCGTCGCTCCAGTGCTCGAGCATGCCCTCGGCGTCCCGGCGGTCCATCGCCTCGAAGTAGCTCCGCGCCCGCTGCTCCACGGCCTTGCGCCTCGTGATGCGCTTGCGCTGCGGCTTCTCCTGGGTCTTCGCCTCGGTCGCCGTGTCCTCCGTGGCTCCGTTGGCTGTCTTCGTCTCGGCCATTGGCGCGCCAGCCTACCTCAGCCCGCGGCTTCCGCCGTGGCCATTCGCACGGGCGAACGACGCACCGAGGGCAGCGCCAGCACGGCAAGTCCCGTCAGCACCAGCCCCGCCCCCGCGAGCGCCACGGCTCCCGGGCGCTCGCTCAGCACCGCGAAGCCGAGCACCATCGCGGTCACCGGCTCGGCCAGGGTCAGCGTGGAGGTCTCGCTCGGCCCCAGCCGCTCGAGCCCGCGGGCGAACAGCACGTACGCCAGCGCCGTCGGGAGCGCGCCGAGGTAGGCGGCGAGCAGCAGCCCGTCGGTCGTGAGCAGGCCGCCCGCCGGGACGAGGAACAGCAGCGGCGAGAGGAGCAGGCCGCCCGTCGCGAACACCGCGGCCATCGTGCCCTCGGGCGTCGCGCCCTGGTCGAGGATCCGCTTCCCGGCCACCGCGTAGCCCGCGTACCCGGCGCCCGCCGCGAGCGCGAGCGCCACGCCCGGCGCGGAGACATCGCCGCTCCCGCCGCCGAGCGTCAGCAGGCAGACGCCCGCGCACGCGAGCCCGGTGGCCGCGTACCACTCCGCGCGGAGCCGCTCGCCCGTGAACGTGCGAGCGAACAGGCCGGTGAACGCCGGCGCGGAGCCGAGCGCCACGACCGTGCCGATCGCCACGCCGGTCTCGGCGACCGCGGCGAAGAAGCTGGCCTGGTAGACCGCGACGAAGACCCCGGACAGGAGCACGAGCCCGCGATGGGCCCGCCCGAGCGCGATCCGGCCGCCGCCCAGCGCCAGCGCGACCGCCACCAGCAGCACGGCGCCCACCACGATCCGCGCGATCCCGACCGCCACCGGCTCCACGTCCGGCCCGAGGGCCATGGCGGTGCCGGTGGTCCCAAAGAGAACGGCAGCGGTGAGGACATGAAGCCGAGCCACGAGACGGAGATTGTTCCACAATCCACCCGGGAACGCACGCCCGAGCCCGGGTGGTGGGGAATCGAGTCGAAAAACGCACCGAATACCCACCGCCCGGCCGGGACCCCGCCCTTCAATGCCGCTGTTGGCCTAGACCCGGAGAGCGGTGGCGAGCTCGGCCACCAGGGAGCCCACCGCGTCCGGGCCGCCCTCCCCCGCCGCCCGCACCACGCGGCTTCCCACGATCACCCCGTCGGCAACCTCGGCGACTGCGCGGGCGTGGTCCGGCGTCGAGATCCCGAAGCCCACGGCCACCGGCACGGTCGACGCGGCCCGCACCCGCTCCACGGTCTCGGTCAGGTCCTGCGGCAGCTCGGCCCGCTCGCCGGTGGTCCCCGTGAGCGAGACGGTGTAGACGAACCCGCGCGCGTCCGCGCCGATCTCCGCGATCCGCTCCGGGGTGGAGGTCGGCGCCACCAGCGGCACGAGCGCCAGCCCCTCCGCGTCGCAGGCGGCGCGCAGCTCGCCCGGCCTCGTCGTGAGGAAGGTCGGGCACGATCAGGCCGGAGGCCCCCGCGGCGGCGGCCCGGAGCGCAAAGGCCTCGACCCCCGCCGTGAACACGATGTTCGCGTACACCATCAGGACGACAGGCACCCTCGCCGCAAGCCGTTCGCACGCCCCCAGGACCCCGTGAAGAGTGGCCCCCGAGGCCAGCGCCTCGACGGCGGCCGCATGGATCACCGGCCCGTCCGCCAGCGGGTCCGAGAACGGCACGCCGAGCTCGAGCAGGTCCGCTCCCGCGTCGGCCGCGGCCAGCCCCGCCTCGACCGATCCCTCGATGCTCGGATAGCCCCCCATCAGGTACGGCATGAGAGCTGCTCGCTTGCCGTGTCCGGCGAAGGCGTCGGACGATGCTCACCTGAGCGACGAGCACCTCCGCGAGGTCCTTGTCGCCGCGGCCGGAGAGCGTGATCAGGCGTGAGCCCCGGCGACGGGTTCGCCAGCGCCCACGCGATCGCGTGCGACGACTCGAGCGCGGGCAGGATCCCCTCGAGCTCGGCGACGCGGTGGAACGCGTCCACGGCGGCGCCGTCCTCCACGCGCCACGTACCGGACGCGGCCGGAGTCGCGCAGGTACGCGTGCTCGGGCCCGACGCCCGGGTAGTCGAGCCCCGCCGAGATCGAGTGCGCCTCGAGGATCTGGCCCTCCTCGTCCTGGAGCACCGCCGAGAACGCCCCGTGGAGCACGCCGCGCGCGCCGGTCGTTAGCGGGGCCGAGTGCCGTGTCGTCGCGAGCCCCTCGCCCGCCGCCTCGACGCCGATCAGCTCCACCTCGTCGTCGTCCACGAACGGGATGAACGTGCCGATCGCGTTCGAGCCCTCCGCCCACGCAGGCGATCGCGCGGCCGGGCAGCCGGCCGGCCTGCTCGAGCAGCTGGGCGCGCGCCTCGTCGCCGATCCGGCGCTGGAGGTCGCGCACGAGCGCCGGGTAGGGCGCGGGCCCCACGCACGAGCCGATCACGTAGTGGGTGGAGCCCACGTTCGCGACCCAGTCGCGGATCGCGGCCGACACGGCCTCCTTCAGCGTTCGCGCGCCGGCCTCCACCCCGCGGACCTCCGCGCCGAGCAGCCGCATCCGCTGCACGTTCGGCTCCTGGCGGCGCATGTCCTCGGTGCCCATGTAGACGATGCACTCGAGCCCGAGCAGCGCGCACGCCGTGGCCGCGGCCACGCCGTGCTGGCCGGCGCCGGTCTCGGCGATCACGCGCGGCTTCCCCATCCGCTTCGCGAGCAGCGCCTGGCCGATCGCGTTGTTGATCTTGTGCGAGCCCGTGTGGGTGAGGTCCTCGCGCTTCAGCCACACGTCCCCGCCCACCGCCTCCGACAGGCGCCGTGCGTGGTACAGCGGCGTCGGCCGCCCCACGTAGTCGCGCAGCAGCCCGTCGAGCTCCGCGAGGAAGCCGGGGTCGGCTCGCGCCGCCGACCATTCGCGCTCGAGCTCGTCGAGCGCGGGGATCAGCGTCTCGGGCACGTACCGGCCGCCGTAGGGGCCGAAGCGCCGCTCGAGCGGCTCGATGCTCATACCGCTACTTGGTCCGCAGCCTCGACCGCGTGGAAGAACGCCGTGACCTTCGCCGGGTCCTTGCGGCCGGGCGCCGCCTCGGTGCCGCTCGCGGTGTCCACGGCATACGGGGACGCCACGGCGATCGCCTCGCCCACGTTGTCCGGTGTCAGCCCTCCCGACAGCACGACCGGCGGCGTGCCGGGATGCAGGCGGGCGAGCTCCCAGTCGAAGCTCTCGCCCGTGCCGCCGGGCGCCTTCGGCGAGTGGGCGTCGAGCAGGTGGAGGTCCGTGTGGAACGCGCGCAGCGCCTGCACGTGGGCCGCGTCATGCACGCGCGCCGCCTTCATCACGCGGCAGCCCGTCCGGCGGGCGGCCTCCTGGCAGTAGGCGGGGCCCTCGTCGCCGTGCAGCTGGAGCAGCGTGAACCGGCACAGGTCGGCCGTCTGGGCCACCTCGTCGAGCGTCGCGTTCACGAACACGCCCGTGAGCTCCACGCGCCGGTGGAGCTGTGCGCCGATCGCCTCGGCCTGCTCCACGGGGCAGGCGCGCGGGCTCCCCGGCCAGAAGATCATCCCGAGCGCCCAGGCGCCCAGCTCCACGGCCTGGTGGGCGTCCTCGAGGTCCGTGATGCCGCAGATCTTCACGCGGGTCATGGCCCGCCTATCGTCGCAGAGCGCCACGGGCGCCGCCCGCGGCCGGCCGGCCTACGGGAAGAGCCCGCCGCCGTCCTCGTCGCCCTCGTCCGCGGGCGCGTCGGCCGACGCGGGGCGCTCGGTGAGCTCGACCGTCACGGTCCGCTGCTCGTCCCCGCGGTAGTAGTCGATCTCGATCCGGTCGCCCGGCTGATTGGACGCGATGGCCGCCACGGCCTCCTCGTCGCTCTCGACGCGACGGCCGTCGATCGCCACGATCACGTCGCCCGCCTCGCCGCTCTCCCCGGCGCCGCGCAGGCCGGCGTCCGCCGCCGGGCTCCCCTCGGTCACGAGGGCCACGTAGGCGCCGTAGTCAACGGGCAGGTCGAGCTCCTCCGCGACCTGCTCGGTCACGGGACCCAGCCTCACGCCGAGGTACGCGCGCTCGATCTCCTCGCCGGCCTTGAGCTCCGGCAGCAGCTCCTTCGCCGTGTTCACCGGGACCGCGAAGCCGATGCCGACCGAGCCCTCGCCGCCGCCCGTCGCGATCTGAGAGTTGATGCCGATCACGCGGCCGTTCGCGTCGAGCAGCGGGCCTCCGGAGTTGCCGGGGTTGATCGACGCGTCGGTCTGGATCACGTCGGGGATCGTGAACCCGTCCGGGGCGATGATCTGGCGCTGGAGGCCGGACACGATGCCGGTCGTGACCGTGCGGCTGAAGCCGAACGGGTTGCCGATCGCGATCACGGGCTCGCCGACCTCTGCCCTGTCGGAGTTGCCGAGCGGCACCGGCGTGAGCCCGCCCTGCACGTCGTCGGGGTTCACCTTGAGCACCGCGAGGTCGGTCGACGGGTCCACGCCGCGGACCTCGGCGTCCACGGCCTCAGAGTCCTCGCCGAAGCTCACGGTCACGCTCTCGGCGCCCTCGACCACGTGCGCGTTCGTGACGATGTGGCCCTCGTCGTCCACCACGAACCCGGACCCGGTCGCGGTCCCCTCCTGCGGGATGCCGAACGGCGACTCGCCGTCGCTCGAAACGCCGGCCGCCTCGATGAAGACCACGCCGCGGCCCTCCTGGCGGAAGATGTCCCGCACGGTACGGCCCTCGCTGCCCGCGGAGTCGGCGACGGGCTGCGTGACGCTCCCGTCGCGGACCACCGTCGTCGAGTCGCCGGTGTCGATCACGTCCGTCGAGATCAGCACCGCGCCGATCACGAGCACGACCAGGCCGCCAAGGACTCCAGCGAGGACATTCGACACCCGGCTCTTCGTGGTCATGGGAGAGAGGATGGACCCATGACCTTAGGCCGCGGTAAATCCTCCCTAAGCCTTCTATAAGCGTGGCGCGCGGGGCGGGATCGCCACGAGCCCCCGCAACCGGTCGAGCAGGCTCCCGCGCGTGAGCTCCCGCCGCAGCGCGCGGCGGTCCCGCAGGCTGGGCGCCGACGGCGAGCGCGGGTCGTAGCGGTTCGCGCGGAGCGCGCCGGCGTACGCCTCCGACGCCGGGCCGGCGAAGCGGCCGAGCCGCCGCTCGAGCGCGAGCAGCGTGGTCGAGGCGGGCACGTCCCAGCCGAGCCGCACGAGCGCGCGCCGGAGCTCCGAGAGCTGCGCGTCGGCCACCTCGGCGGGGGCGAGCTCGCGCATGCGCCGGACGCGCACGGCCACGAGCAGCGTCGCCGCACCGCGAGCGGGCCGGCCACGAGCAGGATCAGCAGCACCGGCACGAGCGCGCCGCCGCCGTCGCCCTCCGACTGGAGCGCGGCGCCCGTGTCCGTGCCGCGCTCTCCGGCCACGCCCAGGCGCGTCTGGTCCGCCTCCCCGGCGTCGGCGGCCGCCGCGCTCGTGGCGAGCGCGCTCGACTGCGAGGCGGCCGGAGAGCGCGCCGGCGTCGGGTCGAACGGCACCCAGCCGATGCCGGTGAACCAGACCTCGACCCAGGAGTGGGCGTCCAGGTCGCGCACGCGGTACTCGTCGGTGTCCTTGTTGTACGAGCCGGGCGAGAAGCCGGCCGCGACACGGGCCGGGATGCCGGACATGCGCAGCATCAGGGCCATCGCGCCCGAGAACTGCTGGCAGTAGCCGCGCTCGTCCTCGTACAGGAAGCCCATCAGCGGGATCGGCCGGGTGGGCACCCGCTCCGCGTAGCTGAAGCTCTCCTGGAGGTAGCGCTCGACGTTCTTCACGGCCGCGTACGACGACGACGCGTCGGCGGTCAGGCGCTGAGCCTCGGCGTACATGCGGGCGTAGGGCGAGTTCCGGATCGCCGGCTCGGCCTCCTCGGTCACGGTGTTCACCGGCTCGTCGCGGAGCGGGAAGAAGATGGTCTCCCGGAGCCCCGCGGCGGCCTCGCGCGCGGCGTCGCCCTGAAGCGCCACGCCCTCGGTGGCGCTCTCGCCCTCCAGCGGGAGCTGCATCGCGGTGTAGCGCACCATGTCGCCGCGGTAGCCCCGCGGGGCGTTCTCCATCTGCTCCTTGGTGGGGTTCGGCGCGTACGCGGCGATCGTGTACGAGTCGCCCTCCTCGAGCCGCGCGCCGCCCTGGAGCCGCGTCGTGCCGTCCGCCGCCGGCACCGCGGCGATCGCCGTCCACGTCCTGCACGACGCCCGCGCCCACCACCAGGTCCGTGGACAGCGACCGGACGGTGAAGCGAATGCGCTCGTCCCAGTCCGAGTTGTACTCGAAGTAGTCCCACGTCGTGGGGTTCACGGCCGGGCCGTTGAAGGCGAGCTGCTGGCCGGACCGCTCCTCGTCGAGGTCGCCGGTGCGGAACCAGCGCAGCCCGTCGAACCCGTCGAGGCGTCTCGGCCTTCCAGTAGTGCGGCCGGTCGGACTTCACGTTCAGCATCGTCGCCCCGGAGCGCGACCAGTCGAGCGGGCCGTACTCGTGGTTCCAGTCGAACGTGATCACCTCGCCGGCGCCGAACCAGTCCCAGGCGCGGTAGTCCCACCAGGCGCGGTCGCGCGTCGAGGGCCGCGGCCACGGGAAGGGTCACCACTCCCACGCCGATCACCACGGCGGCCGCGATCCACGCCTCGCGCTGCGTCGAGCCGCGGGAGCCACAGCCACGCCGCCACGAGCACGAGCAGCACGAGCCCGCGCAGCAGCGGCATGCCCGGGGTCCTTCTCCGCCACGGCGGTCCCGTAGAGCAGGAGCAGCGCCACGAGGCCGCCGCCCCGGAGCACCCGCGTTCCAGAGCGCGCCGGCCAGAACGCGAGCGCCGCCGCGATCGCGAGCAGCGCCGGCGCGCCGAGCAGGACCGTCCTGCGGATCCACTCGTCGTCGCCGTCGTAGGGCCAGCTCGAGGCCCTGCACGCCGGCCAGGCCGCGGTCGAGCCCGTCGAACAGCTCGGCCCAGTGCTCGGGCAGGAGGAGCCTGCCCGGGAGCCCGGCCGCCATGAGGCCGAGCACCAGGACGAGGAGTGCGGTGACGGCGGCGAGCGCGTGGATCGCGGGCCGCGGCAGCGGTGCGCGGTCGAGGAAGCGCGAGGGCGGCCCCGCCCGCCGTCGCGATGCAGAGCACGAGCAGCAACCGGTTCCCCGGGGAGTTCTCCACGAGCAGCGCCCAGTGCGCGACGCCGAACGCCGCCCAGGGCGGCGAAGGCGAGCAGCCGCATGGCGAGCGAGTCGCGGCCCGCCGCCTCGGCGGCGAGCGCGGGCTCGCGCTCGGCCGCGCGGGCCGGTGCCGCGGGCGCCGGAGCGCCCGCGCCGGCGGAGCGGGCGTGCGGCCGAGGAGCCCGCTCACGCGGCCACCCTGCGCGCCCGCTCCACCTGACAGCCGGTGCAGCCCGCGACCTCGAACGCCGGCCGGACGCCCGGCAGCGCTCCCGGCGAGACCACGTAGCGCGAGCCGGCGGGCAGCCGCTCGAGCGCGCGCGGCGTCGAGCGCAGGTCGGCGCCCGTCACCCAGATCACGGCCCCGCCGCGCGGCCCGAGCACTCCGCTGGCCGGTGCGGCGCCCGCCTCCACGAGCGCGAGCCGGGCGTGCACCGCGGGCCAGGCGCCGAGGTCGTGGCCGATCTCGATCGGCCGGCGGTCGCCCGGCAGCAGCACGGCGCAGCCGTCGCTGGCGCGCCAGCCAGACGCAGAGCGACGCGGCGGCGCGCACGGCCATGTCGAGCGACTCCTCGCTCGCCGGGCTCGACGGGTCCATCACCACGAGCGGCGCCGAGTCGAGCTCCGCCACCAGCCGGCGCTCGAGCATCTCGCCGCGGCGCGCCACCGACGGCCAGTGGATGCGCGACGCGGGCGCGCCCTCCCGGTAGGCGCGCAGGCCGTCGATCTCGAGCTCGGCCGCGGATGCGTCGAGGCGCCGGCCCGACAGGCTCGGCTCGGCGCCGAGCCCCGCCTCGGACCCCGCTCCCGCGCCGCCGCTGCCCGGGGCGGTCACGGGCTCGACGCGCGGCAGCACGAGCACCTCGTCGCGGCCCTCGCCGCGCGAGCTCGCGCGAGAAGAGCCGCAGCGGGTCGCGGATCACGAGCAGCGTCGGGCTCGAGGACGCGCCGCCCGCGGCGCGCGAAGCGCACGTTGATCCGCAGCCGCGCGACCAGCGGCCGCCGATCGGCACCGGCCAGCCGAGCAGCGGCTCGAGCAGCTCGCCGCCGGGCGGCGGCAGCACCCCGCTCCGCACCTCCACGCGCAGCGGATAGGGCTCCTCCTCCACGACCGTGTGCGGGCCGGGCACGCGCTCGACCGTCGCGCCGCGCGCGGCGAGCACGACCCACACGACCGACCCCACGGCCAGCAGCACGAGCGCCACGCCCGGCACGTAGAGCGACGGCCGTGTCGAACGTCCCGCCGGCCAGGCACAGCGCCAGCTCCGAGCAGCGCCGTGAGGACTGGGCGGACCATCGCCGCCTAGAGCGCCGGGACCCGCTCCAGCGCGTCGCGCACCACCGCGGCGCGCTCGTCGGAGCCCGTGCCGGGGGCGAGCAGCAGCCGGTGGGTGAGCACGGCGCCGGCCATCTTCTGCACGTCGTCCGGAAGCGCGTGGTCGCGGCCGTCGAGCGCGGCGAGCGCCTTCGCGGCGCGGAACAGCATCAGGCCGGCGCGCGGGCTCGCGCCGAGGTCGACGCGCGGGTCGGCGCGGGTGGCGTCGAGGATCGAGACGACGTAGCGGCGCAGCGCCTCGCTGCCGTGCACCGCGCCGGCGGCCTCCTGGGCGGCGAGCACGTCGCCCACGTCGGCCACCGTCTCGAGGTCGAGCACGCGGTCGCTGCTCCGCGTGGTCCATGCAGCATCTGGCTCTCCTGGTCCGCCGACGGGTAGCCGAGCGAGACGCGCACCATGAAGCGGTCGAGCTGCGCCTCCGGCAGCGGATAGGTGCCCTCGTACTCCACCGGGTTCTGCGTCGCGACCACGATGAACGGCCGCGCGAGCTCGTGCGTGTGCCGGTCGACCGTCACGTGGCGCTCCTGCATGCACTCGAGCAGGCCGGACTGGGTCTTCGGCGAGGCGCGGTTCACCTCGTCCACCAGCACGACGTTCGCGAACACGGGGCCGGGCCGGAACTCGAAGCGGTTCTCGCGCTGGTTGTAGACGTTCGTGCCGACCACGTCGGCGGGCAGCAGGTCGGCCGTGCACTGGATGCGCGCGTACTCGGCGTCCACCGAGCGGGCGAGCGCGCGCGCGAGCGCCGTCTTGCCGACGCCCGGATAGTCCTCGATCAGCACGTGGCCCTCCGCGAACAGCGCGACCAGCACGTCCCGCAGCACGTCGTCGGGCGCCTTGACCGCCCGTGCGATGTTGTCGCGGAGGCGTGCGCCGAGCTCGGCTACCTGAGGCGGATCGAGCTCAGGGACGGTCGACATGGCACCCCATGGTAGGGAGTACGCAGCTCGGGGCTAAGCGGGTTCATCCGAGCCGCGTGAGCTCGCGCGCCGCGCCTCCGGGTCGGGCGCCCGCATGAGCGCCTCGCCGACGAGAACGGCGTCGACGCCCACCTGCTCGAGCTCCTCGATCTGCCCGCGGTGGTGGATGCCCGACTCGGACACCACGACCTTGCCCGCCGGCACGTCCGCGAGCAGGTCGAACGTGCGCTGGATGTCCACGCGAGAAGTCGCCGAGGTCGCGGTTGTTGATGCCGATCACGTCGCAGTCGAGCTCGAGCGCGCGCTCGAGCTCCTCGTCGTCGTGGATCTCGACCAGCGCGTCGAGGTCGAGCTCCTGCGCCTGCGCGTAGAGCGACGCGAGCGCCTCCTGCTCGAGCGAGCCGACCACGAGCAGCACGCCGTCGGCGCCCGGCGAGCTTCGCCTCGTAGAGCTGGTACGGGTCGATCGTGAAGTCCTTGCGGAGGATCGGGAGCTCCGTCGCGGCGCGCGCCTCGCGCAGGTCCGCGAGCGAGCCGCCGAAGTGCGCCTCCTCGGTGAGGATCGAGACAGCGGCCGCGCCGCCGCGCTCGTAGGCGCTCACGATCTCGGCGCAGCTCGCGCCCTCGCGGATCGTGCCGGCTGACGGCGAGCGGCGCTTGTGCTCGGCGATCACGGACGTGCCGGGGCGCGACAGCGCCTCGGCGAACGGCCTGCCCTCGCGGCCCGTCTCGATCTCGGCGGCCAGGTCCGACAGCGGGCGCTCGCGCTGCCGGCGCTGCACCGCGTCGCGGGTCGCGTCCACCAGCGCCTCCAGCGCGCGTCATGCCGTCGCCTCCACCCAGCGCTCGAGCACGCCCGCCGCGGCGCCCGAGTCGACCGAGCGCTCCGCCGCGCGCACTCCCTCGGCGAAGCGTCTCGGCGCCGCCGGCCACGTAGATCGCCGCGCCGGCGTTCAGCACCGCCAGCGAGCGCTCCGTGCCGGGATTCCCGGCGAGCACCTCGCGCAGCACGAGCGCGTTCTGCTCAGGCGTTCCGGCGCCCACCGCGCCCTCGGCCGCCGGCTCGAGGTCGACCTCCTCGGGCGTCACGTCGTAGGTCGAGAGGCCGCCATCTCTCAGCTCCACCACCCGGGTCGGCCCGGAGACCGAGAACTCGTCCAGGCCATCGGCGCTCGACACTACCAAGGCCCTCTCGGCCCCGAGCTGTCCCAGCGCCGCCGCCATCGTTTCCAGCTTCCCGGGATCCGAGACGCCGATCACCTGCCGGGTCGCGCCGGCGGGATTCGTGAGCGGGCCGAGGAAGTTGAAGACCGTCCGGACACCCAGCTCCTTGCGCACCGGGACGATGTGCTTGAACGCCGGATGGTGCAGCGGGGCGAACATGAAGCCGAAGCCGATCTCGCGGATGCAGGCCTCGACGACCCCCACGTCGACGTCGATCCGGCCCCCGAGCGCCTCCAGGACGTCGGCGGAGCCGCACTGGCTGGTGGCGGAGCGATTCCCGTGCTTGGCCACCCGGCACCCCGCGCCGGCGGCGATGAAGGCGGCGGTGGTGGAGACGTTGAAGGTCGGCCGTCCCCCGCCCGTTCCCGCAGTGTCCACGAGCCCGTCGCCGGCGTCGACCCTCACCGCGCGCTCGCGGAGCGTGGCCGCGAGCCCCGCGATCTCGTCGACCGTCTCGCCCTTGGTCCGGAGCGCGACGAGGAACGCGGCGGCCTGCGCCTCGGAGGCGTTCCCCTCCACGATCTCGGCGAGCACGCGCGAGGCCTCGTCCGCCGACAGGTCGGCACCGCCGGCCACCTGGTCGATGGCCTGTGTCAGCACCTCGTTCGGCATCAGGAGAGGAAGTTCTTCAGGATCGCCTTTCCGTGCGGAGTCAGCACCGACTCCGGGTGGAACTGCACGCCCTCGAGCGGCAGCTCGCGATGGCGCAGGCCCATGATCACGTCGCCGGAGCGTGCCGACACCTCCAGCTCGCCGGGGAGGCCCTCCGGATCGACGACCAGCGAGTGGTAGCGACCGACCACGAGCGGTGATTCGAGGCCGGTGAAGATCGTCCTGCCGTCGTGCTCGGCCTCGGCCGTCTTGCCGTGCACGGGCTCGCCGCGCACCACGCGGCCGCCGAACTCGGCCGCGAGCGCCTGGTGCCCGAGGCACACGCCCAGCACCGGCACGCCGCCCTCCGCGTAGCGGCGGATGGCCTCGCTTCGAGAGCCCCGCCTCCTCCGGCGTGCAGGGGCCCGGCGACACGATCACGCGCTCGGGCTCGCCCTCGAGCAGCTCGGGGAGGTCGTTGCGCACCACCTCGACCTCCGCCCCCAGCTCCCCGAGGTACTGGACCAGGTTGTAGGTGAACGAGTCGTAGTTGTCGACGACGAGGACGCTCGTCATGCCCAGTCCCCCTGCCCGCACGCGAGCCGGATCGCGTCCATGACGGCGCCCGCCTTGGCCTCGGTCTCGCGCACCTCGTAGCCCGGCTCCGAGTCGGCGACGATGCCGCCGCCGGCCTGCAGGTGCACGCGGCCGTCCTTGACGAGCGCGGAGCGGATGTAGATGCACGTGTCGAGGTCGCCCGTGTACGACAGGTAGCCCACGCCGCCGCCGTACGGCCCGCGGCCCACGGGCTCCAGCTCGTCGATGATCTGCATCGCCCGGATCTTCGGCGCGCCGGAGAGCGTGCCCACCGGGAGCGCCGCGCGGAGCGCGTCCATCGGCGTGATGCCTTCGCGGAGCGTGCCCGACACCTGGGACACGATGTGCATCACGTGCGAGTAGGTCTCCACGGCCATCAGCTCGTCCACCTTCACCGAGCCGTACTCGCACACGCGCCCGAGGTCGTTGCGGCCCAGGTCCACGAGCATCACGTGCTCGGCGCGCTCCTTCGGGTCGGCGAGCAGGCCGCGCGCCTGCTCGAGGTCCTGCTCGACCGAGTCCGCGCGCGGCCGCGTGCCGGCGATCGGCCGCTGGAGCACGGTCCGGCCCGTGACGGTCACGAGCGTCTCCGGCGAGGCGCCCGCGATCTCGAAGTCCTCGAAGTCGAGGAAGTACATGTACGGGCTCGGGTTGATGGCGCGCAGGCCGCGGTAGATCGAGAACGCGTCGACGGGGCAGTCGGCACTCCAGCGCTGGCTCGGCACGACCTGGTAGATGTCGCCCGCCCGTATGTACTCCTTGGCCCGCTCCACCGCCGCCGCGTAGCCGTCCGCGCCCATGTTCGACGTGAACTCAGGCGGCTCGCGGCGCCCCGCCCTGCCCTGCGGCACGGGCCCGCGCAGGCGCTCGCGCACGTCGGCGATCGCGGCGGACGCCTCCGCGTAGGCGCGTTCCACATCGCCCTCCGCGAAGACGTTCGCCAGCACCGTCACCTCGTGGCGCAGGTGGTCGAAGGCGAGCAGCACGTCGGTGACCATCACCGCCATCTCGGGCATCCCGGTCTCGTCGGGGTTCGGCTCGCCGATGCTCGGCTCGGCGCTGCGCGCGAGGTCGTACCCGAACATCCCCACCGCGCCGCCCGCGAACGGCGGCAGTCCCTCGAGCGGGGCGATCCGGTAGCGGGCCAGCTCGGCGTCGACGAGCGCGTACGGGTCGCCGTGGTCCCCGCGGTCGGTGCGGATCACGGCCCGCGGGCGGAAGCCGAGGAAGGACCAGCGGCCCACCTGCTGGCCCTGCTCGGCGGACTCGAGCAGGAACGACGGGCCGTCGCCGCGCAGCTTCAGGTAGGCGGAGACGGGCGTCTCGCAGTCGGCGATGAACGTGTGCCGGAGCGGCACGAGCGAGTGCTCGCGCGCGAGCTCGCGCACCTCGTCGAGCGAGGGCGTCAGGTCGAGGTCAACGGCGACGGCCATTCAGCACCTCGTAGGCGTCGCTCAGCTCCAGGCCCCGCTCGGCCAGCAGCACGGCGAGGTGGTAGAGCACGTCGGCCGCCTCCTCCGCCACGCGCTCGTCCGACTCCTCGCGCGCCGCCCGCGCGACCTCCTCCGCCTCCTCGGTGACCTTCGCGCCCACCAGGTCGCGGTCGGCCAGCAGGCGGCCCGTGTAGGTGTCCGCCCCGCGCCGCTCGGCGATCGTCCGCTCGAGCGTGGCCAGCGCCTCCGCGGCCACCGGCTCGAGCTCGCCGTCGTGGAAGCAGGTGCGCTCGCCGGTGTGGCAGGCCGGGCCGGCGGGCTCGACGAGCGCGAGGAGCGCGTCGCGGTCGCAGTCGAAGCGAAGCTCCTTGACGCGCTGGACGTTGCCCGAGGTCTCGCCCTTGTGCCACAGCTCCTGGCGGGAGCGCGACCAGAACCAGGTCTCGCCGGTCTCGCGCGTGCGCCGGAGCGCCTCGTCGTTCATGTACGCGAGCGTGAGCACCTCGCCGGTGCGCGCGTCCTGGACTATGCAGGGCAGAAGGTCCACAGCGACGATTATGGACGTGACGCCGCCACGATCTTCAGGAACTCGTATGTGGCGCCGATCTCCTCGAACCCGAGGCTCCGGTAGAGCTGCTGCGGCCAGTCCGCGGCGTCGGTGACCATGAACACCTGCTCGCACCCGCTCGCGGCGGCCGCGTCCGCCGCCGTGGCGACCGCGGCGCGGGCGTGACCCTGGCCGCGGCGGGCCGCGACGGTGCCCACCTCGTCGACCTGGCCGATCCCGTTGTGGGTGTACAGCCGGCACGCGCAGGCCGGGTCGTCCGGGGGCGCCGCGAAGTCGCGCGCAGCCACGACCCGGTCGTAGCGGGCGTCCATCTCGGCGAGCTGGCGCACGGCCTCGTCCTGCCAGCCGAACGGCTGCTCGCGGCGAAAGGCCTCGAGAGCCGCCGCGCCCACGGCGCGGCTCACCTCCGCGGCGCCGCCGGGCTCGGGCAGGCGCTCGGGCGTGCGGCGGCGCAGCATGATCAGCACGCGGAAGATGTTCCAGCCGCCGCGCTCGAAGTCGGGCGCCAGGCGCGCGCCGAGCGCCTCGTCGTAGACCACGTACTTCCGGTGGCCGAACGCGCCCTGCACCTCGTCGGCCTCCGCGTTCAGCTCGTCGAAGGTCGCGCCGGGGTCCTCCAGACGGATCGCGTTCACCTGCCACACGAGCGGCAGGCTCGGCGTGAGCATGGCGGTGCCGTGGGACGTGCGCGCCACCTCGTCGCACACGCCCTCCTCCGACCGCTGCATGAACGCGTGGATCCGCTCGATCACTCGATTCCCAGGCGGTCGAGCAGCCCCTCGTCGCGGCGCCAGCCCTTCCGCACGCGCACGCCCAGCTCGAGGTGCACGTGCCGGTCGAGCAGGCGCTCGATCTCCTTGCGCGCGGCGGTGCCGATCGCGCGCACCATCCTGCCTCCCGCGCCCACCAGGATGCCCTTCTGCGACTCGGTCTCGGCCCACACGCGCGCCCGCACCACGAGCAGCCCGTCGTCGCGCTCCTCGAGCTCGTCGATCTCGACCTCCACCGAGTGCGGCACCTCCTCGCGCGTGCGCAGGAGCACCTGCTCGCGCACGAGCTCGGCGAGCTGGAGCTCGAGCGACTGGTCGCTGTGCTCGTCGGGCGGATAGAGGAACGGGCCCTCCGGCACGAGCGAGACGAGGTGCTCCACCACCGGCCCCAGGCCCGCGCCGCTCTTCGCGCTGATCGGGAACAGCTCGCCGGGCACGTCCAGCTCGGCGGCGTCCGTGAGCGCCTTCATCGTGCGCGGCTGGTCGAGCCGGTCGACCTTGTTCAGCACCGTCACGGTCGGCACCCCGGCGCGCTTCAGCGCCTCGGCGATGAAGCGGTCGCCGGGGCCGATCTCCTGCTCGCCGTTCAGCACGAACAGGGCGGCGTCGGCGTCGGCCAGCGCGCGCTCCACCTGGCGCTGCATGCGCTCGGTGAGCGCGTCGCGCGGACGCTGCACGCCCGGCAGGTCCACCAGCACGAGCTGCCAGTCCTCGCCGGTGGCGACCCCGCGGATCTCGCGCCGGGTCGTCTGCGGCTTGTCGGAGACGATCGCCACCTTCCCGCCCACGATCCGGTTCACGAGCGTCGACTTGCCGGCGTTCGGCCGGCCGGCGAGCGCCACGAAGCCCGAGCGGCTCACAGCGTCTCCAGCACGCGGCGCTGAAGCGCGAGCATCTCGCCGTCGTCGGTCTCGTGGTCGTAGCCGCACAGGTGGAGCACGCCGTGCACCACGGCCTCCGTCAGGTCCTCGGTGTGCTCGGGGCAGATCACCACGTCGCCCAGCTCGCGCGGCCCGGCTGACGGGGCCGCCCTCGTCCACGGGGAACGACAGCACGTCGGTGGGCCGGTCGATCGACCGGTGCTCGCGGTTGAGCGCGCGGATCCGCTCCGCGTCCACGAACTCGACCGCGAGGTGCCCGTCCTCCACCCCGGCCGCGCCGAGCGCGGCCAGCGCGGGTCCGCGCAGCTCCTCGGGCACGTCGATGAGGTCGAGCTCGACCAGCGCCGTCAGCCCTGCTGGCGCCGCGCCTGAGCCTGGCGCAGCGGTGGGGCCTGCTTCTCGGCGTACTCGTTGTACGCGGCCACGATGCGCTGCACGAGCTTGTGGCGCACCACGTCCTCGCTGCCGAAGCGCACGAACTCGATGCCCTCGACCTCCTTGAGGATCTCGCCGATCACCACGAGGCCGGAGCGCTGGTCCTGCGGGAGGTCGATCTGGGTGATGTCGCCCGTGACGACCATCTTCGAGTTGAAGCCGAGCCGGGTGAGGAACATCTTGATCTGCTCGGGGCTCGTGTTCTGGGCCTCGTCGAGGATGATGAAGGAGTCGTTGAGCGTTCGGCCGCGCATGAAGGCCAGCGGCGCCACCTCGATCACGCCGCGCTCCAGGTGCTGGTTCACCTTCTCCGGCTCGAGCATGTCGTAGAGCGCGTCGAAGAGCGGCCGCAGGTAGGGGTCGACCTTCGCCGCGATGTCGCCGGGCAGGAAGCCGAGCCGCTCGCCGGCCTCGACCGCGGGGCGGGTGAGCACGATCCGGTTCACCTCGCGGCGCGAGAGCGCGGCCACGGCCATCGCCACCGCCAGGAACGACTTGCCGGTGCCGGCGGGGCCGACGCCGACGGTGATCGTGGCGCGGCGGATCGCGTCCACGTAGCGCTTCTGGTTGACGGTCTTCGGCGCCACGCGGAGGCTCGCGGTGGCGCCACACCACGTCCTCGAGGATCCGGCTCGGGCTCTCGTGGCGGTCGAGCGCGCCGGCGATCGCCTCGATCGTGCCGGGCGCGATCTCGTGGCCCTGGCGCACCAGGTCGGTCATCTCGCGCACGACGGTCCGCGCCATCGCGACGGCGTCGTCGTCGCCGTCGAGCGTCAGCACGTTGCCCCGCAGGAAGACCTCGCAGTCGAGGTGCTCCTCGAGCGTCTTCATCACCACGTCGCCCGGGCCGGCGAGCTCCGCGGCGACCTCGTTGGGAAGCTCGAGCTGGGTCCTCAGGGCGTCAGCATCTCCTTCACGGCCGCGCTGACGCGCTTGCCGTCGGCGCGGCCCTTCACCTGCGGCATCACGCGCGCTCATCACCTTGCCCATCTCCTGGGGCGAGGAGGCGCCGGACTCGGCCACGGCGTCGCCGACGATCGCGTTCAGCTCCTCGTCCGAGAGCTGCTCGGGCATGTAGGACGAGATGATCTCAGCCTCGCGCTCCTCGGCCTCGGCGGCGTCGGTCCGCCCGCCGTCGCGGTAGGCCTCCGCGGCCTCGAGGCGGCGCTTGCGCTCGCGCTGGAGGACCTCGACGGGATCGCCGCCGTCGTCCTTCTCCGCCTTCTGGAGAGCGTCGGCGATCAGGCGCAGCGCATGGACGCGCTCGCGGTCGCCCGCCTTGAGCGCGGCCTTCACGTCATCCTGCACCTGGTCCAGCACCGACATCTGCGTCAAGTGTAGGTATGGAAGTCCAGGTAGCGACATTCGACTGCTACGGCACCCTCATCGACTGGGAGGGCGGCGCGGGCGCGTTCCTGTACGAGCTGGCGCGGCGCCACGAGCGCGAGCCGCCGCCCGGCCGCGAGCTCCGCGAGCGCTGGGAGGAGCTCCAGTTCGAGCGGCTCCAGGGCGAGTACCGCTCCTACCGCGAGATCCTGGCCGACAGCCTCGCGGAGTGGGCCGGCGAGCGGGGCTACCGCTGGAACGACCGACGGACGGCGAGGCGCTGGCGCGCTCGATGGAGTGCTGGCAGCCGTTCCCGGACACGGTGGCGGCGCTGCGCGCGGCCAGGGAGGCCGGCCTGCGGCTCTGGATCATCTCGAACACCGACCGCTCGATCATCGAGCACTCGCTGCGCCACCTCGAGGTCGAGTTCGACGGCGTGACGGTCGCGGAGGACTGCCGCGCCTACAAGCCGAGCGACGAGCCGTTCGAGCACGCGCTGTCGGCGATCGACGCGGACCCCGGCGAGATCCTGCACGTCGCGTTCGGCTTCAAGTACGACCTGGCCGCCGCCCAGCGCCACGGGATGCGGACGGCGTGGGTGAACCGCGACGGCGTCCCGGCGCCGGGGCCGGAGCGCCCGGACCACGAGTGGCGCGACCTGTGGCCGCTGGCGTCGGTGGCGGGCGCCGGCGAACGGCAGCACTGAGGGTCACGAGACCGGGACCTCCTGCGGTTTCGGGACTATGTGTCCCGTTTCTGCAGGAGGTCGGGCACGATGCCCACCACGCGCGCCGGCGCGGCGCTCGCGCCCACGACCTTGAGCGGGAAGCAGGCCACCTGGAATCCGGTCGGCGGCAGCTCGCCCAGGTTCACGAGCCGCTCGATCTGCGAGTAGGGCAGGTCGCACTGGTGCGCCGCCCAGAAGATCCCGGGCTCGTCGCTGCTCGAGCGCCTGCTGGGCCTGGAGGTGGAGCGGGCCGTCCCAGCCCCAGGCGTCGATGCCCATCACGCGGACGCCGCGCTCGTAGAGCCACAGCGGTCGCCTCGGCGGTCACCGCCGGGCCCGAGCGCGATGTAGTCGGGCTCGCTCGACGAACGCGTCCCGGCCCGTGTGCACGAGCACGATGTCGCGCTCGCCGAGCTCGTGGCCGACGCGGTCGAGCTCGGCCTCGACGTCGGACACGTCGATCCGCTCGCCCTCGCCCTTGGCGGTCATGTCGAGCACCACGCCGGGGCCGAAGAACCAGTCGAGCGGAAGCACGTCGATCGTCTCGGCGGGCTCGCCCTGGATGCGCGAGTTGTAGTGCCACGGCGCGTCCACGTGGGTCGAGTTGTGGGTGCCGAAGCGGGTGAACGTCTCGGTGGCCCAGCCCTCGCGGTCCCGGAGCAGGTGCGGGGGCACTCCGAGCAGTGCCTCGATCACGCTCGCGCCCTCGGCGTGGCCGGTGAACTCGATGTCGGTGCGCAGGATGTCGGGCGTCTCGGCCGGGCTCTGCCGGATCGGCGCGGAGAGGTCCACGAGTCGCACGGGGCGGCAGCGTACTCCCCGGGCCGAGGCGCTGGACGCATGTACGAGGTAGCCGCCCACCGCGGGGACCGATACAGAGTGCCGACTGCGGAGGAGAAACGCCTGCAAGCCCTAGCTACGGGGGCAACGTCTAGGGCCGGGTCAGCAGGAGGGCGCTCCACCCCTGTAGTCGTAGGCGGCGGCGTTCGCGTAAGGGTGCGAACGCCGCCGCCACCTCATCTTCCTCGCCTTCGAGCAGCCCCGAGACGATCAGCGTCTCGGGCTGCTCGGGCAACAGCTCCGCCACCCGGAGCAGCAGCGGCCGCACGAGGTTCGCGACGGTCACGTCCGCGACCGGCAGCGGGCTCCCGCCGCAGGTCGAGGCGCTCCACGGCCTCGAGCGCCACACCGTTCACGCCCGCGTTGGCACGGGTCGCCTCGACCGCGGCCACCTCGTTGTCATACGCGGTCGACGGGCCCGAAGCCGAGCTTGGCCGCGGCGATGGCGAGCACTCCCGAGCCGCAGCCGAGATCGGCGAGCGGCCGCCCGGGCGTCACCTCCAGCAGCAGCTCCAGGCACAGCAGCGTGGTCGGATGTGCGCCGGTACCGAAGGCCTGGCCTGGGTCGATGACGATGTCGATGCCGTCGCCGGGCGGCTCGTGCCACGGAGCGCGCACCCGAATGGCGCCGATTTGCGCCGGTTTGTGAAATTCACGCCATCGGTTGACCCAATCGTCGCCGACCTCGGTGCTCGAGACCTCGACCTCGACGCCTCCGACCTCGGCGCGGCCGCGTGGAAGGTCGGGCAGCTCGCCGGGTGCGCCGTAGAGGGCGAACTCGATGAAATCCGTCGCCGTCGACCTGCTCGAAGCCGGCCGGCGCGAGCTCGATGAGCTCGGCGAGGACGGCGTCGGCGCGTTCCGCCGGGCGCGCGGATCGCGAGGCGGATCAGCGCAGTGCCCGCTTCACCTTCGAGAGCAGCGACTCGTCCGCGCGCTCCTCGAGGTTCTCCGGCGTGAGCGAGCCGCGCAGCTCGTCGAGCAGCTCGCGCTGGCGGTCGGTCAGGTTGCGCGGGATCACCACGTTCAGGACCACCTGCTGGTCGCCGCGGCGGCCGCGGCCGATCGCCGGCATGCCGCGCTCGCGGAGCGTCACCACCGTGCCGGGCTGGGTGCCCGGCGCGACCTCGATCTCCTCGTCGCCGTCGAGCGTCGGCACCGTCACGGTGGTCCCGAGCGCGGCGGCCGGCGCCGGCACGTCCACCACCGTCACGAGGTCGCTGCCGTCGCGCAGGAAGCGCTCGTCCTCGGCCACCCGCACGAGCACGTAGAGGTCGCCCGGCGGCCCGCCGCGCTCGCCCGCGTGGCCGCGCCCGCTCAGGCGGATGCGCTGGTCGTCGGCGATGCCCGCCGGCACGTCCACCTCGAGCGTCTTCCGCACGGCTCGCCGGCCGCGCCCGCCGCACTCGTGGCAGGGCTCGGAGGGAATCCTCCCCTCGCCCCCGCACTCGTCGCACACGTGCTCGCGGACGAGCTGCCCGAACGCCGTGCGCGAGACCGCGCGGATCCGCCCGGCGCCCTTGCACTTCGGGCACGTCTCGATCGGCGTGCCGGGCTCGGCGCCGTTGCCGCGGCAGTGCTCGCAGGCGCCCACGTGCTCGTAGGCCACCTCGACCGTCTTGCCGGCGGCGGCCTCGGCCAGGGTGAGCTCCACCTCGACGGCGACGTCGCCGCCCTGGATCCGGCCGCTCCCCCCGCCGAACGCGCCGCCGAACGGGTCGCCGCCGAAGAACGCGTCGAAGATGTCCGCGAACGACCCGAAGCCGTGCGCCTGCGAGGCGAACCCGCGCGAGTCGAGCCCCTCGAAGCCGTACCGGTCGTAGGTGGCCCGCCGCTCCCCGTCGGACAGGATCTCGTACGCCTCCGCGGCCTCCTTGAACTTCTCCTCCGCCTCCGGGTCGTGCCGGTTCACGTCGGGATGGAGCTCGCGGGCGAGCCTGCGGAACGTCTTCTTGATCTCCTGGTCGTCGGCCCCGCGCGCGACGCCGAGCACCTCGTACGGGTCTCGCCTCATTCGTCGTATACCTCGGCCACGAAGCGCGACAGCTCGGTGGCCGCCTGCCGCACGGCCATGATCGCGCCCGGATAGTCCATGCGCAGCGGCCCGATCACGCTGACGGCGCCAAGGTTTCTGCGGGCGAGGCCGTAGTTGGCAGCCACGAGGCTGAGCGAGCGCAGCTCCGGCGCCGCGTTCTCGCTGCCGATCCGCAGGTAGACGTTCGGCTCGGTGAGCGACTGGCGGAGCACGCCGAGAAGCGCGCGGCGGTGCTCGAGCACCTCCATGAGCGCGCCCAGTTGCGAGAGCTCCTCGAGCCGGTGCTCGGCCACCAGGCGCGCCGCGCCGTCCATGAAGAGCGTGCTCTCGGCGGTGTCCTCGAGCTGCGTGAACGCGGGCACGAGCGTGCTGAGGAACCGCTTCTCGGCGTTGCCCTCGGGGGCCGCGAGCCGCGCCTGGAGCAGGCGCGAGCCCACGTCGAGCCCGCCCAGCGCCTCGTTCAGGTAGCTGGACGCCCACTCCACGAGCCCGGGGTCCACGGGCGAGTCGTAGGAGATCACCCGCTTGGTGACGCCTCCGGTGGACGTGATCACCACGACCATCGCCACCTGCGGCTGGAGCAGCAGCACCTCGACGCGCCGGATCGTGGCCGTCTCGATCGGCGGCGCCGTGACGAGCGCCAGCAGGTTCGTGACCTGCGAGAGCTGCTCGCTCGTGGCGCGCATCGCCTCGTCGACCTCGCGCCGCATGCTCGTGAGCTCGAGCCGCTTGCGCGGCACCGGCAGCGGGCCCTCGGCCATGATCTCGTCGACGTAGACGCGGTAGCCGCGATCGGTGGGCACGCGGCCGGCGGAGGTGTGCGGGTGCTCGAGCAGGCCGACCTCCTCGAGGTTCGCCAGCTCGGCCCGCACGGTCGACGGACCCCACGGCACGTCGTCCTGCTCGGCGATCCACTTGGAGCCGACCGGCTGGTCGAGCTCGCGGTGCGCCTCGACGAGCTTGCGCAGCAGGAAGGTCTGACGGGGCGTTAGAGCCACACGCCTATTGTGGCGAAGGCTGGAGCTCCGCCTCGGCGTTCTTGATGATCTTGTTGCCGCCCTGCTCGGCCTCGGTCGCGATGACGGTCACGCCCGTCGCGCTCCTCCTTGACCTCGCCGGTGACCGTGATCTCCTGCTCGGGGAAGCCCATCCCGCGGAACTGCACGGACAGCCGCCGCAGGCTGCGCGGGTCGCCGCCGGCGGCGTTCACGTTCGCGCGCGCGACCTGAGCCATCGTCCAGAGCCCGTGGAGGATGTTGCGCGGCAGGCCGACCTGCTGCGCGAAGTCCACGTCGATGTGGATCGGGTTGAAGTCGCCCGAGGCGCCCGCGTAGCGGTGCGGCAGGTGCTTGTCCGGCGTGACCTTCAGCTCGACGTTCACGAGACCCCCCTGATGATGTTCGTCCAGGTGCCGCGCGCGACCTCCTGGCCGTCCTGGTTGGTCGAGACGGACTCGAAGACGTAGAAGCCCATCCCGCCCTTCTCGGAGATGTCCTTGACCGAGGTGACGGTGCTGATCACGTCACCGGAGCAGACCGGCTCCCCCCAGACGAACTCCTGCCCGCCGTGCACGAGCATGGCGAGGTTCATCTCGAGCTCGGGGTCGACCGCGGCCATCGCAACGGAGCCCCACGAGTAGACGACCGCGAACATCGGCGGGGCGGGAACGTCGCGGAAGCCGGCCTCCTTCGCGGCGGCGCGATCGAAGTAGACGGGGTTCTCCTCGCCCACCGCTCGCGCGTACTCGCCGACCTTCTCCTTGCCCACCTCGTACTCGAACGGCGGGTACGTCTTTCCGATCGCGTCGGTCTTCAGCGCCACGGCGCGGCAGTCTATGCGAGCCATGAAGCTGAGCCGCTACCTCGACCTGCTGCGCCGCCCGGGCGTCGCGCGCGTCGCCCTGTTCGCCACGGTCGGGCGGCTCCCGTTCGCGATCGTGCCGCTGTCGATCGTCCTCCTGATGCGCGAGGAGGGCTACGACTACGGCGAGATCGGGGCGGTCGTGGGCGCGGAGGGCCTGGCGATCGGGATCACGGCCGGGTTCGTCGGGCGGCTCGTCGACCGCATCGGCCGGCGGCGCGTGATCCTCTCCACCGGAGCGGTCTGCGCGGTCGCGCTCGTGCTCGTGACCGTCGCGATCCTGTCCGGAGCGGCGGTCGTCCTCCTCGTGGCCCTGATCGCGGTCCAGGGCGCCACGATCCCGCCGATCTCGCCGTCCATGCGCTCCCTGTGGGCGGAGCTCGTCCCGGAGGAGACGCTCGAGAGCGCGTACGCGTTCGACGCGATCCAGCTCGAGCTGGTCTTCGTGGTCGGGCCGCTGATCGCCGCCGGTGTCGCCACCGCCCTGACCCCGGCGGTGAGCATGGTGCTCTGCGCGGCGCTGTACGCCACCGCGGCGCTCGGGTTCGCCACCGCGCCGGCAGCCCGCGCGCGCGTGCGAGAGGAGAGCGCGGACCGGACCCGCGCCGGCGCGCTCCGCTCGCCCGGGATGCGCACGCTCGTGCTCGCCGCCGCCGTGACGGCGATCTCGTTCGGAGCGCTCGAGGTGGCGCTCACGGCCTTCGCGGAGCAGGAGGGGTCACGCGGAGCGGTCGGGCCGCTCGTGACCCTCTGGGCGCTCGGCTCGGTGGTCGGAGGCCTCTGGTACGGCGCGCGTTCCTGGACCGCGCCGGCTGAGAGGCGGTTCCTGATCCTGCTGGCGCTGCTCGCGCTCGGGTCCGCGCCGCTGCCGTTCGCGCCCTCGATCGTCGCGATGGGCGCGCTCCTCCTGCTCACCGGCTTCGCGCTGGCGCCGCTCGCGACCACCGAGTACGCGCTCGTGGACAGGCTGGCCCCCGCGGGGACGCTCACCGAGGCCTACTCGTGGCACATCGTCGCGAACGTGCTCGGTGCCGGGGCGGGCTCGGTGATCGCGGGCCTGCTCGCCGAGGAGGTCAGCGTCGAGTGGGCGCTCGCCACCGCCGGCATCGCGTGCGCGGCGGGGTTCGCGGTCGGGCTCGCCCGGAGGCGGACCCTGCTTGCGCCTGTAACGCCGCCGGCCGGCTAGGCCGCTTCGCGGAGCGCCTGCGCCTCGGCGAGCGTGGAGAGCTTGCGCAGCGCGCCCTCCTCGATCTGGCGGGTGCGCTCGCGCGTGAGCTGGAACAGCTTCGCCACCTTGTCGAGCGTCTGCGGCTGCTCGCCGGAGAGCCCGAAGCGAAGCTCGATGATCCGCTTGTCGCGGTAGGGCAGGTTGTCGAGACAGGCCGCGAGGCGCTCGTCGCGCATCGACTCGACCGCCTGGTCGAACGGCGAGGCCGCCGACTCGTCCGGGATCAGGTCGCCGAACTGGGCGGCGTCCGAGTCGTCGCCGACGGGCTTGTCGAGCGACACGAGCTGCTGAGCGGCGCGCATGATGACGTCCGCCTCGCCCGGGTCGACGCCCGCCATGTCCGCGATCTCCTCGATGGTGATCTCGCGGTCGCCCTGCGCCTCCAGCTTGCGCTGGGCGCCGTCGAGCTTCTTGAGGATGTTGTCGATGTGGATCGGGATCCGGATCGTCCGGCCCTTGTCCGCGATCGCGCGCGAGATGGCCTGGCGGATCCACCAGGTCGCGTAGGTCGAGAACTTGTAGCCCTTGCGGTAGTCGAACTTCTCGACGGCGCGCACCAGGCCGATCGTGCCCTCCTGGATCAGATCCAGGAACGGCAGGCCCTGGTTGCGGTAGCGCTTGGCGATCGAGACGACCAGGCGCAGGTTCGCGCGCGTCATGTGGTCCTTCGCGACCAGATCGCCGCGCTCGATGCGCTTGGCGAGGTCGATCTCCTGATCGGCGGTCAGAAGGGGCGTCTTCGCGATCCCGTCGAGGAACTGCTGGAGGGAGTCCACCGTCGGGTCGGGGGCGGGCTGCGTAAGGGTGTCCGTGCTCATCGGGCGCACAACGTACGACCGCTCGTTAAGGAGGACCTAAAGTTTGTGATTCCGGTCCAGGAAAGGCTTCACGGCCGCCAGCGTGGCCTCCGGGCGCTCCACGGAGGGCAGGTGGCGGGCCCCTGGGATGACCGTCAGCTCCGCGTCTGGAAGCTCGCGGGCGAGCCGTTCGGCGACGGCGCGGAAGTCCGGCTTGTCCTCAGCGCCCACCACCACCAGGGCGGGTGCGCGCACCGCCCCCAGGTCCACGCTCTCCACCTCCCGGACGTCCAGGTCGAGCGACCGGCGGACCATGTCCCGCAACCGCTCGTCGACGCCCCAGTACGCGACGTTCAGGTCCGTCGCCGCCTCCATGTCGCCCGCCTCCAGCAGGCGCTCCTCCTCCTCGGCGTACGCGAGAAGGGCCGGGTCGGACCAGTCGTGGTCCGGCAGCGGGGCGTCCAGCACGACCAGGGCCGGGACCAGCTCCGGGTGCCGGGCCGCGAAGTCGAGGCAGACGAGGCCGCCGTACGACGCACCCACGAGCGCCGCCGGCCGCTCCCCCACCGTGTCCGCGAGCTCGTTCTCGAGCGGGTGGCGGACGACCTCGCCGGGAAGGTCGAACCCGTCCCACATGCCGGGGTCGGCGATCCCGGCGTGGACGAGCACGGTTCTACGACTCATTCAGCTCCAGGACGGCGAGGAAAGCCTCCTGGGGCACCTCCACGCGGCCGACCTGCTTCATGCGCTTCTTCCCCTCCTTCTGCCTCTCGAGGAGCTTGCGCTTCCGGGTGACGTCGCCGCCGTAGCACTTGGCGATCACGTCCTTGCGCATCGGCTTCACGGACTCGCGGGCGATGATCTTCGCCCCGATCGCCGCCTGGATCGCCACCTCGAACTGCTGGCGCGGGATCTGCTTGCGCAGGCGCTCGGTGAGCACGCGCCCCGCGGGATAGGCCTTGTCGCGGTGCACGACCATCGACAGGGCGTCGACCTTGTCGCCCGCCAGCAGGATGTCGAGCTTCACGAGGTCCCCCTCGCGCATCCCGATCAGCTCGTAGTCGAGCGAGGCGTACCCGCGCGTGCGCGACTTCAGCTGGTCGAAGAAGTCGAGCACGATCTCGGCCAGCGGCAGGTCGTAGTGGATCTGCACGCGCTCCTGCGAGAGGAAGGTCATGTCCACGTGCGTGCCGCGGCGCTCCTGGCAGAGCTCCATCACCGCGCCCACGTGCTCCTTCGGCGTGAGGATCGTCGCGCGGATGTAGGGCTCCTCGATCGACTCGATCTCCGCGCGGTCCGGCATGTCGGAGGGCGAGTGCACCACCACCTCGGTGCCGTCGGTGAGCCGCACGTCGTACTCCACGGTCGGCGCGGTGGCGAGCAGCTCGAGGTCGTACTCGCGCTCGAGCCGCTCGCGCACGATGTCCATGTGGAGCAGGCCGAGGAAGCCGCAGCGGAAGCCGAACCCGAGCGCCTCGCTCGTCTCGGGCTCCCAGGTCAGCGCGGCGTCGTTCAGCGACAGCTTCTCGAGCGCGTCGCGCAGCTCCGGGAACTGGTTCGTCTCGACCGGGAACAGGCCGCAGAACACCATCGGCTTGATCTCGCGGTAGCCCGGGAGCGCTTCGCTCGCGGCGCCCGCCTTCGTGGTGAGCGTGTCGCCCACGCGCAGCTGCGAGACGTCCTTGATGCCGGTGATCACGTATCCGACCTCGCCGGCGTTGAGCGCGCCGACGGGAACCATCTGCGGCCCGAAGAAGCCGATCTCGTCGATCTCGGCCTGGATCCCGGCCTGCATCGCCACGATCACGTCGTCCTTCGTGAGCGTGCCGTCGACCACGCGCACGTAGGCGACGACGCCGCGGTACTGGTCGAACTCGGAGTCGAAGATGAGCGCGCGGGCGGGCGCGTCCGGGTCGCCCTCCGGCGGCGGCACGCGCGCGACGATCGCCTCGAGCAGCTCGATCACGTTGTCGCCCGTCTTCGCCGAGATCCGGATCACGGCGTCGGGGTCCTCGCCGAGCAGCTCGGAGATCTCGCCCGCCACCCGCTCGGGCTCCGCGCCGGGGAGGTCGAGCTTGTTCATCGCGGGGATCAGCTCGAGCCCCGAGTCCACCGCGAGGTAGGTGTTCGCCACGGTCTGCGCCTCGACGCCCTGGGAGGCGTCCACCAGGAGCAGCGCCCCGTCGCAGGCCGCGAGCGAGCGCGAGACCTCGTACGTGAAGTCCACGTGGCCGGGCGTGTCGATCAGGTGGAGCCGGTACAGCTTGCCGTCCCGCGCCGTGTACTCCACGCGCACCGCCTGCGCCTTGATCGTGATGCCGCGCTCGCGCTCGAGGTCCATGGAGTCGAGGAGCTGCGGGCGATGGTCGCGCGCGTCGACCGCGCCGGTGATCTCGAGGATCCGGTCGGCGAGCGTGGACTTCCCGTGATCGATGTGGGCGATGATCGAGAAGTTGCGGATGTTCTGTGCGGGTGACGCCACTGCGGCGTACGAGTATGGCGATGCGGCATAGTTGTGAACGGACTCGTGATCGCGACCGACATCGACGTGGTCAAGGCGACTTTCGCCGCCTTCGCGGCCCGTGACCTCGACGCCGTTCTGGCCCACATGGACCCGGACATCGAGTTCTGGGCGGTGACCGGCGAGCGCGCCGGCCGGAACGACCCCTACCGCGGCCACGCCGGCCTGCGCGAGTACTTCCGCGACGTCGCCAACATGTGGGAGGAGCTGCGGCTCACCCCCAGGGAGTTCCGCGCCGTCGGCGACCTCGTGCTCGTGACCGGCAAGGTCTCGGCGCGCTCGCGCAGCCGCACGATCACGGGGTCGACGGGCTGGGTGTGGCGGGTGCGCGACGGGAAGGTCGTCTACGGGCGCGTGTACGCGTCGGCGGCGGACGCCATCGCCGCCCTCGAGGAGGCCGGGGAGCTCTAGCTCGGCCGGCGCCGTGCCCTGAGCAGGTAGTCCACCTGCTCCTGCTTGCGCATGATCATGTGCTCGAGGCGGTGCTCCACGGCCTCGGACGCCGCCTCGCGCCCGGTGGGCTCGATCGCTGCCTGGAGCGCCTCGAGCGTCTCGCTCTCACAGTCGATGAGCGCGTCGATCGCCTTGTCCGGATCGGACGTGAAGCTGATCGGGGCCACGTCGGTGGTCGGCTCCCCGCCGAGCGCCGTGATCTTCTCGACAAGCCGCGTGGCGTCCTCGAGCTCGGACAGCGCGTGCTCGCGCATCTTCTCGGCGTGGGCCTGGTACTCGAGCCCGATCACGCTTCCAGCGACCAGCGAGTAGTGCAGCACGGACCGGTGCTGCAGCCGGAGCGCCTTGTTGAGGCACTCGATCTGCTCTTCGACGTCCATTGTCTCTTCGGGCATGGCGACCTTCTACCCCTCGCCGCGGTCGCGGCTAACGAGCAGTCGCGTGATCTGCCGGGCCTCGGGCACCCGGAGCACCCACACGGCGGCCGCGTAGGCCGCCCCGCCGGCGGCGATCGCGCCGAGCACCGACACGAGCTGGGCCACGAACGAGCGGCCGAGCAGCTCGTCGAGGCCCATCCAGGCGAGGTAGGAGATCCCTCCGAGGAGCGCGGCCGCGGCGACCATGCGCAGCGCGGTCGAGACGAGCAGGCCGCCCTCGATGCCCGACAGCTCGCGTCTCAGGATCCAGCCCTGCGCCACGCACATGACGATCGTGCCGACGACCGTGCCGAGCACGATCCCCGCGATCTCGAACGGGCCGTAGAGCGCAGCCGCGAGCCCGGCGTTCACGAGCAGGTTGACCCCGGCCAGCGCGGTCGTGGCCCAGGGCCGCTGCAGGCTGAAGAAGGTGCGCGAGAAGAGCAGGCTCACGCCCTGGAACGGCAGCGAGAGCGACCACCACAGCATCGCCGTGGAGGTGAGGTCGGTGGCCTCCGCCCCGAACGCGCCGCGCTCGTAGACGAGCCGCGTGATCGGCTCGGCGAGCACGGCCATCAGCACGGCACTCGGGATGAGGAGCAGGCAGATCTGGCGGACGCCGGCGCCCATCGTGCTCCGCAGCTCGTCGCGCGCCCCCCGGGCGGCGAAGCGGGACATGGCCGGGAACAGGATCGTCGCGACGGCGACGCTGAACAGGCCCTGGGGCAGCTGGTAGATGCGGAATGCCTTGTCGATGGCCGCGGGCGCCTCGTCGGACACGAGCGTGCCGAACAGCGAGTTGATCAGCAGGCTCAGGTTGATGAGCCCGAGCGCGATCGTCACGGGCAGCATCAGCTTGAGCACGCGCCGGACCCGCTCGTCGCGCCAGTCGATCCGGAAGCTGAAGCTCCCGCCGCGGCCGCGCAGCCATGGCAGCGGCAGGAGGAACTGCACCACCGTGCCCGCGAGGATGCCGATCGCGTAGGCGTAGATCTCGTCTTCCTCCGGCAGCGCCGGCACGAGGCCCACGAGCGCGCCGATGATCACCAGGTTCCAGGCGATCGGGGCGAGCGCCGGCACGGAGAAGTGGTCGAGCGAGTTGAGCATCCCGACCACGAGCCCGGAGAGGGCGAGCAGCACGACGATCGGGAACATCAGCCGGGCGAGGTTGACCGTGAGATCCGCGATCGCCGGGTCGTCGTCGAAGCCGGGCGCGAAGACGCTCATGATCGGCTCGGCGAACAGGACGAACAGCGCGGTGACCGCGCCGAGCACGAGGCAGATCAGGAAGAAGAGGCTGGAGGCGACGCGGAAGGCCTCCTTGCGCTCGCCCTTCTCCAGGAGCTCGCTGAAGACGGGCACGAACGCGCCCTGGAGGGCCGAGTCGGCGAACAGGGCGCGCACGAGGTTCGGCACCTGGAAGGCGATCGTGAACGCCGACATGGCGGCCGTGACGCCGAAGTAGTACGCCGCAACGACCTCGCGAACGAGCCCCGCGACCCGCGAGAGCCCGGTCGCGAAGCTGAAGAAAGCGGTGCTGCGCGCGATGCGGCGCGCCTGGCCGGGCCGCCCGGCTGGGTCGGTCGACACCGGAGTGCGCCCGCTACACTCGCGTCGGTTCAATGGCCAACATCGCCTCACAAGAAAAGCGGATCCATCGGGCGGAGCGCGAGCGCCTCGAGAACCGGCGCCGCACCTCGCAGGTGAAGACGTGGTTCCGCAGGCTCGAGACCGCCGTCCACGACGGCGACGCCTCGCGTGCCGACGAGGAGCTCCGCGCGCTCGTATCGCGGATCGACAAGGCCGTGAAGTCGGGCGCCCTGCACAAGAACAGCGGCGCGCGCAAGAAGGCTCGCGCGGCCCGCATCCGCGCCGGGCTCTCCTAGCTCAGCGCCTCACCACTCGGAACGTGACCCTGCGCCGGCTCGAGCGCAGGCCGGCCGAGTCGGTCGCGACCAGCGTCGCGCGGTAGCGGCCCCGGCGGAGCGCCTTCCTGCCGATGCGGCCGCTGAACTTCGTCCTGACCCTGCCCGCTTGCACGTTCCGCACCAGGGTCCGGCCCGCCCGGACGTAGCGCTTGCAGGAGCGGCGCCGCTTCAGCCGCGGCGCGGGCTTGCGGCAGCGCCCGCGCACGCGCTTGCCGGGCCTGACCCTGTGGATCTGGATCGTGACGCGCGAGGGCTCGGAGACGCGGTAGCGGAACGCCGTTCCGCGCTTCGCCCGCCTCGGGCGCTGTGCCCGGATCGCGGTCGGCGTGCGTGCGACCGCGAAGGCGCGGCGGAGCATCGTCACGCGCGACAGCGATGGCGGGCCGTTCACGGCCGTGAGCCGGGACGCGCGTGCCATGTTCCCGGCCGCGTCGGTCGCGGTGGCCGTGACCTCGTAGGTCTCGCCAAGCCTCGCGTATGAGTGGGATGGCCGCGTGCCGGCCGCCCCGGAGCCGTCGCCGAAGCTCCACGCGGTGCTCACCGGACCCCAGACGTCGAACGGCGACACCGAGAACGAGACCGGGTTCGCGGCGAGCGCCGGAATGCTCAGCCCGTTCAGCGCGGGCGCGACCGGGTCCCAGCCGGCCACGTTCAGCCGCGTGGTGCTCTCAGCCGAGTCGAACCGGCCGACCGCGGCGAAGGCGTTGCCCTGCGAGTCGCCCCCGGCGGCGAGGCTGGACATGAAGACGCCGGGGCCGCCGTCGAAGAGCTCCCGCGGCGATCCGAACGCCTGACCCGCCGGCTTTCGCGCGGCCCACGCGGTATGCCCGCCCGAGGCCAGCTGGTACCACGTCGCCATGGCGTTGCCCAGGCCGTCCATGCCGAGCGCGACCTCGTCCGCGGCCTCGGCCTCAGGTGCCAGGTGCTGCCCGGTCGAGAACGCTCCCCCCGGCGCGCGGCTCGACCACAGGACGTCGCTGCCGTCGAACGTCGACCAGACCGCCACGGCCGCTCCCGAGGGCGCCATGTCGAGGTGGACGTTGTCCATGCCGTCCGACGCGTCGAGGATCTGAGTGCCGGTCGTCTCGGGGGCGCCGAACGGGCGTGTTGCGGCGCGGTAGGCGGTGCTGCCGCCGATTTCCAAGTGCTCCCAGACGAATGCCATCTCCCCGCCCCCGATGGCGGCGTCCATGTCGCCCTCGCCCGGCGCGGAGCCCTGGCCGTTCTCGGTCAGCGGCTCCTTCTCCCCGGCAGCTCCCGGGAACGCCCCGCCGGCGGGCCGCTCCTGGTACCGGATGTACGTGACGTTTGGAGGCGTGTCGTAAGCCTGGTAGGCCACCACGGCGTTCCCCGCGGGATCCATAGCGACCCGCGGATACTCCTGTGAGCTGTTGGCGCCGGAGGTGATGGTCGTCCCGCCCGAGAAGGGCCCGCTCACCGGGCGATAGGACCACTGCACCCGCCGCCTCGTGCCGTCGAACCGGCTCCACACGACGATCGCGTTGCCGGCCGCGTCCATGGCGACGTCCGCATCGGTCGCGTTCTGCCCGGCCGCCGAGAGCGTCGTGGCGGGGCCGAACGATCCCCCGGCGGGGCGGAAGGCGGCTCGGACCAGCACGTTCGCGCCGTCCGACTGGAGCCAGGCCGCTACCGCGTTGCCCGCCGGGTCGGCCGCAAGCACTGGCCGGGCGCTGAACACGGTCTCCGTTTCCGACGAGAGCCGGTCCGGTGCGCTGAACGATCCGCCGGCGGGACGGATGGACCCCCAGAGCCCGCCGGTGCTCTGAATCCAGATGGCGATGACGTCGCCGTTCCCCGCCATCGCGGTCTCGGAGAAGGCGGCGTTCTGCGACGCCGGCGAGACGGGGACGGGCGGCAGCCAGGCGGCGGCGCGCGCGCCGGCCGGAGCCAGGACGAGCGGGCCGAGCAGCGCCGCGAGCAGCGAGAGCCGAGCCGGGTGGGCAACGCGCAGGGCCAGAGCACGTTCAATGTACGGGCAGGCCCGGCGGCAATCGAGCCCCGCGGACGGACGTTCGAGCCGAAAGCGTACGGGTAGGGTGCCGCGAATGGAGACGAGACTGCTGATCCGCGGCGAGCAGGTCGCGGGCGAGGGCGATGCGCTGACCGTGGAGAACCCGGCCACCGAGGAGGAGGTTGCCTCGGTCGCGCTCCCATCGCCCGAGCAGCTCGATGCCGCGGTGGCAGGAGCGAACGAGGCGTTCGGCGCCTGGGCGGCGACGCCGGCGGTGGAGCGCGCCGAGATGCTCCACGAGGTGGCCGGCCGGATGCGCGAGCGGAGCGACGAGCTCGCGCGCGTGCTGACGCTCGAGGGCGGCAAGCCGCTCGTCGAGAACTCGGACGAGGTCGGCTGGACGGCCGCCGCGTTCGACTACTACGCCGAGATGGGCCGGAACTTCGCCGGCCGCGTGATCCCGCCGATCGAGTCGACGCAGCTCGCGCTCGTCATCAAGGAGCCGATCGGCGCGTGGGGCTGCATCGTGCCGTGGAACTACCCGCTGCTGCTGCTCTCGTGGAAGGTCGCTCCCGCGATCGCCGCCGGCAACACGGTCGTGGCGAAGCCGTCGGAGCTCACGCCGCTCTCGACGCTGATGCTGGCGGACTGCTTCTCGCATCTCCCGCCGGGGGTCGTGAACATCGTCCCGGGAGCCGGCGACGTGGGCGCCTCGATCGTCGAGGACGAGCGGATCGCCGGGGTGGCGTTCACGGGCTCCGTCGAGACCGGCAAGAAGGTGGCGGCGGCGTGCGCGTCGCGGGTCGCCCGGATGAACCTCGAGATGGGCGGCAAGGACCCGTTCATCGTGTGCGCCGACGTGGCGGGCGACGTGTCGGTGGCGGCCCGCGGCGGCGCGTGGGCGGCCTACCTGAACGCCGGCCAGGTGTGCACGTCGGCGGAGCGCTTCTACGTGGCGCGCGAGGTCTACGACGACTTCGTCTCCGAGTTCGTGGACTACACGAGCTCCCTGCGCGTGGGCGACCCGCTCGACGAGAGCACGGACGTCGGGCCGATGGTGTCGGGACCGCAGCGGGCGAAGGTGGAAGAGCAGGTGACGGCAGCCGTGGACGCGGGCGCGACGCTCGTCGTGGGCGGCGACCGCGCCGGCTTCGACCGCGGGCACTTCTTCTCCCCGGCCGTCGTGACGGGCGCGGCCGACTCGACCGCGCTGCTGCGCGAGGAGACGTTCGGCCCGGTGGCGCCGATCGTGCCGGTGGACTCGCTCGACGAGGCGATCCGGCTGGCGAACTCGACCCGCTTCGGGCTCGGCGCGAACGTCTACACGCGCGACCTCGAGACCGCGGTGCGCTGCATGCGCGAGATCCGGGCCGGCACGGTGTGGATCAACGACCCGCTGACCGACAACGACGCGGGCCCGTTCGGCGGGATGAAGCAGTCCGGCCTCGGCCGCGAGCTCGGCCAGGAGGGCCTGGAGGCCTTCCAGGACACGAAGCACGTGCACATGGAGACGAAGATCGCGGCGAAGGACTGGTGGTACCCGTACGGGCCCGCGCGACTCCTCGCCGCCCTCGGGCGCGGGCGCCTAGCCGGCCGCGCGGGCGAGCGCCACCGAGAAGGCCGCGTCCTCGTCGACGCGGACCTCGCCGCCTCCGCGGAGCTCCACCTCCAGGTCGGCGAACACGCACAGCGCCTTCTCGAGGGTGGCCACGTCGGCCTTCTTCGCCCGGGCGATCACCTTCTTGCTGGCCCACGGAGGGCCCTTGAGCGCGCTCGCGACCTGCGCGTCCGGCATGCCGCCCGCCAGCAGCGAGGCGGCCTGGTGCACCTCGCGCAGCCTCCTCACCACCGGCCAGATCAGCTTGTTCGGCCGCTCGCCGTGCGTCTCGAGCTGCTCGGCGAGCGCGATCGTCGAGCGGAGGTCGCCCGCCACGAGCGCGTCGGCGAGGTCGTAGGCGCCGGGCGCGGTGTCGGTCGAGGCGAGCCGCTCCACGTCGGCGACCGACACGTTCGGCGAGGGGTGCAGCGCGATCCCGATCTTCTCGAGCTCGCGCGAGAGCCGCTGCTGGCTCGTGCCGACCCGGGCCACGAGCTCCTTCGCCGCCTCCTGGTCGAGCCCCAGCCCGAGCTCGCGCGCGTGCCCCACACACCACTTGGGCAGCTCCCACGGCTTGGGGGCGGAGTACTCGCGGGTTTCCCCGCCCGCGCTCTCGACGGCCTTGCCGAGCTGCTTCGTGGCCTTTCCTCTTGCGATGAGGACCAGGACGGTCTCGGGCGGCAGGTCCTTCAGCGCCTCCTCGAGCGGCTCGAGCTCGCCGGCCTTCCAGGCGCCCGCATCGTCGACCAGCAGGTACCGCGTGGCGGTGTCGAAGCTCAGCATCGCGAGCGCGCCGGCGATCTCGGCGGGATCGCTCTGGCGCGCGTCGAAGGTCTCCAGCCCGCCCGGCCCGCGCTCCTGCTCGGCCCGGCGGCGCACACGCGCGCGCCACGCGTCGATCTTGGCGTCGTCGTCTCCGCAGACGAGGTAGGCGGGCTTGAGCGCGGCGGCCACGGCCGTGAGTCTACGAGCGCCGGAGGCGCCCCGGCGGGTCGGGTAACCGGCGAAACGCACCATCCCGACCACCCGGAGCTACGCTCGGTTTCCACCTCCATGCGGCCGTTCGTGACGGTCAGCGTCACCGTCCCGTCACGGTCCGTTCTGTAGGTCGTCACATCAGCGCGCTCGAGGGCGGTGAGCGTGGAGGGCGCCGGGTGGCCGTAGGTGTTCGGGCCCACCTCGATCGCCGCGAGCTGCGGGTGGAGGCGATCGAGCACGCCGGGCAGGCCCGGATCGGCGCTCCCGTGGTGCGGCACCTTCATCGCCTCCACGTCCGGGAGGCCGAGCGGGAGGAGGGCCTCGCTCTCCGCGTCGGCGCTCAACAGGAGGTCGAACGCGCCCGCGGAGACGAGCGCCACCACCGCCCGCGGGTTCGGATCCTCGGGCGCGGGACCTCGGCGGCCGGGGACGCGGCGACAGGACCTGGATCTCGAGCGCCCCGGCGCGGAGGCTCATCGGAGCCACGGCCGCGACGCGCCGGATGCCGCGACGGGCGGCTTCCTCGCGGATCGCGGCAAGCGCCGGATCGGGATTGCCGTCCCCGCCGTCGAGAAGCAGCCCGACCGGATACCGGGCGAGCACCTCGCCGAGACCGCCGTGGTGGTCGCGCGAGGCGTGGGTGGCCACGACCACCGCGAGCCGGCGCACCCCCGCGCGCCGGAGCAACCGCGTGACGCCTCCCTCGGGCGGGCCGCCGTCGAAGAGGACGGCGGTGCCGTCGGGATGCTGTACCAGGGTGGCATCGCCCTGCCCGACGTCGAGGAAGCGGACGGTGAGCTCACCGGGCGGAGCGGGCGCGCCGAGCCCGGACGAGGTGGCGAGCGCGAGCGCGAGCAGGGCGACGGCGAGACGCCCCGGCCCGGACGGCCCGCGGCGCGCGCCGCCAGGCGGCTGCGCGCTCGGGAAATCCCGGTCCCGGCGATGCCGGCGATTCCCGGCGGCGGCGCCTCGCGTGTGCTGCCCCCGCGACCCCGATGCCGATTCCGGCATAGGCCGCACAGACCTCCGCCGGGGAGGTGAGCGGGAGCGAGAGGCGGCTGCCGGGCATGCCGGCGCAGCGCTCGGCCACGCCGCCCAGGTACGCGAGCGGGACCCTGGTGACCGGGCCGAGCACCCCGGCGAGGGTGTCCGCCGGGGGTGCGATCGCGCCCAGCAGGCCGAGGGCGCCCTTCACCATGCCCAGCCACATGGCGGGCGCCACCGCGGGGAGCGCCAGCAGGTTCGCGAGGAGTCCCACGAGGGGAACCGCTCCAAAGTGGAACGCCACGAGCGGCGCGGTGGCGAGCGTGGCCGCGACCGTGATCGCGACTCCATCGGCGAAGCCGCGCACGAGCGCCCGTGCGATCGGCCGCTCGGGATTCCGGAGCAGCTCGGCGCCCGCGCGGGCGAGCGCGCCGGCGAGCGGCCGGCCCACGATCAGGATCCCGGCCACCGCCGCGAACGAGAGCTGCCAGCCCGGGTCGCCGCTCGCGCGCGGGCTGAGGGCGAGCGTCGCGGCCGCGGCGAGGAGCAGCGCGTACCAGCGCGACGCGGGCCGCGACAGCATCATCGCCGCGATCCCGGCGGCCCCCATCACCCCCGCGCGCTGAAGCGACGGCCCCGCGCCGGCGAGCGGCACGTAGAGAGCGACGACCGCGAGCAGACCGACGCCCCGGCCGAGCGGCCCGATGCGGGCGACGGCCAGGAGAGGCACCGCCAGCGCAACAAGAAGCATCACGTTCTGCCCGCTCACGGCCAGAAGGTGCGCAAGGCCCGAATCGCGCCAGTCCTGGCGAGTGGCCTCCCCGATCTCCTCGTCCTGCCCGAGCACCATGCCCCGAGCGAGCGCGGCCTCCGACGCCGGCAGGCCGGCGGCGACAGCGCGCTCGGCACGCCGCCGCATCGCGTCGAGGACGCCGGCAAGCCCGCCGCGGCTGCGACCCGTGCCCCTCGCCCGGTCGAGAAGGAGCTCGCCCGCGATGCCCCGCCGGCGGAGATGGGCGGCGAAGTCGAACCGACGGGCGCTGCCGCCCCTGGCGCTGCCGCCCTCGCCGCTCGCGCCCACCGGCCGGAGGCGGCCTCGCACGACGAGCTCGTCGCCGACGGTCGTGCCGGTCGGTAGGCGCGCCCACTGAGGAACGCGCATCAGGAGGCGCGTGCCGTCGTGTTCGCCTCCGGTGACCACGATCTCGGCCGACGACCCGAACGCGGAAGGGCGCGGGGGTGTGACGAGGTGTGCACGAAGTGGCCCGACGTGTGCGGGTCGGAGGCGGTCGAGGGATGCGTCGAGCGCCGTGAGGCGGGCGTCGCCCACCGCCGCTCCCGCCAGGAGGAGCCCGGCGGCGAGGGCGCCCAGGCGAGGGGCGCCGCAGCAGGCGAGCGACGCGAGGGCGGCCAGCGAGGCGGCGAAGGCGAGCCCCGGCCGTGCGACCGAGAGGCCGAGGCCGGCGGCGACGCACCCGATCCCGACGTGGAACGGGCGTCCGCGTATCGCGGCGGTCACGGCTGCAGCGCGTCGCGGAGCGTCTCGAGTCGCTTCTCGCCGATGCCCTCGACCTCGGCCAGCTCTTCGAGGGAGCCGAGGCCGCCGTTCGCGTCGCGGTACTCGACGATCCGTTCCGCGAGCGTCGGCCCGATTCCGTCGATCTCGTCGAGCTGCTCGACGGTCGCTGTCGAGAGGTGGATGCGGCCGGCAGGCGCGCCGGCGACCCCCGCGCCCGCCCCGGGCGCGGCCGCAGCGGCCGCGCCCCGCACCGGCACCACGATCTGCTGCCCGTCCTGCAGCTCGGCGGCCAGGTTGACCAGGGTGAGGTCGGCTCGCGGTGTCGGCCCGCCCGCTCGCTCGATGGCGGCCGCGGTTCGGGCTCCCTGCGCCATTCGGAACAGGCCGGGCCTTCTCACCGCCCCCGCCACGTGGACGTACATGGGATCCGCCCGGGTCGCGGAGGGCCGCCCGCCGGCCGCCGGCCCGTCCACCCTCACCGGCGCGGGCGCGGCCTCGTCGCCGCCGAGCAATCGCATGCCGGCCAGCACCGCCAGCACGGCCGCCACGGCCCAGATCGCGATGGTCGACGCGGGGCGGTCGGGCATTCGCCGAACGTACGGCGCGGGGGGTTACGAATGAGCGGCGAGGGTGACGGCGGGGTGACTTCTCAGCGGACGTCGAACCCGGAGAGGCCCTCGGGCTCCTCGGGCGTGTCCTCGACCGAGTCCACGTCCGCGCCGCGCGGGCCGTGGCGGCACCAGTCCACCAGCGCCTCCACCGCGCCGGCCTCGCCCTCGAACACCGCCTCCACCGCGCCGTCGGGACGATTCGTCACCCAGCCGGCCACGCCGCGCGACGTCGCCTCGCGCCGGCAGGTGTCCCTGAAGAACACTCCCTGCACGTGGCCGTGGACCACGACCCGGCGGCGGACGGCATCACTCATAGAATCGTGCGCGCATTGGAGGGAGCAGAGGCAACCGGAACGCCCTGGGGCGTCGACTCGGAGTATGGACGGCTGCTCGACGTCCTGCTCTGCCCGCCCGACAACTTCCACTGGCTCCCCGCCAGCGCGATCTCCCGCGCCACGCTCGCGAGCGGCATCACATTCAGCGCGGAGGACGCCAAGCGCCAGCACGCCGAGATGGTGAGCGTCTACGAGGAGGCGGGCGTGCGGGTGCACCTCCTGGAGCCCGATCCGGCGCTCCCCTACCAGGTGTTCGCCCGCGACTCGAGCATCAACGTGCCCCAGGGCCCGATCGTCACCCAGTGCAACCAGTGGTGGCGGCGGGGCGAGTACTCGCCGGTGATCCGCTTCTACCAGGAGGCGGGGATCCCGATCCACCGGATGATCACCGCCGCGTCGCTCGAGGGCGGCGACTTCATGATCGTCGAGCCCGGCGTCGCGGTGATCGGCAACGGCGAGGAGCGCACTCAGGAGCCCGCGGCCAGGCAGCTCGCCGGGTGGCTCGAGGCCGACGGCTGGGAGGTGCGAATCGAGCGCATACCGCCGCACTTCCTTCACATCGACGTGCTCGCCGCGATGCTGGGCGAGAAGCTCGCCGCGGTGTGCGTCGAGCAGGTGGGGACGGGCTTCGTCCGCTGGCTCGAGTCGAAGAACGTCGAGATCGTGCCCGTGCCGCTGAGTGACGCGCTCAAGCTCGGTGTGAACGGAGTGTGCCTCGGTGGCGACCGTGTGCTCACGAGCGCCGAGTCGAAGGACCTCAACGAGCGACTTCGTGCGCTCGGCCTCACCGTGTACGACCCCGAGCTGGCGGCGTTCACGCTCGGCGGCGGTGGAGCGCACTGCCTGATGCAGGCGATCCGCCGGGAGCGGGTGGGCTAGGGCTCGATCGCCACGCGGAGCGTTCGCAGCGCCTGGTCGCTCGCGCCGCGCAGCCAGCCGCCGTGGGCGATCGTCTCCTCGATGTAGTCGAGCGTCTCGGCGGTCAGGCGCTCGCCCGGCAGCACGTTCGGGATGCCGGGCGGGTACGCGGCGAGGGACTCGGCGGCCACGCGCCCGACGGCGTCGCGCGCGGGCACGATCTCCTGTGGCCCGAGGAACGCGTCGCGGGGCGTCATCACGAGCTCGCCCCACGGGGGCGGCGCGCTGAACCGCACGGCGTCCGCGTCCTGCTCCCCGGGGCTGACCGACTCGACGACGCCGCGCAGCCCCGCGAGCAGCCGCTCGCTCGCCGCGCCGGCGTCCTCCCCCATCCCGTAGACCGCGACCATCACGTTCTCGCCCGCCAGCTCCATGATCACGTCGTGCTCCTCGCGCAGCCGGCGCGAGAGCTCGTAGCCGCTCATCCGGGTGCCGCGCACGTCGATGGCGAGGCGCAGCGGGTCGTAGTCGAACACGCCGGGCGCGCCCGCGAGCCGCTCGTCGAGCACGTCCAGCCCCGGGATCTCGCGCACCGCGGCGCGGGCGCGCGACAGCGCGGCGATCGTCTCGCCGAGGAGCTCGTGGCCGCGCGTCGAGGCGCTCCGGCGCGCCGCGTCGAGCGAGGCGAACATCAGCGCCTGCGGGCTCGTTGACTCCACGAGCGTCACGCAGCGGCCGACGACGCCCTCGTCGATCAGGTCGCCATGCCCGAGATGGATCATCGCCGACTGCGTGAGGCTCCCGACCACCTTGTGGGTGCTCGAGATCACGAGGTCGGCGCCCATGGCTGAGCGCCGGCGCCGGCAGCTCCTCGTGGAAGGAGAGGTGCGCGCCCCACGCCTCGTCCACCACGAGCGGCACGCCGTGCCCGTGGGCCACCTCGACGAGCGCGGCCACGTCGGCCACGGCGCCGAAGTAGGTGGGCGACACGACCGTCGCCCCCACGGCGTCCGGCGTGTCGCGCAGCGCGCGCTCGAGCGCCTCGGGCGTCATGCAGTGGGCGATGTGAAGCTCCGGGTCGAGCTCCGGGCGAGACGAACGTCGGCCGCACGCCCGACATGATCAGCGCGTCGATCGTGCTCGAGTGGGCGTTCCGCTGGGTCACCACGTGCTGCCCGCGAGTGGGCGAGCGTCAGGAGCGCCACGTGGTTGCCCTGCGACGCCCCGTTCACGAGCCACCACGTGCGCCGCGCGCCCCAGGCCTCGGCCGCGAGCCGCTGCGCCTCCTGGAACGGCGTCGGCTCTTCGCCCATGTCGATGCCGTGCGTGAACGCGGGGATGTCGAGCGCCAGCACGCGCTCGCCGAACGCCTCGACGAGGCCGGGGTCCGCCCCCGCCCCGCCCTTGTGCCCGGGCACGTGGAAGCGGCCGGGATTGCGCCCGGCGTACGCGCGCAGCGCGTCGAGATACGGCGTGTCCTGCTGACCGGCCAAGAAACCCGCGAGTCTAGGCGGTGAGGTCGCGAAGGACGGTCTCGACGGCGGCCTCGGGCGAGCCGGCGGCCTCGACGCCCTCGACGTCCCACGTGCCGAGCCCGACGACCCGCTTGCCCGCCTTCAGCGCGAGCGCGATCTCCGACAGCGTCCCGTGGCCGCCGCCGACCGCCACGAGGGCGTCCGCCGCGCGCACCACGAGCGCGTTGCGCGCCTCGCCCAGGCCGGTGGGCACCGCGACGTCGACGAACGGGTTGGCGGCCGCCCGGTCCGTGCCAGGGAGGATCCCGACCGTGGTCGCGCCGGCCTCCTTCGCGCCGCGGCAGGCCGCCTCCATCACCCCGCCGAGCCCGCCGCAGACGAGCACGACGCCTCGGCGACCCAGCTCACGGCCGACCTGCTCGGCGGCGGCCAGATCGCCGCCCTCGCCCGAGCCGGCTACCGCGATGTGGATCAGGGCCGGGGCGGCTCGGACCGGACGGTGGGATCCTCGGACGCCGGCGGCGCGGCGGCGGAGGAGCGGCCGGGTCGGCGGCATCGCCGCCCGCTCGGTGCCGGGGCTCCACGGCGATCGCGATCCGCGCCGTCGAGAGGATCGCGCCGGCGACCATCAGCGCCGCGCCCGCCAGGCCGAGCCACGCGCCCGTCTCGGGATCGCGCTCGATCCCGATCGGCGGATGGTTGATGAGCTGGCTCCCGACCACGACGAGCGCGAGGATCCCCACCGCGAGCGAGGTCCCCGGTCGGACTGGCGCGTACAGCAGGCCGAGCTCGACCGCGAGCAGGGCCAGCGTGACCAGGCCGAGGCCCACCATCAGCAGGTCGAGGAACTCGAAGCTGTTGAAGCCGGAGAAGCGCCCGAACCAGTCGAGCCAGAGGCTCACGATCAGCAGCAACCCGCCGATCGCGGCCACCAGCGCGCCGATCGGCACCTGCGTCTCCCTCATCGGACCACGAAGTTCACGAGCTTTCCGGGCACGACCACAGTCTTAACGATTTCGCCCCCGTCCAAACGCGCGGCCAGCTTGTCGGACCCGCGGGCGAGCTCCTCGAGCTCCTCCTGGGAAGCGGTCGAGGGCGCCGCCAGCCGGTCGACCAGCTTGCCGTTCACCTGCACCACGAGCTGGATCTCGTCGCGGGCGAGCAGCGCCGGGTCGGCCTCGGGCCACGGCTCCTCCCACACGCGCCGTCCCGTCATCATGCTCGAACACCTCCGAGCCGAGATGGGGCGCGAACGGGAAGATCAGCGAGCCCGCCGTGGCGACCGCGAAGCGCACGTCGGCGGGCGGCGCCGACTCGCGCTGCCGGTAGATCTCGTTCGTGAGCTCCATCACCGCGGCGATCGCGGTGTTGAAGGCGAAGTCGGTCTGCATGTCGCGGGTGACCTTGTCGATCGCCCAGTGCGCCTTGCGGAGCCAACTCGCCCGAGCCGCCCGAGGCGTCGCCGTCCGAGCCGGCGTCGGGCGCCTCCGCGGCGGCGGTCCACAGCCGCGACAGGAAGCGGTGCACGCCTCCCACGCCCGAGTCCTGCCAGTCGGCGTCCATCGAGGGCGGGCCGATGAAGAGGATGTAGCAGCGCGCCGTGTCCGCGCCGTAGCGGTCGATCAGCTCCCGCGGGGACACGACGTTCCCCTTCGACTTGGACATCTTCGCCCCGTCGCGGGTGATCATCCCCTGGGTGAAGAGCCGCGCGAACGGCTCCTGCACGTCGAGCAGCTCCATGTCCGCGAGCGCCTTCACGAAGAAGCGCGCGTACATCAGGTGCAGGATCGCGTGCTCCACGCCGCCGATGTACTGGTCCACCGGCATCCACTTCCTCAGCACCTCGCGGTCCCAGGGCGCCTCCGAGTTGTGGGGGTCGCAGTAGCGCAGGAAGTACCAGGACGAGTCGACGAACGTGTCCATCGTGTCCGTGTCGCGCCGCGCGGGGCCGCCGCACTTCGGGCAGGTCGTGTTCACCCAGTCCTCGGCGCTGGCCAGCGGCGGCTTGCCCTTCGGCGTGTAGTCCTCGATCGTCGGGCAGCACCACCGGAAGCTGGTCGTCCGGGACCGGCACGAGCCCGTCGGTCTCGCAGTGGATCATCGGGATCGGGCAGCCCCAGTAGCGCTGGCGCGACAGGAGCCAGTCGCGCAGGCGGTAGCTCACCGAGCGCCGGCCCTTCCCCTCCGAGCCGAGCCAGTCGACGATCTGGTCGTAGGCCTCGCGGTTCCCGAGCCCGTCGAAGCGGCCCGAGTTCACCATCGGCCCGTCATCGGTGCAGGGCAGCTCGCCGCAGTCGATCACGCGCCGGATCTCGATGTCGAAGGCGGTGGCGAACTCGAAGTCGCGCGCGTCGTGGGCGGGGACGCCCATCACCGCGCCGGTGCCGTACTCCACCAGCACGTAGTCGGCCACGTACATCGGGATCTCCTCGCCGGTGGCGGGGTTCGTGACCGTCTGGCCGAGCGCCACGCCCGTCTTCGGCTTGTGCTCGGACCCCCGCTCCTCGGCCGACTCCGTGAGCGCATGGTTCACGTAGTCGCGCACCTCCTGCGAGTCGTTCAGGCGCAGCACGTCCGGGTGCTCGGGGGCGAGCACGAAGAAGGTCGCGCCGAAGAGCGTGTCGGGCCGCGTGGTGAAGACCGGGTAGTCGATCCCGAGCGCCTCGCAGCGGAACACGACCTCGGCGCCCTCCGAGCGGCCGATCCAGTTCTGCTGCATCGTCACGACGTGCGGCGGCCACTCGATGTCCGTCATGTCGTCGAGCAGGCGGTCGGCGTACTCGGTGATCTTGAAGAACCACTGCTCGAGCTGCTTCGCCTCGACCTCGTTGCCGCAGCGCTCGCAGCGCCCGTCGATCACCTGCTCGTTCGCGAGCACCGTCTGGTCGAACGGGCACCACTTGACGACCGCCTCCTTGCGGTAGGCGAGGCCGCGCTCGAACAGGCGCAGGAAGATCCACTGGGTCCAGCGGTAGTAGTCCGGCTGGTGGGACGACACCTCGCGCGTCCAGTCGAACGAGGCGCCCCAGCGGCGGAACTGCTCACGGAACGCGGCGATCGACTCGTCGGTGGACTGGCGCGGGTGCTGGCCGCTCTTGATCGCGTGGTTCTCGGCGGGGAGGCCGAACGCGTCGTAGCCGATCGGATGCAGCACGTACATGCCGTTCCGGCGGTGGAAGTGGGCCACCGCGTCGCCGACCGCGTAGTTCTTCAGGTGCCCGATGTGGGGCTCGCCGCTCGTGTACGGGAGCATCTCGAGCACGTAGCCCATCGGCCTGTCGTCCGGGACGTCGTTCGACACCTCCCAGGTGCCCTCGTCCTCCCAGACCTTCTGCCACTTGGCCTCGATCGAGTTCGGGTCGTAGCGGTCCATCGGTCGGGCAAGGGTATCCACGGACAGGGCGGCTCAGATCGCGACCACCCGCGTGGCGGCGGCCTTCCAGCTCGCCGTCACGCGGGCGCCCGCGCGCAGGTCGAGCCGCTCTGCCGACACGCTCGTGATCTCGGCCGCGAGCGGCTGCGGCCCGGCGAGCCCGAGGCGCACGCGGTTCCCGACGGTCGTGACGGACACGACCTCCACCGGGAGATGGTTCTGGGCGGAGCCGGGCGCGGGCTCGGCCACGCGGGGCTCGATCGCGATCTCCCACGGATAGACGCTCACCGCCACGGGGCCCTCGGCGAGGTCCGTGCTCGTGACCTCGCGCCCGCCGTCGAGCTGCACGTGGGTGAGCCCGTCGGCTCCTGTCCGCGCGTGGCCGGTGAGCACGACCGCGCCCGTGAAGTCGGCCACGAATGCCGAGCGCGGCTCCGCCGCCAGCTCCGTGGGGGTTCCCTCCTGGATCACGCGGCCCGCGTCGATCACCCCCACCCGGTCGCCGAGCTGAGCCGCCTCGGCGAAGTCGTGCGTCACGAGCAGCGCCGGCGCCTCGACCTCGCGCAGCACCTGCGCCAGCTCGCGCGCCGCCCGCGCGCGCGTGCGTGCGTCGAGCGCCGACAGCGGCTCGTCCAGCAGCAGCACGCCGGGATCCCGGGCCAGCACGCGCGCCAGCGCCACCCGCTGGCGCTCGCCGCCCGACAGCGTGCGCGGCCGCGCGTCGGCCAGGTCGCGCATCCCGAAGCGCTCCAGGAGCCCGAGCGCGCGCTCGCGCCGCTCCGAGCGCGGGACGCCTGCGCAGCGGATACGCCACGTTCTGCCAGGCGCTGAGATGCGGGAAGAGCGCGTACTCCTGGAACACGTAGCCGCAGCTGCGCCGCTCCGGTGCCACGTCCACGCGGCGCGTGGTGTCGAGCCAGGTCTCGCCGCCGGCCTCCACGAGCCCCACCTCCGGCCGCAGCAGTCCGGCCGCCACGCGCAGCACGCTGGTCTTACCCGCGCCCGACGGGCCCGCGAGCGCCAGGCACTCGCCCGGCGGCACCGATAGCGGCCACGTCGAGCTCCAGCGCCCCAAGCCTGTGCCGGGCCTCAACGCGGAGCAAGCCCGAGCGCCTCGCTCCCCTGCACCAGCTTGACCGACAGGAGGATCGCGGCCGACACGCCCACGAGCACCGCCGACAGGGCCAGCGCGGACTCGAAGTCCGTCGAGAACCGGTCGTAGATCGCCAGCGGGACGGTCTGCGTGATGCCCTGGAACGAGCCGGCGAACATCAGCGTGGCGCCGAACTCGCCGAGCGCCCGGCCCGTCGCCAGCGCGGTCCCGGCGGTGAGGCCCGGCATCGCCGCGGGGATCGCCACGCGGGCGAAGCCGCGTGCCTCCGAGGCGCCGAGCGTGCGCGACGCGTCGAGCAGCGTGCGGTCCAGCGAGGCGAAGGCCGCCATCGCCTGACGGATGTAGAACGGCGCCGCCACGAACGTGAGCGCCACCACCACGCCGGCGGTCTGGAGCGCGAGCTCGATGCCGGTGGCCTCGACCGCGCCGCCGAGGATGCCCGCCGGGCCCACCGCCGCCAGCAGCGCTATCCCGGCCACGGCCGGCGGCAACACGAGCGGCAGCTCGACCAGCGTCACCACGAGCGACTTCCCGCGGAAGGAGCGGGTGGCGAGCATGTAGGCCGCGGGCGTGCCCACGACGAGGATCAGCGCCAGCGCCATCGCGGTGGCGCGCAGGCTGAGCCAGAGCGCGTCGAGCGCCCCCGGGTCGCCCAGCGCGTCCAGGAGGTCGGCCGGGCTGCGGTCGACGAATATCGCCAGCACGGGCAGGGTGAGGAAGGTCAGCGCGACCGCGGTGGCGACCGCGAGCGCGACCCTGAACGCGGTCACGGCGCCCCGAAGCCGGCCTCGGCCAGCGCGTCGGCGCAGCCGCCCTCGACCAGCTCGTCCACGAAGCGCCGCGCGAGCTCCGGCTCCTTGGCGCCGCGAACCACGCCGGCCGCGTAGGTCACGTCCGGCTCCACCGCCGGGGGCAGCGGGATCGCCTCGAGCGCGTCGCCGGCCGCGGTCACGTCGGTCACGTAGGTGAAGCCGGCGTCGGCGGCCCCCTGGGTGAGCTTCCCGACGATCCCCTTCACGTCGGGCTCGTTCGAGCGCACGTTGTCGAGGATGAGCTCGCCCTCCTCGCCCGGCAGCCGCTCGAGCACCTCGCGGGTGTACGCGCCGACCGGCACCGACTCGGAGCCGATCGCAAGCGTCATGCCCTCGCGGCGAAGGTCGGCCGTCTCGCGCACGTCGGAGCCGCGCGGGCACAGCGATCACGAGCCGGTTGGTGGCGAACTCGACCGGCCTCGACAGGAGGCCCTCGTCGTGAAGGTCCTCGGGAATCGAGGTGTTGGCCGACGCGAGCACGTCCGGCTTGACCCCCTGGCGGACCTGCGCGGCGAGCTCGTCGGAGCCGCCGAAGGAGAGCCGCACGTTCGCGCCGTCGAACTCGCGCCCGCACTCGGTGAGCGCCTCCGTCATCGAGGAGGCGGCGGACACCACCAGGCGCGGCTCGCGCTCGTCGTCGCCGCCGCAGCCGGCGATCGCGAGCGCGGCCGCGAGCGCGATCCCGGCGCGCCTCACCGGCGCTCCACCATCACCGAGGTGGCCTTCACCGTGGCGGTGGCGGGCACGCCGGGCGCGAGGCCGAGCTCCTCCACGGCGTCGCGCGTGACGGCGGCGGTCACGCGGTGCGGGCCGGCCTCGATCTCCACGATCGCCATCACCCCGTCCACCTCGACCGAGGTGACCGTGCCCGGGAACCGGTTGCGCGCCGACAGGGCGTCGCCCGCCCGGTGCCGGTCGGGCCGGCCGGCGAGCCGCTCCACCTCCCCGCGCGGCACGCGGCGGCGGTTCGCGGCGTCGCGGCGCGTCCGCAGCTTGCCGGCGCGCTCCCAGCGGCGAAGCGTGTCGGCGCTCACCCCGATGGCGCGAGCGGCGTCACCCAGCAGCAGTCCCTCGTCCTTGGCCATTGCCTAAGCATTGCATAGGCAACGCGAACCGCGAGGGCCCACCGAAGCCCGGGTGGTGGGGAATCGGTGCGAAAAACGGCACGTTTCCCACCCACCCGGCGAATGGGGCCCCTCAATGCCGTAGTTCGAGCACAGCGGCCGCCGCTAACGGCGGCGGCTCTTGCGGGCGAGCGGCGGCTTGGCGAGATGCGTGTGCCCCGCGCGGACCAGCACGCCGCGGCGCTTGCCGGTCGCGGACGAGCACCGCGCCCTCGGTCACGCGCGTGAGCGTGCCGTCGCAGCGGTCGATCGTGACCCACCGCGTGCCGCGCACGGTCGCGTGGCTGTGCCGCCCGTGCGTGCGGAAGCGCCCGCCGCGGTCACGGCCCCAGAGGCGCCGGACGCGGTTGCGCTTCGAGGCGACGGCGGAGGCTCCCCCGCGCGCCTGCCGGCGCGCCGGGCGCGCGCAGGAGCGGAAGTCGCCCCCGCGGAGGTAGACGTCCACGCGCCCGCAGGCCCGGCGCGGCTGGCGCAGCTTGAACAGCCCGCCGCCGAAGGTCCCGGTCTGGCGTGCGCCGCGGCAGCCCGCGCTCGTCAGGTTCACGGCGCCCCGGCGGGTGTCGAAGCTCGCCCCCACGGGCAGCTCCTCGCCGGGCGCGAGCGTCTGCCAGTCGCCGCCGGGCGGCTTCACGCGCACGGTGCCCTCGGGCTCGGCCACGACGGTCTCGCCGAAGTCGGGCTTGGGCTCCGTCGTCGGGCTGCGGCTCGTACGGCTTCGCGCCGCTGCCGGTCGCGGGCAGCGCCGGCGTCTCGAACACCCGGTCCGGCCCGTGGCTCGTGCCGGAGTCGTTCGTGGCCACCACGCGGAAGTGGTACTTCGTCGCGGGCAGGAGCCCCTCGACGGCCTTGGTCACGGTCTGCATCGAGTAGCCGTTCCCGGCGTACTGCCCGGGCGTCGTCGTGCCGTAGTCCGCGGTGAGGCCGTACTCGAAGTGGTAGTCGGTGGCCTGCGAGTTCGGGCGCACGCGCCCGCGCAGGCGGGCCGCGCGCGTGAGAGAGCTCGTTCGCACTCATGCCGCGGACGATCGGCGGCAGCGTGATCCGCGCCACCCGCCCGAGCAGCGAGTTCTGCGTGAACCAGATGTTCCCGTCGGGGCCCGGCGCGATCAGCCAGGGCGCGAGGCCGGGGGTCAGCCCGCCCGTGTACTCGGTCACGTCGCCGCTGGTCGTGATCCGGCCGATGGCGCCGTTGCCGGCGGACTCGGTGAACCAGAGCGCGTCGTCGGGCCCCTTCGTGATGCCCACCGGGCGCGAGTTGGGCGTGAGCCCGTCTTCGAAGATCGTGACCTCGCCCGTGTGCTTGTCGATCCGGCCGATCCCGCCCGGGTCGGCGTTGAGCGTGAACCAGAGCGCGCTGTCCGGGCCCATGGTGATGTCGGTGGGCTCGTCGCTGCCCGACAGGCCGGAGGTGAACTCGGTGATCTCGCCCTCGGGAGTGATCCGCCCGATGCGGCCGGAGGCGGTCTCCGTGAACCAGACGTTCCCGTCGGCGCCGAGCGCGACGGCGCTCGGCCGGCTGTCCGGGGTCAGGCCGGTCGTGAACTCCGTGACGACGCCCTCGGGCGTGATGCGCCCGACGACCGCCGGGTCGCGATTCACGAACCAGAGGTTGCCGTCGGACCCCGCCGTGATGTCCCACGGGTCGCCCGCCGTCAGGCCGGTGGTGAAGGTGGTGACCTCACCGCTCGGCGTCACGCGCGAGATCGAGCCGGCGCCGCCCGCCTCGGCGATCCACATGTTCCCGTCCGGGCCGGAGGCGATTCCGCGCGGGGCCCCGCCGCCGAGGAGCAGCCCGGGGAAGTCGGTGAGCACGGCTGACGGAGTGATGCGCGTGAAGGCGCTCGAGAGGTCCTCCGTGAACCAGAGGTTGCCGTCGTCGCCGGCCGCGATGTCCCACGCCCCGACGCCCAGCGTCAGGCCGTCGTTGAACTCGGTGACCCACGGCTCGTGAGCGGCAGCGGTCCCCGCCGGAGCGAGCAGCGCGGCGATCACGGCGACAATCCGAAGCGGAGCCCGCATCTGGGGTTTTTCGGGCTTCTTGCAGGCGTTCTTGATGGAACGTTTGTCCGCCTGCGAGCCTTGGCGCGCAATGGCGGATCAGGGCGAGAAGCGGGTGGCGCCGCTCGAGCTGTTCTTCGACCTCGTCTTCGTGTTCGCGCTGACGCAGGTCACGAAGCTCATGTCGGACAACCCGGACTGGGAGGGGCTCGGCCGCGGCATGCTCGTGCTGACGCTCCTCTGGTGGGCGTGGGGCGCCTACGCGTGGCTCACGAACTACATCGCCGCCGACGAGGACCGCGAGCGGCTCCTCATGTTCGCGGCCATGGGCGCCTTCCTCGTCGCGGCCCTGGCCGTGCCGCACGCGTTCGACGACGACGCGCTCGTGTTCGCCGTGGCCTACGCCGTCGCGCGCTGGCTCCACATCTTCATCTTCGCCGAGGCAAACGACGACGTGGACGCGGGCGAGGCCATCCGCCGCCTGGCGCGCACCGCCCTGCCCGCCCCGGCACTCCTGATCGCGGCCGCGTTCCTCGAGGGGCCGCCGCAGACGCTGCTGTGGGTCCTTGCGATCGCGATCGACTTCTCGGGGCCGTTCGTGTTCGGCGTGCGCGGCTTCCAGGTCTCGGCCGGGCACTTCGCGGAGCGCTTCGCGCTGATCGTGATCATCGCGCTCGGCGAGTCGATCGTGGCGATCGCCGCCGGCCTGACCGGCGAGCTGGATGCGGGCGTGATCGGAGCGGCGCTGCTGGGGCTGGTGCTCGCCTGCGCGCTGTGGTGGGCGTACTTCGACGTGGTCGCGCTGGTCGCCGAGAGCCGCTTCCGGCGAACGGAGGGGCACGAGCGCGCGCTGATCGCGCGCGACTCCTACAGCTACCTCCACCTCCCGATGATCGCCGGGATCGTCCTGATCGCGCTCGGGGTGAAGAAGACGATCGCGGACGTGGACGAGCCGCTGAAGACGATCCCGGTCGTGGCCCTGTTCGGCGGGGTGGCGCTCTACTACGCGGGCCACGTCGGGTTCCGGCTGCGCAACGTGGGCAGCCTCAACCGCCCTCGCCTCACCGCCATCCTGCTGTCCCTCGCCGCGATCCCGATCGGGCTCGAGGCCGACGCCATCCTGGCGCTCGGTATCGCCGCTGCGATCGCGGCCGGTGTGATCGCATACGAGACCATGGCCTACGCCGAGGCTCGCGCCCGGATCCGGCGCGAGCACGCGCACTAGAGGTTCTACGCGGGCGACTAAGCGGCGGCCATGCCCGGCGGCGGCCCGTGAGTGCCGGCCGGCTCGGCCTCTTCCTCGAAGCACTCCGCGTGGAGGTCCGGCGCGAGCGGGAGGAACGCGTCCACCAGCGCCGGGTCCAGGTGCGTGCCGCGGAGGCTCGCGATCTCGCGCATGACGTCGGCGATCGGCCAGGCCTCCTTGTACGGCCGCGGTGAGAGGAGCGCGTCGAAGACGTCGCACACGGCGCATATGCGGGCGGCGAGCGGGATGTCGTTGCCGCTGAGGCCCTCCGGGTAGCCGCTCCCGTCCCAGCGCTCGTGGTGGCTGCGCGCGATCTGCTCGGCCATCTGGACGAGGGCGGACTTCGAGCCCGACAGGATGCTCGCCCCGATCGTCGTGTGGGTCTGCATCTTCGCCCACTCGACGGCGTCGAGCTTCCCGGGCTTCAGGAGGACCTCGTCGGGGATGCCGACCTTGCCCACGTCGTGGAGCGCGCTCGCGTGCCGGAGCAGCTCGGCCTCGACCATGCCCATCCCAACCTCGCGGGCGAGGCGCTCGCACATGCGTCCCATGCGCTCGATGTGCACGCCGGTCTCGGCGTCGCGCCATTCGACCGCCACGCCGAGCCGGTGGGCGATCTCGCGCTCGGCGTCGGCCAGGTCGGCGGTGCGCTCGCGCACGCGCTGCTCGAGCAGCTCGTTGTAGCGGCTCACGAGCCGGCGGCCGCGGCGCTCCACCATCTCGCTCCAGGCCACCGCGCCGGCCGCCGAGACGAGCAGCGCCAAGAGCGGTGCCGTCACGTTCACGATCAGCCCCTGCTCGAACGCGGCCTGCGCGCCGATCAGGAACGCCGCGGCAGCGAGCAGCGTCACGCCGCCCACGGCCACCAGCTGGAGGCGCCACCGCGTGAGCGCCGGCACGAGGGCCAGCAGCACCAGCGAGGCCAGGTTCACCCACCATGGCGCGGAGCGGAGCGGGAGCCCGTTCATCGCGGTCCAGATCGCGTTCGCCTGCACCTCTGCGCCGGCCATCAGCTGCTCGCCGCCGACGGGTGTCGTGTGCACGTCGCGCAGAGTCGGCGCCGTGCCGCCCACCACCACCACGCGGCCGCGGATCAGGTCGGGGTCGATCTTGCCGCGCAGCACGCGCGAGAACGAGACGGTCGGGATCGTGCCTGGCGGCCCGCGGTAGTCCACCCAGGCGTTGCCGTCCTCGAAGCCGGCCGGGTCGGGCGCGTGCCCGGTCAGGCGCCGGGCCGTCACGACCGCGATGCTGTCGAGGCCGCTGATGTTCCTCGGGAAGCGCGAGATCGCGCCGCTCGTGTCGTTGCGGAGGTCGGAGGCGGCGGCCTCGGAGTCGATCGTGCGCAGGTTCTCGTCGCCGCCGAGCACGTTCGTGCGGCCCTTGCCGTCGCTCTCGCTCGTGGCCAGCACCGCGCCGCCGGCGGCGCCGATGGCGTCGAAGAGGGCGAGGTCGTCGCTCGGGATGTCCGACTGCTCGGTGAACTGGACGTCGTAGACGATCTCGCGCGCCCCGGCCGCGTGGAGGCGGCGGACGACGCGGGCGTGGAGCGAGCGGCGGAAGGGCCACTGCACGCCGAGCTCGCTGAAGGTCCGGGCGTCGATGCCGACGACGAGGAAGCCGCCGGCGGGGGCGCTGCCGCGGACGTCGAAGCGGGTCTTCAGCGCCTCGCGCTCGAGCGGCTCGAGCACCTTGCCCTCGCGCGCGGCGACCGCGGCGAAGATCGCGATCAGCGCGACGACGGCCAGTGCCGCGAAGCGGCTGCGGGCGGGGGCTGCACCCGAGTCGAAGGTCATCGGCTTCCTACCGGCGAGGCCGCCGGGCGAGGTACTGGTTGCCGGCGCGGACCACGACGGTCCGGCGGCGGACCGTGTCGCGAACCGCGACCGCGCCGTCGGTCACGCGGGTGAGGGTGCCGCTGCAGCGGTCCTCGGTGAGCCAGCGCGTGCCGCGCACGGTGGCGTGGCTGTGACGGCCGTGGGTGCGGAAGCGCCCGCCGCGGTCACGGCCCCAGAGGCGCCGGACGCGCCGGGACCTCGATGCGTCGGCCGAGGTGCCGCTGCGCCGAGCGCGACGCTGCCCCGGACGCCGGCACTTGCGGAAGTTGCCGCCGCGGAGACGGAGGTCCACGCGACCCCGCGCGCCGCGCGGCTGATGCACGGAGAAGACGCCGCCGCCGAAGCTGCCGTTCTGAAGGCTGCCGGTCGCGCTGGCGGTCGTGAGCGCGATGCTGCCGTCGCGGGTGTCGACCAGCGTCCCGACGGGGATCTCGCCGTCGGTCGACGCGAGCGGCCGCCAGTTGCCGGTGCCCGGGAGCTTCACCTTGACCGCGCCGTCGCCTGTGTCGCCCACGACCGTGCGCGCGAAGTTCGGCATCTTCTCGGTGGCCGGCGGCTGATCGCCCCCCTTGAGCGGGGTGCCCTTCGTGGTGAACGACCTGGTCTCGCCGACCGTGTCGCCGGCCTCGTTGGTGGCCACGACGCGGTAGTGGTACTTCGTCCGCGCGGCCAGCCCGCTGATCTGAGCGGTCACGCGCTCCGAATCCCAGTCGTCGCCGACGTAGATGGTGTCGGTCTGCTTGCCCAGATCCTCCGACGCGCCGTACTCCACGTAGAAGTAGGCGTCCTGGTCGTTCGCCCGGATCTTGGCCTCGACGCTCGCCGAGGTCTCGCCCACGTCCTTCGTGTTCACGGCCTTCAGGCCCGGCGGGACCGTGATGCGCGCGAGCAGGCCGGGATGCGCGAAGCCGGTGAACCACATGTTCCCGTCGGGGCCCGCCGTGATCTGCCAGGGCGAGACGTTGTCGGTGAGGCCCAGGCGGTGCTCGGTGATGTCGCCGTTCGTGGTGATGCGGCCGATCGCGCCCGGATCCGCGGACTCGGTGAACCACAGGGCGCCGTCCGCGCCGGCCGCGATGGAGCGCGGCTGGGCGTTCTCGGTCAGCCCGTCGGAGAACTCGTCGATGTCGCCCTCGGGAGTGATGCGGCCGATGCCGCCCGGGTCGTTCACCTCGGTGAACCAGAGGTTGCCGTCGGGGCCGGCGGTGATGTCGGTGGGCGCCATGTTGGGCGTGAGGCCGGCGCTGTACTCGCTCACGGCGCCCGAGGTGGTGATGCGCCCGATCCGGCCCGGGTTGGCCGACTCGGTGAACCAGAGCGCGCCGTCGGGCCCCGCGGTGATGGAGCTGAGGTCGCTGTTCTGCGTGATGCCGAGGTCGAAGCGGGTGATGGTGCCGTCGGGCGTGACGCGGCCGACGAACTCGGGGCTCTGGCTGACGAACCAGAGGTTGCCGTCAGGGCCCTTGGCGATGTCGACCGGGTAGCTCGGGCTCGGGTCGGCGGCGAACTCGGTGACCGAGCCGGCGGGCGTGATCCGGGCGATCTTCCCGGAGCCACCCGTCAGCGTGACCCAGAGGTTGCCGTCGGGCCCGGCGGCGATGCCGCGGGCGTCGCCGGAGAGCGGGAGAGTCGTGAGCTCGGAGATGGTGAGCGAGTCGACGTCGAGCGAGCCGAGCGTGTTCGCGAGGTTCTCCGTGAACCAGAGCGAGTCGGACGGCCCGGCCGTGATCCCCCAGGGATTGGTGTTCGCCGTGAGGCCCGTCGAGAACTCCGTGACCGTGGGGTCATGAGCGCTCGCCGGCCCGGCGGCGCACAGCGCCGAAACGAGCACAACGAGCAGGGCCCGAGAAAGCCTGCGCAGCGGCATACGCACCCATCGGGCGCTAGCGCATCCCGCTTGACCCAACGTTTGTCCGCTTGGGCTAGATCATGCGGCCAGAAGCCGCGGCTCCACGGAGCTCACGCGGACGTACGGTCGTCCGCGGCGGCTGACGAGGACCTCGTTGCCGTCGGCGGCGCGCTCGAGGTAGTAGCCGAAGTGGTTGCGGAACTGGTGCGCGCCGACGTGGAGCGTTTCCGGTGGTGAGGTGGAGCTGAGGGGACTCGAACCCCTGGCCCCTCGAGTGCCATTCAAGTGCTCTACCAGCTGAGCTACAGCCCCTCGGAACTCGAAATCTACCGCAAGGTTCAGACATGCCCGCTGACCATTTTGCGGCGGCGTGACCCTCAGATGGATCGCGCGTCGCCCGGCCACGAGCGAGATCGGGCAGAAGGTAGCAGCGGTCCAGATCGCGGCAGTAGACCGCGACGAGGTCGATTTCGTCTTGCGGAGTAGCTGCAGCGGACGTAGCCAGCCGTTGGCGAAAGCCACGAGCCCTGCAGCTGAACCTTGATGACCGCGCCGCTCTCGTCGAGACCGCCCCACTTGCACTGCACTCGGAAGATGCGGTCGCCGATCTCGAACGCCAGGTCATAGCGAGCGTGCTCGACGATCGGGCGGAGCACTGGGATGCCCGAGCTCTGTCGCCGCCGCGGCGATCTTCGTCTCCGCGATTCCGCCCTTTTGATTGGTCGACAACACGAACGCATGTTCGCATATCGAGCCGGATGGATTTAGTCAGCCGACCGAGCGCGCCGGGGCTTCGCCCCAGAGGTTCTCGAGCCTGTAGTACTCGCGTGCGTCGGGCGTGAAGATGTGCACGACCACGTCCCAGTAGTCCAGGAGGATCCAGCGGGCCTCGCGGCGCCCTCGGTGCGGCGCGGGAGCAGGCGCTCGGAGTCGTCGCCCTTCTTCAGCTCCTCGTGGATCGCGTCGTGGATCGCCTTTGCCTGGCGCTCGGTGTTGCCCGAGCAGATCACGAAGAAGTCCGTGTAGGAGACGATCCCGCGCAGGTCGATCACCCGGATGTCGATCGCCTTCTTGTCCGAGGCGATCGCGGCGATCCGCTCCGCGAGCGCGGCGGAGTCCTGAGTCGGCTCGGCGACGCTCAGGAGGTCACCGCCTCCTTCGGGCTGCCGCTGGCGTAGAGGTTGTTCTCCCTGATGTATTCCTCAACCCTGTCGGGCACCAGATACCGGATCGGCAGGTCCTCACTCACCCGCCGCCGGATCGCCGACGACGACACCTGGATCAGCGGCATGTCGAGGTAGCGCACGCGCTCCGCGCCCGGCAGCCGGCCGATCTTGATCCCGATCGCGTTCCGGCCCCAGCTGACGCGCTCGAACACCGCCACGGTCGCTCGCTCCAGCACCTTCTCCGGCTCGTGCCACGCGCGCGAGCGCCGCCGCCTGGTCGCCGCCGAGGATCAGGAACAGCTCGTCGTCCGGCGACTCCTTCGCGAGCTGCTCGAGCGTGTCGGCCGTGTACGACGGCCCCTCGCGGTCGAGCTCGATCCGCGACGTCTCGAAGCGCTCGTCGTCCGCCACCGCCAGCTCCACCATCTCGAGCCGCGCCTCGGCCCCCGGGTCGCCCGGGATCTCCCGGTGCGGCGCCTCGCCGACCGGCATGAACACCACGCGGTCGAGCTCGAGCTGGGTCATCGCCTCCTGCGCGCACACGAGGTGGCCCAGGTGCGGCGGGTTGAACGCTCCTCCGAAGATGCCTACGCGCAAACCGGCTACTCGCGGACCTGCCCGGAGCCTTCGACCACGAACTTGTATGTCGTCAGCTCGCGCAGCCCGATCGGGCCGCGGGCGTGCAGCTTCTGGGTGGAGTTGCCGATCTCGGCGCCCATCCCGAAGACGGCGCCGTCCGTGAAGCGCGTGGACGCGTTGACGTAGACCGCCGCCGCGTCGACCCCGGCCGTGAACTCCTGCGCGGAGGCCGTCGAGCCGGTGACGATCGCCTCGGAGTGGCCCGTGCCGTAGCGGTTCACGTGCTCGATGCCCTCCTCCAGCGAGTCCACGACCTTCACCGACAGGATCAGGGCGTGGTACTCGGTCGACCAGTCCTCCTCGGTCGCCTCGCCGAGCGAGTCGCCGATGGCGCCGGCGAGCGCGCGCGTGCGGCCGTCCACGCGCAGCTCCACACCGGACTCCCGCAGCTCGCCGAGCGCGCGCGGGAGGAAGTCGGCCGCGATGTCGGAGTGCACGAGCAGCGTCTCGATCGCGTTGCAGACGGAAGGCCGCTGCACCTTCGCGTTGATCGTGATCGCGACGGCGTCGTCGAGGTCCGCCGAGGCGTCCACCAGCACGTGGCACACGCCCGCCGACGCGTACATCACCGGCACGGTCGCGTGCTCCTTCAAGGCGTTCTTGAGGCCCTCGCCCCCGCGCGGGATCACGAGGTCCACCACGCCGTCCTGCGTGGCGAGCTGCCGCAGCTCGTCGCGGTCGCCGCCGCTGATGATCGAGATCGCGCCGTCGGGCAGTCCCGCCCACTGCACGGCGCTCGATGCGACCTGCGCCAGCACCGCGTTCGAGTGCGCCGCCGTCGAGGATCCGCGCAGCACGATCGCGTTCCCGGACTTCAGGCACAGCGCCGAGCAGTCGACGGTCACGTTCGGGCGCGCCTCGTACACCACGGCGACGACGCCGAGCGGCACGCGCACGCGCCGCACGTCGAGCCCGTTGTCGAGCCGGTGGCCCTCGATCGTCTCGCCCACCGGGTCGGGCAGCGCCGCGATCGTCCGCACGTCGCCCGCGATCCCGGCCAGCCGCTCCTCGGTGAGCTTCAGCCTGTCGAGCAGCCCGGCGTGGAGACCGGCCTCCTCGCCCGCCTCCATGTCGCGCTGCGTTGGCCTCGAGGATCTCGTGCGAGCGCTGCTCGAGCGCGTCGGCCATCGCCTCCAGCGCGGCGTTCTTCGTGGCCGTGTCGAGCCGTGCGAGCTCTCGCGAGGCGAGCTTCGCCTGCGCGCAGACCTCGGCGACCGGCTGAGCGGTGGTGGCCATGCAGAAAGGGTATCGGGCATCTGGGGGACGGCCTCAAGAGCGCGGCGCGCCAACCAGCGCCCAGCGCCGGCTCGAGAAGCGCCACCCGCAGGTCACGAGCCGGACCGCGATCAGCCCCACCAGCCCGGCCCACACGCCCACGATCCCCCAGTCGAGCGCCAGCGACAGCAGGGCGACCGGCACGAACACGCCAAGCGCCGCGAACAGCATCCCGTACATGAGAAAGCGCGTGTCCCCGGCGCCGATCAGGATCCCGTCGAGCGCGAACACGGCGCCGTTCGCCGGCTGCATGAGCGCGAACAGGAGCCAGATCTCCTGCGCGCGCTCGACCACGTCGTCGTCGCTCGTGAAGACGCGCGGGATCACGTCCACGAGCGCGAGCATCACGAGCCCGAACAGCGCGCCCGCCACCACCGCCCACTCGATCATCCGGCGGGCGGCAGCGTGCGCCGCGTCGGCGTCGCCCGCCCCGAGCGTGCGGCCCACGATCACCTGCCCGGCGATCGCGATCGCGTCGAGCACCAGCGCCAGGAACACGAACAGCTGGAACGCGATCTGGTGGGCGGCCAGCGAGTCCTCCCCCACCCGCGCCAGCACCGCGCTCGCGACCAGGAAGGAGGCGTACAGGGCCGTGGTCCGCACGAAGATCTCGCCGCCGATGCGCGCCAGCGGCCGCATCCGGGCGAGCGCCGGGCGGCGCGAGTCGGCCGGCGCGGAGAGCAGCGCCCTCACGAACGCGGCGCCCATCCCGGCCTGCGCCACGACGGTGGCCCATGCCGACCCGGCGAGGCCCCAGTCGAAGCCGTAGATGAACACGACGTTGAGGACCACGTTGGCCGCGTTGCCGGCAACGACGATCACGAGCGGGGTGCGCAGGTCGGATACGCCGCGCAGGAAGCCCTGCCCGGCCAGCGCGATCAGCGCGAACGGGAGGCCCAGCGAGCCGATGCGCAGGAAGTCCACGGCCAGCTCGCCCACGCGGCCGTCGCCGCCCATCAGGTCCACGAGCGGCACGGCGAAGCCGGCGAGCAGCGCGGTGAGCGCCACCCCGATCCCCGTCGACAGCCACAGCGCCTGCGCCGCCAGCCGGCCCGCCGCCTGCTCGTCGCCCGCGCCGTGGTAGCGCGCCACCTGGGCGGTGGTGCCGTAGGTGAGGAAGTTGAAGAGCGTGAACGTGCCGGCCAGCAGCGTCGCCGCGATCGCGAGCGCGGCGAGCTCCTCGGTGCCGAGGTGCCCGACCATCGCCGTGTCCACCAGCAGGTAGAGCGGCTCGGCGGCGAGGGCGCCGAGCGCGGGCACCGCGAGGTGGAGGATCTCGCGGTCGTACGTCGAGCGGAGCCGCACTTACTCGAGCACGAAGTAGTCCCGGTGCACGGCCTCCTCGGTCGCCCGCGGGCAGCAGCTCGCGCACCGCGTCCGTCTTCAGCCCCTTGATCGCGGCGCAGCTCGGCGGCGGAGTAGTTCACGATGCCCTTGCCGACCGCGCGGCCGTCGCAGCGCACCTCCACGGCGTCGCCCGCCTCGAACTCGCCCTCCACCTCCACGACGCCCACGGGCAGCAGGCTCGTGCCGCGCTCGCGCAGCGCGCGCTCGGCGCCCTCGTCGATCACGAGCCGCCCATGGGTCGGCTTCGCGTACTTCAGCCACAGCTTGAAGCTCGACACCCTCCCCTCCTGCCGCAGGAAGCGGGTGCCCGTGGGCTCGCCCGCGAGCGCCGCCGCCACCGACTCGCGCTCCACGCCGCTCGTGATCGTCACCGGGATGCCGGCGGCCGTGGCCATCTCCGCCGCCACGACCTTCGAGCGCATCCCGCCCGAGCCGAGCGGCGAGCGCGACAGGCCGATCTCGTAGCCCTCGAGCTCCTCGACCGCCCGCACCTCCTCCACGAGCCGCGCTCCCGGGTCGCTCCGCGGGTCCGAGCTGTAGAGCCCGCCGGTGTCGGTGAGCAGCACGAGCCGGTCGGCGCCGATCAGGATCGCCACCTGCGCCGCGAGGAAGTCGTTGTCGCCGAACGAGATCTCGTCCGTGGTGGTGGTGTCGTTCTCGTTGATCACCGGGAGCACGCGCCAGCGCAGCAGCGTCTGGAGCGTGTGCCGCGCGTTCAGGTAGTGCGTGCGCGCGGACATGTCGAAGAAGGTGAGCAGCACCTGAGCGGAGGGCACGCCGCGCTCGTGCAGCAGCTCGTCGTAGGTCCGGTAGAGCTTCCCCTGGCCGACGGCGGACGCGGCCTGGAGCTCCTCCATCGCGCTCGGGCGCATCGGCAGCTCCATCAGCCGCATCCCGCGCGCGATCGCGCCGGAGGTGACGATCACCACCTCGTCGCCGGCCTTGTGGCGCACGGCGACCTCGTCGCAGAGCGCCTCGAGCACGTCCGTCCGCAGCTCGCCGGCGTCGTCCGCGACGATGCTCGAGCCGAGCTTGACGACCACGGCCGGCATTACTCCGCCGAGCCGGCCAGCTTCCAGTCGCCGTCTTCCTTCTTCAGGCGAAGCCTCTGGCGGAGCTCCTGGCCGCCGCGAGCGAGCACCGCGGTGACCAGAGCGGTGTCCTCGTTCACCTCGGTCCGCACGATCCGGACGACCTTGACGTCGACCCCCGTCAGCGAGTCGAGCTCGCGCTTGCACGACTGCGCGGCCTGCTCGCCGGTAGCGCCGGTGGCCTGCTCGAGGAACTCCTGCGTCACGAGCTCGTCGCAGAACGCGTCGGAATCCTTCTCGCGGGTGGCGGTGACGAAGTCGCGCACGGCCTGCTCGGCGTCCTCCTTGTCGTCGCCGCCCCCGCCGCCACAGCCGGCGACGAGGGCGAGCAGGCAGATGATCGGAACGATTCGGGCCACGCCTGACTTGTATCAGCCGGGGTCGAGCTCGAAGACGATTCCGGCGATCTCCACGTCGTCGCCCGGCTCGAAGCCCGCCGACTCGAGCGCCTTGATCACGCCCAGCGCGCGCAGGCGCTCCTCCACGTAGCGGAGCGCCTCGTCGTTGTCCACGTCGTGGCGGGCGATCAGCCGCTCGATCCGCTCACCCTCCACGCGGAAGGCGCCCGGGCCGGTGCGCGCCACGCTGTACGCCTCGCCGCGGCCGGGCCGGTACACGCGGTGCGTGGCCGGCGCGTCGTGCTCTGCCTCCGCCCCGCGCGGCTCCCCGGGCACGCCCCGGAAGATGGCGCCCGCCAGCTCGTCGAGGCCCTCGCCGGTGGCTGCCGAGGTGGCGAACACCTCGATGCCGAGCCGCTCGCGCCAGCGCTCCACCGCCTCGTTCGCCTCCTCGGGCGTCACGAGGTCCGCTCTTCGAGAGCGCGAGCAGCCGCGGGAGGCGGGCCAGCCCGTGCCCGTGCTCCCTCAGCTCCGCCTCCACGGTCTCGTAGTTCTCGACCGGGTCCGACCCGTCGAGCGGCCTCAGGTCGAGCACGTGCACGAGCAGGCGGCAGCGCTCCACGTGCGCCAGGAACTCGTGGCCGAGCCCGGCGCCCGCGCTCGCGCCCTCGATCAGGCCCGGGATGTCCGCGAGCACGAGCTGGCGGTCGTCCCGCTCGAGCGTGCCGAGCACCGGCTCGATGGTCGTGAACGGGTAGTCGGCGACCTTCGGCTGGGCGCGCGTCAGGCGGCCCAGCAGCGAGGACTTGCCGGCGTTCGGCAGGCCCACCAGCCCGGCGTCGGCGGAGAGCTTCAGCTGGAGCTCGAGCGTGCGCTCCTCGCCGGGCAGCCCCTTCTCCGCGAAGCGCGGGCTCTGCCGCGTGGCCGTCGCGAAGTGCTTGTTGCCGCGCCCGCCGCCACCGCCGCGCGCGACCACGGTGCGCTCGCCCGGCTTCAGCAGGTCCCAGCGGTCGCCGGTCTCCGGGTCCTCGACCACCGTTCCCGGCGGCACGCGCACCTCGAGCACCGCCGGCGTGGCGCCGTGCTTGTTCGCGCCCTGGCCGTGGCCGCCCCGCTTGGCCTTGAAGTGCATCCCGCGCCGGAAGCCCGACAGGTCGCGCAGCGACGGGTCGGAGACGATCGCGACGTCGCCGCCGCGGCCGCCGTCGCCGCCGTCGGGGCCGCCCTTCGGCACGTGCGCCTCGCGCCGGAACGACACGACGCCGTCGCCTCCGGCACCTCCCCGCACGAGGATGCGCGCGCGGTCGTGGAACATCGTCAGCCCGCTGAGGGCTCGGAGACCGCCCGGGTCCCGATCAGGCGCGCGATCAGCTCGCCGTCGTCGGGGAAGAGGCCCGCGGCCGGCAGGCGCTTCAGGAGCTCGGCCCAGCGGCTGTCGGCGGCGAACGGCAGGCCGCAGGACCTCGGTCGCCTCGGCCTCGCGCCCGTTCGCGGCCAGCGCGACGCCGTGCCAGAACGCCAGCTCCGCGTTGCCCGGCTGAGCGCGGTGCGCCGCCTCGTACTCCTCGAGCGCGCCCTCCGCGTCGCCCGCGGCGGCGAGCTGGTCGCCCACGTCCACGCGGTCGTAGGCGCGCCGCATCCCCACCAGCCGGCGGAGCTCTCCGAGCGGGTCGCGGTGGTCCTCCACGCGCAGGTCCACCGGGGTGTCCTCGAGCGGGTTGCCGGTGGCACGCGCCGACACGATCACCAGGGCCGCCGACTGGCGGCCGCGCAGGTCGCCGCCCTCGCCCTCGGCCGCCTCGAGCGCGGCCAGGAGGCGCTCCGCGAGCCCCTCTCCCGACGCGTCCGAGTACGCGCGGATCATCGCGCCGGGCACGGTCTCGCTCGCCATGATGTTCGCCTGCGCGCTCACCTGGTCGCCCACCGAGTGACCCGCGTGCGCGATGCAGCGCGTCCCGGTGTGCACCGCCGCGCGCCCGGCGCGGTCGATCATCGCCACCTGGCGCGAGTCCTCCTGCGGATCGTCCGCGAGCAGCTGGTGCAGCGCGGCGGGCGCGCTGCTGCCGTCGCGCATGAGCCCGAGCCCGCGCGGGCCGTAGGCGGGCTCCACCACGGACTGCGTGGCCACCGCGCCAACCCCGGCCTCGGCCCACGTCACGACCGAGCCGACGCTGAAGAAGTGCGACTGGACCGCCACGCCGAGCTCGCCGCTCGACGGGTCTCTGGCAACGATGGAGTAGGTCAGGCCCGGGAGGCTACTCAGCCTCGGCCGGCTCGACCGAGATCACGCGGCCGCGGCGGCCCTGGGCGAACTGCACGGTGCCCGGGCGCTTGGCGAAGATCGTGTCGTCCTTGCCGAGGCCCACGCCCTCGCCCGGCTTGAAGCGGGTGCCGCGCTGGCGAACGATGATCTCGCCGCCGGTCACGACCTGCCCGGCGAACACCTTCACGCCGAGGCGCTTGGCGTTCGAGTCGCGGCCGTTCCGGCTCGATCCGAGCCCCTTCTTATGAGCCATCTGAGGCCTTCTTCCTGGACGCACCGGCCTTGATCGAGCTGATCTCGAGACGCGTGAGATGCGCCCGCGCGCCGTAGCGGCGCTTGTAGCCCCGCTTCGGCTTGAACTTCAGGCCGTGGATCTTCTTGCCCTTCTCGTGGCCGGTGACGACCGCCTGGATCTTCACCTTCCCGAGGTCGCCGCTGTCGAGCACGGACTTGTCGCCGTCGGCGAACAGCAGCGGCTCGAGGTCGACCTTGTCGCCCTCGTCCGCGCGCATGCGGTCGACGAGGATCGAATCGCCCTCCTCGACGCGGTATTGCTTCCCGCCCACTTTCACGATCGCGTAGCTCACGGCAGCGGACGAGTGTAGCGGTCAGGCGGGGGCCGGAACCGACGACCCGGCGCGGGAAGCCAGCGACTCCAGCTCCTGCACCGCCCGGTCCTGGGCGATCTCGTCGCGGATGGCCGCCGCGATCCGCTCGGCGCCCGCCCTGTACGCCGGCTCCTCGATCACGCGCCGCACCGCGGCGGCGATCGCGTCCGGCTTCGCGCTCGGCTTCAGCCTGATCCCGGCGCCGTGATGCGCCACCCGGGCCGCGTTGTCGAGCTGGTCGCGCCCGAGCGGCACCGCCACCACGGGCACGCCGGCCGCCAGCGACTTGATGACGGTGCCGTGGCCCGCGTGGGTCACCACAGCCGACGCGTGCTTCAGCACCTCGCGGTGCGGCGCGCGCTCCACCACGGTCACGTTCGCCGGCGCGTCGATCGCGCCCACCGGAACGGACGGCCCGGTGGTAACGAGCCCGCGCACGGGCAGCTCGCCGAGAGCGGTGGCCACCCGCTGGAGCGCGTCGGCGTGGTCCATGTACGTGGAGCTCATCCCCACGAGCACGAGCGGGTCGTCGCCCGCCGGCGGCGTCCAGTCGCCCGCCCAGGCGGGATCGTCGAGCCGCGGGCCGACCACGGTCACGTTCGGCGGGGCGGTGAAGCTCTCGTACTCGAACGCCCGGCTCGTCATCAGGAGCAGCATGTCGGCGCGCTCGAAGTTCTCGAGCACGGAGCCGGCGGGCGCCAGCCCGTTCGCGCGCCGCGCCTCGTTGAGCGTGTCGAGGCGCTTGTCGAACATGCGCAGCATCACGCGGTTCACGCCCGCGTCGCGCGCCCGTCCGAGCGGTCCGCGGGCGGGCTTGAAGCCAGGGCCGAGCGGCGGCGTGCCGGAGCCGGGGAACGACAGGATGTTCGCCACCAGGAACGCGAACGGCACGCCCTCGGCCTCGGCCGCTATCTGCGCGCCGAAGACGAAGAAGCTCCCCACGACGACGTCCGCCGGGCGGCGCTGCAGCTCGGCGCGCACGTCCGCGGCGAACAGCGCCGCGGGGCCCACCATCACGCCGTCGCGCACGGCGGCAAAGGCCCCGAGCGGCGTCTTCGCGTCCCAGTCCTTCATGACGACGCTCTTCGGATCCAGGTCCGGCCGCTGCGGGGCGCGATCCCACGGGATGTGCTCGGCGCCGGTGCGCTCGATGTCCGGCGCGAGCACGCGGTCCGCGAGCACGCGCACGTCGTGGCCGCGCTCCACCATCGCCCGGACGACCGACGTGTCGGCCGGCACCGTGCCGCCGCCGTCGACGAGTGCGAACAGGTAGCGCTTGGGGTTCGTCATCGAGTCCTCCGTTCGAGTAGAGCTTCCACCATCCGCCGCATCGCGGCCAGCGTTTCCTCGCGGCTGAGCCCCTGGTCCCGGCGCAGGTGCTTCCAGGCATAGACGTCGGTAGCCACCATCAGCTCGGCCACCAGCTGAGGCGCTCCGAACATGCTCTCCACCCAGCGCCGGTGGCTCTGGCGGCCGCGCGCGAGCAGCGGCCGGAGGGACGGAACCTTCTCCTCCAGCGCGAGCATCCGAATGATCGCATCCCCGGTCCGCTCGTAGTCTTCGATGGTCGCCTCGACCAACGCGGGCACGTCGCCGGGCTCGGGCGCGAAGCGGGCGCTTTCGATCTGCTCGCCCATGCGCGCGTGCGCGGCCGCGGCGAGCGCCTCCTTGCTGCCGAAGTGGTTCAGCACGGTCTGGCCGGAGACGCCGGCGTGCTTCGCGATCGCGGTGAGGGTCACGTCGTCGTACCAGCCGTCGAGGAACGCCTCTGCCGCGGCCGTCAGGATCCGCTCGCGCGTGGCCTCCGTAGCCGCTGCGCGCAGCTCCATGCTGTAGTTCATTTGACCGTCGCCCAATTCATTTGAGCGAGCCTAAAGTGAATCTGGAGGGATGTCAAGCGCCGACCGGCAGCGGGTCCTTCCGCCGCCGCCGCGACCACTGCGCGATCAGCAGCCCCGCGGCCACGAGTGCCGCGCCGCCGAGGGCGCGCGCCGTGATCGACTCGTCGTAGAGAAGGGCCCCGAAGATCAGCGCGCCGAACGGCAGGAGCATCGCGAGGAAGGAGATCGCGATCGCGCTGATGTGGCGGAGCAGGACGGTGAGCGTGACGAACGCGATCGCGGAGCCGAACACCGCCAGGTAGAGGATCGAGCCCACGGACTCCGCGGTCCACGAGAACTCGCCCCAGTCCTCCGAGAGTCCCGACGCCGCGAGCAGCAGCAGACCGCCCCCGAGCATCCCCCACCCGTTGAGCACCACGGCGTCGAGCTCGGCGGCGCGCAGCTTCTGGGCGATGCCGCCCACCGCGGCGCCGAGCGGCGACAGGGCGAGCGCGGACGCGCCGAGCGCCGCCTTCTCGGCGGCGCCCAGCTCGACGCTCTCGAGGAACGCGAGCGCCAGGCCCCCGATCGCGATGCACACGCCGGCGAGCAGCCGCGCGCGGAGCGGCTCGTCGGGAAGCAGCGCGGCGCCCAGGAGCGCCGTGTAGAGCGGAAGCACGCCGAAGAGAACCGCGGCGAGACCGGACGGCACGTACTGCTCCCCCCAGTACACGAGCCCGTAGGCGAACGCGAACGGCGCGAGCGCCAGCACGCCGGCGAGCATCCAGTCCGTGCGCAGGTCACGCCGCTGGACCTTCGCGATGGCGAGCAGGATCAGGCCGGCGAGCGCGAACCGCACCCCGGCGCCGAGCAGCGCCGGGGCGTCCTCGAGGCCGATCTTGATCGCCACCCAGGTGCTCGACCAGATCAGGACCAGGAGGCCGTAGAACCCGTACACCACCGATCGGCTCACGCCGACCGAGGCTACTCACCGGCTAGCGGCGCTCGATGCCGCGCGCGGACATCACCGTCAGGCCCACGAGCCGCGACACCACCATCGCGATGTAGGCGATGCCCGCGAGCTGCTCGATCATCACGATGCTGCGCGCGAATGGCCGGACGGGGACGATGTCGCTGAGGCCGACGCTCGAGAGCGTCGTGAAGCTGAGGAAGAGCAGCTCCATCCAGGTCCGCGGGTCGCCCGCCGCCGAGAACGCCGTGGGCTCGATCTCCTGGTACAGGGTGAACGAGTACGCGAACCCCCAGGCCACGAGCGTGAACGTGGCGCCGACGGCGAACAGCTCGTCGCGCGTGATCACGTGGTCCTCGAGCATGTACGCGATCAGCGCCCCGCCCGCGTAGAAGTAGAGAATGGCCTCGAGCCCCGACGAGTACGCGAGCAGCGAGTCGTCGCCCGTAACGGCCTGGATCAGCAGCAGGATCGTCGCGGGAACGCCGAGGACGAGAGCGACCCAGGTGAACGCCCTGGTGCTCCGCACGGCAAGCACCACGAGCGCGAGGATCGCGATCCCGAACACGCTGAAGAGCGAGCGCCCGACGTCACTCCCCTCCATGGCCGGATACAGGAGCACGCCCGCGAGCTGCCCGGCGAGGAGGAACGCCGAGGGGTGGCGGCGGAGCAGCGAGGGCACGCAGGCAAGCTAACTCCCGTGCCGGTCGGCCCCGGAAGGCGTAAAGTCTTCCCATGAGCACTACGGACACGCGCTGGGGCGACGGCGTCAACGCCGAGGCGATCCAGGCCTGGGACGGGCCGCTCTTCGACCGCTGGGTGAAGTTCCGGCACATCGTCACGACGGGCCTCGGCGCCCACGGGGACGAGGGGCTTCGCCTCGTGCCGCCCCAGGAGGGGCAGCGCGTCCTCGACATCGGGTGCGGCCTCGGCGACACGACGCAGCAGATCGCGGCCCTCGTGGGGCCGTCCGGCGAGGCCGTCGGCGTCGACGCCGCCGAGCGCTTCATCGAGACCGCGCGCGTGGAGACCGAGGAGCTCGGCATCGCGAACGCGAAGTTCGCGGTCGCGGACGTCCAGACCGACCCGCTGGGCGGGCCCTACGACCTGGCGTACTCGCGCATGGGCACGATGTTCTTCGTCAGCCCGGTGGCCGCGATGCGGAACGTGCGCAAGTCGCTCGTGCCGGGCGGGAAGCTCATGATGGTGGTGTGGCGGCGCCGTGAGGACAACCTCTGGCTCTACCGCGCGCAGCAGATCGTCGAGGGGATCGTGGAGAAGCCGGAGGACCACGACGAGCCGACCTGCGGGCCCGGCCCGTTCTCCATGGCCGGCGCCGACACGACGAGCGACATCCTCCTCCACTCCGGCTTCGTGGACATCTCGCTGACGCCGCTGCGACCTGCCGATCCTGGGCGGGAGCGACCTCGACGAGGCGATCGACCTCGTGATGTCGATCGGCCCGGCCGGCGAGATTCTCCGGCTCCAGGGCGACCGCGCGGCCCACCTGCTCCCGGAGGTCCACGCCGCGCTCCGCGAGGGACTGGGCGAGTACCAGCGCGAGGACGGCTCGATCTGGGCGCCGGCCTCCACCTGGCTGGTCCAGGCGACCGCTCCCGAGTAGCCGGCGGCCGCGATGGGCGGCGGCCTGCACACCGTCGAGCTCGACGCGGGCCCGGTGGCCTACCGGCGCCGCGGCGACGGGCCGCCGCTCGTGCTCCTGCACGGCGCCTTCGCGGACAGCCGCGCCTGGCTTCCCCAGCTCGACGGCCTCTCGGACCGGTTCACGGTCGTCGCCTGGGACGCGCCGGGCTGCGGAGGATCGTTCGACCCGCCCGAGGACTTCGGCCTCGACGGCTACGCGGACTGCGTCGCGGCGCTCGTGGACGCGCTCGGCCTCGAGCGGCCACACCTCGGCGGCCTCTCCTTCGGGGGCGGCCTGGCGCTCGAGGTGTTCCGCCGACATCCGGCACTGCCGCGCAGCCTGGTGCTCGCGTCGGCCTACGCGGGCTGGGCGGGCTCGCTCGGCCGCGACGAGGCCGAGCGGCGGCGGGCGGAGTTCCTTCGGAACGCCGGCAGGCCGCTCGACGAGGTGGTGCGCGAGTTCAGCACGACCCTGTTCACGGACTCCGTGCCCGAGGAGGTCGTAAGGGAGACGATCGACCTGATGGAGGAGGCCACGCGGCCCGCCGGCGTGCGCGCGATGGGCAGCGCGTTCGCCGACGCGGACCTCCGCGACGTCCTGCCGCTCGTGGACGTCCCGACGCTGCTGATCTGGGGCAGCGCGGACAAGCGCTCCCCGGTGCCGGTGGGAGAGGCGCTCCACGCCGGGATCGAGGGCTCGACGCTGGTGGTGCTCGACGGGCCGGGCCACGTGGTGAACCTGGAGGCGCCGGAGCGCTTCGACGAAGAGGTGCGGAGCTTCCTGCTCGCGGGGTAACGAGGCGGTATGCGCCTCTATCCCGACACGCCCGACGATCGCGGCCGCGCCGTCGCCCGCGACGCCCTCGTCCTGCTCACGCTGTTCGTCCTCGGCTGGCTCGCCCTGAAGGTCCACGACGCCGTGGACGCGCTGGCCGTGCTCGGCACGGGCGTTGCCGACTCCGGCGAGGCTGTCCAGGGCGGCTTCGAGGCCGCCGGTGACGCGGTCGAGGGCGTGCCCGTCATCGGCGGCGAGGTGGGCGACGCGCTCCGCGACGCCGGGCAGGGCACCGGCGGCGAGGTGGCCGAGGCGGGCCGCGACGGCGAGGAGAAGGTGCACGACCTGGCCGACCTGCTCGGCGCGCTCTTCTTCGCGATCCCGGCCTCGATCCTCCTCGTCCTGACCCTGCCGAGCCGGATCAGGCAGGTGCGCGAGCTGAACGCCACCGAGCGCCTGCTCGACACCTCCACCGAGGAGCGCCGCCGGCTGGTGGCGATGCGAGCCGCCTTCTCACTGCCTGCCCGAGGCGCTGGCGCGCCACACGAAGGACCCGATCGGAGACCTCGCGGAAGGCCGCTACGACCCGCTGCTCGACGCGGCCTACGACGAGGCGGGACTGCGACGAAGAGCTGCGTGACTCCACCCGCGGCCGCCGGCGGCAGGCCCCGCGGCCTGGGCAAACGCGCCCAGGCCGTGGACCAAAAACGCTAAGACGAAGCGCCCGAGGAAGAGCTCCCCGACTCCGCCTTCTTGCGCCGTCCCCGGCCGCCCCGGCGCCCTCGGCGGCGGCGGCGTCCGTCCGCGCCGGACGCCGTGCCGGCGCCGTCGGAGCTCGAGCCGGGCGCGCCCGCGCCCTCGGGCGGGTTGACGAGCGACGCTTCGGCCGCGCTGCGGGCCACGCTGTCGATTCGCACCAGGGTCTTCTCGCCGACGAGGCGGGCAGCGCCCTTGACCGAGACGACGTAGCCGTCCAGCTTCGCGACCGCGTCGTCGTCGTTGTACATGTGCGGCTCCTCGATGTGGACGAGCACCTCCTCGCCCTCGCGGAACGGCAGGGCGCGCTCCTCGATCTCGTCGGGCGTGCCCTCGAGCACGACCTCGAAGTGGTCGATCGGCAGCGCCTCGGTGCCCTCGAAGTGGAAGTGGCGCCCGGTCTCCTGCTCGATCTCGTGGATCGGGCCCTCGACCCCGTGGCCGCCGACCAGGATCGACGCCACCTTCGGGTGCACGCGGATCAGGAACGCGGGCGGCTTCGGCCGCTCGGCCACGAGGTCGCGCAGCCAGCGGTCCACCTCGATGGCGACCGTGTCCTCGGAGAGCACCACGCCCTCGCCCTCGCAGACGGGGCAGGGCTTGGTCATGATCTCGCGCACGCCGTCGGTCACGTTCTGGCGCGTCATCTCGACCAGGCCGAGCGGCGAGATCTCCACCACGTACGTCTTCGTGCGGTCCTCGTCGAGCGACTTGCGGAGCGTCTTCAGCACGGTGTCGCGGTTGCGCGCCCGCGCCATGTCGATGAAGTCGATGACGATGATCCCGCCGATGTCGCGCAGCCTCAGCTGGCTCACGACCTCCTCGGCGGCCTCGAGGTTGGTCCTCGTGATCGTGTCCTCGAGCTTCGCGCCCTTCCCGCGCCCGGTGAACGAGCCCGAGTTGACGTCGATGACCGTCATCGCCTCGGCGTAGTCGATCATCAGGTAGCCGCCGCTCGGCAGGTCCACCCTGCGCTTCAGGACAGACTGGATCGCGTCCTCCACCCCGTACTTCTCGAACAGCGGCTCGTTCTCGTCCTTGTAGAACTCGAGCCGGTCGAGCAGCTCCGGCGCGGTCCGGGTGAAGAAGGACTGGAGCCGGTGGTGCTGCTTCTCGTCGTCGACGATCGCCTTCTCGAACTCGCCCGAGAAGATGTCGCGCGCGACGCGCACGGACAGGTCGGCCTCCTGGAAGACCATCTCCGGCGCGGTGGTCTCCTTCGCGCGCTGCTGGAGCACGTCGTGCAGCTTGTGCAGGTACTTGATCTCGCGCTCGAAGTCCTCGCGCGTGGCGCCCTGGGCCGCGGTGCGGATGATCACGCCGCCCTCGCCGAAGTCGATCTTCTGGGCGGCCCGCCGCAGGCGGTCGCGCTCCTTGTCCTCGAGCCGGCGCGACACGCCGACGCCCTCGCCCTGCGGCACGTACACGAGGTAGCGCCCGGCGATCGAGAGCTGCATCGACAGGCGCGGGCCCTTCGTCTTCAGCGGGTCCTTGATCGCCTGGACCAGGATCTCCTGGTTCGGCTTGAGGAGCTCCGAGATCCGCTTGCCCTTGCCGCCGCCGCGCCCGCCGCGGCCGCGTCGCGCGACCTCCACGCCGGGGAAGACCACGTCGTCCGCGTGGAGGAAGCCGTTCTTGTCGACGCCGATGTCCACGAACGCGGCCTCGAGGCCGGCCAGGACGTTGTCGACCTTGCCCTTGTAGACGTTTCCGACGATCGACCGGTTGCCCTTGCGCTCTATGTAGAGCTCGGCAACGCGCCAGTCGTTCGACGTGCTGCTTCTGCCGCTTACCTCCGGAGGGGCTGCCCTCCGATTCCAGGATCGCGACTCTTGTTTCGCCTCGGTCCACCGAGACGAGCAACTGCTTTCTCAAGAAGTATTCCCTTCATAAAAGTCATAGGCGCTTCACCGCGGCCGTCTCGCGCGCCTGCGCGTGGATCGATTGCAGTAGGCCTATTGCCATAAGTGTTGTGAGCACCGACGAGCCGCCGTAGCTCATGAGCGGCAGGGGGATGCCGGTGATGGGCATGATTCCGATTGTCATGCCCACGTTTACGAAGACTTGGAACATGAGCATCGCGGTGATGCCCCCGGCGACAAGCGCGCCGTAGAAGTTCTTCGCCATCGTAAGAGTACGCAACGCCCGCCAGATCAGCAGGGCGAACAGCGACAGGACCAGCGCGGCGCCCACGAAGCCGAACTCCTCGCCGACCACCGAGAACACGAAGTCCGTGTGGTGCTCGGGCAGGAAGTCGAGCCTCGTCTGGGTTGCGTCCTCGCCGCGGCCGGTCTTCCCCCCGGAGCCGATCGCGGTGAGCGACTGATTGATCTGGTACGCCTCCCGTGCCCTGGTTCTCACCGGGATTGAGGAAGGCCGTGAGGCGGTCCTGCTGGTACGGCTTCAGCACCTCGACGCCGACCGCGGGCGCGGCCACGAGCACCACGACGATCGCGACCGCCGCAAGCCCGCCGAGTGCGGCGAAGTGGGTCCACGGCGTGCCGGCGATGAACAGGATCGCCGCGAGGATCGCGATGTACACGAGCCCCGAGCCGAGGTCCGGCTGGCCGATCACGAGCATCGCCGGGATCACCGCGAGCAGCACCATCCGGCTCGTGGTCTCGCGGTCGGTCAGGCGCCTGATGCGGTCGACCATGAAGGCCGACAGCGCCACGACCAGGAGCAGCTTGCCGAGCTCCGACGCCTGGAAGTTGAAGAACGGGAACTGGATCGCGCGCTGCGACCCGCGCGCCGAGAAGCCGAACGCGTACACCAGCAGGATCGACCCGATCAGGAACGCGTAGACGCCCGAGCTTCCACTCGCGCAGGCGCGAGTAGTCGAAGCGGGTGATCAGGAGCATCAGGACGAACCCGACGCCCATGTACGCGGCCTGCCGGTACGTGAAGTAGTTCGGGTCGCCCGCGACGTCGTCCTGCGTCGCGGTGCCGACCGTGTAGATGCTCGCGGCCATCAGGCCAACGGTCGCGAGCAGCATCAGCGGGTCGATGCGGAGCACGCGCACGCTCGCCTCGCGGAAGTCCTTGACGGCGAGTGGTGGCGGCCTGCATCAGTCGGGCGCCCCTCCGCCCTGGACGAGTCCGGTCCTCCTTGACGCTGAGCAGCTCGGCCAGGATCCGGCGCGTCATCGGCGCGGCCGTGTCGGCGCCGAAGCCGCCCGCCTCGTCGGTCACGGCCACCACGTACTTCGGGTTCGGGTACGGCGCGAGCGCGACGTACCAGGACTGGTCGGGCCTGCCGGTGTGCTCGGCGGTGCCGGTCTTGCCGGCGACCGGGATCGGGAAGCCCTCGAACACGGGCGTCGAGGTGCCGCCCGGCGCCTTCGCGGCGCCGAAGAGGCCCTCGAGGATCGCCTCGCGGTTCTCCTTCGAGATGCTTCACCCGGCGCGCCGTCGGCGCGTCGAGCTCCTGGAGCGCGCGGCCGGACGCGTCCTCGACCCGCAGCCCGAGCCGCGGCCGCAGCACGCGGCCGCCGTTGGCGACGCCGCGTAGGCCACCGCCATCTGAAGCGGGTTCGTGAGCAGGTCGCCCTGGCCCGACCGACAGGTTGATGTTGTCGCCCACCGACCACCGGCGCTCGGTGAGCTCCTGCTCGTGCCAGCGGTTGCGCCACGCGGGGGTCGGCATGCGGCCGGGCTCCTCCGCGGGCAGGTCGATGCCGGTCTTGCGGCCGATCCCGAGCCGGTGCGCCCAGTCCTGGAGCGGCATGCCCTGCTCGTTCATGTCGCGGCCGAGCTGGTAGAAGAACACGTCGCTCGAGACCGTGAGCGCCTGCGCGAGCGCGAGCGTCCCGTGCGCGACGCCGCCGGCGTTCTCGAACGTGACGCCCCCGACCGTGAGCGAGCCGGGGTCGCTCAGCGGCGTCGTGGGCGTGATGTGCCCGCTCTCGAGCGCGGCGACGGCCGTGACGAGCTTGAAGGTCGAGCCGGCGGGATAGCCGGCCTGGATGGCGCGGTTGAGGAGCGGCTCGCCGAGGTCCTTCGAGGAGAGCTGGTCCAGCTTCTTCTTGCTGATCGGCTTCGTGAAGACGTTCGGGTCGAACGACGGCTGCGAGCCGAGCGCCAGCACCTCGCCGTTGTTCACGTTCATCACGGCGAAGGCGCCCTTGCCGGTGCCGCTCGCGAGCGCCTCCTGGGCCACGCGCTGGACGTCGAGGTCGAGCGAGAGGCGGAGCTGCTCGCCCTGGCTCGGGCTGCTCGCGCTTCAGCGTCTCCGTGAGCTGCCCGAGCGCGTCCACCTCCACGCGCGCGGCGCCGTTCTCGCCGCGCAGGAAGCGGTCGTACTCCGCCTCGATCCCCTGCTTGCCGACGCGGTCGCCCATCGTCACGCCGCTGAAGCGCTCGTCCTTCAGCTCCTCCGGGCTCACCTCGCCGACCTGGCCGAACAGGTGCGCGCCGACCGAGCCGTGCGGGTACTCGCGCAGGAACTCCTGCTCGGGCTCGACGCCCGGGGAAGTCCTCCTGGCGCTCGAGGAGGAACGTGATCAGCTCGAGCGAGACGTCCTGCTTGACGGTCGGCTTCGCGAACGGCAGCGCCTCGAGCTCGCGCTCCACGCGCGCTCGCAGCCGCGCCGGGTTCAGCCTGAGCAGCTTCGCCAGGCGCGCGTAGACCTCGTCGCGCTCGGCCTCGCCCTCCGGCATCTTGTCCGGCGTGAACTTGATCGAGAGCGAGCTCCGGTTCTGCACGAGCTGCTGCCCGTGGCGGTCGACGATCTCGCCGCGCGGCGCCTGCACCTTCATCTCGCGCACGCGGTTCTCGCGCGCCGCGGCCACGTAGTCGTCGCCGGAGAGCACCTGGAGGTACCAGAGCCGGAAGAAGATGACCGCGAACATCACGAGCGCGACGCCGCCGATCACGGCCACGCGGAACGCGAGCTGCGGCGTGAGCGTCGGGCGCCGCTCGTTGTCGAGGTACACGGGGCCCTAGACCTCCAGGCCCCTGAGCCCGAGCGGCCCGGTCTCGCGCGGCGGGCGGCGCCGGCGCCTGACCTCGAGCGGGTCGACCTTCAGAACCGGCCGCAGCAGCTTGCGCGTGCCCGTGAAGACGGGCAGGGCGAGCAGCACGTTGAGGAGCATGGTCACGATCGCGTCGCGGATCACCAGCGGGCTGACGCTGGCGCCGACGTCAAGCATGAACGACACGGCGGCGAATGCCACCACGAACCCGCCCGTCGCGGCCGCTCCCACCGCCAACGGCAGGAGGCCGTGGCTCGGGTCGCGGACCTCGCGGAAGCGCCCGACGCCGTAGCCGACCGCGGTCAGCACGAGCGAGGAGACGCCCATGGTCGCCCCGCTCGCGAGGTCGAGCAGGAAGCCGGCGGCGAAGCCGGTGGCGCAGCCGGACACCGAGCCGCCGTAGTAGGCGACCGCCGCGACGACCAGCACGACCAGGTCGATGTGGCCGCCGAAGATGCTCAGCTGGCTGAGCGCGGAGAGCTGGAGCACGACCGCGAGGATCAGCAGCGACCCCACGCGCAGGATCGCGCCGGGCGACAGGATCACGGGAGCACCGTGCCGGCGGTCTGGGCGCCGCGCGGCCGCTTCGTGAGCACCTGGACGATGTCGATCGACTTCAGGTCGGCGTACGGCTCGAGGTGCACGCGCTCGTAGATCTCGACCTCTTCGAGGTCCACCCTCGACACCCGCCCGATCGGGATGCCGCGCGGGAAGAGCGACTCGCCCTTCGAGATCGTGAACCCGGAGGTGGCGACGGTGGTGTTCTCCGTGACGCGGCCGCCCTCCACGAACTCCATGAGCAGGTCGCGCGGGTCGCCGACCGCCGGGCGCACGATCCCGGTGGCGCCGGAGGGCATCACCTGGGCGCCCACGCCGATCGAGGCGTCCGTGATCAGCGTGACCTCGGAGGTGCCGCCGGTGACGGTCGTGACCTTGCCCACCAGCCCGCCGACCTCGCCGGCGTCCGGGTCGCTCCCGGCCGCGATCACCGGCTGGTTCACGCGCACGCCGTCGCTCTCGCCCTTGTCGATCTTGATGCTCGAGTACCAGACCGTCGGCGAGCGGGCGATCACGCGCGCGGCGATCGGCTCGGTGCCGTGCGGGAAGCCCTCCTCCTCGCTCAGGCCCACGAGGCCCTTGAGCTGGGTGGCGTCGCGCTGCGGCGGTCTGCGCCTCGGCGAGCGCCGAGCGAAGGCGCTCCACCTCCTGCTTCAGGTCCTTGTTCTCGTCCTTCGCGTCGAAGGTGTCGCCGGCCCAGCCGAACAGGTCGCGGACCGGCTTCAGGGCGCGGCTGGCGCCCGTCTCGATCGGCGCGAACGCCTCCTGCGCGCCGCGCTGGAGGGTGTGGAAGAAGCCGCCGCCGGACTCACCGAAGTAGGCGGTCAGGATCGCGATCGACAGCGCGACGAACACCGCGAGCGCCGCCCGCCTTCTGCGGACCACCTTTCTGTCGTACATGCGGACGCGCCCTTCGCGCGGCGGCTCAGCGCCGTCGGCTCGATCGGGAATTCTTGTTGCTGCGGTGGATCGCCTCGAACTCCTCGAGGCTGCGCCCGAGCCGACGGCCACGCACGTGAGCGGCGACTCGGCGAGGTGGGCGGGCATCTGCGTCTCGTCGCGCAGGCGGTCGTCGAGCCCCTGGAGAAGGGCGCCGCCGCCGGCGAGCATGATCCCGCGGTCCATGATGTCCGAGGCCAGCTCCGGCGGCGTGCGGTCGAGCGTCTCCTTGACCGCGTCGATGATCGCCTGGAGCGGCTCCTCGAGCGCCATCCGGACCTCTTCGCTCGTGAGCACGATCGTCTTCGGCAGCCCCGACACGAGGTCGCGGCCGCGGATCTCGGCCTGCACCTCCTCGGCGAGCGGGAACGCGGAGCCGATCTCGAGCTTGACCTCCTCGGCCGTCTGCTGCCCGATCATCAGCTTGTACTCGCGCTTGACGTAGTTGATGATCGCCTCGTCGAGCTCGTCGCCGCCGATGCGGATCGACTGCGACACGACGATGCCGCCGAGCGAGATCACCGCGACCTCGCTCGTGCCGCCGCCGATGTCGACGACCATGTTGCCGGTCGGCTCGCCCACCGGCAGCCCGGCGCCGATCGCGGCCGCCATCGGCTCCTCGATCAGGTAGGCCTGGCGCGCGCCGGCGCTCAGGCAGGCCTCCTCGACCGCGCGCTTCTCCACCCCGGTCACGCCCGAGGGCACGCAGACCACCACGCGCGGGTGCGCCCAGCGGTTCTGGTGCACCTTCTGGATGAAGTGGCGCAGCATCTGCTCGGTCACGTCGAAGTCGGCGATCACGCCGTCCTTCAGCGGCCGGATGGCCTGGATCGTGCCGGGGGTGCGGCCGAGCATGCGCTTGGCCTCGATTCCGACCGCGTGGACCTCGCCCGTGCGGGAGTCGATCGCCACCACGGACGGCTCCGAGAGCACGATGCCGCGACCGCGCACGTAGACGAGCGTGTTGGCGGTCCCGAGGTCGACGGCCATGTCGCGGCCGCCCATGCCGGTCAGGTAGCTGAAGAAGCCCATACCAGCGCCCGCAGTCTAGACGACCACCCGGTCCCCCACTACGGCTGCAAAAGGTCCGGCGCCAGTCGAATCAACGCCGGCACCGGGAGCCCCACGACGTTGAACCAGTCGCCCTCGATCTCCTCCACGAGCATGGCGCCGAGCTCCTGGATCGCGTAGCCGCCGGCGCGGTCGCGCCACTCGCCGCTCGCGAGGTAGCGCGCGACGTCGGCATCGGTCAGGTCCCGGAAGCGCACCCGGGTCACGGCCACGGCCGTGCGCTCCTCCCCGCCGCTCGCGGAGCGCGATGCCGCCCACCACCTCGTGCCAGCGCCCGGACAGCTCCCGCAGCCAGCGCTCCGCCTCGGCGGCATCGGCCGGCTTTCCGTGCGCCCGGCCGTCCCAGACGACCATGCTGTCGGCCGCCAGAACCCGCTCTCCCGGCACGGCGCGCAGCTTCAGCAGCGCGTTCTGCACGACCAGCTGGCGCGGCTCGCCCTCGGTCAGCTCCTCGACGTCCGGCTCCTGGACCGTGAAATCGACCCCGAGCTGCTCGAGGATCGCGCTGCCGGCGCGGCGAGCTCGAGGCGAGGATCAGCCGCTCAGAGCTCAGGGAAGAAGAGGCCGGTCTCGCGGGCGGCGGACTCGGCGGAGTCGGAGCCGTGCACCAGGTTCGTCTGGACCTCGAGGCCGTGGTCGCCGCGGATCGAGCCCGGCGCGGCCTCGATCGGGTTGGTGGCGCCGATCACCTGGCGCGCCGCCTTCACCGCCTCGTGGCCCTCGAGCACGAGCGCGACGAGCGGGCCGCCGGTGATGAAGTCCACGAGGTCGCCGAAGAACGGGCGCTCGCGCGTGCTCGGCGTAGTGCTCCTCGGCCAGGCCGCGCTCGACGGTCATGTGCTTCATCGCGACGATCCGTCAGGCCCTTGCGCTCGAAGCGGGCGATGATCTCGCCGGTGAGGCCGCGCTCGAACGCGTCGGGCTTCACGAGGATCAGGGTCCGGTCCATTGGTCTCCTTGCTCGGGGACTTCGAAAGGCGAGGTTATCTTCGAGGTCGCCGAGGCGCTCGACGAGCGGCCGGCGGGCGAGCTGCTTCGGAGGAGGGACCGGCTAGCCGGCCGACTGCGGCCGGTCGCGGGTTGCCCGCGCGGGCCGCTCCGCCGTGCCGTCCGGCGCGGGGCCGGGACGGGCTTGCGGCGAGGGCCGGGCGGACTGGCGCGTGGGCACCGGGCCCGACGCGGCGCGCCTGGGCCGCGGGCGGCGGCCCTCGGAGGGCTGGCCGACCTCGGACTCGCAGTACGGGCAGATCTTCCAGCGCGGGTCGAGCGGCTTCCCGCAGACGGTGCAGGGCTCCTTCAGCCGGCGCAGGCAGCTCGGGCAGCGCAGGAACGCGCTTCTCGATCTCGAAGCCGCAGTACTGGCAGTGCTGGTGCTCCAGGGTGGCCAGCCGCGCCTGGGCGGCCGCGATCTCGAGCTCGCGCTCGTGCACGTCCTCGAGGTACTCCGGCGGGCGCACGATCAGGTACACGATCGTCCCGATGAACGGGAACAGCGACGCCGCTGTGGCGCAGCCAACGAGCATCGGATCGGCGATCCGCCGACGGGCGTCGCTGTAGGTCCAGTAGACCAGCGCGAGCCAGATCACCACGAGGAACAGCAGGAGCAGGTTGACGGCCAGCGCCAGCCCGCTGTTCTCGATGCCGAACAAGGCAATGGGGCCCATTGAGGCGCCGAGTGTACTGGCGCGACCTACAGGAAGAGCCGCCCGAGGGCGTACCCGATGCCGAAGAAGACCAGAATCACCGTGGCCACCACCACGGCGACAAGGCCGATCATCGCGCCGAAGCGAGGTCCGTCGCCGTCCATCGCCGTCCATCCTGCCACGTTGGGTCGCATACAACCGATTACGACGGCGGTGAAGGACCCGGTCCACCGAGGGGTTCCGTCACTTATGCCGGTATAGCCGGCACAAACGGAGGAGCCCCCCACCCTCAATGCCCGCCGTGCGCCTCGCGGAACACGGCCGTCGCACGGAAGTGACGCTCGAGCACGCCCCGTAGCTCGCTCGAGGTCCGGGAGGACGACGTCGGCGGCGGAGAGCTCCGACGCCGCGTGCGTCGTCGTGACCCCGATCGTCGCCGCCCCCGCCGCCCGGCCCGCCTCGATACCCGGCGGCGCGTCCTCCACCACCACCGTCTCGGCCGCCGGCCACGCCCAGGCGCCGGGCGGCCGTCAGGTAGCCCTCCGGGTCCGGCTTCCCGCGCTCGACGTCCGTCGGCGAACACAGCCACGGCCGGGAGCTCGATGCCCACCGCGCCGAGCCGCGCCCGCGGCGAGCTCCGGCGTGGCCGAGGTCACGACCGCGACCCGATCACTCCCTCAATGCCGCGAGCGCCTCGGCCGCGCCGGGGATCGCGCGCAGGCCGTCCACGTCCTCCGCCTGCCGCCGCTCGATCGCCTCCGACTCGGCGACGGCGTCGAGATCCGGCCGGAGCGCGCGCACCACCTCCACCGACCGCACCCCGTGCATCGCCGCCCGCAGCTCCGCGGGCTCCGATCCCGTGCCGGGCGGCCCACTCGAGCCACACCCGCTCCGTGGCCTCCTTCGACTCGACCAGCACTCCGTCGAGGTCGAACAGGACCGCGGAGACCGCCCGCACTAGAGCGTCGACGCGCGCGCGTCCGGGTCCTCGCGCACCAGGTCGGCGATCAGGTAGATCGAGCCGGTCGCGAGCACGGCGCCGTCCGGCCCGGCGAGCTCACGCGCACGTGTGAGCGCCGCGCGCGGGTCGGGCACCGTCTCCGCCGGGGGGCCGCCGAGCTTCTCCGCGAGCGTCACGAGCGTCGCCCGGCGAGAGCGCGCGCGGGTTGGCCGGGCGCGTGAACACCACGTGGTCGAAGTGCGGCAGGAGCGTCTCGAGCATTCCCGCCGCGTCCTTGTCCTCGAGCACGCCGATCACGGCCACCCGCGGGCGCCGCGAGCCGATCACCTCGGGCAGCGAGGCGGCGAGGGCGCCGGCGCCGGAGGGATTGTGGGCGCCGTCGAAGAGCGTGAGCGGGCGCTCGCCGACCTGCTCGAGCCGGCCGGGCACGACGGTCTCGGCGGCAGCCTCTCTCAGCGCCCCGTCCTCGAGCGGGCGGCCGAGGAAGGCCTCCGCGGCGGCGGCCGCGAGGGCGAAGTTCACGTGCTGGAACGCTGCCCGCGGCCCGGAGCGGCAGCTCGACCGGCGTCGCCCTGACCAGGCGGGCGTGACGGGAGGACGCGGTCTGCTCGGCGATGTCCATGACCGGCCGCGGCAGCTCCCCCACGACAAGGGTGCCGTGGTCGCGCACCACGTCCAGCTTCTCGCGCGCGATGTCCTCGAGCGTCGGCCCGAGCCAGCGCGTGTGCTCGAGGCTCACCGACGTGAGCACCTGCACCTTCGACGGGATCACGTTCGTGGCGTCGAAGCGGCCGCCGAGGCCGGCCTCGATCACGGCCACCTCCACCCCGCGCCGCGCCAGCTCGTGGTAGGCGGCGGCGGTGAGCGCCTCGAACTGCGTCACGTGGTCGTCGGGGTCGGCGGTGCGGTTCACGAGCGCCGCCGCCTCGGCCGCGCGCGTTACGGCCGCCGCGAAGTCCACCTCGGAGACGGGCTCCTCCCCCACCTCGATCCGCTCGCGGAACGAGCGCAGGTGCGGCGAGGTGTAGGTGCCCGTGCGCAGCCCGTGCCGCTCGAGGATCGCCGCGGCGAACCGCACCGTCGACGACTTCCCGTTCGAGCCCACGACGTGGATCGACGCGAAGCGCCGCTGCGGCAGCCCCAGCACCGTCATCAGCCTGTGCATGCGGTCGAGCCCGAACCGCATTCCGAACAGCTCGAGCGAGAGGAGGTACTCCTCCGCCTCCCGGAAGTTCATCCCTCCAGCCTCTCGAGCGCCTCCCGGTACTCCTCGAGCTTCCTGCGCTCCTCCTCGACGACGGCGGGAGGCGCCTTCGCGACGAACTGCTCGTTCGCCAGCTTCTTCTCCGCGCGCTCGATCTCGGTCACGAGCGCGGCGCGCTTCTTCTCGATGCGCTGCTTCGCCTCATCGGCGTCGAACGCGTCGGAGGGCAGCACCTGGACCCCGCCGCCGGGAATCGGGACGGTGGCGATCACGTCGCCGTCCACGGTCGGACGCGTCGACCCACTCGAAGCGCGCCAGGCGCGCCACGTGGTCCGCGACCGCGTCGTAGCCCTCGGCGGCAAGCTGCCCGCGGATCGGCGCGCTCGGCTTGGCGCCCACCTCGTCGCGGTAGCGGCGGAGCGCCGTCACGGCCTCGATCATCCGCCCGACCTCGCGCTCGGCGTCGTCGTCGAATCGGCTCCGGTCGGCCACCGGGAACTCGCCGACCGCGAGCAGGCCGCGCTCGCCCGGCATCAGCGACCAGATCTCCTCGGTCACGAACGGCATCACCGGGTGGAGCAGCCGCAGCACGCGCTCGAGCGACCACAGGAGCACGGCGGACACCTCGGCGTTGTCCTCCTCGTACAGGCGCGGCTTCGCGAGCTCCAGGTACCAGTCGGCCAGCTCGGACCAGAAGCCGCCGTACAGCTCGAGCGCGGCGAACGAGAAGCGGAAGTCGTCGTAGAGGTCGGTCACCCGCTCCGTCAGGCGCTCCAGGCGCGACACGATCCAGCGGTCCTCGACCGTCGCCGCCGGCGCCCGCGTCCGGCTCCACCTCGGCCACCCGCAGCAGGATCAGCCGCGCCGCGTTCCAGAGCTTGTTGGCGAGGTCGCGGCCCTGCTTCACGCGCTCCTCGTTGAAGCGCACGTCCTGCGACGACGACATCGCGAGCAGCCCGAAGCGCAGCGCGTCGGCGCCGTACGCGGGGAAGTCGCCGCCCTCCTCGTACACCGGCGGGCGCGCGCCGCCGTGGATCAGGTCGGACGGGTCGATCCCCGTGCCGAGCGACTTCGACATCCGCCGCCCGTCGGGCGCCTGGATCACCGAGTGGATGTTCACGTCCGTGAACGGCACCTGCTCGGTGAGCTCCTTGCCGAACATGACCATCCGCGCGACCCAGAGGAAGATGATGTCCCGCGCCGTGGAGTTCACGTCGGTCGGGTAGAAGGCGCGCAGCTCGGGGGTCGCCTTCGGCCAGCCGAGCGTCGCGAACGGCCACAGCCCGGACGAGAACCAGGTGTCGAGCACGTCGGGGTCGCGCTCCCAGCCCTCGCCGTCGGGCTCCGTCTCGCCCACGTAGGTCTCGTCGCCCCGGTACCAGACCGGCAGCTGGTGGCCCCACCAGAGCTGGCGCGAGATGCACCAGGGCCGGATGTTCTCGAGCCAGTTGAGGTAGACGCCGGTCCACGGCTTCTCGGGGTGGAAGCGGATCGTGCCGTCCTTCACCACGTCGATCGCCGGCTTCGCGAGCCGGTCCATGTCGCAGAACCACTGGAGCGAGATCAGCGGCTCGACGCGGCGGCCGGAGCGGTGGGAGTGCGGCACGTCGTGCGTGTACGGCTGCGAGCCGGAGAGGAGCCCCTGCTCGCGCAGCTCCGCGACCACCGCGGCGCGAGGCCTCGTCGGCCTCGAGGCCGCGGAAGCGCTCGGGCGCGGCGTCCGTGATCCGGCCGTCCTCGCCGATCACGACGATCTCCTCGAGCTTGTGCTTGCGGCCGATCTCGAAGTCGTTCGGGTCGTGCCCGGGCGTGATCTTCAGCGCGCCGGTGCCGAACTCGGGGTCCACGTACTCGTCGGCGACGATCGGCAGCCGGCGGCCCACGAGCGGCAGCACCGCGGCCTCGCCGATCAGCCGCGAGTAGCGCTCGTCGCCGGGGTTCACCGCGATCGCGGTGTCGGCGAGCATCGTCTCCGGGCGGACCGTCGCGATCGTCACCGAGCCCGAGCCCGACTCGAGCGGGTAGTCGATCATGTAGAGCGTGTCCTCGACGCTCCGCTGCTCGACCTCGAGGTCCGAGATCGCCGTGCGCAGGCCCGGGTCCCAGTTGACCATGTAGTTGTCGCGGTAGATGAGCCCCTTCTCGTGCAGGTGCACGAACACCCGCGTGACCGCCTGGACGTAGTCGGGGTCCATCGTGAAGCGCTCGTCCTCGTAGTCGAGCGACGCGCCCAGCTCGCGGAACTGGCGCGAGATATTGCCGCCGTACTCCTCGACCCACTCCCAGACGCGCTCGACGAACGCCTCGCGGCCGATGTCGTGCCGCGAGACGCCCTCCGACTCGAGCTGCTGCTCCACCACCCGCTGCGTGGCGATGCCGGCGTGGTCCTTGCCGAAGATCCACTTGGCCCGCTGCCCGCGCATCCGCGCCACGCGGATCTTCAGGTCCTGGATCGACGCGTTCAGCGCGTGGCCCATGTGGAGGTTGCCGGTGACGTTCGGCGGCGGCACCGCGATCGAGTAGTTCTCGTCCGGCGTGCCCTCGGCCTCCGGGTGGAAGATGCCGGCCTCGTCCCAGCGCGCGAACACCCGCCCCTCGACGTCGGCGGGCTCGTAGCGCGTGCGCTCCTCGAGCGTCTTCAGGCGGTCCTCGGCCATCGATTCCGCACGATACTTACGACGTGGCCTCGCATCGCACCCGCGTAGACGAGTTCTACCGCCGTATGAACGAGCTCGATCTGGCCATCGCCGACATGTGCACCCCGGATGTGGAGTGGCACTGGCCGTCGAGCACGCCCGGGACCGACGTCTTCCGCGGCCGTGATCAGATGACCGAGGGCCTCGAGACCTGGACCGAGTCCTGGGGAGAGCTTCACTTCGACGTCGACGAGATCGTCGAGGACGGTGATTGGGTGCTCGTGATGGTCAACTACCGCATGCGCGGCGCCGGCAGTGGCCTCGCGCTGGAGCACACCGTGGCGCACCTGCACGAGTACGACGACGGCAAGCTCAGGCGCTGGTGGATGTTCGGCGACGCGGACAAGGCCCGGCGCCGCTTCCTCGCCGGGGACCGGCCGGGCTAGGCGGACTCGGCGTGCTGCTCGCCCGTGTCCTCTTCCTCGGGCGCCGCCTCGGTGACGAGCGTGGGCTTCAGGCCCTTCTCGATCGTCTCCTTCGTGACGACGCACTTCTTCACGTCGCGGCGTGAGGGCAGCTCGAACTGCACGTCGAGGAGGGTCTCCTCGAGGATCGAGCGCAGTCCGCGGGCGCCGGTCTCGCGGTCGAGCGCGCGGTTGGCGATCGCCTCGAGCGAATCGTCCGCGAACACGAGCTCGATGCCGTCGAACTGGAAGAAGCGCTGGAACTGCTTGACGAGCGCGTTGCGCGGCTCGGTGAGGATGGTCACGAGGTCGTCGCGCGTGAGCTGGTGGATGACCGTCGCGACCGGGAGCCGGCCGATGAACTCGGGGATCAGGCCGTACTCGACGAGGTCCTCGGGCAACGCCTGCTCGAACAGGTCGCCGGTGTCCTTGTTGTGCTTCGACGAGACGGTCGCCCCGAAGCCGACGCCCTTGTGGCCGATCCGCCGCTCGACGACCTTGTCGAGGTCCGCGAACGCCCCGCCGCAGATGAACAGGATGTTCGTCGTGTCGATCGTGAGGAACTCCTGGTGCGGGTGCTTGCGCCCGCCCTGCGGCGGCACCGACGCGACCGTTCCCTCGAGGATCTTGAGAAGCGCCTGCTGCACGCCCTCGCCCGACACGTCGCGCGTTATGGACGGGTTGTCCGCCTTGCGCGCGATCTTGTCGACCTCGTCGATGTAGATGATCCCGGTCTCCGCCTTCTTCACGTCGAAGTCGGCGGCCTGGATCAGCTTGAGGAGGATGTTCTCGACGTCCTCACCGACGTAGCCCGCCTCGGTGAGCGCCGTGGCGTCCGCGATCGCGAACGGCACGTTGAGGATCTTGGCGAGCGTCTGCGCGAGCAGCGTCTTGCCGCAGCCGGTAGGACCGAGCAGAAGGATGTTGGACTTCTGGAGCTCGAGGTCCTGCTCGCCCTCGGACTGCATCATCTGCACGCGCTTGTAGTGGTTGTAGACCGCCACCGACAGCGTGCGCTTCGCCGGCTCCTGCCCGACCACGTACTCCTGCAGGACGGAGTTGATCTCCATCGGCTTCGGCAGGTTCTCGAGGTCGAACGTGGGTGCGCCGGTGAGCTCCTCGTCGATGATCTCGTTGCAGAGATCGATGCACTCGTCGCAGATGTAGACGCCCGGGCCGGCGATCAGCTTCTTCACCTGACGCTGGGACTTCCCGCAGAAGCTGCAGAGAAGCTGTTCGTTGGAGTCGGTAGGCCGGGCCACGTGTCTCTCTCTCCCCTCGGCGCGAGGGTAGCGCACCTCAAGATACGCGGCGAGGGTCGAAGTCCCTTCTCGACAGATCGACCTAGACGGCAGCGCGAGCGGGACGCGCGGCGTCTAGTGCTTCGAGATGACGCGGTCGATGAGGTTGTACTCCGCTGCCTCATCGGCGCTCATGAAGTAGTCGCGCTCCGTGTCCTTCGCGACCTTCTCGAGATCCTGCTTCGTGTGCTTCGCGAGGATCTCGTCCAGGCGGCGGCGCACGTCGATGATCTCCTTGGCGTGGATCTCGATGTCCGTGGCCTGACCCTGGAAGGCCGAGCTCACCTGGTGGATCAGGATCTTCGAGTTCGGCAGCGACATGCGCTTGCCGTCCGCGCCGCCGGCGAGCAGCAGCGCGCCCATCGACATGGCGATCCCGACGCAGATCGTCTGCACGTCGGGCTTGATGAACTGCATCGTGTCGTAGATCGCGAGCCCCGCGTACACCGAGCCGCCCGGCGAGTTGATGTAGAGCGAGATGTCCTTGTCCGGATCCTCCGACTCGAGGTGGAGGAGCTGGGCAACGATGAGGTTGGCGATGTCGTCGGTGACGGGGGTGCCGAGGAAGACGATCCGCTCGTTCAGCAGGCGCGAGTAGATGTCGAAGGCGCGCTCGCCGCGAGACGTCTGCTCGACCACCATGGGAACGAGAGGGCTCATAGGACGCGAGACTCTATCGAGCGCTCTCGGGCGTCCACAGCTTCTCGCGCGCGGCGGCGCGCTCGGCCTCGATCGGCTTCGCGCTCTCCACGACCAGGTCCACCGCCTTGCGCATCGCGATGTCCTCGCGGAGCGCCTCGTCGGCCCCCTGGGACCGCGCGCGCTTCATCGCCCGCTTCAGCTGCTTCTCGCTCGTGTCGGGCGGCGCCGAGGCGCGCGAGCGCCTGGTCGAGCTCCTCGTCGGTGACCTCGATGCCCTCGGCGTCGACGATCGCCGCCAGCACGGCCTCGCGCTTCAGCGCGGTCTCGGCGTCCGGCTCGGACTCGATCGACGAGCTCCTCCTCGGTCTTGCCGGTCATCTGGAGGTACTGCTCGGGGTTGATGCCCTGCGCCTCGAGCCGGCGCGCGGTGCGGTGCCACATCTCGTGCGCCTTCGAGTGCACGAGCTCGTTCGGCACCGTCGATCTGCGCCTGGGCGACGACCGCGTCCACGGCGGCCTCGCGGAACTCGGCCTCGATGGCGCGCTCCTCGGCCTGCGCGATGCGCGACTCGATCTCGGCGCGCAGCTCGTCGAGCGAGTCGTAGCCGCCGGCCTCGACGGCGAAGTCGTCGTCGAGCTCGGGCAGCTGCTTCTCCTTGACCTCCTTGACCTCCACCGCGAACGACGCGTCCTTGCCGGCCAGGTGCTCGGCGGGGTAGTCGTCCGGGAAGGTCAGCTCCACGGTCCGCTCGTCGCCGGCGGACGCGCCCTCGAGCTGCTCCTCGAAGCCGGGGATCAGCCGGCCGGAGCCGAGCTCCACCACCTGGCCGCGGCCCTCGCCGCCCTCGAACGGCTCGCCGTCGACGGAGCCGACGAAGTCCATCACCACGAAGTCGCCCTCGCCGGCGGGCCGGTCGACGGTCTCGAGCGAGGCGAGCGACTCGCGCAGCCGCTCGAGCTCCGCGTGCACCTCCTCGTCGTCGACCTTCGGCTCGCGCCGGCCGACCTCGATGCCCTTGTAGTCGCCGAGCTTCGCCGGCGGGACCACGCCGATCTCGATGGTGAACGCCAGCGGCGAGCCGGCCTCGGGCAGGTCGCTGAGGTCCACCTGCGGGTCGCCGACCGTCTGGATGCCCGGCGTCCGCGAGCGCCTCCTCGTACCAGGCCGGGAGCCCGCGGCGAACGGCCTCGTCGAGCACGGCCTCGCGGCCGACCTGGCGCAGCACGACCTCGGGCGGCACCTTGCCGCTGCGGAAGCCGGGCACGCGCATCTCGCGGCCGAGGTCGGCGGCGGCGCTCTTCAGCTCGCGCTCGAGCGCCTCGGTGGGCACCTCCACCTCCACGCGCACGCGCGAGTCGGGGAGCTCTGTGGTCTGCGTCTTCACGGCCGGCGACATGGACGGGTGACTGTAGCGCCGCTAGCTTGCACGCCCATGCGCCGCCCGGCCACGGAGAGGCTTCAGGCCTGGATCGTCACCGGGCCGCTCGGACACCTCTGGAGCGCGCTCGCGGACATGACGTGCGATCTGGACGCGCTACCTCGTGAACCGCGCGCGCGGGCGCGCGTAGGGATGCTCGAGGCGACTCGGCTGGGGCGCGCTCGCCGCGTCGTCGCTCGTGATCGGCGCGCTCGTGGGCCTCGCCCGGCCGTGGCCGCGCCAGGTCGTGGGGCTCGTGCTCGGCTTCGGCGCGGGCGCGCTGATCGCGGCCGTGAGCTTCGAGCTGTTCGAAGAGGGCATCGACATCGCCGGCGCCCTGCCCGTCGGCGTCGGCCTCGGCGTCGGCGCCGTGACCTACTACCTGGCCGCCGGGCGAGTGGCCGCCATGGGCGGTGGCGCGGCGCTTGCGCTCGGGGCGCTTCTCGACGGGATCCCCGAGCAGCTCGTGCTCGGCATCGGCCTGGCCGACGGCGAAGCCGTCGGGATCGGCCTCCTCGCCGCGATCTTCGTGTCGAACCTCCCCGAGGCGATCGGCGGCGCGACCGACATGAGCCGGCAGATGCACGACCGCCGCAAGGTCATGCGCACGTGGGTCGCGATCGCCGCGCTGCTGCACGCTCGCCACGGTGGCCGGCTACGCGGTCGCCGACTCGACGTCCGGGGAGCTCCAGGGCGGCATCAACGGCTTCGCGGCCGGCGCCCTGATCGTGATGCTCATCGACTCGATGGTCCCGGAGGCCACGGAGCAGGCCGGCCGGACCACCGGGCTCGTCACGACGCTCGGCTTCGCCCTGGCGGCAGGGCTGTCGCTCGCCTAGCCGCGGCCGCGGCCGCGGCGCGAGGAGACCAGGAGGCCGAGGCCGGCGCCGATCACCATCGACAGGGCGATCACCACGATCAGCGGCGTGTCCCAGGTGCCGAGGATCCAGTTGACCTCGACCTCGTCGAGGTTGAGCGCCGCGAACACGCCACCGAGTGCAGCGAGCCCGACTGCCGCTACCTGCCGCTTCTCCACGCCCGCAACCTACCGGAGGCTCGCGGGCGCCGGAAGGCGCTCGAGCTTCCGCCGGTAGGACCTCATCACCGAGCGCGGGAAGTCGGAGTGCGTCTGGCTGCGCAGCCGCGGAACGCGCTCGCGGTGGAACGGGCTGCTCGCGGTTCTCGTTGTGCCCGATCACGTTGCGCGTGCGGATCCGGTGGCGGCCCTGGAGCGCTCGCGTCAGCCGCAGCGACGCGGCGAGCTGGCGGCGGTTCCCCATCACCTGCGCGTCGCTCATGGCCCACGTGCTCGATGCCGATCGCGGTCCAGTTGAGGCCCACGGTGTGGCGGCACATGATCGAGGTGCGCACGAGCCGGTAGATCGCTGCCGTCGCGGTCGATCACGTAGTGCGAGCAGACGCCGGGGAGCTCGTTCAGCTCGGGGTCGGGCTGGTTGCGCGAGAAGTAGTCGAACACGGGCGGGAAGCTCGGCGTGACCGTGTAGTGCTGCACGATCACGCGCGGCTTGCGCAGCCGGTGGTCGTGGAAGCCGTAGTGGCGCTGCGCGTAGTCGGCCATGTCCGCGCGCCGCTCCGGCCCGTACGGGATCGGCTTCGCCACCTCGCGCGGCGGCGCCACCGCGCGGGCGGTGGCGAGCACCGCGCGCGCGTGCGTCGTGACACCCGCCGCCGGCAGCGCGCCGCCCGGCAGCTCGACGACGAACGCCGTGTCGCCGCGGTAGCTGTGGTTCTGCCACGAGATGGCCGTGCCGCGGTAGCGCGGGAGGTCCCGGCGCGGGAGGCCGCTGCGCGCGGAGTAGAGGCGCTCGAGCTTCGGGTCGCCGGTGCTCTTCACGACCATCCGGAGCGCCTGGTGGTACCAGAGCGTCACGCGCGGGCGCTCGCGCTCGACGAACCGCTGCATCGCCTGCGTCTCGGCCTCGGAGGCCGGCCCGGGGCCGGACTCGTACACGCCGTCCTGCGGCGCCCACCGGTACGGGAAGTTCCGGTTCAGGTCCACGCCGTTCGCGTTGTGGCGGCTGCCGGCCGCCGTGCCGTCCGGGTTCGCGTCGTCCACGAGCCACAGCGCGGTGCCTCGCGGCGGCCGCGCGCGGCGAAGCCGTGCGACCACCGCCCGGCCCGCCTGCTCGTTGCCGTGGACCGCGCCCACCACGAGCACCTTCACACGCGCGCGAGGGCTGCCCACGAGCAGCGCGCGGATCGGGCGGCCCCGCTCCGAGCGGCCGATCGTCTCCCACCCGGCGTCCTGCGCGGGGGCGGGACCGCTCGCCGCCGCGGCGGCCGCGACACCGGCGAAGAAGGCCGAGAGAACCACCCTGCTGAGTATGGCGGCCGCGCTAGGGTGACCCCGCTGTGATCGCAGACCTAGCGGAGCGCGCGGCCGCGGGAGGGCGGCTGGCAATCGACACGGAGTTCGTCTCCGAGCGCCGCTACCAGGCGCTGCTCTGCCTCATGCAGGTCGCGGTGCCCGACCCCGAGGCCGAGGATGGCGTGCGCACCGAGGTGCTCGACCCGCTCGAGGGCGACCCGGACTACTCGCCGCTCGCACGCGTGCTCGCCGACCCCGAGGTGGAGGTCGTGATGCACGCGGGGCGCCAGGACGTGGCGATCCTCCGCCGCACGCTCGGCACCGAGGTCACGAACATCTTCGACACCCAGGTGGCCGCCGGCTTCCTCGGCTACGGGAACCAGGAGGGCTACGAGTCGCTCGTCCGCAAGGTGCTCCAGGTGCGGCTGAAGGGGAGCGAGGGCTTCACGCGCTGGGACAAGCGCCCGCTCACCCCGCAGCAGCTCGAGTACGCGGCGGACGACGCGCGGCTGCTGCTCGCGCTCGGCGACGAGCTCGAGCGCCGGCTCGAGGAGCGCGGCCGGCTCGAGTGGGCGCGCGAGGAGTCGCGCACGCTCGAGGACGTGAGCGACGAGCGCGGCGTGCAGCGCTCGTATGAGCGCCTTCCGCGCCTCGGCCGGCTGAGCGAGGCCGGGCGCGCCGTGGCGCTCGAGCTGGCCGAGTGGCGCGAGGAGGAGGCGCGCTCGGCAGACCGCGCGCCCGGCTCCGTGCTGCCGGACCAGGCGCTCGTCGAGCTGGCCCGCCGGACGCCCCGCGACAAGCCGGGGCTCGAGCAGATCCGCGGCCTGCCTCCGCAGACGCTCCACCGGCGCGGCGACCAGCTCCTGTCGGCGATCGCGCGCGGCCGCGACCGCGAGGCGCCGCCGTCGCCGGCCGAGCCCCCTTCCCGCGACGCCGCCGACGCGCCGCTCGTCTCGCTCGCTCAGGCGCTCGTGCGCCACCGCTCGATGGAGTCGGGCGTGGCCGTGGAGCTGATCGCCACCCAGTCCGAGCTCGCCACGCTCGTGTCCGCGCTGCGGCGCGGCGACGACGACAACGACGTGCGCGTGGCCCAGGGCTGGCGCCGCGAGCTGGTGGGCGACGAGCTGCGCGAGCTCGTGCAGGGCCGCGTCGCGCTGAGCGTGGACCCGGACGGCGGCCTGCGCGTGAGCCCGGCCTAGCGGTCAGCCCGGCGCGGCCGGCAGCTCGAGCCCCGGCGGCGCGTCGCCGTCGTCGATCAGGCGGCGGATGTCGCCGCTCCGCTTCGGGCTCAGGTACACGTGCCGCTGCCCGACGCTGGGCTTCTGCTCGAGGAGGCCGGCCGCCAGGAGCGCCTCGCCCACCTCGTACGCGAGCGCCCGCTCGTGGCCCGCGAATCCGCGCGCCAGGTGGTCGAACGCCGTGTGGTAGCCGCCCCACTTCCCCATCCCGTCGAGCCGCTGGAGGATCCGCCGCGCGACACGCCGGGCGGGGTCGGGGTCCTCGTGCGCGCGCGCGACCGAGCCGGACGGCTCGAGCAGGGCGAGAAGCTGGTGCTCGAGCGCCTCGACGGTTCCCTCCTCGAGCGGCGAGCCGCCGAGCCGCGTGACCGCCTCGGCCACGCGCAGCGGATGGGTGGCGCCGATCGGCGCGCGCAGGTCGGCCACGTCCTCCAGCGCGTGGCCGGGCAGGAGATGCGCGCGCGCCCGGAGCCTGTCGATGCGCCGGTCGTCGAAGTCCGCGTTGAGCGCCTCGTGCGCGTACTCGGCCGCCTCGGCGGGGTCCGCGGCCGGATAGGCGAGCGCGAGCATGCCGTTCAGCTCGCCCATCCTCAGCCTCAGGTCATCGGCGCCCGCGGGCGGGCCGGGTGAGGCGCCCTCCACCGCGTGCTCGACCGCGGCCGCGGCGAGCGATGCGGACCGGTCGCCCACGGCGCCGGGGTCGGCCCGGAGCTCGGGCGACACCGGCAGCGCCAGCAGCACCTCGGCCTCGGCCGCCGCGACGCCGACGGCGATCGGCGTCTCGTAGCCGGTGCGCGACTCGCCGAGCTCCACGAGGCCGCGCCGCAGCTCCGCGTCCAGCAGGCGGCGGAACTGCGCCGAGACTTCGCGCGGCGCCCCCGCCCCGCCGGACTCCGCCAGGGCCAGCTCGAGCTCGCTGCGCGAAGCGGCCATCCGCTGAGCCTAGGGCGCGATGCACCGGGTACGGTCGTTCGATGGACGACGAGAAGTACCTCCGGATCTACCTACAGGACCACCTGGCGGGCGCGACGGCCGGCCTGGAGCTGGCGCGCAGGACGCGCGGCGCGAACGAGGGCACGGAGTACGGGCCGCCGCTCGCGCGGATCGCGGACGAGATCGAGGCGGACCGGCGCCAGCTTCAGGGGATCATGGAGGAGCTCGGGTTCGGCGGCGACCGGCTGAAGATCGCCGCGGCCTGGGGGCTCGAGAAGGCCGGCCGCCTGAAGCTGAACGGGAACCTCACGGGCTACTCGCCGCTGAGCCGCCTGGTCGAGCTGGAGGGCCTCCTCACCGGCATCACCGGGAAGTGGGGCCTGTGGGTCTCCCTGCTCCAGGTCGCGCCGTCCGAGCCGCGTCTCGACGCCGCGCTGCTCGAGCGGCTGCGGGACCGCGCCGAGGAGCAGCGCGCGACCGTGGAGGAGCTCCGCGAGAAGGCCGCGCGGGAAGCCTTCGGCGGCACCGCCGTCCCGTCGTCCGCGTGATATAGTTGCACGCGCAATGAATCTCAACGGGATCCATCACATCACGGCCATCACGGGCGACGCGCAGCGGAACGTCGACTTCTACGTGGGGGTCCTCGGCCTCCGGCTCGTGAAGAAGTCCGTCAACCAGGACGACCCGACCGTCTACCACCTCTTCTACGGCGACGAGCACGCTAAGCCGGGGCTCGACCTCACCTTCTTCGAGTACCCGGGCGCCGCTCCCGGCCGGGCCGGCGAGGGCATGATCCATCGCGTCGTGTGGCGGGTCGGCTCCCCGGCCGCGCTCGACTTCTGGAGCGAGCGCCTCGGCGACCGGGGCATCGCGGCGGAGCGCGAGGGCCACAACCTCCTCTTCACCGATCCCGAGGGGCTGGACCACGAGGTCGTGGTGGCGAGCGTGCCCGACGAGCCGCTCGTGGCGGAGCACCCCGAGGTCCCGGCCGAGCACGCGCTCCAGGGCTTCCACGCCGTGCGCGCCTACTCGTCGAGCCCCGAGCGGAGCCGCGAGCTGCTCGAAGAGGGCCTCGGCTTCGAGGCCGCGGGCGACGGCTGGGAGGCGCGCGGCGAGGAGCGCGGCGGCCTGATCTTCTACGACGCCCCGCCCGCCGAGCGCGGCATCCAGGGCGCCGGCAGCGTGCATCACGTCGCGTGGAACTCGGCCGACGAGGACCACGAGGCGTGGCGCGACCGCGTGACCGAGCACGGCGCCCACCCCACTCCCGTGATCGACCGGCACTACTTCAAGTCGATCTACTTCCGCGAGCCGAGCGGAGTGCTGTTCGAGCTGGCCACGCCGAGCCCCGGCTTCACCGTGGACGAGCCGCTCGAGACGCTCGGCGAGAAGCTCTCGATCCCGCCGAAGCTCGAGGAGCTCCGGCCGCAGATCGAGGCGACCGTGAAGCCGCTCGAGAACCCGCGCACCGCCGCCCGCCAGAGCGCCTAGGAGCACGCGCAAGTTTGGGCACACGCCTGCGTTGCAGGTCGTATGCGCCTACCTGCGATCGTCGTCTGCCTGCTCGTATCAATGCTCACTTTCGCCGCTCCGGCCGCTTTCGGCCAGGCAACCGAGGGCGATCACAGCGAGAACATGGAGTTCGTCAAGAACCTCCAGTACGAGCGCAAGAACGGCGCCACGATCAACGGCGGCTCGGACATCGAGTTCGCGCGGATCGGCGGGCGGCAGTACGCGCTCGCGGGCTCGTACTTCAACGGCATGCAGATCGTGGACGTCACGCGCCCGCGCGACGCGCGGGTCGCGTCGGTCTACGACTGCGGCGTCACGCAGGGCGACATCCAGGTCTTCCGCCAGGCCAGCAAGCCCGGCCGCGTGTTCGCGAGCTACGCCTCGGACACCCAGGGCGACGGCACCTCCACCTGCTACCGGGAGGCCGCGGCGCTCGGCTTCGAGACGCTGAAGCCGAACGGCCAGGGCCGCAACGGCACGTTCATCGCGGACATCACCGACCCGCTCAACCCGGTGACGGTCTCCTTCGTCGAGGTCACCCAGGGGTCGCACAACCAGACGATCCACCCGAGCGGCAACTACCTCTACAACTCGAACTCCGACCTGATCACTTCCTTCCAGCCGGCGATCGAGGTGTTCGACATCTCGAACTTCGCCGCGCCGGCGAAGGTCGCCGAGCTGGCGCTGCCGACGCGCCCGGGGCTCGGGACCGAGTCGCACGACATCACGTTCCGCAGCGACGGCGACCGCGCCTACTCGGCCGCGCTGTCCCAGGGCGTCGTGATCAACACCGAGGACCCGGGGGCCCCGAGCATCGTCTCGAGCTGGCTCGACCCGGCGATCAACGTGTGGCACCAGGCCGACCCGTTCTCCACGCGCGACTCGAGCGGCCAGCGCCGTGACTTCGTGCTGGTGGAGGACGAGTTCGCGGGCGCGGCGGGCGGCCCGGTCTGCCCGAGCGGCGGCTTCCACGTCTACGAGGTGACCGGCGAGCTCGAGCAGGCGCCCGAGAAGGTCGGCTACTGGAACATCGACGACGTGAGCTACTCCGGCCAGCCCGACGGCACCTGCACGGCGCACGTGTTCCGCATCCACGAGCGCGAGCAGCTGATGACGGTGGCCTTCTACAACGGCGGCGTCCGCGTGGTGGACCTGTCCGGCCTGTCCGGGATCTCACTCGGCAGCTCGCAGCTCACCGGCGAGGGCATGAAGGAGATCGGCCACTACCGCTTCCCCGACTCGAACACGTGGGCCGCGAAGACGCCCCAGATCGACCGCAGGACGGGCGACTTCTTCCTGTACGGCAACGACAGGGGCCGCGGCCTCGACGTCTACAAGTTCGAGGGCGAGCGGCAGCGGTCGAGGAGCCGCGGCCGCTGGATGAGCGCCGCGGAATCGCGCCAGGTGCTCGCCGGCAGGGCGACGCCGGGCGTGTCGGGCACGACCTACATCTGCCTGATCGATTAGGTGACTACGTAGATTTCCGCCGGTGCTGTTCACCGGCGGGACGATCAGAACGCTGGACCCGGCTGCCCCCGTGGTGGGGCAGCTGGCCGTTCGGGGCGCGCACGTGGCGGAGGCGCCCGACCCGGGCGCTCCCGTGGTCGAGCTCGGCGAGCGCTGCGTCCTGCCCGGCTTCACGGACTCCCACGTGCACTTCCCGACCTGGTCGCTCGGGCTGCGCCAGGCGCGGCTGGAGGGCGCCCGCTCGCTCGACGAGGCGCTCGACCGCGTGGTCGCGGCGCGCGCGAGCGTGCGCGAGGGCGGCTGGCTCCGGGGGCTCGGGTGGCGCGAGGGCGACTGGACCGGAGGCGCCCACCCGCGAGGCGCTCGACCGCGCCGTGCCGGACGTGCCGGTGGCGCTGATGTCGAAGGACTACCACTCGCTGTGGCTCAACAGCGCGGCGCTCGCGCGCGCCGACGCGCCGCTCGAGGTGCCCGGCGGCGTGGTCGAGCCGAGCGGCATCCTGCGCGAGAACGCGGCGTGGGCGTTCCGGGACCGGTACGTCCACCCCACCCTCGACGAGATGCTCGAGGCCTCGCGCGAGGGGATGCGGGTGGCCGCCTCACGGGGCGTCGTCGCGATCCACGACAAGGACGGCTGGCTCGGCTCGTTCGAGGTGTTCGAGCGGCTGCTCGAGGACGGCGACCTGCTGGCGCGCGTCTGGCAGTCGTTCCCCTGGGACCGGCTCGACGACCTGCGCGCGCTCGGCATGCGCTCGGGGTTCGGCGGCGACATGCTCCGGCTGGGCTACCTCAAGGGCTTCATGGACGGCACGCTCGGGTCCGCGACAGCGCGGCTCCTGGACGGCTCGGGCGTCGAGATCAGCTCGCGCGAGGTGCTGGAGGACGTGGTGCGCCGCGGCGCCGAGGCCGGCTGGCCGGTGGCCGTGCACGCGATCGGCGACGCCGCCAACCGCGCGGCGCTCGACGCGTTCGAGGCAACCCGCGACGACTGGCACCCGCGTGGCCTGCGCCCGCGGATCGAGCACGCGCAGCTGCTCGACGAGGCGGACGTGGCGCGCTTCGCCCGGATCGGCGTGGCGGCCTCGGTGCAGTTCAGCCACGCGCCCGTCCGACCGCGACCTCGCCGAGCGGCTGTGGGAGGGCCGCGAGGGCGCCTACGCGTACCGCTCGCTGCTCGACGCCGGGGCGCTCCTCCTCAACGGGTCCGACGCGCCCGTGGAGGAGCTCGACCCGCTCGCCGGAATCGTGGCCGGCGTGCTGCGCACGCTCGACGAGCGCCCGCCGTGGCGCCCCGAGCAGGCGCTGACGCTCGAGGAGGCCCTGCACGCGAGCTGCGTTGCGCCCGCGTGGCTCGAGCACGCCGAGGGCCGCCGCGGCACCCTGAGGCCGGGGATGCTCGCGGACCTCGTGATCCTGAACCGGGACCCGTTCAGCTGCCGCCCGGAGGACCTGCCGGAACTGCGGGTGGAGGCGACGATGGTGGGAGGCCGCTGGACGTATCGGGACGGTTAGCCAGCCACAGCGCGGGCGCCACCACGAGGGCGGTCGCGCCGAGCGCCAGCGCCGCCACTCCCAGCGCCTCGAGCGCCACGCCGCCCAGCAGGGCGAGCCCCGCGCCGGTCAGCCCGCTCAGCAGGTCGTTGAAGCCCATCAGCCGGCCGCGCTCCGACGGCAGCGTGCTGTCGGCGAGCTCGGCGGTGGCCGCCACGAAGGAGAAGTTCCACCCGAGGCCGAGGCCGAAGAGCGCGATCGCCGTGGCCACCACGCTGTCCACCCACAGCAGCGAGATCACCGACAGCGCCATCATCAGCAGGCCGCCGTAGAGCGCGATCCGGCGCCCGATGCGGTCGATCAGGCGGCCGACCACGAGCACGAGCGCGTACATGCCGATCACGTGCGCGCCGATGATCGGGAACACGTTGTGCGCCTCGTGGTGCTGGTGGTCCACCACCACCGCGCCGGTGAGCGTCATCACGCCGACCATCACGCCGAAGCTCGCCTGCGCCGCGAGCAGCGCGGGGATCACCCCCGGGCGGCGGACGATCTGGCGCAGCGGCACGGCCGTCTCGGGCGGCGGGTCGCCCGTGTGGAGGATGTCGGCGATCGTGCGCGGGTCCGGCCGCACCATCAGCACGAGCACGAGCGCGGCCACCATGAACCCCGATCCGGCCAGCCAGAGCGGCGCCAGCGAGTCGCCGTCGAGCTCCTTGCCGGACAGCAGCGGGCTGAACACCGCGGGGCCGAGCAGCGCGCCGAAGACCGCTCCGAACAGCACCAGCGCGATGCCGTGCGCGCGCCGCTCGGGCGGGTACATGTCGCCGGCGGCGGTGCGGGCGAGCAGGGCCGTGCCGCTCGCGGCGCCCGACGCAGAGGAAGCCGAGCAGCACGAGCGCGGCGATGTCGCCGCGCAGCCGATGGCGGCGAACACGCCGCCGAGCGCCCCGACGGCGAATCCCGACCGCCAGCACGGGCACGCGCCCGAACCGGTCCATCGCGCGGCCGGCCCACGGCGCGGTCGAGCGCGCCCGAGGCCAGGACGATCGCCGGGCCGAGCCCGAGCAGACCCTCGATCCCGAGCACCTCCACGAGCGTGATCGACGCAACCGCGGCCTGAAGCTGGAGCATCCCCGAGTTCGCGGCGAGGGAGGCGGAGAGCAGCGCGGTGTTGCGGCCGATCGGCAGGTCGGTCATGGAAGCCAGCCAGCGTATCCGGCGGGCGTCCGGTAGTCCTACGGCCGATGAGGGAGCGCCTGCGCGTACTGCGGCACAGCCACTTCCGCAACCTCTGGTTCGCGCAGACATCCAGCGCCATGGGGGACGGCGTCGTGATCGTCGCCCTGGCCCTCTTCGTGACCGACCTGACCGACAGCCCGACCGACGTCGGGATCGTGCTCGGCGCGCAGATGCTGCCGTTCGTCGGGTTTCTCCTGATCGGCGGAGTCTGGGCGGACCGGCTGCCGCGCCAGCGGGTGATCATGACCGCCGACATCGTGCGCGCGACGCTCCATGGCCTGCTCGCGCTGCTCATCTTCACCGACGCCGTGGAGATCTGGCACATCGTCGTGATCGAGGCCCTCTTCGGCACGGCGCAGGCGTTCTTCGACCCGGCCTACACGGGCCTCATGCCGCGCACGGTGCCTCCGGACGAGATCCAGGAGGCCCAGGCACTGTCCAGCCTCACCTTCAACCTCGCGGAGCTCACGGGACCGGCCATCGCAACCGGGCTCGTGCTCGGGATCGGCGCCGGATGGGCGTTCCTGCTCGACGCCGCGACCTTCGTGGCCAGCGCCATCTTCGTCTCGCGCGTGCGCGCATCCGACGCGCCGCCGCCGGCCAGCGAGCGCCGCTCCGTGCTCGTGGAGCTCGGCGAGGGCTTCCGGGAGGTGCGCACGCGCTCGTGGCTGTGGGTGACCGTCGCCGTGTTCGCGCTGGCGGTGCCGCTCGGGTACGCGCCCCTGTACGTGCTCGGCCCGACGGTGGCGGAGGAGACCTACAACGCTCCCGCGGTGTTCGGGGTCGTGACCGCCGCATACGGGGGCGGGGCGCTGCTGGGCGCCGTCATCGGCTTCCGCTGGCGGCCGCGCTATCCCATGCGCGCCGCGTTCCTGACGATCGCCGTCTGGCCGGTGATGCTCGTGGCGTTCGCCCTCGGCGCGCCGCTCGTGCTCGTGGTGCCGCTCGCGGTCGCGACCGGAGTCGGCTTTGCGCTCTTCGACGTGTTCTGGAACACGACCATGGCGGAGCAGATCCCGCCGCACGCACTCTCGCGGGCGAGCGCCTACGAGTGGATGGGCTCGCTGATCCTGCTGCCGGTGGGCTATCTCGCGGCCGGCCCGATCGCGGACGCCACCAGCACTGAGACCGTGCTCGTCGTCGGCGCCGCGCTCACGGCCGCCGTGCTCGCCGTCGGCCTCATCCCCCGGCGAGACGCGCATGCTCCAGCGCGTGGAACACGGTACGCACGTGTAGCCCGATCCGTGAGCGGGTATACCCCAAATGTCATGAGGCAGGCATGGCTACCGGCTGCGCCGGAGGGCGCGGCTCAGGCGCGCGCCATCGTGCGCGAGTTCGCCGCGGAGCTCCGGCTCGACGGCGAGACGACGTGGGACCTTCTGCTCGCCACGAGCGAGGCGTTCACGAACGCGGTCGAGCACGGCTCCCCCTGCGACGCGCAGGGCATCCAGCTGCGTCTCGACCGCGCAGGGAGATCGCGTCGGCGTCGAGGTGTGCGACTGCGGCGGAAGCTTCGAGGGCGGGGTGGGCACGTCCAAGCCCGGCGGCCTCGGCGGCCGCGGCATACCGCTGATCCTGGCCGTGACGGACCAGCTCGAGATCGTGCCCGGCGGGGGCGCGACCGTCGTGCGGTTCGAGAAGCGCGTAGCGGCTTAGCTAGTCGTCCTGCGGCGCGAGCTCGAACCAGACACGCGTCCGGTCCTCGTGCTCGACGCCCCAGCTCTCGGCCATCGACTCGATGAGCACGAGGCCCCAGCCGCCCACTTCGTCGAGCGGCTGGTCGCGCGGAGCGGGCTCGAAGCCCACGCCCGGGTCGCTCACCTGGACGCGCACGCGGTCGGCGTCGAGGGCGCTCAGCTCGAGCTCGATGACCTGGTCCTCAGCCGCGCCGCCGTGGCGAACCGCGTTGTTCACGAGCTCGCACGTGAGAAGCAGCAAGGTGCTCTCCAGCTCCGCGGGGAGCCACGAGGCCGCGCTCTCGATCCACGAGCGCGCGCGCTCGGGCGCGCGGCTTCCGCCCGCGATGGCGATCCGGAGCCGCTTGCGCGCACCGATCGAAGGCTGGAGGTTCAGTGCCTGGGTCTGGGAGTAAGCCATCCGGGGGAGGACGCCCCGCACTACGGGTACAAGGCCCGGGTCGAGGTCCTCTGTCCGCGTCGGCGCATGGACGCGGACGCTTTAGCTCTGCAAGCCGCCGACTGGCCGTGTGTTCTAGACCGGCGGTCGGATTAGGCTCTCGGAGAGGCACATGAAGGTCGAGGACACCGAGCAGGCGCTGACCGAGGCCGTGTGCGGCCGGGTCCGCGAGCAGCTCAACGGAGCGGACGCCGAGCTGGCCGAGGCGTTCGCGCGCCACCTCTACCGCTGGGTCGCCCCGGAGGATGTCGCGGAGCGCGACCCGCTCGACCTCTACGGGCTCGCGCTCGGCCACTTCAACTTCGCGCGGGAGCGGACCCCCGGCACGCCGAAGGTGCGCGTCTACAACCCGCGCTTCGAGGACCACGGGTGGCAGTCCACCCACACCGCGGTCGAGATCGTGACCGACGACATGCCGTTCCTGATCGATTCGGTGAGCATGGAGCTGAACCGGCAGGAGTGCGGCGTCCACCTGATCATCCACCCGGTGATGGCCGTGCGCCGGAACGCCGCGGGCGAGCTCGTGGAGATCCAGCCCCAGACGCCCGGCGAGGACCTCGAGGAGGGCGTGACCGCCGAGTCCGTGATCCACGCGGAGGTGGCGCGCCAGAGCGACCCCGGCCGCCTGAAGGAGATCGAGGGTCACGTGCTGCGCGTGATCGGCGAGGTGCGCGCCGCCGTGGAGGACTGGCCGCGCGATGCGGAGCGCCGCGCTCGAGGCGGCGGAGGAGCTGCGCGCGAGCGGCGACGATCCGGAGGCCGAGGAGGCCGCCGCGTTCCTCGAGTGGCTCGGGAACGACCACTTCACCTTCCTCGGCTACCGCGGCGGCGACGGGCCCGGCCTGGGAATCCTGCGCGAGCCGGACCAGACCGACCCCACCGCCGGCCTCACCGAGGAGGGCGGGCCGATCACGCTCACGAAGGCCAACACGCGCTCCACGGTCCACCGGGCCGCGTACCTCGACTACGTGGGCGTGGGCGAGCGCTGCCTCCTCGGCCTCTACACGCACACCGCGTACCGCGCGAGCCCCACCGAGATCCCGATCCTGCGCCGGCGCGCGGCGGCCGTGCTCGAGCGCGCCGGGTTCCCGCCCGGGAGCCACAACGAGAAGGCGCTCCTCGAGATCCTCGACACCTACCCGCGCGACGAGCTGTTCCAGATCTCGGAGGACGAGCTCTTCGAGGCGGCGATGGGGATCCTCCACCTGGGCGAGCGCCAGCGGCTCCGGCTGTTCGCGCGCCGGGACCCGTACCGCCGCTTCTTCTCGCTGCTCGTGTACGTGCCGCGCGACCGCTTCAACACGGAGAACCGGCGCCGGATCGAGGCGATCCTCCGGACCGCCACGAACGCGAGGTCGATCGACTACACGACGCGCGTGTCCGAGTCCGTGCTCGTGCGGCTCCACTTCGTGGCCTACGTGAAGCCGGACCTGATGCCGGAGTTCGACACGCGCGAGGTCGAGATGATGCTCGTGGCCGCGATCCGCTCGTGGTCGGACGACCTCGAGGAGGCGCTCCTCGAGGAGCTGGGCGAGGCGCGCGGCGAGGAGCTCTTCCGCCGCTACGGCGACGCGTTCCCGGCGGCCTACCGCGACGACTGGGTCGCGCGCTCGGCGCTCGCCGACATCCTGCACATCGAGGAGCTGCCCGAGAGCGACGGCCTCGGGATCAGCCTGTACCGGCCGCTCGAGGCCGGCCCGCGGATGCTCCGCGCGAAGCTGTACCGCGCCGGCCGCGCGCTGATGCTCTCGGACGTGCTGCCGCTGTTCGAGAACATGGGCGTCGAGGTCGCCGACGAGCGGCCCTACCCGATCGTGCCGCGCGACGGCGACGGCGTCTGGATCTACGACTTCGGGCTCACCTACTCGGGCGAGGGCGACCTCGACACGGACGCCGTGCGCGAGAGCTTCCAGGACACGTTCGTGCGCGCGTGGCGCGGCGACGTCGAGAACGACGCCTACAACCGGCTCGTGCTGGGCGCGGCGCTCACGTGGCGGGAGATCACGGTGCTGCGCGCGATCGGGAAGTACCTCCGGCAGGCGCGCATCACCTTCAGCGACCGCTACGTGGAGCTGGCGCTCGTCTCCCACCCCGAGATCGCGCGGCTGCTGGTGGCGCTGTTCCAGGCCCGCTTCGACCCGCGCCGCGCCGACCGCGAGGACGCGGACGAGGTGGCCGACCGGATCGAGGAGGCGATCGACGCGGTCGAGAGCCTCGACCAGGACCAGATCCTGCGGATGTTCCTCGACGTGATCCGCGCGATGCTGCGCACGAACTACTTCCACTCGGGCCCGACGGAGGAGGCCGGGCATCTGTCCTTCAAGCTCGACCCCTCGAGCCTCCGCTGGCTGCCGCAGCCGCGGCCGCGCTTCGAGATCTTCGTCTACTCGCCGCGCACCGAGGGCGTCCACCTGCGCGGCGGCGCGGTCGCGCGCGGCGGCATCCGCTGGTCCGACCGCCGCGAGGACTTCCGCACCGAGGTGCTCGGCCTGATGAAGGCCCAGATGGTGAAGAACGCGGTGATCGTGCCCGTCGGCGCCAAGGGCGGCTTCGTGGTGAAGCGCCCGCCGCCGGACCGCGACGACCTCCCCGCCGAGGTGATCGCCTGCTACCAGACCTTCATCCGCGGGCTCCTCGACCTCACGGACGACATCGAGGGCGGCGAGGTCACCCCGCCCGCGGGCGTCGTGCGCTATGACGGCGACGACCCGTACCTCGTGGTGGCGGCCGACAAGGGCACCGCGACCTTCTCGGACATCGCGAACGGCATCGCGATCGAGGAGGGCTTCTGGCTCGGCGACGCGTTCGCCTCGGGCGGGTCGACCGGCTACGACCACAAGAAGATGGGCATCACGGCGCGCGGCGCCTGGGAGTCCGTGAAGCGCCACTTCCGCGAGCTCGGGCACGACGTGAGCTCGGCAGGACTTCACCGTCGTCGGGATCGGCGACATGTCGGGCGACGTGTTCGGGAACGGGATGCTGCTGTCGCGGCACATCCGGCTGGTCGGCGCCTTCAACCACCGCCACGTGTTCCTGGACCCGGATCCGGACCCCGAGCGGAGCTTCGAGGAGCGCCGCCGCCTGTTCGAGCTGCCGAGCTCCTCGTGGGACGACTACGACCGCGACCTGATCTCGGCCGGCGGCGGCATCTTCGACCGGGCGGCCAAGTCGATCCCGCTCTCGCCCGAGATGCGCGAGCTGCTCGAGGTCGAGAGCGAGTCGCTCAAGCCGAACGAGCTGGTCCAGGCGCTCCTGCGCGCGCCGGTGGACCTGCTCTGGAACGGCGGCATCGGGACCTACGTGAAGGCGGCATCCGAGACGCACGCCGACGCCGGCGACAAGGCGAACGACGCGGTGCGCGTGAACGCCTCCGAGCTGCGCGCCCGGGTGCTCGGCGAGGGCGGCAACCTGGGCGTCACCCAGCGCGGGCGGATCGAGTACGCGCTGGCGGGCGGGCGCATCAACACCGACGCGATCGACAACTCCGGCGGCGTCGACTGCTCCGACCGCGAGGTGAACATCAAGATCCTGCTGGACGCGGTCGTCGAGGACGGCGATCTCACGGAGAAGCAGCGCAACGAGCTGCTCGTCGAGATGGCGGACGACGTGGCCGCGCTCGTGCTCCAGGACAACTACGAGCAGACCGAGACGCTGAGCCTCGCCGAGGCGAACGCGGCGAGCATGATCGACGTGCACCAGCGCTTCCTGCGCTTCCTCGAGTCGCGCCGCAACCTGAACCGCGAGCTCGAGGCGCTGCCGGACGACGAGGAGATCGGCGAGCGCAAGCGCGAGCACGGCGGCCTCACGCGGCCGGAGCTCGCGGTGCTCCTCGCCTACAGCAAGATCGACCTGAACGAGGCGCTGCTCGACTCGGACGTGCCCGAGGACCCGTACCTGTCGGCGGAGCTCGACCGCTACTTCCCGTCGCCCCTGCCGGAGCGCTTCGGCGAGCACATGCGCTCGCACCGGCTGCGGCCGCCAGATCGTCGCGACCCAGGTGGTCAACAACATGCTCCACGGCGGCGGCACCACGTTCGCGTTCAGGCTGCACGAGGAGACCGGCGCGCCCGCCTCGCAGATCGCGCGCGCCTACGCGTGCGCCCGCGAGATCTTCGAGATGCGCCCGCTGTGGGCCGAGATCGAGGCGCTCGACAACCGCTGCGGCGCGGAGGTGCAGATCGACCTGCTGCTCGAGGGCCGCCGGCTCGTGGAGCGCGCCTCGCGCTGGCTGCTCGGCAACCGGCCGCGCGAGCTCGACATCGCGTCGACCGTGTCGCGCACTTCCGCCCCGGCGCGATGGGGCTGTACGCGTCGATCACGCGGCTCCTGTCGCCCGAGGACGCCGAGCCGCTCGCGCGGCGCGCCGACGAGCTGCGCGAGCAGGGCGTGCCCGAGGACCTGGCCACGCGCGTGTCGGCGCTGCCGATCATGTTCTCGGCGCTCGACATCGTGACGGTGGCCGACGAGGCCGAGCTCGACGTGGAGCGGGTGGGCGCGGTGCACTTCCGCCTGGGCAGCCGCCTCGGGCTGCACTGGCTGCGCGACCGGATCGTGGCGCTGCCGCGCGACAACCGCTGGCGCGCGCGGGCGCGGGCGGCGCTGCGCGACGACCTGTACGCGATCCACCGCGCGATCACCTCCGAGGTGCTCCGCTCCGGCAGCCCCGGCGCGGACCCGGAGCAGCTCGTGGACGCGTGGATCGACACGAACCCGGCGTCGAGCCGCGCGCTCCAGACGCTCGGCGACATCCGGAGCGGCCAGAGCTACGACCTGACGACGCTCCCGGTGGCCGTGCGCGAGATGCGCAACCTCATCTCGCAGCCGTGAGCTGTTCGCTCACTTCCCACAGCCGGCGCGCCACGTCCTCGTCGCGAGCCGCCCTGTTCGGCTTCACGACCTTCGGGTAGCCGCGCTGCTCCCCCGGGCCGTCGGGGCCCACGTAGGTGCCGCCCTGGAGGCCCGGCTGGGTGGCGGCGAAGAGCGTCGGGAGCGCTCCCATCTCGTCGTTCTGGGCGATGACGGCGTTGCCGACCTTCATGACGAGCCGGTCCACCAGCGGCGCGGCCGCGGTCTGGAGGTTCGTCGCGGCGTAGCCCGGATGCGCGGCCAGGCTCTTGACGGTGGAGTCGCGCGCGCGCAGGCGCCGGTCGAGCTCGAGCGCGAACAGCAGGTTCGCCAGCTTCGACTGCCCGTACGCGCGCCAGCGGAAGTAGCGCCGGTCGCCGTTCAGGTTGTCGAAGGCGATCCGGCCGAACTTGTGGGCGGTGCTCGAGAGCGTGACGACGCGCGCGTCGTCGCGGCCCTCCATCAGGTCGAGCAGGAGCTCCGTGAGCGCGAAGTGGCCGAGGTGGTTCGTGCCGAACTGGAGCTCGAAGCCGTCGGCCGTCTCCCGCCGCGGCGGCGCCATCACGCCGGCGTTGTTGATCAGCAGGTCGAGGGCGCCGTGCTTGGCCCTGAAGCGCTCCGCGAACGACCGCACCGAGGCCAGGCTCGCGAGGTCGAGCTCCTCGAGCTCGGGCGCCGAGCCCGGCGCCACGCACTCCGCCAGCGCGGCGCGGCCCTTGTCGAGGTTGCGGCACGCGAGGACGACCAGCGCGCCCTTGCGCGCCAGCTCGCGCGCCGTGACGAGCCCGAGCCCGCTGTTCGCGCCGGTGACGATGGCGATGCGGCCAGTCTGGTCGGGGATGCGCGAGGCATCCCACCCGTCCCCCATGTGGCGAACGCTACCGGTGCCGCAGGTTCTGCTCGATTATCGAGAGTTTCCTGCGGCACCGGCGCGCTACGAGGCGGAGACCGGCGAGCGAGCGTCCCAGCCGCGCTCGAGCAGCTGATCGAAGACCTCGGGGGGCTGCGCGCCCGAGGCGCCCATCCTGCGGTCCACGACGTAGAACGGCACGGCCGTGATGCCGAGCTCGGCGGCGCCGCGCTCGTCGGCGCGCACCGCGTCGGCGAAGCGGTCTGCGGCGAGCAGCTCGCCCACCTCGCCCGCCGGGAGGCCCGCCTCGGCGCCGAGGCGCTCGAGCTCGGCGTGCTCGGACAGGAGCACGCCCTCCGCGAAGCGCGCGCGGAACAGGCGCTCGTTCACGGCGTCCTGGATCCCGTGGGCGGCCGCCAGGTGGAGAACCCTGTGCGCGTCGAACGTGTTGCCGTCGCGGACCAGCTCGAAGCGCATCTCGAGCCCGTCCGCGGCCGCGAGCTCCGTGATCTGCCGCTGTCGCTCCTCGGCCACCTCGCGCGTCGTGCCGTACTTGCGCGCCAGCCGCTCGACGCGATCGCCCTCCGGCACGGCCGGCGCGCCGGGGTCGAGCTCGAAGCTCCGCCAGGTCACCTCGACCCCGTGGCGGTGCTCGAACCTCGCGAGCGCGACCTCGAACCGCCGCATCCCGATGTAGCACCACGGGCAGGCGACGTCCGACCAGATCTCGACGTGCATCGGCACGCCGTCGAGGCTAGCTAGCGCCGGTGCCCTTGGAAGGTGCCCTTGGGCGGGCTCTCCCAGTCCGTCGCGTAGCGCGCGTACTTGAGCGCCCGCGGCGGGTGCCACGCGATCGGCAGGCCCTGGCAGATCTGCGCGTAGCCGGGCCGGTTGATCCACAGGTACGCGTCCACCTTCGGATGCGAGGTGGCCGTCGTGGGCGCCGGGCCGAGCCCGCGCCGCGGCGGGTTGCACCAGACCGTGATGCGGCGGCCGTTCGGGCGCCGGTAGTGGACCGGCCCGCGGCCGTTCTCCGCCGTGTTGATGATGAACGGCTTGCCGCCCACCCGGCGCGAGATGTCGAGCCCGTGCTCGATGTTGGCGCGCGTCCAGTCGTAGTGGGTCGCGTTCAGCATGAACCCGCGCACCTTCCGGATGCCGACGGCGCGAAGCTGGTTCGCGGTGCGGCGGGCGGGCTCCCAGTCGGAGGCGCCGGCCTCGATGTAGACCGTGGCGTTGGGCAGGTCCGCGAGCTGGTCGATGCCGAAGCGGAGCAGCTTGATGCGGTCGTCGCGCCGGCTGCGCGCGTGGCAGTCGATGGTGCCCAGCGAGTCGGGCTCGAAGGCGATCACCACGCGCGAGCCGCCGATGGCGCGCGCGAGGTCGGCGTACCAGGCACGCGTGCGCCGGTCCTCGCCGGGCCCGCCGCCCATGTAGCGCGGCCCGCAGCCCGTGGACTGGGCGCGCATGACGGTGAAGATCGGCACCGCTCCCTCGGCTGCAGCGGCATCGATCAGGCGGCGGACCTTCACGTGGAAGTTGGGCCGGGTCCAGCGCCCGAGCCAGAGCGCCTTCGGCTCGCGGGCGATCCTCCAGACCAGGTCGGCCTTGCGCGTCTCGCCCCTGCGCCTGTAGGCCTGCCACTGGTTCCACGACGGCGAGTCGCGGTCCACGAAGAAGCGCATTCCGGCGAGCGGGTTCGAGTCCGGCGACTGCGCGGGCGCGGGCGCCGGCCCGCCCATGCCGAGCAGGGCGGCTCCGAGAACCAGCAGCGCAACGAATGTGACACGTACCCCCCGCATCACTCGGGGGGATACCCCTGGGTGAGCCCGCGTCACCCGGCGCACGAGTTCTGTTCAGGTTCGGGCTATCGAGGTATGCCGAAAGCGCGCAGCGGATACCGCTTGCGGTGCCCGTAGCGGCTACCGCGGGGCGGCCTCTCCCAGTTCGTGGCGAACCGGGCGTAGGTGAGCGCCCTGGGCGCGTACCAGTCGATCCGCTGGCCACCGCAGCCCTGCGCGTAGCCGGGCCGGTTGATCCACAGGTACGCGTCCACCCTGGGGTGCGAGGTGTTCGTGGTGGGCCGCGGGCCGAGACCGCGCAGGCCCGGGTTGCACCACACCGTGATCCTGCGGCCGTTGCCGCGCCGGTAGTGAACCGGACCGCGGCCGTTCTCCGCCGTGTTGATCACGAACGGCTTGCCGCCCACACGGCGCGAGATCGCGAGCCCGTGGCGGATGTTCGCCCGCGTCCAGTCCTGATGCGTGGCGTTCACCATGAAGCCGCGCACCCGCCGGATGCCGATCGCACGGAGCTGGCGGGCGGTGCGGCGCGCGGGCTCCCAGTCGGACGCGCCGGCCTCCAGGTAGACGATCGCGTTCGGCAGCCGCGAGAACACCTTCACGCCGTACCGGAGCAGCCGGATGCGGTCGTCGCGCCGGCTCCTCGTGAGGCAGTCGATCGTGCCGAGCGAGTCCGGCTCGAACGCGATCACCACTCGGGCCCGGCCCATGGTGCGGGCGAGGGCGCGGTACCAGGCGCGCGTGCGTGCGTCCTCCGCGGCATCGCCGCCGGTGTAGCCGGGGCTGCACCCGTTGGCGATCGCGCGCAGCACCGTGAAGATGGGCACGGCGCCCGCGCGCCTCGCCATCCGGATGTGGCGCCTGACCTCGCCGTGAAGCGGGTTGGGCGTGTAGCGGCCGACCCACAGCGCCTTCGGCTCGCGGGCGATCTTCCAGATCAGCCGTGCCTTGCCGGGCTGGCCGCTGCGCCGGTACGCCTCCCACTGGCTCCACGATGGGGATGTGCGGTCCACGAAGAGCCGTGCTCCCTCGAGCGGGTTCGCACGGGCGGGGGGCGTGGCCGCCACTGACGCGACCAGTGCGGAGACGACCACGAGCAGGGCGATCGAGATACGTCCTCGATGCATCGCACCGCAGGCTAGAGATCGACTAAGTCACGATCCGCGCATACGTCTCGGGATCGGTCACGCCCTCGGTCAGGAGCACGAGCACCGAGCTGCCCGGCCCCGCCCCGAGCACGTCGCGGGCCTCGGAATCGGCCAGCAGCCGGGCGGCCGTTCCCGCCGCGCCGCCGGAGCACTCCCCCACCTCGAGCCCCAGCTCCGCCAGCCGGCGCGTGCCCTCGACCGCCACCTCGTCAGCCGCGGCGGAGAACAGCTCGAAGGCGCCGCTCAGGTACGGCCACGCGACGAGCGAGGGCAGGCCCGCGTTCAACCCGGCCATGATCGACGGGTGCGGCCCGGGCACCTCCGTGATCTCGCCCGCGCGCGCGGACTCGAGCACGCACGCCGCGCTCACGGGCTCCACGCCGGCGAGCCGGGCACGGCCCGCCAGGTGGCGCGCCGCCGCGGCGGCCAGCGCGCCCACGCCGATCGGCACGAAGGCCACGTCCACCGGCGCCGGTGCCTGCGCGTCGACCTCGTGGAAGATCGTCGCGTAGCCGTCGATCACCCAGCCGGGGATCTCCTCGTAGCCGGGCCACGAGGTGTCGGAGAGCACGAGCCGCCGCTCGTTCGCCAGCTCGGCGCTGAGCCGCACGGCGTCGTCGTAGGAGCCGTCCACCACCCGAACCGTCGCGCCCTCCGAGGCGATCGCGTCGATCCGCGCCTGCGCGGTGCCCGCCGGCACGAGGATCGTCGCCTCGATCCCGCGCATGCGCGCCACGCGCGCGACGGCGCGGCCGTGGTTGCCGTCGGTCGCGGCCACGAGCTCCAGGCCGGGCTGGTGCGGCGGGTCGCCGAGCAGCCGCTGCGCCGCCCACGAGACGCCGAGGAACTTGAACGCCGGAAGGCCGAAGCGCTCGCGCTCGAACTTCAACAGCACCCGCCCGACCCCCCACTCGTCCGCCAGCTCGGGCGCGTCCACCAGCGGCGTGGCCTCGTATCCGTCAAGCGAGCGGTGGAAGCGCACGGGCTCGCCGCTGTCCGCGGCCGCCATCGCCGGATCGCGGAGCGGGTTCCGGATCCAGTCGATCACGCGCACAGCTCGCGCGCGGCGGCCACCAGGCCCTCCGCGCAGGCGTCCACGCTCGCGAGGTCGACCCACTCGCCCGCGGAGTGGGCGCCCTCGCCGGCGGGTCCGAACACCACCGTCGGGATGCCCGCGGCCTGGATCAGCGCGGCGTCCATCCAGTAGGTCTCGCCGTAGACCTCGGCCGGGCGGCCCGTCACCGCCTCGGCGGCGCCGGCGACCGCGCGCACCACGCCGGCGCCGGGATCGACGCTGAACGACGGGCGCACGAGCCCCATCCGCACCTCGGCGTCCTCGATCCCCTCGATGAGCGCCTCGCACTCTTGCCTGAAGTCCTCGGCGCTCTCGCCCGGCTCGGTCCGGCGCTCGAGCGAAAGCACGCACCGGGCCGGGTAGCTCGACAGCTCCTGCCCGCCCTCCACCAGCGACGCGTGCACGGAACCGGGGCCGACCAGCTCGTGGCCCGTGCCGCCGTCGAGCCGCTCCTGGAGCTCGGCAAGCCGCGACAGCGCCGGCGCCATCCGCGTGATCGCGTCGATGCCCTCGTCCGGGCGCGATCCGTGCGCGGCCCGGCCGCGGGTCTCGAGCTCGGCCCATACGAATCCCTTGTGTGCCACGCACACCCGCAGCGCGGTGGGCTCGGTGACGATCGCGGCGTCGGCGCTCCAGCGCTTGAGCACCGACTGGGTGCCGATGCTGGCGTACTCCTCGTCGGCGACCGCGGTGACGATCACGTCGCCCGCCAGGCCCTCCGAGGCGAGCCGGCGCGCCGCGATCATGCACGCCGCCACGCCCGCCTTCATGTCGTAGCCGCCGCGTGCGTAGAGGCGGCCGTCGCGCACCACCGGCTCGAGCGGCCGGTCCATCCCGTCGGTGCCCACCGTGTCGAGGTGCCCGTTCAGCATCAGCGACCGCCCGCCGCCCGTCCCGCGTGCGATGCCCACCACGCTCGGGCGCCCGGGGGCCGGCTCGTCGACCTCCACCTCGAGGCCCGCGTCGCGCATCCACTCCGCCACGAAGGCGGCCACCTCGCCCTCCCCCGCGCCGCCCGGCACGAGGTCCGGGTTCACGGAGTCGATCGCCACGAGCGCCGCGACGAGCTCGGTGGCGCTCATCGCTACGCGACGACGCGCAGGTGGCGGAAGGGCTTGCCCCTGAGCTCGCGGACGACAGCGTCGACCAGCCGCTCCTCGTCGCGCACCTGGCCGTCCGTGACCGCGTCGATCAGGCTCCGCTTGCGCTCGAGCAGCTCGGCCATGGTCTCGTCGATCGTGTCCGGGGCGAGCAGGTACCACGCCGTGACGGCGCTGTCCTGGCCGATCCGGTGGAGCCGGTCCTCGGCCTGGTCGTGGCGGGCGGGCGTCCAGTCGAGCTCGAGGAACGCCACGTTCGACGCGCGCGTGAGCGTGATGCCCTGCGACGCGGCCTTCAGCGAGCAGACGATCAGCTGCGGCCCGTCCGGCTCCTGGAAGCCGTCCACGGCGCGCTGGCGCGCGACCGAGGAGTCGCTCCCCAGGATGTGGAGCGCGTTCGGGAACCGCTCGAGCACGGCCTTCTGGGTGGCCACGTGCTCGGCGAACACCACGATCGGCTCTCCCGACTCGAGGAAGTCCGCGATCCAGGCGAGCGCGGTGGGCAGCTTGCCGTGCGCCGCGAGCTGACGCAGGTTGTTCAGCCGGACGAGCTGCTCCGCCCGCAGCGCGGCGGCGACCTTCGCGTCGATCGTGCGCAGGTCGAGCGGCAGCGACTGGAGCCAGGCGATCACGTCGCGCTCGGCGAGCCGGTAGTCGTACTCGTTCGAGAGCAGCACCGGCACGGTGTCGTGGCGCTTGGCGGGCAGCTGCGGGAGCACCTGCTCCTTCGTGCGGCGCACGTAGCAGTGGGCGCGCAGGTTCCAGTGCAGCCGGTCGTCGCTCCCGGCGACGCGGAAGCGGCGCGTGAGCCGTGCTCCGCTGCCGAAGTCCTTCAGCCGCCCGATCACGCGCAGCTGCGAGACGAGCTCCTCCGCCCGGTTCAGGATCGGCGTGCCCGTGAGCGCCAGCCGGAGCGCGCCCTCGGGGAGCCGCTCGGCCACCTCGAGCGCCGCCTTCGTCCGCGCGGCGCGGGCGTTCTTCACGTAGTGGGACTCGTCGAGCACCAGCGCCCGGGGCTCGAGCGCGATCAGGCTCTCGGCGTGCCAGTCGAGGATGTCGTAGTTGAGCACCACGATCTCGGCCGCGCGCGTCTCGTCCGTCCACGTCGACTCGGTGCGGCCGTCGAGCACGGCGACGCTCCGGTTCGGCAGCCAGTGCTTGGACTCCCGCTCCCACACCAGCTTCATGCTCGCCGGGCAGACGACCACGGCCGGGAAGGCGTCGTCCCGCTCGATCGTCGCGAGGGCCTGCACGGTCTTTCCGAGCCCCTGCTCGTCGGCGATGAACGTGCGGCGCCGCTCGAGCGCGTAGCGCACGCCCGCCCGCTGGAACGGGTGCAGCTCCCCGCCCAGATCGAGCCCGTCGAGCTCGGCGTCCTCCGCATACGAGAGCTCGACGGTCGCCGAGGCGCGGTCGTACTCCGCGGTCAGCTCCTCGAGCAGCTCGTGCGCCGGCTCCTCCACGTGAAGCTCGGGATGAGACTCCACGAACTCCGTGACCTGCGGGGCGAGCGCGGGGTCCGCGGGCACCGCCACGCCCCACGGCGCGTCGCGCAGGAAGAAGCGGCCGGGACGGTGCACGGGGTGTGCCTCGGAGAGCTCGCGGAAGTCCTTGACGGGCCTCCGGTCCCAGATGTGGAAGACCGTGAAGTTGGGCTCGCCGTCCTCGCCGATCTGGACCGACATCTCGGCGGCGGGCGGCACCCGGTCGTGCCGGAGGGCGCGGGCGCAGGTCGTGGCGAGGTCGTCGAGGCGGAGCCCCTCGAGCTGCTGGACCAGGGCCGCGGCCTCGTCGCCGAACGGAAGCAGCACGCGCCCGTCGCCGGCGTCCGTGCCGGCCTCGAGCTCGGCCGGCGCCTCACCCTGAAGCGTGCGGACGAGGAAGTGGCCCTCGCCGTCCCGGGCGACGACCGTGCAGACCGCGCGCCAGCGGTCCGAGTCGCTCATCCACGCGAGCACCTCGGGGGTCGGCAGGACGTCGGGGAAGCGCGCGAGCAGCTCCTCCACGAGCCTCGCCACCTTCGGGTGGGCGGGCACGCGCCAGTGCTTGCGCCGCCAGTCGAACCAGCGCCGAGGCAGCTCCTTGACGGCGTCGTTCAGCTCGTCGTGGAACGGGAAGTCGAATACGAGCTCCGCCTCGCGCGGGTTGTCGTCGAGCAGCCACACGCGCCCGGAGGCGGGCACGGGCTCGTTCTGAATCGGGTCAGTCGCCAAACAGACGAGCTTAGCTGTGACAGAGGCGTTCGGCCAGAGACAGCGGCGCCAAGCCGATTACGCTGCGCCGGTGACCGGCGAGAGCGTGCGCTATCTGACCCGGGCGGACGTCGAGTCCGTCGGGCTCACGGGCGTCGAGGTCATCGAGCTCCTCGACGCCGCCTTCCGTGCCAAGCGGGAGGGCGGGGTCGAGATGCCGCCGAAGGTTGGCGTGCACCCGCGCGAGGACGCGTTCATCCACGCGATGCCCGCCTACCTGGCGAGCGCGGACGCCGTGGGCGTGAAGTGGGTGGCCGGCTACCCGGACAACCAGCCGCTCGGGCTGCCCTACATCCACGGCCTGGTCGTCCTGTCCGACGCCGCCACCGGGCGCCCGCTCGCCGTGATGGACGCCACCTGGATCACCGAGGTGCGCACCGCGGCGGCCAGCATGCTCGGCATCCGCGCCCTCGCCGAGCGACCGGTCGAGGGGATCGGGATCGTCGGGTGCGGGCGGCAGGGCACCGTGCACCTGGAGCTGGCGCGCGAGGTCTTCCCCACGCTCGCGCGGGCGACGGTGTTCGACCGCCACCCCGAGCGCGCCGCGGCATTGGCGGCCGCCGCGTCCGGGCTCGAGGTGCGCGTGGCGGCGTCCGCCCCGGAGGTGGGCGACGGCGCGCAGGTGGTGGTGACGACGGCCGCGATCGTGCGCGACCCCGACCGCCCGCTCCGCCGCGAGCACCTCGGCGACGCCACGGTGGCGTGCGCGGTCGACTTCGACGCGAGCCTCTCGGAGGACCTCTTCGCAGGCGCGGCCTTGTTTGTCGTGGACGACGTGGCCCAGTACCGCTACTACCGCGAGCAGGGCTACTTCGCCGGCTACCCCGACGACCCGGTCGAGCTGTGCGACGCCATCGACCCCTCCGCGGCACATGGAGTCGGCCTGCGCGTGCTCGTGCCGCTGGGACTCGCCCTCGAGGACATCGCCGTGGCGGCGGAGGTCCACCGCCGCGCGGCCGAGGCCGGGCTGGGCCAAGAGCTCCCGCTCTAGTCGATCAGGCGCTTCTCCATCCGGTTGACGGCCACGCGCCAGGAGGCGATCGCGAACGCGACCAGCACCGCGACCCGGATCAGGTCTGTGCTCTCGAAGCCGAACGCGGAGTGGCGCACCAGCTCCACCAGGTGGTGCAGCGGGTTCAGCTGCGAAACGATCTGCACGCCCTCGGGAAGCTGGTCGATCGGGAAGAACGTGCCCGCCACGAGGAAGAGCGGCGTGATGACCAGCGTCGTCACGTAGTTGAACTGGTCGATCTTCGCCACCGAGGCCGCCACGGCGATCCCGAAGCCGGAGAAGACGAGCGACGTGATGAAGGCGAACAGCGGCACGAGCAGCATGCCGGGCGCCGGGTCCAGGCCGAAGAACATCGACACGATCAGCGGGAAGCAGCCGTAGAAGCCGGAGCGGAGCCCGATCCACAGCATCTCGGCCGTGACGAGCTCCTCCACGTCGACCGGCGCGGCGAGGATCGCGTCGTAGGTGCGCTGGAAGCGCTCCTTGACGAAGGTCCCGAACATCGCCGGGAAGGCGCTCGAGAAGACGACCGCGGTGGCCACCATCCCCGTGCCGACGAACTCCACGTACTCGAGGCCGTCGACGCCGTCGACGAGCGTGGCGCCCAGCCCGAGACCGAAGGCCAGCAGGTAGACCACCGGCTCGAGCACGCTCGAGAACGTGGTGGCCTTCCAGAAGGTGCGGAAGTTCGCCACCTCGCGGCTCATCACGCCGCCGATCGCGACGGGGTCCAGTCGCCTCACTACTCGGCCTCCTCGCCCGTCAGGAGCACGAACACGTCCTCGAGCGAGGCCGCCCGCCTGATCGCCTCGGGCGGGATCGCCCCGTCGGTGGCCTTCTCGGAGCCGACGATCGCGATCGCGGGCCCGGCCGGCCGCACCCTCAGGCCCTGCGCCTCGGCTTGCTCGCGCACCTCCCGGAGCCGGTCCGGCGGCGCGTACACCTCGGCGGTCTCGACCCCGGCGTGCTCGCGCACGAGCTCGGACGGCTTGCCGCGGCTGATGATCTTGCCGTTCGTCATCAGCGCCACCTCGTCGGCGAGCCGCTCGGCCTCCTCGATGTAGTGGGTCGACATCAGGATCGTCGTGCCGCGCGAGCGCAGCGAGTCGATCAGCGACCACAGCTCGGTGCGGATCTGGGGATCGAGGCCCACCGTGGGCTCGTCGAGGAGCAGGAGCGGCGGGTCGTGCACCAGCCCGCGCGCCAGGAGCAGCCTGCGCCGCATGCCGCCCGAGAGCTGGTCCACCGCGTCGCGGCGACGGCCCTCGAGCCGGGCGAGCTGAAGCCCGCGATCGACCGCCGCGCGCACGTCCTTCACGCGATACAGCCGCGCGAACACCGCGAGGTTGTCCTCGACCGCCACGTCCACGTCGAGGTTGTCGAGCTGCGGCACGACGCCCATGTGGGCGCGCGCCTCCTTCGCCTGCTCGGGCAGCACGTGGCCGAGCACGCTGATCGAGCCCTCGTCGGCCAGCGCCTGCCCGGTGAGCATCCGCATGGTCGTGGACTTGCCCGCCCCGTTCGGGCCGAGCAGGCCGAGACAGATCCCCTTCGGGACCTCGAGGTCCAGGCCGTCCACCGCGGTGATCGGCCCGAAACGCTTCACGACTCCATGTAGCTCGATGGCTGGCAAGCGACTTTCCAGACTACGTAGTTGACGAAGGGCGAACGGTCTTTGCGGATCTTTAGACAGACGTACAAGGAAAAACTCATCGCCTCGGGCTAGCGTGGGCACCGCCCGGAACCCGCCAGGAGGCTCGCTCACGACAATGGTCAGAACCCGTCAGCACAACGTCAGCGCCGCTCAGTGGAGCCCCAATGGGGGCTCGCTCGGCAGGGTGGACCTCACCCAGCCGGCGAACTACCCGTTCGGCGAAGACGTCTTCTCCGCCGCCGTCCAGCGCCAGCGTCTCCCGAAGGAGACCTACCGGCGCCTCCAGCAAGCGCTCGCGCAGGGCGAGTCGCTCGATGCGTCGCTTGCCGCGGCCGTCGCGCTCGCCATGAAGGAATGGGCGCTCGAGAAGGGCGCGACCCACTTCACCCACGTCTTCCAGCCGCTCACCGGCCTCACCGCGGAGAAGCACGACTCGTTCTTCGGCCCCGCCGGCGACGGCGTGGCGCTGGCGGAGTTCTCGGGCGAGGAGCTGATCCAGGGCGAGCCGGATGCCTCCTCCTTCCCCACCGGCGGCGTGCGGGCGACCTTCGAGGCGCGCGGCTACACCGCCTGGGACCCCACGAGCCCCGCGTTCGTGCTCCAGAACCCGAACGGGGCGCTGCTGTGCATCCCGACGGCGTTCGCGTCATGGACCGGTGAGGCGCTCGACGCCAAGATCCCGCTGCTCCGCTCGATGGACGCGCTGTCGCGCTCGGCGATCCGTGCGCTGCGCCTCCTCGGCGACGAGACGGCCACGCGCGTGTTCACCACGGTCGGGCCGGAGCAGGAGTACTTCCTGATCGACCAGCAGTACTACTTCGAGCGCCCCGACCTGATCAACACCGGCCGGACGCTCTTCGGCGCCAAGCCGCCGAAGGGCCACGAGCTCGACGACCACTACTTCGGATCGATCCCCGAGCGGGTGCTCGCCTACATGATGGATTGCGAGCTCGAGCTGGCGCGCCTCGGCGTGCCGGTGAAGACCCGCCACAACGAGGTCGCCCCCGGCCAGTACGAGATCGCCCCGGTGTTCGAGAACTCGAACGTCGGCTCGGACCACCAGCAGCTCACGATGCAGGTGCTCCAGCGCGTGGCGCGCAAGTACGGGCTCGTCTGCCTGCTGCACGAGAAGCCGTTCGCTGGCGTGAACGGCTCGGGCAAGCACAACAACTGGTCGATGGGCACGAACACCGGCCACAACCTGATGGAGCCGGGCGACACGCCCGCGGACAACATCAACTTCCTGTTCTTCTGCGCGGCCGTGATCAAGGCCGTGGACAAGCATCAGGGGCTGCTGCGCGCGTCCGTGGCGAACATCGGCCAGGACCACCGCCTGGGCGCCAACGAGGCGCCGCCGGCGATCATCTCGATCTTCCTCGGCGCCGAGCTGGAGAAGGTGTTCGAGGCGATCGCATCGGGTGAGGGTGACCCGCACACGCCGGCTTCCGTGCTCGGGCTCGGCACGCCGGTGCTGCCGCCGCTGCCGATGCACGGCGGCGACCGCAACCGGACCTCGCCGTTCGCCTTCACGGGCAACAAGTTCGAGTTCCGCGCGCTCGGGTCGAGCATGTCGCTCGCGTTCCCGAACACCGTGCTGAACACGATCGTGGCCGAGGCGATCGACGACCTGGCCGACCAGCTCGAGTCCGAGCTGGGATCGGGCGGCGCCGACCTCGCCGAGGCCGTGAACGCGGTCGTGAAGGACGCGTACACGGACGCGCAGCGGGTCATCTTCGGCGGCGACAACTACGCCGACGAGTGGCACGCGGAGGCGGAGCGGCGCGGGCTGAAGAACCTGCGCACCACGCCGGACGCGCTGCCCGAGGTGCTCGCCGCCGACACGGTGGCCGCGTTCGAGAAGTACGAGGTGCTCTCGCACCGCGAGCTCGAGTCGCGCTTCGAGGTGTGGCTCGAGCAGTACACGATCCGGGCGAACATCGAGGCGGAGACGGCCGCGTCGATGGCACGGACGATGCTGCTGCCGGCCGCCCTGCGGCACGTGGCGATGGTCGAGGCCGCCGGGATCGACGGGCTCGCCGACGACGCACGCACGCTCACGCGTGACTTCGCCGAGGCGATCGCCGCGCTCGAGGCCGCGAACTCGTACCCGGACGGCGTCGAGGGCCTGGACCTCGCGGTCTACGCGCGCGACAACCAGCTCACGGCGCTCGAGCGCGTCCGCGAGCTGGGCGACCAGCTCGAGAAGGTCGTCGCGGACGACCTCTGGCCGCTGGCGAAGTACAGCGAGATCCTGTTCGTGCGCTGACGCTTACCCTTCGGGGCATGGCCAGCTGGTCGGAGTTCGAGGCGGCGGCGCCGGCGCTGGCCGCGAAGGTCCGCGAGCGGCTGGAGGCGCACAAGCACAAGACGATCGCGACGCTCCGCCGGGACGGGTCGCCGCGCATCTCGGGCACGGAGAGCCGGTTCGAGGACGGCGAGCTGTGGATCGGGTCGATGGCGAACGCGCTGAAGGCGCGCGACCTGCAGCGCGACCCGCGCTACGCGCTCCACAGCGGCTCGGACGACCCGGACGACTGGGACGGCGACGCCAAGGTGGCCGGAACCGTCGAGGAGGTCGACTCCTCGTCCGACGACGGGTCGCACACCTTCCGGCTCGACATCACGGAGGCGTCGACGGTGGGCCTGAACAAGACCCGCACGATGCTCGTGATCGACATCTGGACGCCGGACGGCGGCGTGCGCCGGATCGAGCGCGCCTAGCAGTGAGCGACCGGCTGCGGCGAGTCGTCGAGCGGCTCGACATCCAGCCGGGCGACCGCGTGCTCGAGATCGGCTGCGGCCACGGCGTCGCCGCCACGATGGTCTGCGAGGCGCTCGGCCAGAACGGCCGGCTCACGGGAATCGACCGCTCCGGGAAGATGGTCGAGGCGGCAGCCCGCCGCAACGCCTCGTTCGTGGAGGCGGGCCTGGCCGAGTTCCTCCAGATGGAGCTGGAGGACATGGATCTCGGCGAGCGGCGGTTCGACAAGGTCTTCGCCGTCCGCGTGGGCCTCTTCCACCGCGATCCGGCCCGTGCGCGCCGGCTGGCGGAGCGCTGGCTCGCGCCCGGCGGGGTGCTACTCGCCGTGTTCGACGAGCCCGGCTAGTGCCAGGTCTCCATGTGGCGCGCGTGCGTCTCGAGGTATGACCCGGGGCGCAGCTTCTGGTCGTAGAAGTCCAGGTCCAGGTGGTGGGCCTGGAGGTAGTTGAGGATCATCAGCGAGGGGATCGTGGCGGGGAACTTCCCGAACGTGTCGTAGAGGTACTGGGCCTGGATGGCCACGCACTCGCGGAAGCGCTCGTCGTGCATCTGCGCGCTCGAGCGCACCAGCGCGGACTCGGTCCACGCGCCGGGCGTGTCCTTGTTGTGCGGGCCGCCCTTGCCGAACTTGCGCTCCACCAGCGCGTCCACGGCGGCGTGCATGTCGGGGTAGTGCGGCGGGCAGAACGCCTCGAACACGCCCTCGCGGCCGGTCGGGTTCGGCACCGACCAGCGCTCGTCCTCGTCGTAGCGGAAGCCGAGCCCCGGAACGGCCGGGTCGCCCGACGCGCCCAGCATCGAGAAGCGGTCGATGCCGTCGAACATCCAGCCGCCGAGCCCCATCGCCTGGAGCACGAGCATCCCGGCGTAGCAGCTCGTGGCCAGCTCGGCCGTGATCTCGGCCAGCATGTACTGGTCGAAGAACGTGAGCGGGAACGTGTCGTCCACGTCCACGAGGCCGCGGAACTTCTCCATGCCGGGGATCGCCCGGCCGTTCACGTCGTCGCCCAGGCAGTAGCCGTTCTGGGTGAGGAACATGATCCCGGCGATCGAGTGCTGCGCGAGGTCCCCGACCGGGATGCAGAGGAGCGAGCCGGGGAGATTCACGCACCACGTGTTGTGGCCCTCGTAGAAGGGCTCCTCGCGCGGGAACTCGATCCGCGCGTCGTCGATCTTCACGAGCCGCGACGCGTGCCGCTCGAGCATCAGCTCGATGTTCACCTCCTCGTCGGCGGGGTCCACCAGCGCCCCGGCGTCGCGGGTGGGGAACATGTACGTGCCGGAGTCGTCGGTGAAGAACAGCTCGGCGGTGTGGAAGCCGGCCGCGGACGGGAACGTGCGGCCCGCGGCGCCGGCGGCGTAGTTCGCCATGTGCCCCGCGTAGTGGGCGTTGCGGGTGATCGAGTAGTGCCAGCCCGTCGTGCCCGCCATCGCGGTGAGCACGATCATCCGCTCGAGCTCGGTCAGGGGAAGGGGCTCGTGCGGCGACCTGTACGCGAGCGGACCGTCGGGGATCTCGGACCCGAGCGAGATCCGGCGCGCGCGGCGGCCGAAGAGGGCGGCCAGGAGGGGAAACTCGGCCAGCTCGCGAAGCGCGGCGGCCTTGCTGTCTGTGGCGGCTCGCGTGTCCATGTGAGGACGCTAACCGGTGTTGCGAAGGCCTGCAGCTATCCCGTTGACGGTCAGGAGGAGGGCGCGCGCCAGGTCCGGGTGGGGCTCGCGCCCGTCCTCGCGCCCGGCGCGCGTCTGCTCGGTGAGCGCCACCTGGAGGTAGTGGAGCGGCGCGAGGTAGTCGTCGCGCACGCGGAGCGTGCGCTGGAGCACCGGGTCGCTCGCCAGGAGCTCGTCCTCGCCGCGCAGCCGGAGGATCTCGGAGAGCGTCAGCTCGTGCTCCGCGCGGATGTCCTCGAACACCCGCCCGAGCTCCGGCGGCACCAGCCGCTCCACGTAGTGGCCCGCGATCTCGAGGTCGGTCTTCGCGAGCGTCATCGCCACGTTCGACAGGAAGTTCCGGAAGAACCACCAGCGCTCGTGCATCTCGCCCAGACGCTCGCCGAGGCCGGCCTCGCGGGCGGCGGCGAGCCCCGACCCCACGCCGTACCAGCCCGGCACGATCTGCCTCGACTGGGTCCATCCGAACACCCACGGGATCGCGCGGAGGCCGGCGATGCCCGCGTCCGAGTGAGGCCGCCGCGACGGTCGCGAGCCGAAGTGCAGCTCGGCGAGCAGCTCGACCGGCGTGGAGGCCAGGTAGTAGGCCGGCAGGTCGGGGTCCTCCATCAGCCCGCGGTAGCGCGCGAAGGCGGCCTCCGAGACGGTCTCCATCGCCTCCACCCAGCTCGTGAGCGCCTCCGGCGACATGCGCGGGCGGCGATGCAGCACGGTCGCCTCGAGGGCCGCCGCCAGCATCAGCTCGATGTTCTCCCGGGCGAGGCTCGGCACGAGGTACTTGTCCGAGATGACCTCGCCCTGCTCGGTGAGCTTGATCTCCCCGTCGAGCGTCCGCGGCGGCTGAGCGAGGATCGCGTCGTGGGCCGGGCCACCGCCCCGGCCGACCGTGCCGCCGCGGCCGTGGAACAGCCGCAGGCGCACGCCGAACGAGGCGGCGGAGTCGCGCAGCCGCTGCTGGGCGCGGTGGATCTCCCACTGGCTCGCCGCGATCCCGGCCTCCTTGTTCGAGTCCGAGTAGCCGAGCATCACCTCCTGCACGTCGCCGCGCCGCGCCACCAGCTCGCGATAGCTCGGGTCCGAGAGCAGGTCGGCGAGGACGCGGTCCGCGTTCCGCAGCTCGTCCATCGTCTCGAGCAGCGGCACGAAGCCGATTCCGGAGACGCCCGCCTCGCGCGCCAGCACCACCGCGGCGAACAGGTCGTCCGCTCCGCGGCACATGGACACGATGTAGGACTCCACCGTCTCGGGGCCGTAGCGCTCGTGCGCCGCCCGGATCGCCTCGAAGGTCTCGTACGTCCGGCGCCCCGCGTCGTCCAGCGGGAGCGGGTGGAACGCGAGCGGCCGCGCCGAGCGGAGCTCTGCCGCGAGCAGCTCGCGGCGCTCCTCGCGCGAGCTCTCCGCGTACCCGTCGATCACCTGGCCGAGCACGTGATGGTGCGCGTCGGCGTGCTCGCGCACGTCGAGCGTCGCCAGGTGGAGGCCGAAGGCCGCCAGGGTCCGCATCGCCCGGTCGAGCCGGCCGCGGGCGATCAGCGCGCCGCGGTGCGACATCGAGCGAGTCGCGCACGATGCGCAGGTCCGCAAGCAGCTCGGCGGCGCCGTGGTAGTCGCGCCCCGGCTCGTGCGGGCGTGCCGCCGCGAGCCGCCGGCGCGTGTTCACGAGCTTCTCCTGGATGCAGGTGAGCTTCAGCCGGTAGGGCTCCTCCGCGTTCAGCCTCAGGAAGCGCGGCTCCACCTCGGGCAGCAGCTCGAGGTCGGCGGCCAGCGAATCCTGGAGCTCCTGCGTGGCACCGGCGATCCGCAGCGAGCTGGACAGGTCGCGCCGGAGCAGGTTCACGACCGCGATCGCGTCCCGCAGGCCGTGCTCGTGCTGGAGGTCGAGCACCTGCGCGAGGCTCTCCGGCCGCACGTTCGGATTGCCGTCGCGGTCGCCGCCGATCCAGCTCCCGAACGCGAGCGGGCGCTCCTCCGGCTCGGGCTCGAGGCCGAGCTCGCGCAGCTCGTCGGCGAGCAGCTCCAGCACGTCGGGCACGGCGTCGGCGTGGAGCCCGTCGAAGTACCAGACCGCGTTGCGCGCCTCGTCCACCACGTCCGGGCGCGCGATCCGCAGCTCGTCCGTCTGCCAGAGCAGGTCGATCGTCTCCTCGAGCCGCTCGGGCGCGCGCGGCCCCCCGCCCTCGAGCAGCTCCGCGATCTGGCGCAGCTTGTAGAGCACGGTGCGGCGCGCGGCCTCGGTGGGATGGGCGGTGAACACGGGCCGCACGCCCAGGCGCCTCACCTCGCCCGCCAGCTCCTCGCCCGAGATCCCCGCCCCGGCTATCCGGGCAGCGGCCTGGGCGAGCCACCCGCCGTCGCTGTCGCGCATGCGTGCCAGCTCGCGCCCGCGGTGCACCTGCTCGGCGACGTTCGCGAGGTGGAAGTAGGTGGTGAACGCCCGCACCAGGCGGGTCGCGGTCAGCGGCTCGACCTCGCCCAGTACCTCCGCAGCCGCGGCCCGGTCCGACCGGATCAGCCCGCGGATGCGCTCCACGAGCTCGAGGAGCGGCTCTCCCTCCTGGCGCACGAGCGTCCGGCCGAGCATCGCGCCGAGCGCGCGGATGTCGCGGCGCAGGTCGGCGTCGCGCTCAGTCCCGGGCTGACTGATAGCTGCGCCCGCCGGCATACGAGGCGAGGTCGGCGAGGAAGGCGAGGACCACGATGAACCACTCGAACCCGTCGACGGTCCTCGTCCCCGTGTCCCACATCACCGCGTACGCGAGCGTCGTCCACGGCAGCAGGAAGAAGCCGAGCACCGGCAGCAGCCAGCCCTCGTAGGCGCGATCCAGGATGTTGCTGAACAGCCACAGCACGAACAGCGCGAGCCGGGGCGAGATCAGCGCGAGCAGCGCCACCAGACAGGGCATCTGCCGAATCTACCCGAACGTGACGGACCCTCGCTCTCGTATCGTCCCGGCATCGCCGAGTACCGGACCATCCCCGACCTGTTCGAGGACGCTGTCGCGGCGGCGCCGGACAGGGACTGGCTCCTCTTCGAGGACGACGTCTACACGTACGCGCGTGCGCGCGAGCAGATCGCGGCCGCGGCGGCCGGGCTCCGCGCACGCGGCATCGCGAAGGGCGATCTCGTGCTCGCCACCGCCCGGAACGACGCGCGGTACGTGTTCCTGTGGCTGGCGACCGCGTACCTGGGCGCGGTCTACGTGGGCGTCGACCCGCGGCAGACGCAGGCGGAGCTCGACGGGCTGGTCGGCCAGGTGGAGCCGAGGCTGGTCGTGACCGACGCCGAGCTCGGTGAGCTGTTCGCCGAGCCGGGCGAGCTGGACGGCCCGGGCCCCGCGACCCACGACGACGCCGCCGTGCTGATCCCGACCTCCGGCACCACCGGCCGCTCCAAGCTCGTGACCCAGACTCACCGCGCCTACGCGATGGCGGGCGAGGGCTTCCCCTGGTGGCTCGAGCTGACCGAGGACGACCGGCTCATGACGTCGCTGCCGCTCTTCCACATCAACGCGCCGGCGTACTCGGTGCTCGGCTCGGTGGCGGCCCGCGCGAGCCTCGTGCTCCTGCCGCGCTTCTCCGCCGGCGGCTTCATCGACTCGGCCCGGCGCTACGGCGCCACCGAGTTCAACGCGATCGGGGCGATGATCGAAATCCTGATGCGCCAGCCCGAGCGCCCGGACGACGCTGACAACCCGCTCCGGCTCGCCTATGCCGGCCCGACCCCGCCCGAGGAGCGCCACCTCGAGTTCGAGCGCCGTTTCGGGCTCCGGATGACGTCGGGATATGCGATGTCCGAGACCCCCTACGGCACGGTCTGGCGCCGCGGCATGCGGCCGTACGGCACGCTCGGCTGGCCGCGTCAGCACCCGCGCCTCGGCGAGGTGAACGAGGCGCGCGTGAGGGACGACGGGGAGCTCGAGCTGCGGAACCCGGCGGTGATGAAGGGCTACTGGGGCATGCCCGAGGAGACCAGGCAGGTGCTCGCGGCCGACGGCTGGCTGAAGACGGGCGACCTCGTGCGCGAGAACGAGGACGGGACCTACACCTTCGTCGGCCGCAAGAAGGAGGTCATCCGCCGCCGCGGCGAGAACGTGGCGCCGGCGGAGATCGAGGAGGCGCTGGTCGCGCATCCCGACGTGGTGGAGGCGGCGGTCGTGGGTGTGGCCTCGGAGCTCTCGGAGGAGGACATCCTGGCCTTCGTGGTGATGCGCGAGGGCGTGGACGCCGACTTCGACGCGCTGCGCGACTGGGCCGCCGGGCGGCTCACCCCGTTCAAGGTGCCGAGCCGCTTCGAGGCGCTCGACGAGCTGCCGCACACGCCCACGGGCCGGGTCGCCAAGCATAGGCTCCCCACATGACCTCGTTCCGCACGTCCGTGGGCAGCTCGGACGCCGACAGCATCACCCTCATGGGCCGCGACCTGGCCCGGGACCTCATGGGCCAGACCACCCTCACGGAGCTGGCCTTCCTGATGGTGCAGCGCCGCCCACCCTCGCCCGAGGAGACGCGGCTGTTCGACGCCGTGCTCGTGTCGCTCGCGGATCACGGTCTCACGCCGACCGTGCTCGCCGCGCGCCTCACCTACACGGGCGCGCCGGAGTCGCTCCAGGGCGCCGTGGCCGCCGGGCTCCTGGGCGCCGGGAGCGTGTTTCTGGGGGTCGTCGAGGACACCGTGAGGTTCCTCGACGAGGCGGGTGAGGACCTGGACGCGGCGGTGGCGAGGGAGATCGAGGCCGGCCGGCGTGTTCCGGGGCTGGGCCACCCCGTGCACAAGGTCGAGGACCCCCGTACTCCGCGCATCTACGCGATAGCCGAGGAGACCGGGTTGGCCGGCACCTACCTGCGCCGGCTGGAGCGGCTGTCGGAGGCCTACGAGGCCCGTGAGGGAACGAAGCTCCCGATCAACGGCGCGGGCGTGGCGGGCGCCGCGCTCGCCGATCTGGGCTTTCCGGCCCCGCTGCTACGGGGCTTCGCGCTGCTGGCGCGAACCGCGGGGTTGCTCGGTCACCTCGCGGAGGAGATGCAGAGCCCGATTGGGATGCCTCTCTACCGCGAGGTGGATGAGCGTTCGATATATGACCCGCCGGCAGGGGAGTAGCGGCGGGAAGCAAGCGACGAGCGAAGGCCGGCAAGCAGCGTCCGCCGTTCAGGGCGGGGCCGCGCACGCCGCCAGTCCGCGAGCGTTAGGCCCGGCGGAATGTCCGTGTGCTCGTACATGAATTCCATGCCGACATCTTCCGTCGGAGCACACGCGCGCGCATCGGGGGGCGACCCTGAACCTGACCCCGATCTTTCCCTGAGACCCCGTAGGGGGCGAAATTCAGTGGCGCGGCACCCGCATGGGGTACCGCGCCACCGTTAACCGCTAGAGCGGCGTGACGTTGACTGCCTTCGGGCCCTTGTCGCTGGGCTCGGCGTCGTAGGACACCTGCGATCCCTCGGCGAGCGACTTGAAGCCGTCGCCGACGATGCCGGTGTAGTGGACAAAGAGATCCTTGCCGGGCTCATCGGGTGTGATGAAACCGAATCCCTTGTCGTCGTTGAACCACTTAACGGTTCCGGTGGCCATGTAAAACACTCCACTGCATTGCACTCGATCCGCCAATCGGCGGATCATTACGCCGCACAGGCTAGTCCAGATAGGTCGTATACGTCCAATTGGCGTGCATGTAGGTTCCCGCCGCGTGGCCTTCGAGGACTCGCTCTGGCACCACACGGCCCAGCTGGACCTTGCGCCGCGCGCCCCGCTGCCCGGCGACGTGGACGTGGACGTGGCGATCGTGGGCGCGGGCTACACCGGCCTGTGGACCGCCTACTACCTCCACGAGCAGGATCCGGCGCTGCGGATCGCCATCGTGGAGCGCGAGATCGCGGGCTTCGGCGCATCCGGGCGCAACGGGGGCTGGTGCTCCGCCCTGTTCCCGCCCACGTCGGTGGCGATCGCGCGCAGGCACGGCCGCGAGGCCGCCGTGGCGATGCGCAAGGCGATGCACGGCGCGGTCGCGGAGGTCGGGCCGCGTCGCGGACGCCGAGGGCCTCGACGTGCACTACGCCCGCGGCGGCACGATCCAGCTCGCGCGGAACCGGGCACAGCTCACGCGCGCGCGCGAGCTGGTGGAGGACGAGGAGCGCTCCACCGGGAACGTCGAGGGGCTCGAGCTGCTCTCGAAGGAGGAGGCCGAGGCGCATGCGCGCGGCACGCGCGTGCTCGGCGGCACGTACACCCCGCACTGCGCGGCGGTGCACCCCCTGCGGCTCGTCCGCGGGCTGGCGGACCGGGTGGAGGCGCGCGGCGTCTCCATCTACGAGCGGACCGCCGCGGCCGAGGTCCGCCCCCGTGAGGTCGTCACGGCCGGCGGGACGGTGCGCGCCGACGTCGTGGTGCGCGCCACCGAGGGGTACACGGCGTCGCTCCGCGGCGACCGGCGGCGGCTCGTGCCGCTCTACTCGCTGATGATCGCCACCGAGCCGCTGCCCGCCTCGGCCTGGGAGCAGATCGGGCTCGAGCGCCGCCAGACCTTCGCGGACCTCAGGCACATGCGCATCTACGGCCAGCGCACCGCGGACGACCGCCTTGCCTTCGGCGGCCGCGGCGCGCCGTACCACTACGGCTCGCGGGTGGATCCGGAGTTCGACAGGGACGGGCGCGTGCACACCGCGCTCCGCGAGGTGCTCGTGGACCTGTTCCCCGTGGTGGGCGATTACGCCGTGACGCATGAGTGGGGCGGCGCGCTCGGCATTCCGCGGGACTGGAACGCGTCCGTGGGCTTCGACCGCGCCCGTGGCTTCGGATGGGCCGGCGGCTACGTGGGCGACGGCGTGGCGACCACGAACCTGGCCGGCCGGACGCTGGCGCGGCTGATCGCCGGCGAGGACGACGAGCTCACCCGGCTCCCCTGGGTGGGCCACCGGTCGCGCTCATGGGAGCCCGAGCCGCTGCGCTGGGTGGGCGTGAACTGCGGACGGCTCCTGATGACGACCGCCGACCGCGCAGAGGCGCGCAGCGGGAAGCCGGCACGCCGCGCGAAGGCGTTCGCGCGCTTCGTGGGCTACTAGCCCTCGCCCGGCCACCAGCCGGGCACGAGTTCTCCGTCGCCCTCGTGGCTCACGCCGAACACGAGCACCTCGAGGCCGTCCGGTCCGGCCTCGAAAGCGCGCATGACGGCCGGCTCCACCCTGACGGCGTCGAGCGGCTCGAGCTCGATCACGTCGTCGCCGAGCGCCATGCGGCCGGCACCCGAGAGCACGACGTAGACCTCCTCGGCCTCGTCGTGGCGGTGGCCGAACGGCTGGCGCACGCCCGGCTTGATGCGGTAGTGGGCCAGGCCGACCGACTCGGCGTCCAGGTCCTTCTTCGCGAAGCGGGACTCCTGGCTGTCGGCGAACCCGAACTTGGGTGCTGAGTCCTCGACGGTCGTGAGCCGCGTGTGCGTGTAGGCGCCCATGGCCGCAGAATACGCTTTGCCCGTGGCACGCGAGGAGAAGGCGGTCGAGCAGGCGGCGGACGAGCTCTACGGCCTCGCGCCGGGCGAGTTCACGAGCGCGCGCGACGCGCGCGCGAAGGAGCTGCGTAGCGCCGGAGACCGTGAGGCGGCGAACGCCGTGAAGGCGCTGCGGAAGCCGACCGTGGCGGCGTGGGCGCTGAACCAGCTGTCGCGCCGCAAGGGCAAGGACCTCGACCGCCTGCTGGCCGCCGGCGAGAAGCTGCGGGGAGCGCAGGAGGAGCTGCTGGCCGGCGGCGACCGGTCCGCGTTCCAGAAGGCCGCGGCGCTGGAGCGGGAGCTCGTGGCCGAGCTGACCGCGACCGCGATGGAGCTGGCCGGCGAGGGCGGCACCGGCCTGGAGGAGAAGGTGGCGGCGACGCTTCACGCGGCGGCGCTCGACGAGGACACGGCGGACGAGCTGCGCGCCGGGCGCCTGCTGCGCGAGCGCGAGGCGATCGGCGGCTTCGGAGTGGCGCCATCCGGGGGCGAGTCCCGCCCGGCGCCTCGCGCGAAGAAGCCCGCTCCCGCGGCCCGCAAGCGCGACGCGAAGCGCGAGCGGGCCAAGGCGGACGATGCTCGCGCGCGCGAGCGGCTCGCCGCCGCGCGCACCGACGAGCGTCACGCCCGCCGGGAGCTCGAGGCCGCCGAGAAGGCACTGGGGAGCGCCGCGACTCGCGCCGAGGCCGCCGAGGCGCATGCGGCCGACGCGAGCAAGCGCGCGAAGACGGCCAAGCAGCGCCTCGAGGAGGCACGTCGTGCTCAGACGGCAGCGCGGAAGGCGCACGCGCGCGCCGAGAAGGCGCTCGCCGCCGCCGAGAGCGGCTAGTCGCGCTTCGTGCGGTAGGTCTGCGCCATGACGCCGGAGGGGAACGTCTGGCTCTCCACCAGCTCGAGCGACAGCTTGTCCGGCGACTCCGGGAACAGGCGTCCCCCGCTCCCGAGCACCACGGGGAAGATCTGGAGGTGGAACTCGTCCACGAGCCCGTGCTCGATCAGCGAGTGCACGAGCGTGCGGCTGCCGGCCACGAGGATCGGGCCGCCGTCGCCCTCCTTCAGCTGCGCAACCTGGCTCTGCACGTCCGAGATGACCGTCGTGTTGCTCCACTCCGGGTCCTGGAGCGTGGTCGACGCCACGACCTTCGGCATCGAGTTCATCCTGTCCGCGAACACGCCGCTCCGCGGCGGCCACGCCTCCGCGAAGCCCTCGTAGGTCACGCGCCCGAGCAGCTGGATCTCCGCGTCGAGCGTCTCCTGGAGCTTGTACTCCTCCTGCTCCTTGCTGACGAAGTCGAACACCCAGCCCGTGTGCGGATGTCCGTGCTCGCCGCCGGGCGCCTCCATCACGCCGTCGAGGGTCATGAACTCGGTGACGATCAGCTCTCTCATGGGCGGCAAGCTAGAGCAGGCTCCCGCCCGGCGGAACGACCCAGAGCTTCTCCGCGCGCTCGGCCACGGCGTCGCGGTCGAGGTCGGCGACGGTGCCGGCGCCGCTCTGCTCCATCAGCTTGGCCAGCTCGCTCCAGGCGAGCGCGACGGACGCAACCTTGGCGGTCGGCCCCCATCCCGTGGCGGCCTTGAGCTCCGCGGCGCGGTCCCGCACCTCGCCCGCGGTCATCTCCGCGAACGGCTTCGTGCGGCCGCCGCCGAAGACCGGCTCGGCGAGCACGCGATCGGGGTCGGCGGTCACAGCGTGTACGGCACCGCGCCGATCGCGCCGAGCGTGTACCAGCAGCCGAAGAGGAGCGTCAGCGTGCCCATCACGGGCGCGAAGGCAAGGCTCCGCGACAGAGCCGGCCCGCGGGTGATCGCCCAGCCGAACCCGGAGGACAGCAGCGCCATCGAGATGGCGGTGCCGAGCGCGAGCACGAACAGCGCCGCCACGGCCTCGCCCTCGGACGGGATGGTGGCGAGCAGCAGCACCCCCACGCCCGCCGAGCCGCCCGCGCCGTGCACGAGGCCGATCCCGAACGCCTGCGCCGGCGAGCGGCCGAGCGCCGCCTCCGGGTCGTGCTCGTGGTCGTGGCCGTGCGCGCGATGCGGGTGGAGGTGCCGGTGCTCGACGTCGCCGTGACGGTGCTCGTGCGCGTGGAACCTGCCCTGGCGCCAGCGGACGAGCAGCCGGGCCGCCAGGAAGATGATCATCAGCCCCACGAGCGCCTCGGCGGCGTGCTGCGCCCAGCCGGGGAGGTACGACTGGAACAGGATGATCGGGAGGCCGAACAGCGCGAGCGTGACCGCGTGCCCGAAGCCCCAGGCGAGCCCGAGCCGTGCGGCCCGCCTGCCGCCGTCCTCCGGCTCGGAGGCGATCAGGGTCGTCACGGCCGCGAGGTGGTCCGGGTCGGAGGCGTGGCGGAGGCCCAGCAGCAGCGCCACCGCGAGCACCGCAAGCAGCCCGGACCCCTCCGCGAGCTCCGCGAGCCACTCGTCAAGACCGAACATCGCCGCCTCCCTCCTCACGTGCGAGCCGCGCCGATGCGACCGCCAGCTGACCGTACGAGATGCCGCCGTCGCCCGGCGGCAGCAGCCTCGGCACGAGCACCCGCAGCCCGGCCCCGCGAAGCAGCCCGCGCGTGCGCTCGAGCAGCCGCCGGTTCTGGAAGACCCCGCCGGACAGCACGACGGTGGTCACCTCCGACTGCGTGGCCGCGCGCTCGCACGCCCAGGCGGTGGCAGCGGCGAGGGCGTTGTGGAAGCGGGCGGCCACAAGCGGCGCCGGGGTCCCCGCCGCCAGGTCGTCCATGAGCGCGCGGATCGTCACGCGGGCGTCCATCAGGAGCGGCTCGCCGCCGCCGTTCAGGACGGGGAACGGGTAGGCCCGCTGCTCCGCCGGCTCGCACGCCGCCTCCAGCTCCACCGCGGCCTGGCCCTCGTAGTTGACCTCGGGCCGGATTCCGCAGAGCGCCGCCACCGCGTCGAAGAGCCGCCCCACGCTCGTGGTGAGCGGCGAGGCCATGCCGGCGCGCGCCAGGCCGGCCACCTTGCGCCAGTCGTCCGCGCTCACCTGCCCGCGCAGCGTGCGCGGCAGCGCCGGCTCGCCGCCCGCGGCGGCCACGAGCCACGAGCACGCCATTCGCCAGGGCTGGCGCACCGCGGCCTCGCCGCCGGGCATGCGCACCGGGAACAGGAGGCCGGCGCGGTCGAAGCTCTCGAGGCCGCCGAGCAGGATCTCCCCGCCCCACACCGTGCCGTCCTCGCCGTACCCCGTGCCGTCGAAGATGGCCCCGACCGCCGGGCCCGGCTCGCCGTGCTCGGCGAGGCAGGCCGCCAGGTGCGCGTGGTGGTGCTGCACGCCCATCAGCCGCACGCCGTCGAGCTCGTGCGCGTGCTTGGTGGACAGGTACTCGGGGTGCAGGTCGTGCGCGACGACCTCCGGGGCCACGGCGAACAGCCGCTGGAAGTGGTCGATCCCCGTCGTGAACGAGGTGAGCGTCTCGTAGTTCTTCAGGTCGCCCACGTGGTGTCCCACCCACGCGCGCCCGTCCTTGGCGACCGCGAACGTGTTCTTCAGCTCCGCGCCGCACGCGAGCAGGTGTCGGGCGGAGCCGGGCAGCGGCAGCGAGTCGGGCACGTACCCGCGCGAGCGCCTGAGCACGAGCGGCTGCCCTCCCGACACGCGCACGACCGAGTCGTCCGTGCGGGTCTCGATCGGCCGGTCGTGGACGAGGAACAGGTCGGCGACCTGAGCGAGCCGCTCGCGAGCGTCCTCGTCGTCGTAGGCGATCGGCTCGTCGGAGACGTTGCCGCTCGTCATCACGAGCGGCTCGTCCGCGTCGGCGAGCAGCAGGTGGTGGAGCGGCGAGTACGGCAGCATCACCCCGAGCTCGGCGGCGGCGGGAGCCACGGCGGCGGCCACCGGCGCGTCCGGCCGCCGGCGCGCCAGCAGGATCGGCCGGGCGCGCTCGAGGAGCAGCCCTCCTCCACCTCGTCGAGCGAGACGAGCCGCCTCGCCGCCTCGAGGCCCGGCACCATCAGCGCGAACGGCTTGTCCTCGCGGTGCTTGCGCGCCCTGAGCTCCGCCACCGCGTCCTCGTCGCCCGCGCGGCAGGCGAGGTGGTAGCCGCCAAGGCCCTTGACGGCGACGATCGCGCCCTCGCGGAGCGCCCGGGCGGCCGCCTCGACCGCGTCGCGCGCGCCGGCGTGGCCCATCTCCCCGCCGCCCGCGTAGCAGAGGAGCAGGCGCGGGCCGCAGTCGGGGCAGGCGTTCGGCTGGGCGTGGAAGCGGCGGTCCGCGGGGTCGTCGTACTCGGCGCGGCAGGCGGCGCACATCTCGAAGCCGGCCATCGTGGTGTGCGGGCGGTCGTACGGGACGTCGCGCACGATGGTGAACCGGGGCCCGCAGTTCGTGCAGTTCGTGAACGGGTAGCGGAAGCGGCGGTCGCCCGGGTCGAACAGCTCGGCCAGGCAGTCCGCGCAGGTGGCGCTGTCGGGCGTCACCGCCGCGCGCGGCTCGCCGCCGGCCGGGCTCTCGCGGATCGAGAACCCGTGCTCTCCGAGCTCCTCGAGCTGCTCCGAGGTGACGCGCTCGACGGTCGCGAGCGGCGGGGCCTCGGCGGAGAGCCGCGCGAGGAAGCGCTCCACGGTCTCAGCGGGCGCCTCCACCTCGACGACGACGCCGCGCGAGTCGTTCAGCACGTGGCCGGCCACGCCCAGCTCACCGGCGAGCCGGTACACGTAGGGCCGGAAGCCCACTCCCTGGACGGTTCCCTCGACGCGGGCGCGCACGCGGCTCATCCCGGGTGTCTCCTGCGGCCGCTCACGCATCTCGTTCAGGACCAGGCCGTACAGGACGTGGTCCGCTGCGAGCCCGGCGCGGTCCACCGGCCGCACCTCCTTCGACTGCTTGAGGCCGAGCGCGGGCGCGATCGCCAGCTCGAAGCCCAGCCAGATCACGAGCCCGTACACGGGCCCCGCCCACGGCCGGCGCCGGATGTCGTCGGGGAGCAGGCCGAACGCCGCGCCGCCGCCCGCGCCGTAGCCCCAGTGGAACAGCTCGATCGCCGCGCGGCGCTTCTCCCGCGGCACGAACATCATGATCCCGCGCGCCTTCTGCTTGAAGATCGCCTGCGGCGGGGTCTGATCGACGATCCCGAGGTTGACCGTGAACGCGCGCATCCCCGTCATCGCCATCGCTGCGATCGCCCCGCGGCCGGCGGCGTGCACCACCTCGTTCACGGCGCGTGCTCCACGAGCTCCCGCAGCACGTGGTACGCGCTGGCCTGGGCCTCCTGGATCCTCGGGATGTGCTCGGAGCGCGTCACGACCACGTGGTCGGCGAGCCGCTCCGCCGCCACTCGGCCGCCGTCGTAGCCCACGAGCGCGATCGTCCGCATGCCGCGCGAGCGCGCCTCGGCGAGCGCGGCGATGACGTTCCCCGAGTTCCCGCTCGTCGAGATGGCGAGGAGCGCGTCGCCGTCGCGCCCGTGCGCGATCACCTGGCGGGCGAAGATCGCCTCGGTCCCGATGTCGTTGGCGATCGCGGTGAGGATCGCCGGGTCCTCGGTGAGGTCGAGCGCGCGGCGCGCCGGCCAGCGCGGGTCGGGCGGATGGCGGAAGTCGGCCACGGCGTCCATGGCGTCCGTGGCCGAGCCGCCGTTGCCGAGCGCGAGCAGGCAGCCGCCCGCGTCGAGGTCGTCCCGAAGGGCGGCCGCGGCCGCGATCAGCTCCTCGCGGTTCTCCGTGAGCGTCTGCGCGCGCAGCTCGCCGACCTCCTCGGACTTGGCCAGCACCGAGTCGCGCACGTCGGCGACGATCGCCTCGAGGTCGTGCTCGCTCTCCCCGAGGAACGGATAGAGGAAGCTCGAGGCGCCGGTGTCGTGCGTCGGGCGCGCGCTGCGGCCCTCGAGGAGGCCGCGATGGTCGAAGAAGACGTGCACGAGCTCCCACAGCACGTGGTAGAGCGTCTCGACGAGCTCCTGCCGGACCGCCGCGTCCGGCCCCGCGGGCTCGAACTCCCACTCGGCCCCGGCCGGCCTGAAGGCCACCGTGAGGCAGCCGCGCTCCCGGGCGACCGCGATGGCGGCCGCAACCGCGCCGCCCGCGCCGAACCCGATCGCGATGTCGTCGGGCTCCGCGATCAGCGCCACCTGCTCAGCGAGCGGGCCGCCCTCCCTCGCGATCCCGATCGCGGGCAGCGCGCGCTTGCCGACGATCACCGGGTGCACGAACTCCACGGCCACATGCCGCGCGTCGGAGCGCGCCGCGGGCGTCTCCCCGAACGCGATCAGGCGGCCGCCGCGCGCGAACCGCTCCGCCATCCGGTGGCAGAGCCGCGCGAGCCGTTCGGCCTCCGCCGCGAAGAACTCGCGGTTCGCGCGCGTCCTGTCGTCGAGCGCGCGGTCGAGCACCCCGCTGCGGACGGCCTGGGTCAAGCCGGGGCCTCCGCGCGCGGCCGCGCGGCAGGGGCGCCCACTCGCGCCAGCCAGTCGCGCCACTCGCCGATCCCCTCCCCGGTCTTCGCGCTCACGAGGATCCGCTCCACCCCGGGGTGCACGGCGTCGAGGTTGTAGAGGAGCCTGTCCATGTCGAAGTCGAGGTGCGGCAGCAGATCGACCTTGTTGATCAGCACCAGCTCGCAGGCGCGGAACATCAGCGGGTACTTGAGCGGCTTCTCCTCCCCCTCGGTGACCGCCGAGACCATCACGCGCGCGTCCTCGCCGACCCTGAACTCGGCCGGGCAGACCAGGTTCCCCACGTTCTCGATCACCAGCAGGTCGATCTCGTCGAGCGGGAGCCCCGGCAGCGCGGAGCGCACCATGTTCGCGTCCAGGTGGCACTCGCCTCCGAAGCCCGAGCCGGTGTTGAGCTGCGTGACCGGCACGTGCAGCGCGGCGAGCCGGTCGGCGTCCATCGATCCCTGCACGTCGCCCTCGAGCACGCCGACGCGGACCCCGGGGAGGTCGGCGGCCACGCGCTCGAGCAGCGCGGTCTTGCCGGCGCCCGGAGCGCTCATGAAGTTCACGACGCGCACGCCGGCGCGGTCGAAGTCGGCCCTGTTCGCCTGCGCGATCGTGTTGTTGGCGTCGAGCGCCTCCTCGACGATCCTCACCTTGGTGCGATGCATTCGGCCTCCTCGACCTCCGTCGTCTCCACCTCGATCGACTCCACCTCGAACTCGTCGCCGCGGGCGACCTCGACCCGCCCCGGGCCGCAATCCGGGCACATGAACAGGGGCATGTCCGGCCGCCACTCGCGCCCGCACGCGCCGCAGCGCAGGCACGCCGGGATCAGCTCCTGCTCGAGCCGCGCGCCCTCGCACACCGTCCCCTCCGACACGAAGCCGAAGTAGAACTCGAGCGTGTCCGGCACCACCTGCCGGAGCGCTCCCACCCGCAGGCTCACGACGCTCACCCTCCGCCCCGCCGCGTGCTTCTCGACGGTGTTCACGATCGCGCCGGAGAGCGACAGCTCGTGCATGGCTCAGTCGACGGCGTAGGCGGCGTCCGCCTGGAGCTCCTCGACGGTCCGGACCACCACCTCGACCGCCGAGTCCACCGCCCTCGCGACCTCGCTGCTCAGCCCGAGGCCCATCTCCTCGACCTCGGCCGGCTCGCAGGCCACGACCACGACCTTCCCGGGCCACGCCCCGATCGTCTTCACGAAGCGCAGCACCGTCTGCGGGTCCATGGCGTGCGGGTTGATCACCTGGCCGTCCTCGATCCCGGCCTCCACGTCGGCCTCGGACGCCTCCATCACGTAGAGCGTGCCGGGCTCGCCGCCCTGCCGGCTCACGTCCACGAGGACGAGCGCGTCGTACCCGCGCATGACCTCGTACGCGAGGTCGAGCCCGCCGGTGCCGAAGTCGAACACCGCCGCGCCCTCCGGCAGCGTGCGGGTCTCGAGCCGCTTCACGACCTCGCTGCCGAAGCCGTCGTCGCGCAGCCAGGCGTTGCCCACTCCCGCGATCAGTATCCGCTTCAACTCACGACCTCCACTTCCGGGGGAAAGAACCAGAGAAAGCGCCCGGTATCGCGCATCACCTCGTGGCCGGGCTCGTCGACGGCCACGCCGAGGTGCACGCGCCCGTCGTAGTCCCGGTAGATGCGCTCGACCGTGACCGTGCGGCCCTCGAGCATGCGCGCCTGGAGGTCCGCCTCGACGCCGGCGCGGACGACCACCCGCCCGCCGCGGCGGAACGTGACGCCGTCCACCTCCACCTCGGGCAGTCCGCGCGTCGGGTCGCGCACGTCCGCGGACGGCCGCGGCGGCTCGCGCGTGACGGGGTCGCGGAGCTCCACGCGCCCGTGGAGCTCGAGCAGCTCGTCGGGCGTCACCCCCATCGCGCGGTCGATCATCTCCCGCACGGCGGGGTCCTGCCGCTCGATCTCGGCGCGCTCGCCGTCGCTCAGCGCGTGCACGTGCAGCACGAGCGCCTCCTCGATCTCCGTGTTGTCGAACAGGTTGCCGCGGCTCTCCGGCGCGATCCGCGGATGGTCCGGCAGCACGATCGCCGCGCCGATCATCACGTCGTCCTCCGGCGACGCCAGCACCGGCCAGGTGTTGACGCTGTCGCACGGCGCGTCCAGCTGGGAGAGGAACCTGCCCCCTCCCGTCACCGTCAGGACCGGGTGCGTCGAGATCAGCGAGCGCTCGATCGCCCCGGCGCGGTCGAGGCCGCCGGGCACGTCGCGTGCGGTTCTCCACCCGGAAGCTCACGCGCCGGCGCCCGTCGCCGAGCTCGTCCATCCGGAGCACCGTCCGGACGCGACACGTCGCCGAGCTCGAAGTCGCCTGTGCCCTCGATTCGCTGCGCTTCCGCCACGTGGCGCTCACCGCTCGGCAGCAGGAAGCGCACCTCGGCGGTGACATCGCCCGGGCCCTCGGCGAGGCACTGGAGCTCCAGGTGGTCGTGCGTCGAGTCGAGCGTCCGCGCGTAGGCGGGCGGGTAGACGATCCCGAACGGCGTCGGGGTCGCGTTCTTCGTCGCGCCCGGCGTGTACGGGTAGAGCGCGTAGCCCTCGTACAGGAGCGACTCGACCAGGTCACTCATCGAGCAGCTCCGCCACGCAGGCGTCGAGTGTCGGCAGCGCGCGCCGCGCCTTCTCGCGCTGAAGCGCGGCCATCGTGGACCCGCGCAGCGCGATCCACCCGGTGCGCGGGTAGTAGTGGTCGATCAGGTCGCGCCACGTGGCTCACCGGCAGCCGGAACTCGGCCGAGCACGACCACGGGACGAGCGAGATCTGGAGCCGTCCGTCGTCGGCGCGGTAGTGCACGGTCCCGTTGAAGTTGAACGCGAGCGGCACCTCGCCGTCCGGCAGCCCGTAGAGGTACTTCGACGATGCGACCTCCATGTCGAACGATCGCCGGCACGGCCATCCGGAAGGTCGTCGAACCGGTGAACGCCGGGCACGAGCGCGTCCGCCTGGTGCCAGACGAGGCTGCGGGTCGTCGTGGCCCAGCGCTCCGGCGGCCCGAACAGCTCGACGAGCTTCTCGCGCGTCTCGGCGTCGTAGCTCGCGCCGCGCCGGCTCGATCATCACCTGCGCCGTGAGCGCGATCGCGTACACCTGGCGCCCGCCGGGCTCGGTCACGTGCACGTCGAAGTCGAGCGCCGGCACGGCGGCGTGGCGGCGGCCCGTGGCGCCGAGCACCTCGAACTCGGGCTCCGGCGCCACCGGCACCTCGACCACCTCGGGCCGGCTCACGCGGCCACCCTCCGGAGCTCGTCGAAGTAGGACTCGATCGCCTCCTCGACGCCAGCGCCGCCCGAGATCCCCTCCCAGGACGACCTTCACCAGGCCGACCAGCATGTAGCAGCGGTCGATCGGGGCGATCGCGAACGCCGGCGGGTCGGACATCCGGTTCACGATCAGCGCCTCGGCGTCGGGCTCGAGCGTCGCGAGCACCGGGTTCATCTCCACGAGCCGGCTCCAGGTCTCGAAGTGGAGCTCGCTCTCGGTGGCGCCCGCGGGGCTCGGGTACATCGCGACGACGCAGTCCGTGACGCTCGAGTGCATGAAGAAGGCGAGCCCGATCGGGATCCGGAACTGCGCCCACAGCTCCTCGGGCAGCTCGAAGTCCTCGAGCCACAGCGTGCGCGTGCCCGTCGGCCGGAACTCGGCGTCGCCCGACCGGAGCGCCCAGCAGCTCTCGCACACGCAGACGATCTGGCGCTCGTAGAGGTTGAGCATGTGCCGGTGGTCGGGCGGGACGGTGGTCTCGCACAGGTCGCACTGCTCCTGCTCGCCGGCCGCCGGCGCCGGAGTGGGCGCCTTCGGCTCCGCGAGACCGCGGAGCCCGGACGATCATCATCGCCCGCCGCCGGTTGGCGACGGCCTCGTCGAGCGGCTTCACAGCGCGACCTTGATCTCCTCGGCCTCCCGCAGCAGCGGGATCGGCTGGAGCTGGAGGTGCTCGTCGTCCATCGAGCGTCCGGCCTGCGGCAGGAAGTAGCTCCGGCCGCACGCCGGACACGAGAGCGCGCCGCTCGGCGAGCCGGCCGCCGTCCAGCGGACCGCTACAGCTCGCGCACTCATTGCGATAGGCGAGCAACGTTCCGTCCACGTTTGCGACGACGAGCGACATGCCCGCGACGTCGGTGGTCGAGAGGCGGTCGGGCGGCGTGATGTCGAGGGTGTGCCAGGAGGGGGCGCCGTTCATCTGGACGATCGGCAGTGGCACGCCCGGCAGCTCGGCCTCCTCGACAACCCCCTCGACGTCCATGCCGAGCAGGTCCGGGCGCCGCCTCCTGGAGCGCCTGCCGCACCGCCAGCTCGAGCGTCGAGGACGACGCCCGGCACGACTTGCAGCTGCCCTCGAGCCGCAGCCTCGCCACGCCGTCCTCGATCCCGAGCAGCTCCACGTTGCCGCCGTGCGACTCCATGTACGGCCGCACCGTGTCGAGCGCCTGCGCGACCCGCTCCTCGAGCGGCACCGGGTACAGGTCGTGGATCATGAGCAGCCCGGCGACCAGCTCGTCGGCCGCGAGCCGGCCGCGGGTCTCCTCGTCCTCGATCAGCTCGACGATCCGCTCGAGGCCGGCGCCGTACATCTGCACCACGGCGCCGGTGAGCTCCTCGGCGAGCTCGCGGCAGGGCCGCGTCCTCGAGGTCCTCCAGCCGACCCGTGAGCTCCTGCACACGGGCTATGAGCTGGCTCGGGCTCCATGCTCAGCAGAGCGCCGTCGGGGTGTGGACCACCTTCCGGACCGGCCCCTTGCCCTTGTACATGTGCACGCCGCACGGCAGGCACGGGTCGAACGAGCGGACCGCCCGCATGATGTCGATCCCCTTGAAGTTCTCCGGGCCGTTCTCCTCGAAGATCGGCGTGTTCTGCACCGCGTCCTCGTAGGGGCCGGGAGTGCCGTAGACGTCGCGCGGACTCGCGTTCCACGGCGTCGGCGGGTACGGCTGGTAGTTCGCGATCTTGCCGTCCTCGATCACCATGTGGTGCGACAGCACGCCGCGGGCGGCCTCGTGGAAGCCCACGCTCACCGCCGACTCCGGGACCTTGAACTCGTTCCAGCTCTTGGTCCGGCCGGCCTGGACCTCCTTCATCGCCCGCTCCAGGTTGTGGAGCGCGATCAGCGCCGAGTAGGCCTGGTGGTAGGTGCGGGCGCGGTCACGCTCGATCGCGTTCGACTTCTCCGGGACCTTCCACTCCATCTCCATCTCGGGCATGTTGGGCGAGCGCGGCAGCACCATCTGGATGCTGTCCCCGGTGGCCTTCGCGTAGCCGAAGTCCACGAGCCCGGCCTTCGCCGTGCACCACTGGCGCGCGAACGGGCCGCCGCCGGTGTCGCAGCACACGTGCGTGTCGGTCCGCTTGTCGTAGATCCGCGGCGACACGACCCACGTGTACTTGTCGGTGAAGTCGCGCTTCTGCGGCTTCGGCAGCGTGACCTTGTTCCACGGGTGGTTCTTGTCCACCGGGTTGCCGAGCGGGTCCTGCGTGACGAACGTCCGCTCGTTCTCCCAGCCGTCGAAGTACGAGCTGCCGAGCAGGATCCGGATCGCGAGGTTGATCTCGACGAGGTCGGTCGTGATCAGCTCGCCGTTGATCGCGATCCCGGGGGTGATGTACCGCTTCCGCCCCCACTCGGTCATGTTCTCGTACTTGTAGTCGACGTAGTCCGGGTCGTCGAACGAGCCCCAGTTCACGAGGTTCGTGTCCCGGTAGCCGACCATGTCGTAGCCCGGCAGCTCCGTGAGGAAGAAGTCGTACAGGTCGTCGTGCATCGGCACGCTTCTCTTCACGTAGTCGAAGTAGCGCATCAGGCGCACGTAGTAGTCCGTGCAGGTCTGGTGCGTGATGTCCGCGCTGCAGCCGCCCGGCATGATCGTCGAGGGGTGCGTGTGACGCCCGCCGAAGAGGCAGTACATCTCGCGCGTGTAGCGGGCCACGTGGAGGGTCTCCAGGTAGAACTCGCCCGTGAACGGGTTGAGCGCCCGCATGATGTCCGCGACCGTCTTGTAGCCGTGGATGTCCGAGTGCGGCGCCGGAGGTGTTCTCCGCCTTCGCGAGCAGCGACGGGTTCGTCTCCTTCACCATCTGCTCGCAGAAGTCCACGTTCGCCATGCAGTCGTTGAAGATCGCGTGGTCGAAGATGTAGTCCGCGGACTCGGCCAGGTTGAACGCCATGTCGCCGAGCGGCGGCGGCTTGACGCCGTAGGCCATGTTCTGGTTCAGGCAGGAGCAGGTGCAGTGGTTGTCGCCGCAGATGCCGCAGATCCGGCTCGTGATGAAGTGGGCGTCGCGCGGGTCGATCCCCTTCATGAAGATGTCGAAGCCGCGGAAGATCATCGACGTCGAGTAGCACTTCAGGACCTGCTGGTTCGAGAAGTCGATCTCCGTGTGGATCCCGAGCGACCCGACGATGCGGGTGATCGGGTCCCAGGACATCTCCTTGACGACGACCTTCTGCTCATGGGGTGTCTCAACTGTTGACATTCGTTCCTCCCCCTACCAGCGCTGGGAGTAGCCGGTGGTGAGCTCGGATCGGTTGTGTCTCCACTCCGGCTCCTTGTCGTACTTGTTCTTGATGTTCCGCTTGCGGAAGTAGCGGACCATCGGGCCGTAGACGTACCTCGTGACCCCGGCGGCGCGCGCGCCCCACGGGTCCTCGTCCATGAACGGCATGTACTTGTCGGGGAAGCCGGGCATCGTGCAGGCCATGCAGATGCCGCCCACGTTCGGGCAGCCGCCGATGCCGTTCACCCAGCCGCGGATCGGGACGTTGCACTTGACCACCGGCCCCTTGCAGCCGAGCTTCACGAGGCAGCGGTGGTCCGAGCCGTACTCCGTCGCGAACTCGCCCTGCTCGGCGAAGCCGGCGCGGTTGCAGCCCTCGCGCACGGTCCGGCCGAACAGCCACTTCGGCCGGAGCTGCTCGTCGAGGTCCGGCGCGCGGCGCGAGGCCGGCGAGGTGGAGCGCCAGGTAGAGGAGCGTCTCGGTCATGTTGTCCGGCTGGGCGGGGCAGCCGGGGATGCACACGACCGGCAGGCCGGCGCTCGACTTCCAGTTCCAGCCGAGGTAGTCCGGCACGCCCATGGCGCCGGTCGGGTTGTTCTTCATCGCCGGGATGCCGCCGTAGGTGGCGCACGTGCCGACCGCGACGACCGCGGCGGCCTTCGGCGCCAGCCGGTCGATCCACTCGTTCATCGTGATCGGCTGGCCGTTCTCCGGGTTGACGGCGAAGCCGGTCCAGTGGCCCTCGCCGTTGATCTTCTCGTTGCCGAGCGAGCCCTCGATCACGAGCACGAACGGGTCGAGCTTGCCCTCCTCGGCGTCGAACCAGGCCTGGGCGTACTCCTGGCCGACCTCGTACGCGATCACCTGGTTGTGCACCACGACCTTCGGCATGCCGGGGATCGCCTGGGTGATGATGTCCTCGAGGCTCGGGTTGGTCGCCGACGTCATGGCGACCGAGTCGCCCTCGCACGACAGCCCGGTGGTCATCCACAGGACGTGCGCCGTGACCTCCTCGGTCTTCTTGTGCTGCGCGATACGGGTCGTCGGTCGTCGCCATCGGCGCTCCTTCCTCGCTAACAGATCCGGGGCAGCGGATCGCCCACCAGCTGATCCATCACCCGCTTGCCGCCAAAGCTCGTCTCCACCAGGACCATCCCGGGAGGCTCGGTGCGCACCTCGCCGATCTCCGCCGCGCGCTCGCAGCCGGGCACCGAGCGCAGCGCGGCCAGTGCGCGCTCGGCGCTCTCCGGCGCGACGAAGGCGACGAGCTTGCCCTCGTTCGCGACGTACATCGGGTCGATGCCCAAGATCTCGGACGCGCCCGCCACGGCCGGGTCCACCGGCACGGCGGCCTCGCGCACCAGCATCGCCACGCCGCGAGGAGCGCGCGAGCTCGTTCAGCACGGACGCCACGCCGCCGCGGGTCGCGTCGCGCATGCAGCGCAGGCCGGGCCGGCCTCCTCGAGCAGCGCGTCGACCACCGGCCACAGCGAGCGCGTGTCGGACTCGATGTCCGCGTCGAGCTCGAACTCGCCGCGGGCGAGCATGATCGCCGTGCCGTGCTCGCCGATCGAGCCGGACAGCAGGATGCGGTCGCCGGGGCGGATCGAGTCGGCGGCGAGCGCGGCGCGCGGGTCGCGCTCCCCCACGCCGGCCGTGCAGACGTACATGCCGTCGGCGGCGCCGCGCTCGACGACCTTGGTGTCGCCGCCCACGAGGTCCACGCCGGCGGCCTCCGCCGCGGTCGCGATCGCCTCGACCTCCGCCTTCAGGTCGTCCGCCGCCAGGCCCTCCTCGAGGATGAGCGAGAGCGTCAGCGCGTGCGGGCGAGCGCCCGCCACGGCCAGGTCGTTGACCGTCCCGTTCACCGCCAGCTCGCCGATCGAGCCGCCGGGGAAGCGGAGCGGCTTGACGACGAACGAGTCGGTGGTGAAGGCGAGCGCGGCGCCGCCGATCTCGAGCGAGGCCGCGTCCTCCGTCGTCTGAGCGCCGAAGGCCGGCTCGAACAGGCCCTCGATCATGCTCTGGGTGGCCTTGCCGCCCGCGCCGTGCGCCATGTTCACGCGCTCGTCGCGGAACTTGCCGCGCTTCGAGCGGGCGGTCTCGATGATCCCGAGGATGCGCTCCTCGCGGTCGGTGACCGCTCATACGACCTCGCGCTCCCGCGCGAAGCGGCCGAAGTTGTAGTAGGCGGCGCAGGCGCCCTCCGACGACACCATGCAGGTCCCGATCGGCCGCTCGGGCGTGCAGGCGGTGCCGAACACCTTGCACTCCCAGGGCTTGATGACGCCCTTCAGCACCTCGCCGCACTGGCACGCCTTGGGGTCGGCGACGCGCACGCCGGGCACGCTGAAGCGGACCTCGGCGTCGAGGTCCGCGTACGCCGTCCGACAGCTTCAGCCCGCTCTGCGAGATGAAGCCGAGGCCGCGCCACTCGAAGTGCGGCCGCAGCTCGAACACCTCGGCCATCACCTCGAGCGCGCGCCGGTTGCCCTCGTAGGGCACCACGCGCGCGTACTGGTTCTCGACCTCGCAGCGGCCCTCGGCGAGCTGGGCGAGGATCATCCGGATCGCCTGGAGGATGTCGAGCGGCTCGAACCCGGCGACCACGATCGGCCTGCCGTAGTCCGCCGGGATGAACTCGAACGGGCGGGCGCCGACGACCGTCGACACGTGCCCGGGGCCGACGAAGCCGTCGAGCCGCAGGTCGGGCGAGTCGAGCAGCGCGCGCAGCGGCGGGACGATCGTCACGTGGCTGCACATGCAGGAGAAGTTCCGGACGCCCTCGGCCTTCGCGCGCTTCAGCGTGAGCGCCGTGGAGGGCGCGGTCGTCTCGAAGCCGATGGCGAAGAACACGACCTCGCGGTCGGGGTTCTGCTTCGCGATCCGCAGGGCGTCGAGCGGCGAGTAGACCATGCGGATGTCCGCTCCCTCGGCCTTGGCCTCGAGCAGGCTGCCGGTGGACCCCGGCACGCGCATCATGTCGCCGAAGCAGGTGAAGATCACGCTCGGCTCGCGCGCGATCGCGATGCCGTCGTCCACGCGCCCCATCGGGATCACGCACACGGGGCAGCCCGGGCCGTGGACCAGCTCGACGTTCGCCGGCAGCAGGTCGTCCACGCCGTACTTGTAGATCGAGTGCGTGTGGCCGCCGCAGACCTCCATGAACTTGTAGTGGCGGCCGGGCTCGACGGCCGCGAGGATCTCGGTGGCGAGCACGCGGCCCAGCTCGGGGTCGCGGAACTCGTCGACGTACCTCATGCCGCGCTCAGCTCCGCGAGCGCCACTCCGGCGTGAACGAGCACGCGGTCGCCGGGGCGCACGTCCACGAGCGCGATCTCGACGGTGCTCTTCGAGCCGTCGTCCGTGGCGCAGAGGGCGAGCCCGCGGGCGTCGTCGATGCGCTCGACCCGCATCGGGATGCCCTCGTCCGAGCAGGTGATGCAGTGGTCGCCGCAGGCGTTCTCGTTCACTCGATCACGCTCGCCTTCAGCTCCTCGAGCTCGGCCTCGTAGTCCTCGCCCATGCGCTCGAGCTGCCTGCGCGTGGCGATCGCCTCCTCCTCGTCGACCTGCGAGATCGCGAAGCCCACGTGGATCAGGACCCAGTCGCCCGGGCCGACGCCCTGTCGCCCTCGGCGTCGAGCAGGCCGATGTTGATCGTGCGGCGCACGCCGGCCACGTCGACCCGCGCGAGGCGGTTCGCCTCGTCGGCGATCTCAAGGATCTGGCCGGGAATGGCCAGGCACATCTCGTTCCCCTCTCAGCCGAAGGCGCCGCACGCTAAGTCCCCCGGACCTCCCGCAAAAGGCACTGAGTTGGAATCCAACGTTGATTTCCAACCCGCCTCGGGGCTAGCGTTTGGAGCAATTGGAGGGGGGCGGCCTGACCGGCGCCAACGGATACGTCCGGATACTGGAGCTTGACCCGGAGCTCGGGCTCCGGATTCCCGCTGCCGAGATCGCGCTCGCGCGGACGCAGCTCGTGACCGGCGTCCTCGCGCTCCCGCCGGGCCACTGGGACGTCCCGCACGGCGAGGTCGCTCGCACGGGCGGCTCGGGTTCCTGATCCTCGAGGGGCTGCTCGCGCGCGACATGACCGCTCGCCGGCCGCACCTCCACCGAGCTCTCGGGCGAGGGCGACGTGGTCCAGCCGTGGGTCGCGCCGCGCGAGGACGGCCTCGTCCGCTACCGGGCGGCATGGCACGTGCTCTCGCCGGTGCGACTGGCGATCCTCGACGACGAGCTTCGCCCGATCGCTGACGCGCTGGCCGCAGGTGATCAGCACCCTGCTCGAGCGGGCGGTGCGGCGCACGCACCGGATGTCGATCCACGAGGCGATCCTCCAGCTCTCCCCCGTCGAGACGAGGCTGCTCGTGCTGTTCTGGCACCTGGCCGAGCGCTGGGGGCACGTGACGCCGGCGGGCATCGCCCTGCGGCTGCAGCTCCCCCACGCGCTGCTCGGGCAGCTCGTGGGCTGCCGGCGCGCATCGGTCACGACGGCGCTCCAGCACATCTACGCGAGCGGCGAGCTCAGCCGGCGCCCGGACGGCACCTGGCTCCTGACGGGCGAGCCGCCGGACGAGCTCGCGGCCGTGCACTGGGACCCCGCGCACGCGCACGGTAGCGGCGCCCGGCCGCGCTAGCCTCGCCACACATGCCAGTGGCGGTGGTCTTCCGGTGCGAGCTCTGCGGACGGCGTCCCGGCGCCGAGACGTAGGAGGAGCTACAGCGGCAGATGCTCGACTTCCGCCACGGCGAGTACCTCGACGCCGGGCCCGAGCGCTGGCTCTCCTGGCACGGCCGCGGGATCTACGGCCCGACCCGGTACGCCTGCGGAGAGCACCGCGACGACCTCAAGGCGTACATCCAGAAGCACTACGGGAAGCTCGGCTGGCACCCGTGGGCACGCGACCCGCACCCCTGGGCGGGACGCCGCGGCACCGACAGGGCACGCGCCCTGTCGCGCCTGGCGCGCTGCGGGATCCAGCGGTAGGCGGCGTCAGCCGCCCGCCCGGGCTACTCCTTCGGGTGCTCCGGGAAGTCGCTCGCCTCTTCGCCCTCCGCCACGTCGGTGCGCTGGGAGGACTCGGGGTCGCTCGACTCGAGGTCCTCGACGTCGCCTTCGATGTCCTCCTCGCGGTCGTCGCCGTACGCGTGGAGCGGCGTGTCCGGAAGGGTCTCCTCGTCGGCCCGCTTCTCTTCCTCGTGTTCCATGGGTCCCCGGTCCCCGATGCGAGGCTCGCTAAGCGCGTTCCGTCGAGATCTCCACCACCGGGCGGCCGCGGAGGTTCCGCCACCTCCCCGCCCGGTGGTCGCGGCAGCGCACCTCGACGCGGCCGGGACGGTGCGTGAGAAATAACGAGCAGAGCGGGGCGCGCGGGTCGCGTCGCCTCCCGATGCCCACCAGCGCGGACGCGTTGATCGCGACGATCGAGCGCTTCGGTCCGAGCCGCGTGCGCCTGATAAGCCCGGGTGCGCTGAGCGGCGAGTGCGTGTGGCCGGAGATCCACAGCTTCGCGTTCCGGTGCCGGAGGAGGATCTCGCGGATGCGCTCGTCCGGCTTCGCGTGGAAGGCCGCCATCTCGGAGGTGAAGTGGAGCCGAGGGTCGCCCATCACGGTGTGGAAGAGCGGCCAGTGGCAGGCGATCCAGCAGTCGCCCGCGGCCTCCTCGAGCTGCCGGTCCAGGAAGGCGAGCGCGCCTAGCGAGAGCCGCCCGGCGCGCTGGCCCGGGTCGGTCCGGTCTGGGCCGATCGCGATCAGCCGCGCGAATCCGAGCCTCACCACGAAGTTCTGCGACTCGCGTCCGTACGCCTCCGCCCACGCGGCGGCCGTGCGCTCGTTCCGCAGGATGTCGTGGTTGCCGAGCACCGTGACCCAGCGCCCCGGCAGGCGCCCGAGGAACTCGAGCGCCAGCTCGTCCTCCTTCGCCGTGCCGCTCTCCGTGGCGTCGCCGATCTGGAGGTGCAGCGCGGGTGCCTCCAGGGTCTCGACATCCCGGCTCACCTGTCGCATGCGCCGCTCGGTGATGGCGCCCGCGTGAAGGTCGCCGATGCAGTGGATTGTGCGCTTCCAGTCGGGCGGGGGCATCCGCCTCAGCGGAAGGAGGCGCGCCGACGCCCGGAAAACTTGGTACTCACCACTCGAGCCAGACTGTCACAGGTCGGGAGGGTGCGCCACCGCCCAGCGCTCTCGTCAGCGTCGGAGGAGCCGGGCGACGAAGCCGCCCACCAGCGCGTAGATCAGGGCCGCAAGGCCCCAGTTCACCGCGACGTTGGCCTTGCGGCCGTCCAGCGAGAAGATGCCGTGGAAGGGCGTCGAGAGCCAGTCGCCGGCGCCGACGAGCCAGTCAACGATCGCGTTGTCGCGGTTCGCCTCGAGCAGCACGAGCAGGATGGCCACGACGATGAGCCCGACCACCACCGAGGTGATCATGCGGACGATGCGCGCCACGCCCCACATTCCGCGGCGCGCGGCGAGCCCGGCCTTCGCGCGAGCGCCACCTGCCCTGCTTCGCCTCGCTCGCCGCTCGCCTCTGAACCGCCGTAGTGCAGTCGCCATGCACTTGCTGTACCCGGCTCGGCACGGACACCAACTTCGCGGCCTCCGGCAGACGCGCTAGTGTCGAATCGCTCGGCGCTGTCCCTCTGGCCCGGCGGCATCGCCCCACTGGACCCGTACTCGGAAGGCACAACTTGTCCCAGCTTCTCGCGCGCATGGCGCGGACTCTTTCCACGCATTGGAAGCGCAGCCTCGCGGCGGCGGTGGGTGTCCTGGTGCTGCTCGTCCTGGCCGCCGCGGCCGGCGGTGAGTCCAGCGACGACTACTCCGTCCCGGGCACCGAGTCCCAGCAGGCGATCGACCTGTTCCAGGCCCACTCGCCGGCCTTCGGCGGGACCGATTCCACGCTCGTCTTCACGGTCGACGACGGCCGCGTCTCCGATCCGGAGCCCAAGGCCGCGATCGAGGGCGCGCTCGCCGAGGTGGGCGAGCTCGAGGGCGTCGAGCTGGTCAGCGATCCCTTCCAGCCGGGCGGTCAGGTCTCCGAGGACGGGCGCCTGGCGGCGGTCGACGTGCGCTACTCCACCGACCCGGCGCAGGTCGAGAAGGAGGATGGCGAGGCGCTGATCGAGGCGGGCGAGACCGCCGAGCCGGAGGTGCAGGTCGAGGCGCGCGGCTACCTGATCGACCTGGCGTCCGAGCAGGAGGCCCCGGTCGGAGAGCTCATCGGCGTGCTCATCGCGATCGTGCTGCTCACGTTGCTGTTCCGGTCCGGGTGGGCGATGGGCGCGACGCTCATCGGCGCGCTGCTTGGCGTTGCCGCGGGCCAGATCCTGCTTGCCGCGCTGGCGGCCCCGCTGGGCCTCCCCACCTTCGCGGCTGTGATCGCGATGATGCTCGGCCTCGGCGCCGGCATCGACTACTCCCTGCTGATCATCGGCCGCTACCGAGAGCAGCGCGCGGCCGGCGACGGCCTGCACGATGCGGCCGCGCGCGCCGGCGCCACGTCCGGCACCACGGTCGTGGCCGCGGGCCTGATCGTGATGGTGGCGATCGCCGGGCTGCTCGTGATCGGGGTTCCGTACGTCGGCAAGATGGGCGTCGGCGCGGCAATTGCCGTCGGCGCGGTCGTCGTCTCGGCCCTCACGATCCTTCCGATCATGATGGGCGCCTTCGGGCGCAAGCTCGTGCCGAAGAAGCCCGAGCACGTGCAGGCCTCGCCGGCCTTCACGCGCTGGGGAGAGATGGTGACCCGGCGCCCGTGGGCCTCGATCGCCGCCGGCGTCGTGGTGCTGCTCTTCTTCGCCCTGCCGGTCACCCAGATGCGGCTCGGCCAGCCGGACGACGGCAACCAGCCCGAGTCACGCACACAGCGGCTCGCCTACGACCAGCTGACCGGGGCGTTCGGACCGGGCTCCAACGGCCCGCTCCTGCTCGCCGTCGACACGCCCAAGGGCGCGCCCGAGACCGACCGGCAGCTGGCCGCGCTCCAGGCCGCGGTGGGGAACACGCCCGGCATCGCCGAGGTGCCTCCGGCGGCCGTCAGCGACGACGGCGAGATGGCGACGATCTTCGCCATTCCGACCACCGCGCCGCAGGACGAGCGGACGTCCGACCTGCTCGCACGGCTTCGCGAGGACGTGATCCCGCGGGCGACCGCCGACACGCCGCTGAAGGTCTACGTGGGCGGCAACACCGCCGGCTTCGTGGACATCTCCGACAAGGTCGCCGGACGCCTGCCCCTGTTCATCGCGGTCGTGATCGGGCTGTCGGTGCTGCTGCTCGTGATGGTGTTCCGCTCGCTGTGGGTCCCGCTCGTCTCCGCGGCCTTCAACCTTCTGTCGGTCGCAGCGGCCTACGGCGTGGTGGTCGCGGTCTTCCAGGAGGGCGTCGGCGCGAGCATGATCGGCGCCGAGTCCGGCATTCCGATCATCTCGTTCCTGCCGGTGATGCTGTTCGCGATCCTGTTCGGGCTCAGCATGGACTACAACGTCTTCCTGCTGAGCCGGATACACGAGGCCTACAAGGAGGGCGACCGGCCGCGCGAGAGCGTGATCCACGGAGTCGGCCGCATCGGCAAGGTCGTGGTGTTCGCGGGCCTGATCATGGCGGCGGTCTTCCTGAGCTTCGTCACCTCCACCGACGTGATCGGCAAGATGTTCGGCCTCGGTCTGGGCCTCGCGATCCTGATCGACGTGCTGATCGTCCGGATGGTCATCGCACCCGCGGTCGTGACGCTGCTCGGCGACCGCGCGTGGTGGCTCCCGGCCTGGCTCGACCGCGTTCTCCCGAACGTGTCTCTGGAGGGCCACCGCCCCGAGGAGGTCGAAGCCGAGGAGCATCGCGAGAAGGTCCTCGTCTAACGAAGGAGGTCCCATGAACGACGACCATCCGGTCCGGTTCGCGGTCGACTACCCAGACCGCCCCCTGGATCGCCTGACCACCGCCTTTCGCATCTTCACGGTCATCCCGATCGCGATCGTGCTGGGCACCATCGGCGGCTACACCGCCGGCAGCGGATGGGAGAGCGACGAAACGGCGACGATCGCCGTGGGCGGCACCGGCCTGCTGTTCCTGCCGCCGTTCCTGATGATCCTGTTCCGGGAGAAGTACCCGCGCTGGTGGTTCGACTGGAACCTGGAGCTGCTGCGCTTCACCAACCGCGTGTGCACCTACTTCGCGCTGATGAGCGACCGCTACCCCTCCACCGACGAGCGGCAGTGGGTCCATCTCGACTTCCCGTACCCCGACGTCCGCCGCGACCTGAACCGCTGGCTGCCGCTCGTCAAGTGGTTCCTCGCGATCCCGCACTACATCGTGCTGTTCTTCCTCTACCTGGCGGTGATCGTCGTGGTGATCATCGCCTGGTTCGCGATCCTGTTCACGGGCCGCTACCCCCGCGGGATGTTCGAGTTCGTCGAGGGAGTGGTCCGCTGGCACAACCGGGTGGTCGGCTACGCGCTCATCCTGGTCACGGACCGCTACCCGCCGTTCTCGCTGGGCCAGACTCAGGCCCCACCCGTGGCGCCTCCCAGCGCGTAACGGCTGTCGTTCAGCGGACGCTCTTGAGGAAGCGGCGCGCCTCGCGACGGGACCTTTCCGAGCGAAACCAAGCAGCGCAATTGCAGCCGGGAAGGTGAGCGACGGGACTCGAACCCGCGACCGCCTGGACCACAAGTAGGCGTCCGACCCTCAATTTCCCGCAGGAATGCGGGTCTGTGACGCGCCGGAACACCGTCGTCACCCCCTCAAACCCGGGGGGTTTTGGGGATGGAGGCGGTTCATCCCCAAAACTCCCCTCCGCTCCAGCGCCACCCGCACGGGGTCCATCCGAGTTCCACCTCGCCGCGGCGTTCGCTCGTCTCGAGCGAGTTGGCCGAGACTGCCGCTTCCATGGGGGCAGCGACACTGCTGATCGGCCGCGCTTGCACTACGCGGGCGAGTGCCGCAACTAGGGCAAAGCAGTAGTGCTCCTCGCCGCGCCTGCGCGTGCTGCTTCTCTCTCAAAGGAGCAGTTTGCGACCAGATACGCAGGGCGTTGGGTGGTCCGTGGTTGTTCCCCGGGCGGCGCGACTTGCCTACGATCGGCGGTGAGAACCATGACCGCCGACGGCGTCATCGGGAGGGACCGGGAGCTCGCGGCCGTTGCGAGGCTGCTCGATCGCATGCCGGACGGCACGGCCGGGCTGGTGCTCACGGGCGAGGCGGGCGTCGGTAAGACGACGATCTGGCGCGCCGGAGTCGAGGCCGCACACGAGCGGTCGTTCCGGGTGCTGACGGCGTCGACGGCCACTGCCGAGACGACAATGTCCTTTACGGCCGTCGGGGACCTGCTGGCCGGAGTCGTGGATGAGGTGCTGCCAAGCCTGCCGGACCCGCAGCGACGCGCGCTAGAGGTTGCTCTTCTCCTTGCGGAGGCCGAAGGACGGGTGGCTGACGAGCGGGCGGTCGCGGTGGCGTTCTCGGCTGTGCTGCAAGCGCTCACCGCCTCCGGCCCGGTTCTCGTCGCTGTGGATGACGTGCAGTGGCTCGACGCCGCCTCGGCGAGCGTGCTCGGCTATGCGATACGGCGCCTGCGTGAGGAGCGGGTGGGCCTGCTGCTGTCGGAGCGGTCGGTCGGCGCAGTCCCCCTTCCACTCGGGCTTGACCGCGCACCGGCCTTGGAGCGTGTCGAGTCCCTTCGCGTGGGCACGCTTACGCTCGGTGCAATAGGCGGACTCCTGCGCCAGCGGCTCGCGCTCGTCTTCCCCCGTCCTGTCTTGCGCAGCATTCACGAGACAGCCGGCGGCAACCCGTTCTACGCGCTGGAGCTCGCGCGAGCCCTCCAGCGTGAGGGCCTGCGCCCGGCTCCCGGCGAGCCGATTCCCTTGCCCGAGTCGCTCGGCGAGCTCGTCCGTGGGCGCATCGCCGCGCTCCCGAGCGAGACCCGTCAGACGCTCCTCGCCGCCGCCGCGGTGTCCGAGCCGGGCCTTCGGCTGCTGGCCGACTGTCTCGGCAGGGATCCGCTCCCAGCGCTGCGTCCCGCAATAGACGCGGAGGTAGTGGTCGTCGAGGGAGAGCGGATCCGATTCGCGCACCCCCTGTTCGCGGCAGCCGCATACGAACTGGCCACCCCATCAGAGCGCCGCGAGATCCATCGCCGACTCGGCGAAGCCGCGTCTGAGTTGGAGGAGCGGGCGCGCCACCTCGCGCTGGCGGCGGACTGCCCCAACGGCGCGGTAGCGACGCAGCTCGACCGGGCCGCGACGCGCGCGTGGGAGCGCGGCGCGAGCGCCGCGGCAGCGGAGCTGTCCGAACAGGCCCGGCGGCTGACGCCACCCGACTGCACGGAAGACGCCGCGGCCCGGACACTGACCGCAGCGCGCTACCGCTTCCTCGCGGGCGACACGGCCAGCGCCCGGGCCATGCTCGAGGACGGGCTGCCCAAGGCGCGCCCCGGCACGCCTCGCGCCGAGCTGCTCGTCTTCCTGGGGCGGCTACACCGATTCGAGGGAGACCAGCCGCGGGCCGCCGAGCTGTTGCGCGGCGCGCTCGCCGAGGCCGGGACGGACGAGCGCGTACGCGCGGAGGCGGCGCAGGGTCTCGCCGCGACGCTGTTCTTCATGCGCGAGGATCTCGAGGAGGCTCGGCGTCACGCCGCGCTCGCGGCCGAGCTCGCGGAGCACGCGGGCGCCTCTGCCGTACAGGTGGTGTCGCTGTCCGACCGGGCCAACATCGAAACGTTGCTCGGGCGTCCGGAGGCCACCGACACCTCGCGGGCCGCGCGGGCAATCGCGGACGGTACTGGGCAGCAACGGCTCGTCGAGTCGGCCGCCCATAACTGGGCCCTCTTACGCAGCTGGACGGACCAGCACGAGGATGCGGCCGTGGACCTGCGCCATCTCCACGCGGCCACTGTTGCAGGAGGAGATGAGTCTTCGGCTCCGATCATCCTCGCAAATCTCGCCGTGGCGGAATATCTGACAGGCCGATGGCACGAAGCGGCGCAGGCCGCCGAGGACTGCTACGAGCTCGCGCTGCAGACGGGGCAGCGGCCGCAGCAGGCCTTCTCGCTGTCCGTGCGGGCGCTGGTCCGTGCCTCGCTCGGCCTCGAAGCGGAGGCGCGCGCCGACGCGGAGCAGGCGCTCGCCCTCGCCGGGGAGCGCGGGATGGGAGTGGCACGGATCAACAGCCTCTGGGCGCTCGGCCTGCTCGAGCTCGCGCTCGACCGGCCGGGCGAGGCCGCGCGACTGCTCACACCCGAGCGCGAGCGCCTGCTCGCCGCCGGCGTCGGCGAGCCCGCCACGATCCGGTTCGTCCCCGACGAGATCGAGGCGCTCCTGGCGCTCGGCCGGCTCGATGACGCGCGGTTCCGGCTCGGGTGGCTTGAGGAGCGGGGTCGCGCGCTCGACCGCGCTTCCGCCCTCGCAGCCGCGGCGCGGTGCCGCGGACTTCTTGCCGCCGCCGGCAACGAACCTCACATGGCGCTCGACGAGTTCGAGCGGGCGCTCGCGGAGCACGACCGCGTGACGATGCCGTTCGAGCGCGCCCGCACACTGTTGGCTTTCGGAGCCGCCCAGCGGAGGGCGAAGCGCAAGAAGGCCGCGCGCGCGACGCTGGGCGAGGCGCTTGCGACGTTCGAGCGCCTGGGCGCTGGAATCTGGGCGACACGGGCCACGCGCGAGCTCGAGCAGATCAGTGGCCGCGCCCCCTCTCACGAACAGCTGACACCCACCGAGCAACGCGTGGTCGAACTCGTGGCCGAAGGCCGAACCAATCGAGACGTCGCGGCGGTCATGTTCGTGAGTCCGCGAACCGTCGAGTTCCACTTACGCAACGTCTTCCGGAAGCTCGACCTGCACTCGAGAGCCGAGCTTGTGCGCCGGTTTGCCACCCCGGTGCGCTGACGGCCAAAACCCAGGGATCTCACCGTTTCCGCGGGCCACCGCGCGACGTAGCGTCGGGGGCGAGATGCGCGAGTACCTGGTCGAGGTGTACCTGCAGAGGAACGGCGCGGCCGCTGCCGTGCGGGCGGCGGGCGACCGTGCCCGCGAAAGCGCGGAGCAGCTCTCCGTCGAGGGGACCGCCGTGCGTTATGTCCGAGCGATCTTCGTTCCCGAGGACGAGACGTGTTTCTACGTCTTCGAGGCCGCCTCGGCAGAGGCCGTGCAGGGCGCGGCTGCGCGCGCCGGGTTCCCCTCCCCGCGAATCGTCCAGGCGCTCGAAATGTTCGAAGACGAGAGGAGCTAGGCATGACCCGCATGCACCAAGCGCGCGCGCTCGGGGCTTCGGCGTTCGCCGTCGCCGCCCTGGCCGCCGGCTGCGGAGACGATGGCCACGACAACGCCGCCAAGCCCGCCACCCCGCCGAAGGACCTTCCCGATCAAGTCCTGCGGCTCAAGGTGGAGTCGTCGGCCGGGGAGATCAAGTTCGACAAGTCGAAGCTGACCGCGAAGGCGGGCAAGGCGACCATCGAGCTGGTCAACCCCGCGGAGCTCGGCCACAACGTGCGGATCGCGACCGGTACGAAGTGCTGCATGCTGCCCGGTTCCGAGGACATCGGCGGCACCAATACGGTCAGCAAGAGCACGACCCGCGCGGTCGCCGATCTGAAGCCAGGGAACTACGTCTACTACTGCTCGGTCACCGGGCACTGGCGGCGCGGCCAGCGTGGCTCGCTCGTGGTGGAGTGACCTGCCTCAAATCGACCTGCCGCCAAGCATGGGCAGGACAAAGGAGGCCGACCCGCGCGTGCCACGGCTCCACAAGCGGGTTCCGAAAGGTGAGCGACCTCGGTCGCTCACCCTCGCGAGCGAAAACCCCGCAGGCCAAGGAAGAGGGAGCGACGCGTGCTTTGCACGCAAGCGAACCGATGACGCAGGCATGCATGGGTTTGCAGCCGTGAGGGTGAGCGACGGGACT
>CAVUIF010000006.1:0-310404 GCA_963741455.1 uncultured Thermoleophilaceae bacterium
GTCGCCTGTTCCCAGGGCGACTGGATCATGACGCGCGCGGTCTCGCCCGGCTTATAGGTCCGGCGCTCGGGTACGAGCTCGATGCGGTTGTGGTCGAACCGTGCCCAGGCGGTATAGCCGTCGCCCAGGGCATAGAACGAGGTTCGCGTTACCGTGTATCGCTTGTTCGTGTCGTGCGCCGTCGCTTCGAGGACGAAGTAGCCGCCATTGGGCAACGGCGCGGTGAGTGGCACGGGCGCCGCACCGGTCGTGATCGTCCACGATCCCGCCGGCACTTCCTTGCGCTCGGTATCCCAGGTGTAGAACCCGTTACCCTCGGCACGACGGACGCTGTTCCATTGGATCTGCGTCAAGGTCACAGTGACCGTCACGCCCGGCACCACCTTGCCGTCGGGCGCGACCGCCACCACTTCCGTGTTCAAGCCCTGCTTCTGCTGCAGAAAGTATGACGAGCGGCGCAGCCCGATGTACCACGGCGCCGGATGCACGAGCAGGCTCGCGCGATTGGCGATGTGCTGGCGCGACACGTCCTCGACGTCCCCCTCGAGCGAGTACATGTAAGGAAGGCCCGCATCAGCCGGCGGCGTCAACGTCAGCGGAAGATCCCCCGTCTTGGCGAGCGTGGCCTCGTCGCGGCTGACCTCGCCGGCGGCCGCACTGTCCGCGCGTTCACTCCACCCCACGAACACCCACTGCTCGTCCGGAAAGCTGTCGACCACGGCCGCCGGTGCGGAGCGAACGGGTGTCCGCGAGAACGCCCACGTGACCGGCCGCGCGCCCATCGGCGCGCCAAAGAGGTAGCGCGCCGTCACGACACCTTTGACCGGTTCACCGGCCAGCGCGCGCTCGGCCTTCAGCGATACGTCGACGCGAAAATCCGGCCGCCGGTACGTCGCGACCAGAAACGAGCCGCTGACGGCTTTCTGGTACGGCACCGCGTCGTCGAGCTCCGGACTCGGCACGTCCCCGGGTTGCACGTCCTCGGCGGTCTTCGGCTTCGGCCTATCGCTCTCGAGCACCGCCCGCACCGAGTAGTTGCCCAGTGCCCCTTCAGCCGGCAACGTCGTCGTCCACTCGGCGCTGCTCCAGTCGTTGACCGTGACCGTGCGCTCGTCGACGACGCGATACTGGCTGTCGCGGAGCGTGATGGCCACGGCGGTTCCGTTGCGCAGGAGGCGAATGCCAGCGGGTGTGTTCTGGCGGAGGATCGCCTTGAAGTGGACTTCCTCGCCGAGGCGATACACGCCGCGATCGCTGAAGACCGTCCCGCGCAGCATGGGCTCGGCTTCGGTGCGATTGAAAGGCACGCCGAAATCCCACGGTTCGATGCCCTCGTTCCAGTTGCTGCCGACATACGCGATGTCGCCGTCCTTCTCCGCCAGGACGACGAAGTCGGGCTTCTGCCATTCGGCGTAGTCCTGTTCGCCGGTGTAGCGGCGCTCCTGATAAGGAATGCCAGGTCCCGTCGCGACGCCGTCAGCGCCGGTCGTACCGCTCCAGTGAATGCTGTTGTCGCGGTTGATGATGGAGACCTTGGCGCCGGCCACCGGCGCGGCGTTGTCGAGCCGGGTCACGAACACCAGCGTGTTCTGCGGGCTGTCCTTGACCGTCACGCCGAGGTTCGTCACCTGCACGAGCGACGCGCGAGCGGCCTGCGCCGAGCGCTTCGCGTTGGGAATCGACGCGCCGTTCTCGACCGCCGCCCAGACGAGACCGGTCCCGCGCGGGCCCAGCGCCTTCGCGACGTCGAGACCGTGCGACTGAATGCGATCGTTGCGTCACGCCGAGCTTGCGGCTCACGGGATCGACCGGCGGCCTGATGCCAAACGTCGGCGTCAGCGCACGGATCGTCGGCATCAGATCATCGGGCTTGAGGGGCGACGCCCACTGCTTTACGTCGAAGAGATTCCGTGAGTAGAACGGCAGCACCGAGCCGCCGCTCGCTTCCCAGACGCCGTGGCCGTCACCGAAGCTGGTAAACGCGGTGCGGTGCCAGTTCTGCACCTGGCCCGCCCACGTGTAGCCGAGAGTCTGGCCATCGACCGACGTCAGCCCCGCACCAATCGCCACGAGGTACGTGCTCGCGGGCGGTTGCGAGTTGTAGTGCGCATCCTCGAGTGTCAGGTAGGCGGAGCTGTCCCTCCCCCACGTCGTTTGGGTCGACGGTTCGGGCACGGGCACGGTCGTTGGGGTGCCCGTCGTGACGTCAGTGATGCGGAGGGACTTGGCGAACTCCGAGACGCGGACGGGAGCGTGAAAGGCCACCGGGTTCCGGTTGTCGGGATCGCACGTGGCGGTGCAGTCGAACCCCCACACGAAGAGGGCTGGTTCAGCCTTGAGGGTGTAGTCCTGCACCCGGCCCGGGGTCGCCGGTCCGGCGGGTGACTTGAGCGACGCTCCGAGCGTGAGCTTGACCCAGCTCTGCGACGGAACGCGGGTCACGGTCTCGAACGCCACGAGCGTCGGATGGGGCGGGAACCGCTTCTTGTCCCAGTCGGTGGTCAGCCGCACCGTCACCGGCGCGGTGGACGAGGCCGCCGCATTGGTTGCCGCAACCTTGGCGTTGAAGCGATCGACCGAGGTCGGATCGATCGCCGCCAGGCGCTGCTGGGCAGCGGCGGAGATCGACGGTTGATCCCAGCTATGCGATTCGAACTTCGCGGCGAGCGCCGCCGCGACGTCAGCGCGCTCGACAGGTTGATTGAATCGCAGCAGCACGACGTACGGCGCGTCGAAGCGTCCACCGCGGCGGTACGCGTCCGTCCGCAGGAGCTTCACCGTCGGCGTGGTGAAGCTGAACGTGTAGGGAGCACCGAGTGCCCGGCCGCTGACGGCCGCGGCCGTCGCATCGACCGTGACGTCATAGCGGGTCGCATACGGGAGCGGCGTCTTCGCGTCTGGCGTAAAGATGAGGATCGTCGTGCCCGACCAGCGGAACGCGCCAGGGATGGCCGGCGCGATCGTGACGTAGGGCGGACGCACGACGGATGGAATGCGGCCAAGCGCCACCATCGGTTCCGAGAACACGATCCGGATCTCGTTGGCCTCGGCGAGGCTGGCCACTTCACCAGTCGGGCCGGCGCTGACCACTGCCAAGTTCCTGCCGCCACCGGGGGCCGTTTGCGGCCATCGACGGAGCCGGGAAGAACGCCAGGAGACACACGCCGAGCGCAAGTAGGTGCTTCATACGGTAGCTTGTCGGGAGAAAAAGATGGGATGGCCGTGACGAACGGTGTTCGAGCGCGCATCAAGACCCGACGAAAGGAGCCCGAGCTGTCGCGCCATACACCTGGCCGGGTCGCAGTTGCCGGCTATTTGGATTAGACACCGCTCGGGTGAATCGGGAAGGCTCAGCTCAGGGCTCAGGGCTCAGGCAAGATCTCCGATCCAGCCGGACGACTGAGCTCAAGGCTCTTGCCTGAGCCTGAGCCTTGAGCCGATCCTTACTTCTAGGCGTGCGCGATGCCAGTCCCCGACCTCGAACAGCGACGGCATGCGCTGACGCAGGGCGTCGACGACGCGAAGGCCCGGCGAGGTGCCGAAGGCGATCGTCATTCCGGTGTAGTACATGACCGTGATGACGCCGGCAATCGTCCAGAAGCTGATGTCCATGAGGCTCGAGACGCCGGCCGCGACGCTGAGCGAAATGAGGGCGTCGAGCGCCGTGGCGAGAGAACGGGAGACGAGCCGCGCGCGCAACGCCGTGGTTTCGTCGAGCGGCGGCGCGGTCGGCGCGCGCCGGTCGCCGGCAACCGGAAGAGCGCCGCTTTCGGCGCACGCCAGGTGGTGGCCAATGAGTTGGGCCTGCGCCTGAATCAGGCGGCTGGCCCGGCGGTCCCCCAGCGGAAACAGACGGCAGAATTCGTCGACAGTTTCGTCGGCGTCGAGCCCGATGGCGCGAGCATAGTCCCGCACGAACGCCCGGGCAAAGATTCCGGACGGCCAGCGCGAGAAGTCATTGCGTTCGAGGCCCTCCCAGAGGTCGCCGCCGACCTTGGTAACCGACGCAATGGTCTCAATCGAGATGCCCCTACGTTCGCGCTCGGCGCGGAGTCTGGGGCCAAATGTATCTCTGTCGGACATGAAGGGCTCTGAAGGGTAGCAATACGGGGGCCGGGCCAATTCCAGGGTTTTCAGGCGCTTTCGGCGATTGTGTCCCTTCGAGACAGGACCGTTTTCTGTAATCTGAATTCTCAAAATGGAACACAAATCGGGATCCGGGACGGCCCTCTGCCTGCGCCTGCATGCTGACTACCGCTGCCAGCACGCGGGTGCCTGCTGCACGGCGGGCTGGGCGATCCCGATTGAGAGACCGGCATACGAGCAGGTCCGCGTGCACTTCGGTGGGCAGGAACGCCGACGGCTCTTCGCGGACGGCGGAGCGCTACCCGACGGTGCCGCAGCGGTGGTCGGTGTCCAGCCGAGCGGCGCGTGCGTGTTCTTCGAGCCGGACCGGGGAAACCTGTGCGCCGTGCACCGCGAGCTCGGTGTCGCGTCGCTGCCCTCGGCCTGCCGGCACTTCCCTCGCATCGTCCTCCACGACGCGCGCGGGACGTTCATCTCCCTCTCGCACTTCTGCCCCACCGCCGCGGCGACTTCTCCGATCGCCGAGGGCTGCGAGCTTCGAAGTCGTGCGCGCGCCAGGTCCGCTGGCTCTCGAGAGCGAGCATCACGGATGACGGCCCCAGACCGTCTGGAAGGACTGGATGCGCGCGATGCTCTGCCGCCGCTGCTGCGCTCGGAGCTGCTGACCGATCTCGAGGGTTACGATGCGTGGGAGCGAGCGGCCCTCGCTCTGCTGGCGCGAGACGACCTCACCGCCGGCGGCGCGCTCGCGATTCTCAGCCGTGCGACGCGCGCCGTGCAATCCTGGCGGCCCGGTCGCGGCAGCCTGCGTGCAACGGTCGAGCGAGAGTTCGAGATTGCGTCCGTCGCGCAAACCGGACAAAAATCTGGACACGTCAAGCCGCGACGAGCAGCGCGTCCGCCTGGCGCTGAGCTCGGTCCCATCGGGCCTGACGTACCCTTCCCCGATCGAGGACTGGCTCGCGTCCTGGCACCGCGGCTCAGCCTGCTGGGGCGATGTCGACGACGCGGTCCGCGGCTATCTTGCGGCGCGTCTTTTTGGAAACTGGATCGCGTACTACGGGCAGGGACTCCACACGATTGTCGAGTACCTCCATGTAGCACTGGCCGTCCTGAAGATGGAAGCCGTGCGGCACCACGCGCATGAGTCAGCGTCACCACCATGGCCGACCGTAACCGAAGCCGTTCGAAGCGCCGACCTCCTGCTGGTGCACCTGGCGGACACACGGACACTGGCGCGACTGCTGGACGCGAAGCCGCCGGCGTAGCGCCCGGGATCAAGACGTCGGCGCTCGAGCGGTTCCTTCGCTACGTGGTCATCAGCACGCGTTCGGACGAAGGCTCGTCGTCGTGTCCGAGTACGCCTGGCCAGTTGACACTCCTGCGCGTCCTCGTCAACGAGCTGACGGCAATCGGGCTGACGGACGTGAGCATGGACGAGCACGGTTACGTGATGGCGACCATCCCGTCGACGACCACCAAGCTTCATGTCCCGGTCATCGGCTTCATCGCTCACGTCGACACGTCACCTGAGATGCAGGGGCACGACATCCACCCGATCGTGCACCATGCCTACGACGGGCGCGACCTCGTGCTGCCCGACGATCCGACGGCGGTGCTGCGCACTGCCGACGACCCGTCGCTCTCTGCGCACGTCGGCCACGACATCGTCACGGCGTCGGGGCACACGCTGCTCGGCGCCGACGACAAGGCGGGCGTGGCCGAGATCGTCGCCGCCGCCGAGTACCTGATGGCCCATCCCGAGATTCCGCACGGCGCGGTCCGGGTGGCGTTCACGCCCGACGAGGAGATCGGCCGCGGCGCGAACCTCTTCGACGTCGGACGGTTCGGCGCCCTGTGCGCCTACACGATGGATGGCGGCAACGCCGGCGAGCTCGAGTGGGAGAGCTTCTCGGCCGACGCGATGACGGTCACGTTCAAGGGCTTCAACACGCACCCCGGCTACGCGAAGGCCCGGATGGTCAACGCCATCAAACTCGCCGCCGAGTTCATCGCGCGCCTGCCGGCGGACCGGTTGTCTCCGGAAACGACCGACGGCTACGACGGCTACGTGCATCCCTACATCGTCGAAGCGTCGGTGGAACGCACGTCCGTCCGCCTGCTCGTGCGGGACTTCTCGACCGCCGGACTCGAGGAGAAGGAGACGTTCGTCGAGGAGCTCGCGCGCGCGGTGATTGCCGGGCACCCCCGAGCCGGGCTCGAAATTCGCATCTCCGAGTCCTATCGCAACATGCGGGAGATCCTCGAAGGCTACCCCGAGGTCATCGAGTGCGCGCGCGAGGCCATCCGGCGCAGCGGGCTGACGCCGGTCGAGCGCCCGATCCGCGGCGGTACGGATGGGTCGCGGCTGTCGTTCATGGGGCTGCCGACGCCCAACATCTTCGCCGGCGAGCACAACTTCCACTCGAGGCTCGAGTGGGTCTCCGCTCAAGACATGGACAAGGCGGTCGAGACGATCGTCAATCTGTGCCGGGTGTGGGAGGAGAGGACCTAGCGCCGGACCTGGCGCCAGAAAGCCTCTCGACCGCGGAGAACGCCGAGGACGCAGAGCCCAATAGTTTTGATTTCTCTGCGCGATCAGCGTGCTCCGCGGTGTAAGGCTCTTGGCAGGCCTACCTATCCAGCGTGAAGTTAACCGTCACGGTCATGATCACAGGCACGGCCACACCGTTCAGCAGGGTCGGCTGCGAACTGCCATTGATTGACGGCGTCGACAGCGGCCTGATCCAGCAGCGGCTGGCTGCGAAGCACCCGCGCGTTCCGCACATTTCCCGCTGAATCGATTGTGGCTTCGATGACCACCACACCTTGCACCCGGTCGGCCATCGCGTCACGCCGGGTAGATCGGCTTGACGTCTCTAGTCTTCGTGGGCGGCTTGATGTTCCCGCCGACGCGAATCGGGGCCTGGCCGTCGACGAGCTCCGCCGGCGGCGGCGGGGGCGGCGGCGGGGGCGACTGCCCGAAATGCGCAGGTGCTCCATGTGGACCGCCACCCGCGTGGCCCATCGTGAAGTTCACCGTCACGGTCATGATCACCGGCACCGCCACGCCGTTCATCATCGTCGGCGTAAACTGCCACTCCTTGACTGCGTCGAGGGCGGCCTGATCGAGCAGGGGCTGGCCGCGAAGCACACGCGCGGTGCTGACGTTGCCCAGCGAATCGATCGTCGCTTCGATGATGACGACGCCCTGGACGCGCGCGTCCAGCGCATCAGCGGGGTAGACAGGCTTGACGTCCCTCGTCTTTGTCGGCGGCTTGATGTTCCCGCCCACCCTGACTGGCGCCTGACCGTCGATGAGCTCGACGGGCGGAGGGGGCGGCGGCGGCGGGGGAGGCGGTTGACCGGGCGCCGGCACGAAGGCCATGTTGGAACGGCCGCTCTGGCGGGTCTTCTGCAACTCCATCGCGCGGTTGCGCAACGCATCGGCTTCGGCAAGAAGCGTCTGCCTGATGGCGGGGTCGGCCTCCGCATTCGCCTTCATGCGCAGGAGGATGTTCTTGTAAGTGAGCGCATCGGCATAGTCGGGGTCGTATCCGAGGGCGCGATCCGTGGCGGAGATGCCCGCGTCGATGTACGCAGCTCTTCTGCGCCGGTGAAAGCCTTGGATCCTTGAAAGCCTTCTCCCAGTAGAACGTCGCGATCAAGTGGTATCCCTGAGGGTCCGTCGGCGTCATCGCCGCGACAGTCTCGAGCGTCGCGACGGTCTCTATCGAACTGGCCGGTTCTGTTGTAGTGCGCCGCCAGGGCCATCATCGCATCGCGATCTGTCGGGGCGGCCCGCGCGAACGCCTGCAGCGTCGCCTCTGCCTCCGCCGTTGCTCCTCGCGCCTCCTGCAGACGCGCGAGCTCGATCACCTGCGGGGCTTTGACGGCGCCAGCGGCGATCGCCGCCTTCAGCTCACGCTCGCGCGCGGTCTCCGGCCCCGCCTCGCCCGGCCGGCGATCTCGGGGTGGAGCCTGCTCGGCCGAGGCCACGGTCGCGACGGGCGCGGCCTTGAGAGGAAACGCCGACGAAGCGTAGAGACCGGTCGCCAGCAGCACAGCGGCGGTAGCGAGCGTCGACGCGACAATTCTTCTGGACGACATCACAGCCTCCCTGGAAATGAGCAGCATCCGATGGAACAGATGACGACGACGGGCAAAGGGGGTGGCGGGGAACAAGGTCGGTTGATCCGCAAACGCGAGGAGCGCTTCGAGATAGGTCTTGCGGGCGTTGGTGACCTGCACGGTGAGCTCGTCGACCACTTCCTCGCGCGATGACTGCACGCGGGAGACGAGCCACCACATCGCCGGGTTGAACCAGAAGGCGGCGCGGATGGCCTCCTCGAGGAGCACCCAGGCCCAGTCGCGGCGGCGGACGTGCCACAGCTCGTGCGCCAGCACGGCGCGCTGAACGCCCTCGGGCAACGTGTGAAACGACGCGGGCAGGAGCACCGCCGGCTTGAGCACGCCGAAGGTGACCGGCTGACCCAGGCGCTCGACGCGGCGGATCTCGGCGCCGGCTTCTATGAGCGCTGCCAGCTCGCGATAGCCCTCGCTCGTCACCGCGAGCGCACCGGTGCGGCGAAGCCGCTGCAAGCGCCAGATGCCGGCGAGCAGCCAGGCCAGGCGCACGGCGACGCCGGCGGCGAGGACCATCCCGACATATGCGGTCCAGGTGGAGCGCAGGTGTCGCGCGAGCCGCGTGCCCGCCGATGGCCCGGCGACAAACGCCATCTCGGCCGTCGGGGCAGTGAGCAGGGCGGCGTCCACAATCTCGGCGCGAACCTGCGACGTGTCGATGGCCGGCGCCCGCCAGGGCTGGACGACTGGCAGCGCCAGGCAGACCACGAGCAGCGTGCGCCAGATCGCGTGCCGGACGGCCGGCGCGCTGACCGCAAGGACGCGCAGCAGCACAGCCGCGACGATCGTCAGGAGGGCGATCTGGATGTTCCACCGTGCGACGTTCTCGAGCACGTTCGACACCATCACGACTCCTCCTTGCCGTCTGCCTTGTCACCGTCGACCTGGTCAGCGTCCTGTATGAGTTGCCTGATTCGGCGGCGCTCTTCCTTCGTCAGACGGCCGGCGTTGCTGCCGTCGCGGGCCAGGTGCAGCAGGAGCCCGCCGGCGGCGCCGTCGAACACCCGGTCGACGAAGTCGCGGACCATCGCGCCGACCACCTGCTGCCGCGGGCGCGCCGGCCGGTAGACGTAGGCGCGGTCCACCTGCGTCTTCTTGAGGTACCCCTTGTCCTCGAGGATCTTCATCATCGTCATCACCGTCGTGTAGGCGATGCTGCGCTTCTCGCGCAGCGCTTCGTACACGTCGCGCACGGTGGCCTTGTCGAGCCGCCAGATCTCTTTCATGATGGCGAGCTCTTGCGGCGTCAGGGTCGGGTGGGGGGTCCGCATTTGCTACTAACTATTTAGTACTTAGGAATGATTGTCAAGCGCGGGGGATGGCGGCTCAGGGCTCAGGGCTCAGGGAAGAGCCTCGAGTTATGTGTCCAAGGTTTCGCCTGAGCCCTGAGCCTTGAGCCTTGAGCCGTCGACATCGAACACCGCCGCCACCGGTGCGTGATCGCTCGTGCCGAACTCGCGCTCGACGGTCGAGCCGCGCACGGAGGCGAAGAGAGAGCGGCTGGCGAGGACGTAGTCGAGGCGCCAGCCGATGTTGCGCTGGCGCATCTCGCGCCACGGCGCCCACCACGTGAAGAGCATGTCGTTGTCGGGATCGAGGGCGCGGCCGACATCGACGAGGTCGTGGCCGATGATGCGTTCGAGGAGCGCGCGCTCTTCGGGCCGCTGGCCGGTCGCGCGCGGCTTGCGCTCCTTGGGGTGCACGTCGGCGTCGGTGCGGGCCACGTTGAGGTCGCCGCAGATGATGAGCGGCAGCGCGTCGGCCTGGTGCGCCGCGGCGAGCTCGTCGAGCGCTTCGAGGAATCGCATCTTCGCGGGAAAGTCCTTGCCGCCGTTCGGCACGTAGACCGACGCCACGGTCGCCTGTGGCGTCCGCACGGTCACGATGCGGTTCTCGAAGTCGAACGCGGGATGGGCAAACGCCGGCCGCTCCGGAGCGAACTCCTTCCGCACCAGCAGTCCCACTCCCGAGTAGCCCTTCGAGCCGTGCCAGTAGCACCAGTAGTCCTCGAGCTCGCAGAGAAACATCGGGATCTGATCGGGGGCGGCCTTGATTTCCTGCAGACAGAGGATGTCGGGGCGTTCCTTGAGCACCCACGCCTGCACCTCGTCGAGCCGGGCGCGGATACCGTTGACGTTCCAGGTGCCAATCTTGAGGGGTACGGGCATGGGTGGCTGGCGATTCAGAGTCAGTAGCGGCGCGCGAGGGTCAGACGAACCGGCTTGAGCCCGTCGACGGCTATCAATCGCATTTCGTCGGCCGAGTCGACGCGCGAGGAACTGCCACCGGGACGCGCACGCTCGGCAAAGAGCCCATAGCCGGCGCCGGCACGCGCCGCAATCACGAATCGTCCCATGAAATCGGCAACCACGGGCTCGGAAACGATGCGCTCGTTCCCGCCGACGCCCTTGAGGTACACGCGGGCGCCCTCGGCCGGCGCGCCGTCAGCATCGAACACGACGCCCGAGATCGGGACGTAGGCATGACTCGCGGGAAGCCTGAAGTCCGCAAGCTCGAGTCGTTGCCCAGCCGTCAGCGCGACGCGCGTCGCCCCCCCGGCGCTCTCGACGCCGGGATGGAGGAGGCGCGGGCCCCTGCCCTCGCCGTCGAGCGACGGCCCGGCAGGCACGCTCAGCACGAAACGCCCGGCGGGAATCTGCGCCAGCAGGTAGCGGCCCGCGCGATCGGTAACCACGCGCCGACTGGCGCCGGAACCGGCCGGTCCGAGCTCGATCGTCAGGCCCGCAACCGGCCTGCCTGCGGTGTCGACGATCCGGCCGGCAACCTGGCCGTTGTCGTGAAGGGTGAATCCGACGGCGGCGCAGGCGCGAGGATCGCGCAGCGTCACCGAGGTCGATGTCTCGTCGGCGTAGAGCCGTTCCGGCGGGCTCACGCCGATGCGGTAGTTGCCAGGGCCGCGGCTCGCGGCGCGAAAGTCTCCGGCCCGATCGGACGTCAGGATGTCGATCAGGCCATCGCGCGTGACGGTCAGCGAAATATCGGCCGCCGGCTGCGGTACACCCGTGGTCTTGCCCGCGAGGTCGCGCGACGCCGTCAGCACACGTCCAGCGATGTAGCCCGCCGGCGCCTTGCCCAGCTTCACGTCGCGCGCGTAGGCCAGGTCGCTGCCGGCATCTTCGATTTCGCGCGTACCCGAACAGCGGCTGGTCGCGAGCCCGAGACCTCCTGAGCGATCGGCGTACACGATGTACTCCTTGCCGACGACAAAAGCGAAGCCGCAGCGGTGCCCAGCCGGTCCGGTAGTGACCTCGATGGTGCTCTCGCGCACGCCCGCGAATCCTTCGAGCACCGCGAACCGCGCCACGCGGGAAGTCCCCACGCGCTTGATCGCCTCGACGCGGCCGACAAACACCGCCCCCGCAGCCCAGTAGCTGACGCACGGCGCGGCCGACTCGCAACATCCTGGCGTGCCCTGCCCCAATACGAGTGACGAGGCAAGACCCAACACTACTGCCCCAGAGACCAGGATTGTCCTCATGACTGCCGACTCGGACTGACGATTCGGACTGACGACCGAGCGACTGCCGACTAGCGACTGTACCATTTGACCCCACGTCGCGTCGTTCGGGCTGTCGGCGGCGCCGTCCACGGGTCGTCGGGCCATGGATGCCGCGGATAACGGCCACGAAGTTCTTTGCGGACCTCGGGATACGTCCGTTCCCAGAAGCTGCGCAGGTCGCGCGTCATCTGGACGGGACGACCATTGGGCGCCAGGAGGGCGAGCAGCACGGGCTCGCGCCTGGGACCGACGCGGGGCGTCTCGGCGAGCCCGAACAGTTCCTGCAGTTTCACCGCCGCGCTCACTGTCCCATCGCCCTGATACTCGAGCCGCGCGTCGCGGCCGCTCGGAACCCGGATGGACTGCGGCGCCATCTGCTCGACCTGCCGACGCTCGTCCGGCATGAGCCCACGTTCGATGTCGAGGTCGCGCAACGCGCGAACGCCGGCGGCGGCGCGCTCGACCAACGCTCGCAAGTCAGGCGTGAGCCCGGCGAAGCTCAGACGGCGCAGCAGCTGATGGTCTGCGTCGGACATCGGCTGCACCAAGTAGGCCTCGACCAGGAGTTGCTCGACTCTGCAGCGGATCAGCCGGCGCCGGCCGCTCGACAAGCACCAGGGCGTCGTAGTAGTCGCGCGAGATGGCGCGCACGACCCCGGCTTCGGTGTCGAAGGCGTGATCGACTCGCGTGTGCGTCGGCGTCAACCAACTGCGGTCGACCGTGCTCGCCATCCTGATCCGTGCCTCTGTCCCTTCGCCCGGCCGTCCGGCCATGACGTCGTGCGCCACGAGGAACTCGCCGTCGCGCACCCCGCTCTCGGGACCGACGACGGCGCCGTGGCCGGAGGAGAGGAGGACGCGGGGCGACGCCGCCGCCCGCCGGCGGCCGACGCGATCGGGATACCCAGCGAGCATGGCGCGGCGGAACGCCGATTCGTCGAGCGTGCGTTCGGCCCGGCCATCGACGAGCGATTGCAGCAGGCGCGCCGTCCTGAGGACGTGTGGCGGCAGATCGCCTTCGCGCTCGATGGCGCTCAGCAGATCGCTCGTGGTGGTGGGCGCCGCGATCGCTCGAGCTGATTGCAGCTCTCGGTGCTGATTGCGAGCTCTTCGATGCTGATTGATAGTGACGCTCCGAGAGCACCGCGCAGGCGAGGGCCGCGGAGCGCGCGCCTGACGCGGCAAGGAGGATCGCCGACAGCCGTGGGTTGAGCGGCAGCCTCTGCATCCGTCGCCCGGCGTCGGTCAGGCGCCCGGCGCGCATGGCCCCGAGGCGATCGAGGAGCGCGAGCGCCGCGTCCACGCGGTCCCGCGCCGGTGCCTCGAACCACTCGAACGCGGCAGGCTCGCCACCCCAGCCCAGGATGTCGAGGACCGTGCCGGAGAGATCGACGCGCTGGATCTCCGGCTCGCGATGGGCGCGGAGGCGATCGGCCTGGTGCCACAACCTGATCGCCAGGCCAGGCCCGATCCGGCCGGCACGCCCCGCCCGCTGATCGGCCGCATCCTGCGAGATGCGCTCGGTCTCGAGGCTGTCGACCGCGCGATCGGGATCGTAGCGCGCCACTTTCTGGAAGCCGCTGTCGATGACCGCCGTGATGCCCGGGACCGTGAGCGACGTTTCGGCGATGTTGGTGGCGAGCACGATCCGCCGGCGCGGCGTCGAGGCGATCGCCGCGTCCTGCGCCGCCGAGTCGAGCGAGCCATGGAGCTCGACGACCTCGACGTCAGTCGCAAGTTCCCGGCGCGCGCGGGCGATCTCGCCGGCCCCCGGGAGAAAACACAGGACCTGTCCAGCGCGCTCGCGCAGGGACGCCTGCACCGCCTCGGGCAGCGGCACCGCTGGCGCGTAGCGGATCTCGAGCGGATGCGAGGAGCCAGGGACGTTGATCTATCGGGCACCCGGCCAGATACGCCGACACGGCCGCGGCGTCGAGCGTCGCGGACATGACGACCAGGCGAAGATCGCTGCGGGCGAGCCAGGCCTGCTTCGCGAGCGCGATGCCGAGATCCGCGTGCACGCTGCGCTCGTGGAACTCGTCGAGGATGATGGTCCGGAAGTCCCCGAGGAGCGGGTCCTGCTGCAGGCGCGCCGTGAGGATGCCCTCGGTCGCGAAGAGCACCGCCGTCTTCGGCCCGAACTGGCGCTCGAACCTGACGTGCCACCCGACTTCCCCGCCGATCGTCCATCCCCGTTCGCTGGCGATGCGCGACGCCAGGCTGCGCGCGGCGATGCGCCGGGGCTGCAGGACGATCACCGGGCCGTCCGCGGCGAGCGCGGGCGGGACCCGGGTCGTCTTGCCCGCGCCCGGCGCCGCCGTCACGACCACGGCACGGAACTCGCGCACCCGCGCGAGGATCTCGGGAATCAGGGCATCGATCGGGAGCGCAGAAACCGCCACACGCGGATCTTTGCACGAGATATCAGCCGCGGATCATCAAGAGGGGTCTTCAACGGGACGCCGGGTCGCGGATCACGAACGGCTCAACGGGACGCGGATCTCGCGGATCACGAATGGGTTTCGACGGGACGCGGATCTCGCGGATCACGAACGGGTTCGACGGGACGCGGATCTCGCGGATCACGAACGGGGGCCTCGACGGGCGCGGATTTCTACCAGGTGAACAGTTGCTGGTGATCCGCGTGATCCGCGTCCCGTCGAAACCCGTTTTGATCCGCGTGATCCGCGTCCCGTGAGAAATACACGCGTGATCCGCGTCCTCGTGAGAACTCCCGCGCGATCCGCGCTAAAAGTCGAACTTCACGCCGAGCTGGAACTGGCGTGACGGCTGCGCGGCGTTGATGGTCCCGTAGGCGCCGGACGACACGTTCGGTGTTCGGCGCGCCGAAATTGACCCGGTTGAACACGTTGAACACGTCGAAAATCGGCGTGGCCTGGTAGCGGCCGCCGAACCGGAAGTTCTTCCGGAACGACAGATCCCACTGGTAGAAGCCCGGGCCGAGGATCTGCCCGACGGTGGCCGTGCCTCTCGCGTCCTCCGCGGGGACCGTGAACGCGGCGGTGTTGAACCAGCGCAGCTCGTCCCCATCGTCGAGCGCGATCTCGGCGCCGGTGTAGTTCGCCCGGCGGTTGCCAACCGACGAGTCGCCCGTCGCGGTGTAGTACTGCCCGGACTGCGCCCGCACCTTGCCGCTGACCTCCCACCCGCCGGCAATCGCCTCGACCCAGTCACCACGATCGAGCAGGAACGGCACGCGATAGGTGAACGTGCCGACAAACGCGTGCCGGCGATCGAACGACGCCGGCCCGCGCGTGTACTCCAGATCGCCGGGCGCCTCGGCGGTGTCGTTGTCGCCGTTGCCGCTCGCGTTGGTCGTGACCTTGCCAAGCGTGTACGACGTGGTGAACTGCAAGTCGCCGCGGCGCTTGGTCGCATACAACTGCAAGGAGTTGTACAGCGAGTCGGCGTCGCTCAGTCGCATCCGGATGGCCGAGTAGCCCCTGTAGGGACGCAGGAAATTGGTCGACACGCGCTGCGCGGCGGGCAGCGCCGCGTTGGCCCGCAGCGCATCGAAGGTCGGGCGGTTGACGTCGGGCTGATACAACAGGCGGTCGCCGCGGTTGCCCACGTACGTCGCCTCGACGAAATATCCGCCGCCGAGCTCGCGCTGGAAGCCGATGCTGTAGTTCGATCTGACGGGGCAGCTTCAGGTTCGGATCGATGGCGTTGATGTCGCCGAGCGCGCCGATCGCGCCCGCCGCGCCGCTCGACGGCGCCGAGAGGTTGAAGTTCTCGTAGGTCACGTTGTCGAGTACGGGTGGGATGTTCAGCTGCGAGAAGATGAGGTTGCCTTCCGGCTTGTCGTAGAAGACGCCGACACCGCCACGAACGACGGTGGCCGGGTTCAGCGTATAGGCAAAACTTGCGCGCGGCATGAAGAGGTTCTCCGCGCCGTAGAGACCGCGCGGGGCGCCGTTCGGAATGAGGTCGTAGTCGCCCCCGGTCAGAAGCTGCACGCGCCCCTGCTGATCCTCTGGCACGCCATCACCAGCGGCGATCAGCCCGTTGAACCGGTTGCCGGAATTGGGCACCAGCAGACCGTTGGTCCGAACCGTGACGGCCTGCGACGGATCGTAGAGCGACGGGGTCGAAGTTGACGAGGTTGTTGCCCTGCGCGTAGGTCGGCGTCGAATACTCGTAGCGCACACCGAGCTCCAGGCTCAGGTTCGAGCGCACGCCGCCACGTGTCCGACACGTAGCCCTGATACGACGTGAAGCGGAAGAACCCGACCGGGTCGGCCGACGCCTCGTTGTAGGTCCGGAAGTTGCCGAGCAGCGCGTCGGCGAGCGCGTTGCTCGTGCTGTTCGGGTTCCCGGAGGGGTTGAACGCGACGTTGCCCAGGTAGGCCGCTCGTCCGTTCTGATCCTTCCGGTTGCGCGACACCGCAAAGCCGGTGCGGATGGAATGGGTGGACCGCGAGTAGGTCAGCGTGTCCTGGAACGTGATGTCGGTCGTCGGCGAGAGCAGCGCGAATGATGGCGAGGTCAGGGCCGCGAACCCCGAGACAGCTCACCGAAGGGATGCCGTCGGTGATGAAGCCGCCCGGGTAGAGCTCAGGAAACTGATAGCCATAGGTATCCCGCAGCCACGTGTCGCCCTGCGGGTTGATCCGCTGCCCGTTCCACGCCGCGCTGATCCTGGCCTCGTTGACCAGCGTCGGCCGGACGACCCACGTGTGACCAATCTGGTAGCTGGTGCCCGGGCCGCGATCGGTTGGTCGGCACGGTCGGCAGCGCCGCGCCGGAGAACACGCCGTACGGGTCGAGCAGGTCGTACTCGTCGTGCAGATACCGTCCGTGCACGCGCTGATTCCCCGTGGCCTGCCAGTCGATGCGGATGATGTCCTGGCGTTGCTCGAAGGGGTTGTAGAGCTGGTAGGTCGCGTTGTTCGCGGTCGGCGTGCTCGCGTACTCCGACGCCAATTCGATCATCCGCGTATAGGTATTGGCGATCGCCCGTCCGTCGGTCGTGATGCGGCCCGACGGAATCACGTTGCCGGGGAACTGCAGCCCGGTCGTCGGATCGCGCAGCACGCCATCGTCGGCGGTGCCGACGATGTTGTCGGTGCCGCGGAGGCGGAGGGAGAAGTCGCCCGCGAGCTCGGCGCGCGTCGGCATGGTCTGCCGCGCCGGGTTGGTGAAGCGGTTGATGATCGCGGTATTGCTGGCCGCCGAAGAAGAAGAGCTTGTTGCGCAGAATCGGGCCACCGAGCGCGCCCTCGAAGTTCTTGAACTCGAGGGCGGGCTTCGTCCGGTTGCCGTTGGCGTCGCGCGCGGCGAAGTAGTTCGGCTCGTCGAACTTCTCGTCGCGGAAGTCGTACCGCGCCGTGCCCTGGAACCTGTTGGTGCCGCTGCGGGTCACGACGTTGATTTGCCCGCCGCTGTTGCGCCCGAGCTCCGCGGAGAAGTTCGCCGTCTGGATCTTGACCTGCTCGATGAAGCTCAGGCTGACGTTGTTGACCTGGCTGCCGTTCGAGCCCGAATCGAGGTTCGACCCGCCGTCGACCGTCAGGTTGTTCGTGTTGCCACGGCTGCCGTTGATCGACTGGCCCGTCACGCTGAGGCTGGTCGCGAGCGCGAGCGGATCGAAGTCGGTCGCCACCGCTCCGGGAATGAGCGACGCCAGCTCGAGATAGTTGCGGCCGTTGAAGGCGAGGTCCTTGATCTGCTGCGAGTCGATGGTGCGCGCCACCTCACCGCTGGTGCGATTGACCGTCTCGCCCAGGGTGGCCGTGACCTCGACCGACTCGTTCAGCTCACCGACGCCGAGGGAGAAGTCCGCCGACAGCCGGCCGTCGGCCGTGAGCGAGAACCCGGTTCGCTGCTCCTTGCGGAAGCCCTGTATCTCGGCCGAGACCGAGTAGGTGCCGACGCGGAGGTTGGTGAACGTGTACAGGCCGGCGGCATCGGTCACGCGCGTATCGGTGAACCCGGTGCCTTCGTTGACGACCGTCACGGTGACCCCGGGCAGGACTCCGCCAGAGGAATCGGTGATGCGGCCAGCAGATCTGGCCGGTGATCGTCTGCGCGCTGCCCGCAACCGGCAGGAAGAGCAGCACCGCGATGGCGAAGCCGAACGCACGACGGGAAAAGCGACCCCACACTGAGAATGCCTGAGACATTCGCACTCCTTGAAATCCACAGCATGAAGTGGATTCATCCATCGTATGGGGGACCGAAGCCGCGTCAATCCGCTGGCCGTTACGCGCCGGCCATCTTCCCGTTACGACTCCCCGATTACGCCACCCTCTCGGTGAGCAGCGCCATCGTGTCGGGGCGTGCGGCGGAGCGCTGACGGGCTTCTCGAGCTCGAGGACCGCGGCGGTGAGCCACGCGGCGGCCTTCAGCAGCCTGAACTCGGCGTCGGTCACGTCGTGGTTGCGGTCGAACATCACCTGCAGCGTCGTGCGCGCTCGATCGTCGCCGGGCACGTCGAAGTAGAGCGTTTCGCGACCGCCGGCCGAGCCGGTCGATCCCGCGCGCACCTGCACGTCACGCGCACCAATCAACTGCCGCAGCCCCGGCGCGAACCGCGCGTGCGCCGGCTCCTGACGCCCCGAGGCATTGACCAGCACGGCGCCGAGGAGCGCCGCCAGTTCCTGTGGCGGCGTCGCGGGCACGCGCGCGCGCGCGGCGCGGGCCGCCGAGGTCGACTTCTTGCGCGAAGGCGGCCGCCGCGCGGTAGCGGACACCGAGCCCGTCGATGCGCGCGACGTCACTGCGGATGAAGCGCACGGGCACCACGAGGTTGGTCTCGGGACCGGAGAGGTGCAGGTTGGTCGTGCTGCCGGGCGCGAACTTGGATCCGGTCTCGACCAGCACGCCGGTGCTCGAGATGTTGATGAGCTGCAGATCGGCTCCCCACGACGCCTTGATCCCCGACAGCCATGGCACGTCGCCGCGTCCCTTCCGCAACGCGATGCGCCGCTCGTCGCGCGCCTGCTCGCGCAACTGCTCCTGAACGCACGCGCTCGCTGACGTCGAGCGTCGGGCCGCTTCCGGCGCGCGCGAGAACGAGCGACGTGTTCGCACCCGCGCTGCCACACGCCTCCTGGTAGGCCAGCATCGCCGCGTACTCCATCCGCAGCGTACGCGGCACGCTCGAGGCCGTCCACGATCTGCGCCGCCACCATCCCGCGATCGTACTGAAGACCCAGGGAGACCGGCCGGCGGTTGAAGACCGGGCCGAACAGCCCTCGACGGCGCGGTCTCCGTCCGCGGGCGCGTCCGACAGCATGTCGAGCGCCGGCACGGTCAGCATCTGAATGTAGGGCGCGCTGTCGAGCCCCTTCATGTGCGTCAGCAGCTCGGCTTCATCCGGGGGCGACAGCAGCGTCGGGGCGATGATCAGATCGGGTGTGCGCTCGGCGATGGACGCGATCGCCGCCCGGACCGACGGGACGACGACGAGCGTCGGCCTTGACGTGCTCACGCACGAGCGCGACAGCACGTGGCGGCGTTTCGGATCGGATTCGATGGCGAGAATGCGTGGCATTGATCGTCCCTTTGACTTCTACGGTTCCCGTCGCCTCCTCGCGAGGCGTCGCAGACGGTAACCGCAAGGGAGGTGCCCGGAGCTCACTTTTGGAGATATGCCGTAAATGATCTGAGCTGTAACTTATGTTATACGTTATATTACAGAGCTTGGATCGGCAAGTAGTCTGCCCAGGAATGGGACTTTGTTCGTCCGATCGCGCGGTTCGAAGTCTGCGCCGGGGGTAAGTCGGGCCGAGGCAGACCGCCGGCGTCACCCGCGCTGTTCGATGCGGGCCCAGGTGTCCTTGAGGGTCACCGTGCGATTGAAGACGAGCCGGCCGGCGGTCGAGTCCGGGTCGACGCAGAAGTAGCCGAGGCGCTCGAACTGGTAGGTGGTCCCGGCCGGGGCGCCGGCGACGCTCGGCTCGAGCCAGCAGGTGGTCAGCACCTCGAGCGATTTCGGGTTGAGCACCGCAGCGATAGTCGGCGATCGCGCCGGGATTCTCGCTCGTGAACAGGCGATCGTAGAGCCGGACCTCGACGTCGACCGCGTGCGCCGCCGAGACCCAGTGCAGCGTGGCCTTCACCTTGCGGCCGTCGGGCGCATCGCCGCCGCGCGTCGCGGGATCGTAGGTGCAGCGCAGCTCGACGATCTCGCCCGACGCGGGATCCTTGACGACGCCGGTGCAGGTGATGAAGTAGGCGCCGCGCAGCCGCACTTCGCGCCCCGGGGCGAGGCGGAAGAACTTCTTCGGCGGCTCTTCGCGGAAGTCGTCGCGCTCGATGTAGAGCACGCGCGAGAACGGCACGCGCCGCGTGCCGGCGGCATCGTCTTCGGGATTGTTCGCGACTTCGAACTCTTCGTCGATCTCGCGTCCTCCGGGTAGTTCTCGATCACGACGCGCAGCGGATCGAGGACGCCCATCACGCGCGGCGCACGGCGATTCAGATCCTCGCGCACGGCGTGCTCGAGGAGCGCGACGTCGACCATGTTCTCGCGCTTGGCGACGCCGATGCGATCGCAGAACGCGCGAATCGCCTCCGGCGTGTAGCCGCGGCGGCGCATCCCGACAATCGTCGGCATGCGCGGATCGTCCCAGCCCGAGACGTGGCGCTCCTCGACGAGCTCCAGCAGCCGGCGCTTGCTCATCACCGTGTAGGTGAGGTTCAGCCGCGCGAACTCGATCTGCCGCGGCTTGCGACGGCACGGGCAGGTGCTCGATCAGCCAGTCGTAGAGCGGCCGATGGTCCTCGAACTCGAGCGTGCAGAGCGAGTGCGTGATGTGCTCGAGGGCGTCCGACGGCGGATGCGCGAAGTCGTACATCGGGTAGATGCACCACGCGTCGCCGGTGCGGTGATGATGCGCGCGCCGGATGCGATAGAGCACCGGATCGCGCAGGTTGATGTTCGGCGACGCCATGTCGATCTTCGCCCGCAGCACGAGCGCGCCGTCGGGAAACTCGCCCGCGCGCATGCGGGCGAAGAGATCGAGGTTCTCCTCGATCGGACGGTCGCGATACGGACTGGCCGTCCCCGGCTCGGTCAGCGTGCCGCGGTGCGCGCGAATCTCGTCGGCCGTCAGGCTGTCGACGTACGCCAGGCCCTTCCCGATCAGGTGCCGCGCATACTCGTACAGCCGCTCGAAGTAGTCCGAGGCGTACAGCGGCTGCTCGTGCCAGGTGAACCCGAGCCAGCGAACATCTTCCTGAATCGAGTCGACGTACTCGACGTCTTCCTTCGTGGGGTTGGTGTCGTCGAAGCGCAGGTTGCAGGTGCCGCCGAACTCCGCCGCGACGCCGAAGTTCAGACAGATCGATTTCGCGTGGCCGATGTGCAGGTAGCCGTTCGGCTCGGGCGGAAAGCGGGTCGCGACGCGTCCGCCGAGCTTTCCGGCTTTCACGTCGTCGGCCACGATGGTGCGGATGAAGTCCAGAGGCGCCGGCGCCTCGCGGACCGGCTCCGTTGTCGGTTTGTCCATGACGGTCAACCTCCGATTATATAGGCTTCGGAGGACGGATCACGGCGCGTGGTGGTACCATCGACGCCTTCCTTGCTGGATAAGGACAGGAGCTGTGCCATGAACCTGCGATTGACCTCGGCGGCTTTCCTCACCGGGCGCGCTGGCTTTGACGTGCGGACTCCACCCGCGGGCCGCGGCGGATGCGAAACCTGGCGTTGATTGGCCGCAATTCCGCGGGATCCGCGCCACTGGGGTCGGCGAGGGGTTCGCCCTTCCCGCGTCCTGGGACGTGGCCAAGGACGAGGGCGTCGCCTGGAAGACCGCCGTGCCCGGCCTCGGCCTGTCGAGCCCCATCGTCTGGGGGGACCTCACCTGCGTCAGCACGTCGATCAGCGGCCAGAAGGACGCCGGTCTCAAGGTCGGTCTCTATGGCGACGTGAAGCCCGTCCTCGACGACACCGAGCACGAATGGCGCATCTACTGCCTCGACAAGAAGACCGGCGCCGTGCGCTGGCAGCAGTCGGTCCTCAAGGCGGTTCCCAAGATCAAGCGCCACACGAAGGCCTCGCACGCGAACTCCACGCTCGCCACCGACGGCGAACGCCTGATCGCCTTTTTCGGGTCGGAAGGGCTCTACGCCTACGACCTCAAGGGCAAGCTGCTCTGGCAGAAGGACCTCGGCGTGCTCGACGCCGGCTGGTTCACCGACCCGTCGGCGCAATGGGAAACCGGCAGCTCGCCCATCCTTCACGACAACGTCGTGGTCATCCAGGCGGATGTCCAGAAGGGATCGTTCCTCGGGGCGTTCGACGCCAGGAGCGGCAAGGAGTTGTGGCGCGTCTCGAGGAGCGACGTGCCGACGTGGGGCACGCCCACGGTGCATCAGGTGAACGGGCAGACGCAGCTCATCGTCAACGGCTGGCGGCACATGGGCGCCTACGACTTCAAGACCGGCAAGGAGATCTGGAAGTTGACCGGCGGTGGCGACATCCCGGTGCCGACGCCGGTCGTCCACGACGGCCTGATTTTCATCACCAACGCGCACGGACCGCAGGTCGCCGGTCTACGCGATCCGCGACACCGCAACGGGCGACATCACGCTCGCCGAAGGCACGACGCAGCAACGACGGCGTCGCCTGGAGCGCGCCGCGCGACGGCGGATACATGTGCACGCCGCTCGTCTACCGCGGCCTGGTGTACATCGTGAAATACAACGGCGTGGTCTCGGTGTACGACGCCAAGACCGGCGAGGTCAAGTTCCAGCAGCGTCTCGCGGGCGGCACCTCGGCCTTTACCTCCTCGCCGATCGCCGCCGATGGCAAGGTTTTCCTGGCGAGCGAAGACGGCCGGGTCTACGTGCTCAAGGCCGGCCCGGCGTTCGAAGTGCTGGCCGAGAACGACATGACCGAGAGTGTCCTCTCGACGCCGGCCATCTCGGAGGGCGCCCTGCTTTATCGCACGCAGAATCACGTGATCGCCGTGCGCGCGGCGCGCTGACCCTGCACCATCCGAGCGCCTGAGCCGATACCAGATCGGAAGGCGAGATGTTCTACTTCTTTCAACGCGGCGCCGAGTTCCTCCAGTGCGAGATTCGCGGAGACGACACCGCGGGATACGAGATCGTCATCACCGAGCCGAAGCGGCCCGAACGGCGGGAGTCCTTCCCCACGTCCGACGAGGCGTACAAGCGTTGGGTGGAGCTGCAGGACACGCTGGTGTCCGCCGGCTGGTGGGGACCCCACGGCAGGGATTAAGGCCGGGACAGCTCTCCACGGTCAGAGCACCGAGGGTCGTGTCTCGAGATGCTGAAGGCGCGGCGCCCGCCAGAAAGTGTGCAAAACCGCGCAGCCAGGTGAGCGGCCTTAGTGTCAGTGGTGCCGTTTCAGCACAGCTCAACAGCCCGATTTCATCAGATAATCGACACTCCTTTCTCGGATCCGTTAGCAAAGCGTCCCGATCTAGAGCACTCGGGCACCGCACATCGATCTCCCTGCCAATCCGCTCGGCCAGTCAAGCACCTCTAAATCAACAGGTTAAGAGAAATACAGCGGCGCGGCGCCTTTCTTGCCAGCGCTCGGTCGGATATTCGTGGTGACGGCTACGCCGCCCAACCGGGACGCGTGTGCGCATAGGAACAAGCCAGGAGCACGTCGTATGAAACCGAGGTTCGGCCGCATCGAGGAAGTGAACAAGGAGCTCTGGCTGCTCCTGTCCCTGTTCGGCATCTGCCTGCTGCTGAATCTGGCCGTGGATGGGCAGCGGATGGTACTCAGCTTTTATACGCTGCCGACCCTCGGCTCGGCGTACCTGTATGGCCGCCGCCACGCGACGCTCACGGCGCTCGGCAGCGTGCTGCTCGTCTGCCTGATGACGTGGTACAACCCGGTGCTCCTCGCGGCGACCGCGGGCATGGATGTGTCGGCGGGCCGCTGGCTCGACATCGCCGTCTGGGGCGGGGTCCTCATCGTCACGGGCTACTCGATGGGCACGCTGTACGAGCACAGCGCCCTCCAGATCGACGAGCTGCGGCAGACCTACCACGGCGTGCTGATGATCCTGCGTCACTTCATCGCCAAGGACAGCTACACCGAGAACCACTCGTATCGCGTGTCGGTGTACGCGGCGACGATTGCCGCCGAGCTCGAGCTGCCGCAGGGACGAGTCGAGGACGTCCGCTCGGCGGCGCTCCTCCACGACATCGGCAAGCTGGACATCAGCCGGGAGCTGCTCTACAAGGCGGCGCGGCTGACCGAGGAAGAGTTCAAGCACATGCAGGAGCATGTGAACAAGGGGGTGTCGATCCTCGAGCCGGTCGGCGGATCGCTTCGCCGCGTCATCCCGATCGTGCTGTCGCATCACGACAAGTTCGACGGCTCGGGATACAACCCGACCAAGGGCCAGGACATTCCGCTCGAGGCGCGGATCATCTCGGTGGCCGACGTCTACGATTCGCTCACGAGCGATCGTCCCTACCGCAAAGCCATGTCGCCGTTCGACGCGAAAGAGATCATCGTCAAGGGCGCGGGCACCGACTTCGATCCGAGCGTGGTCCATGCGTTCGTGGAAGCGTTCCGCAAGGGCGAGCTCGAGGTTCCGACCGTCGTGGTCTAGACGTCGATGAGTCCACTCGAGCTGCTCGCACCAGAGACCGTCGAGGCGACGCCGTTCTCCGTTCGTCTGGCGGAACGTCATCTCGCAGGCCTGGCGGAACGCCGCCTGTCAGAACGCGCGGCGGCGGCCAGCGCCGACCGCAGGGCGCATCTCCGGCGAAGCGCGGACGATCTCGAGTGGCTGAGCGCCGTACGCCTGCACGGGCGGTACCGGCTATGACGTCAGGCTCGTCGATCTGTCCGAGGGCGGCGCGCTGCTCGAGGTCGACGCGCCGCTGCGGCCGGGAGTCACGCTGACGCTCGAGATGACGGGACCGGGGCTCGACACCGCCGTTCCTCTCGAGGTGTTGCGCTGCTACATCGCGAACTCCGCGGCGAGAGCGACGGTCTACCGCGGCGCCTGTGTGTTCGCCCATCTGATCGAGCTCCCGACTCGGCCGCCGCAGGCCGCGCTCGTCGCCGATCGCGCACCGGCCGTCGCTCCGGCCGCGAACTTCGTCGGCACCGAGGCAGCGCTGACGCTACCTCCTCGACCGCTGCGCCTCTTCGCTCGGCGCGACCGCGTCCGGCGCGACCGACTATCTCGCTCGCGCGGACCGAGGTGATTCACATTCTCGACGCGCTGCGGGCGCGAACAGCGACGCCGGCAGCGATCTGCTCAGCCGCTACACCTCGGATCTGCTGTCCGCGGTCCTGCCCGCCCTCCGCGACGGCGCACGTCGAGGACGTCGCGCTGCCGCACTCGAGGCGCGGATGCGCTCGCTGCCTCGACGCTGGCGCGAGGCGCTCCAACCGACCGCCGGACCGCTTGACGTCGCTCGTCGATCACTGTGCCACGCCGGCCGCGAACATCGTCGGCGCTACGCCCACGGCCGTGGCCGCGGCGGGAGTCACCGCCGAAACCGTCGCGCCGCCACCGGCGCCCGGCGCCGACGTCGCTGATAGCTGCAGGCCACCGGGCAGGCCCAGTCGGCGTTTCAGAAGATCGTGGCCCGGCAAGCGGACGGAAAGATCCTCAAGGGTTACACGCAGGACTTCCATCCGTCGCGGCCGCAGTTTTCCCTGTGGCCGTCGATCACGCGCCACGCCGAAAGAGCGCACCGTCGTGTCGATCGCGCGCTTGAAGGCGGTGTTCTTCGTGCGCGACTTCGACGGCGATCCGAATTATCAGGAGAGCAAAGTGTTCGGCGGCCGCGGGCAAGGCCGGCGCGTCGAAGTCACGTTCTCCGACGGCGAGGCCATCGTCGGCACGACCCTCAACTACCGGCCCGACGGTCAGGGATTCATGGTCATCCCGGCTGATCCCGGCGCGAACAACACGCGCATTTTTGTCGTCACCACGGCCCTGCGGCGCGTACGATTCCTGTAAGATCCGCGCCGTCGGACCCCGGAGTCCGCCGGTTCGCCCACTAAAGCCGACCCCAGCAGCCACCGATACCCTCGGCAGCGGGAGAGCACTCCATTTCTTCGCCCTTCCCTGTCGGGGCAAGTCATGGCAAAACTAACAAGTCATCAGGCGATCGATGTTAAGGTAGAGCTGCCATCAGACTCGAAACTGCACTCGACAAAAGTGAAATGGACGGTTCGGAATCAACGCTCCGCAGCGTCCGCCGGCGTGGCGTTGCTGTCCGGCGAGGCCCGGCATCAAGGTTGCGTTGACCCCTCGTCACCCGCCCACCCGGCCGGAGAGGAGAGCATGCCTTCGAAGGTTCTGATCGTCGACGACGACAAGACAACGAGGGAAGGCCTCGCCGAATTCCTGGAGGAAGCCGGCTACGAGGCGGTCGCCGTCGGGACGTTCGAAGATGCCACGCGCGTCCTTCGGACGGCTCCGCCCGACCTGTTGATCGCCGACGTCCGGCTGGGCCCCTTCAACGGACTGCAGCTCGTCATCAGCAGCCCGCAGCCGATCCCGGCGATCATCATCACGGGATTTGCCGACCCTGTGCTCGAGGCCGATGCGCGCCGCCGCGGCGCCGATTACGTCCTCAAGCCGGTCTCGCCGGCACGCCTGCTGGATCTCGTGGCGCAAAAGCTGATGGCGGCCCGGCCCGGGTTCGGGACGCCGCGGCGCTGGGAGCGCAAGCCCGTCATCGGCGGACTGGCCATCAACGTTGACGACACCCCAGCGCGGATTGTGGACGTGAGCTACGGGGGCCTGCGATTCGAGATGCAGCGCAGCCAGGCTGGCAGCAGGTGAGCCCGCTCTCCGAATCACTGAGCATCACGCTTCCCACCGCGCAGCTTTCCGTCAAGGCCAAGCTGGTGTGGGAGAACCTGATCGGGGAAGGCACGTGGATGTGTGGCGCCGCGCTCTTCCAGGAAACACCGGAATGGCACGGGCTGGTGGACGCGATCTAACCGCCGGCTCGTAGTCGCAGCGCACCGAATGAAAAGGGGCCCGGTATCGCTACCGGGCCCCTTTTACTCGTACCTGGGGCGACCGTCGTCGTGCGGCTCTAGACCGTCGCAGCGCCGCGCGCCTTGCGGGTCGTCAGCTTCCGGCGTGCCGCGAGCGCGGCCATCCCGGAAGCGAGGAGCAGCAGCGTTCCCGGCTCGGGCACCGCCTGCGGCGTCTCGAACTTGACGACGTAGTCGTTATAGTCGCGATCGTTCTGCGCGAAGCTGAGCGGGATGTCCTCGATGCCGAGGAAGTAGTAGATCGTCTCGGCCGTCACCAGGCGGAAGAGCGCGAACTGTCCGGGATTGTCCCAGGAGTTGCGATCTGGATGTACGGGTTGCCGGTGTCGTAGGTGAACGCGCCGTTCGTCAGTGCGTCCCAACGAGCCGTTCGTCCAGGCGGTGATGCCGCCGATCTTCTTCACGTTGAAGATGTCCTCTTCGAAGAGGAAGGACGTATATTTCCCGCTGCCGTCGTTGAGATACTCGAGATTGGCCACGCCGTAGTCGGCGAGGAGATAGCTGATGCCCTTGTTCAGCCCGTCCCACGAGTCACCGGCCCAGAACGGCGTGAGCCCGATCGATTCCGTGGTCAGGCCGCCACTCGTCACGGTCGCCGACGACCACGTGCCACCGACAGAAATGGGCTCCGCACGGGCGATCGTCGGAACCAGCAACACCAGGGCGAGAACGAAACCTCGGAGAGTCATAATCACTTATCCTCGAGAACTATCATCTACAGGGCAGACTTTTTGTACCCAGGAGCGCACTTGCCGGCTGCACTAACACCATTGAGAGGGTTCGAGTTCGCTCTTTACCGTGCCGGCGTGTGACTCTAGTGCAAGATCCACGCACATCTGCCTGCCACCAGATTTCTGTGTGGCTCAACGCTCCTGCCTGAAGCCCGGCCATGGCCCTGAAATCAGCCATTTCGGCCGTTCTGCTGGCCGCTCGCGCTCGGCTGGATGCAGCCCCGAAGTTCGGGACTGGACCTCACCAACTTCGATCGAACAGTCCGTCCGCAGGACGACCTTTTTCGCGCTGTGAATGGAGGATGGCTCGCGCGGACGCCGGTCCCACCGGACCGCGTGACCTACGGGACCTACCTCGAACTGGCCGACAAGACCGACGCCGACCTGCGCACGATTGTCGAGCGTGTCGCCGCGGACCGGGAGCGCCAGCGTGGCAGCGCGCGACAGATTGCCGACCTGTACACGAGCCTGATGGATCAGGACCGTACTGATGAGCTTGGACTTCGGCCCGTCGCGGCCTTGCTGCACAGGATTGAGGCGATAAAGACGACGCGCGACTTGGCGACCGAGGCCGGCTACTTCTCTGCGATCGCGCTCGGCGGCCCGTTCCTGGGGACGGTAGAAGAGGACGCGGAGCGGGCGGGAGTGCCGATCGTGACGGTCGCTCAGGGTGGGACGCTGCTGCCGGATCGCGACTACTATCTCGCGCCGGATGAGCGGTTCGTAAACATCCGCGAACGCTACACCGAATATCTCGCGACGATCTTCGGGCTCGCGGGCCGCGCGAATGCCGGGGCGGACGCGCGAGCGGTGCTGGCGCTCGAAACCGGCATCGCCCGGCTCCAGTGGACCCAGGCAGAGGTGCGTGACCCGGCGCGAGTCCCGGCAAAGCTGTCGCTAGGCGCGCTCGAGCGAGAGATGCCAGGCTTCGATTGGGCGAGCTGGGCGCGGCCGCAAGGCATCGACCGGGCGGGCTATGTCGTCCTCAGCCAGCCGTCGTTCTTCAAAGGTTTTGCGGCTCTCGTCGGCGCGACGCCTACCGGGATTTCGCTCGAGACCTGGAAAGCGTGGCTGCTGTCTCGCGTGCTGACGGCCGCCGCACCCTACCTGACGAGCGCGCTCTCGGACGCGCGGTTCGAATTCTTCGGCCGCGTGCTGAGCGGACAGGAACTCCCGCGTACGCACTGGAAGCGAGGCGTGAGCCTGGTCAACGGCTTTCTCGGCGATGCCGTGGGACGTTTGTACGTGGAGCAGCACTTCCCGGCCTCGTCCAAGGCGCGGGCCGAGGCCCTCGTGGCGACGCTCGTCGCCGCATTTCGCCAGGCGATTACGGAAGCCGCGTGGCTGTCGGAGCCCGCGCGGCGAAGCGCCCTCAGCAAACTCTCGAAGCTCTCGACCAAGGTTGGCCATCCCGATCGCTGGCGCGACTATCGCGGCCTGGTGATCAAACCTGACGACCTCTTCGGCAACGTGCAGCGCGCGCGCCAGTTCGATGCCGAGGTACAAGCTGCGTCGTCTCACCGCACCAGACGCGGCGCGCGAGTGGTTGATGACGCCGCAAACCATCAACGCTTACTACAACCCGATCCTCAACGAAGTTGTCGTGCCGGCGGCGATGCTCCAGCCGCCACTCTTCAACCCCGAAGCCGACGATGCGGCCAACTACGGTGCGATTGGCGCGATCGTGGGGCACGAGCTCGGTCATGGGTTCGACGATCGCGGCCGCCTGCTCGACGGCGCCGGCCGGGCGCTCAACTGGTGGACCGCCAGCGACGCACAGGCCTTCGAGGCCAAGGCCCAGACGCTCGTCGCGCAGTTCAATGCCTACAGTCCGATCGCCGGCGTGCGCGTCAACGGTCTCATCACGCTACGGGAGAACGTCAACGACCTGAGTGGGCTCGCGATTGCGTGGCGGGCATACAACATGTCGCGTGGCGGAAGGCCGTCGCCGGTCATCGACGGCTTCACGGGTGAGCAGCGATTCTTCCTGAGCTGGGCGCAGGCGTGGAAAGGAAGGGTGCGGGACGAGTACCTGCGTCAGACATTGCTGACGACCCCGCACGCGCCGCCCGAGTTCCGCGCCAACGGTCCGGCGAGCAACATGCCGGCGTTTCACGAAGCGTTCGGCACGAAGCCGGGTGATGGAATGTATCGAGCGCCCGACGGGCGGGTGGTGATCTGGTAGGCCTTAGGCTCTAGGCTTTCTGGGCTTTGGGCTTTGGGCTCTGGCAAGATCTTCGAGTACATGGTCGAAAGCTCTGCCTAGAGCCTAAAGCCCAAAGCCGAGAGCCAGCCTACTAACAATCCAGGCAGCGAATCTCGCCGAAGATGTCGTCGAGGCGATCGGGGTTCTCGCGCGCGTAGTTCACCAGACAGCGCACAGCCTTGCCGACGTCGGCGAGTCCGTACTTCGTGGACATCTCCTGGAGAAACTGCAGTTTTTCCGACTCGAGCTCGATGGTGTGGGGAGCCAGGTCCTTCATGGCGTCAATTATCGACGCGAAGTCGAGGCGAAGGCAATCATCCCGTCACGCCTGGATGGCGTCGAAGGACCCCACGATGTCGTGGCCGCCCGCTGGCGGCGTCGGCGCTGGCGGCCGCACGCACAACAACGTCCGAAGGCCGGCGGCGCGGGCAGCGTCGAGCTCCTTCACGATGTCTGACACGAACAACGTGCGCGCAGGCTGGACGGAGAGCGCTGCGACGATGCGGCGGTAGCTCTCGGGCTCGCCCTTCGCCCCAACCGCGGTATCGAAGTACCCGCTGAGGAACGGAGACAGGTCGCCGGCAGTCGAGCGCCCGAACAGCAGCTGCTGCGCGAGGACGCTTCCCGACGAGAAGATGCCGATGCGCCGGCCGCTCGCGGTCCAGCGGCGGAACGCGTCGCGCACGTCGGGGTAGACCTCGCCCTGCAAGGCGCCGGTGACATAGCCCTCTTCCCAGATGCGGCCCTGAAGCGCCTTGAGCGGGCCAGACTTGCGGTCGCGGTCCATCAACCAATAGACGTAACTGACAATGTCGGCTGTCGTGACGGGCGGCTGCGCGGCTCGCGAGCCCTCGCTCGGCGGCTCGGAAACATCCGCTGGCAGCGAAAACCCGGACGCCGGAAGCTCGCGTCGCAGATCCTCGACGATGTGGCGAATGCTCGGCATCGGACGCCGTCGTGTCGTCGAGATACGTGCGCACCCGCGCGCGCGCATAAGGAAACAGGACGTCGTGCACGAAGGCGATCGGGGTCGTCGTGCCCTCGATGTCGAGGAGGACGAAGTCGATGCCCGCCGCGACAGGCTGAGCGCGGCAGCCACTAGGTCTGCGGCTGCACGGCCCCGACGTAGGCCGGGCCGAAGCAGAGCGGCTGGAACCCGCGGTCGACCCCGCTATCGGTGTAGTGCGGCGTCCAGCCCGACGGATCCTGGAACAGGCGAATCGCCCGAATCCGCTTCTCGGCGCACAGGTCGAACCAATGGTGCGTACCGCGCGGCACCCGAATCAAGTCCCCGCCGGCCACCTCGAGCACGAAGACGCTGTCGCCGGCGTTGATGTGGAAGAGGCCACGGCCCTCGATGATGAACCGGACCTCGTCTTCGTCGTGCCAGTGTTCCTTGTTGAACTTGGCGAGCATGACGTCGAGGTTGGGCGTGTCGGCGCTGACGTCGATCACGTCGGCCGTGACGTAACCGCCGCGCCGCTTCAGCGCCTGGATCTGGTGTGCGTACGCCTCGAGCACGGTCTCGGCTGGCGCGTTGGGCTGGCACCTCGCTGTTCGGCGTCCAGCGCTCGTACTCGATGCCGCGCACGGCCAGGAACGTCGTGACGTCCTGCGCGTCGGTCAGCGTGACGTTGTCAGAGGGAATCTTGACGACAGCCATGGTGTGGACCTCCTGGTGAGCATGCTCCTAGCTCGCAGCTGGGTCCGCAGCTTATCAGCTGCTGGCTGGGGCCCTACTCCGCGCCGGATCGCGAGCTGAGAGCTGACAGCTGCAAGGCTGTGAGCTGCTCCCAACGACCTCCATCAGAAACTCCAGAATCTCGACGTGCCGCACGGCCTGCTGCAGGTCAGCGCCCCAGGTGTAGAGCCCGTGTCCGCGGAGCAGAAAGCCGTGGGCGGACGGATGCTGGTCGAGCACATCGCGTACGACGCCGGCCAATCGGGTCATGTCCTGATCGTTCTCGACGATCGGGACCGCTTCACGATGCTCGTGGGTGCGCACCCCTTCGAGGCCCTTGAGCATCTCGTAGCCGGCGATGAAGAGCGCGCCGGCGGCGGCGTGCCGTTCGGACAGAATCGTGGTCCAGATCGAGTGCGTGTGCAACACGGCACCGGCTCCGCGGGCGCGCACGACTTCGACGTGCAGCAGGGCTTCCGCCGACACGCGCGCCTCGCCAGCGCTCGTCGGGCTGCGCGCGCTCGTCCATCTCGAGGATCTGATCGGCGCGCAACTCGCCCTTGAACGTCCCGCTCGGCGTGACGGCCAGGCGCAGCGGGTGGCGGTCGAGCACGACGCTGAAGTTGCCGCTCGTGCCCATGACCCAGCCGCGCTGGTCGAAGCGGCGGCCGACCCGCACGAGCGCCTCCGCCGCAGCGGCGAGCGCCGGCGAGCTTCCGTGCTGAGCCGTGGACACGCCCCGATTATAGCTCCCGGCCCTTTTCATGGGACGACCGGAGCCGGCCCGGTAAACGGGCGATCGCGAGCGCAATGTATTATCCTGAACGGTCTTCGAGCCGCGGACGACACCGATTCCAGGGACGCGGACACCCGTCCTGGCGTTGCAGCATTACCTGAGTCGTCTTCGGAACACTTGAGGTCTTGATACCAACATTCGCTATGGTCAGGAGTTTTCTAATGAATGCACGAGGTATGGTCAGGCGGGCCGGGCTGACCCTTGGGGTCTGCCTGCTGGCCGTCAGCGCGCATGCGCAGGCGACGGCTACTCAGAAACCTGCGCAGCAGCCGTTTGAACCGAAGAGCGGACAGGCCGGCAAGGACGTCGTCTGGGTGCCGACGTCGCAGGCGCTGGTCGAGAAGATGCTGGACATGGCCAAGGTGACAGCCGCAGGACTTCGTCATGGACCTCGGGTCGGGCGACGGCCGCACCGTGATCACCGCCGCCAAGCGCGGGGCGACCGCCATGGGCGATCGAGTACAACCCCGACATGGTCGAGTTGTCGAAGGCGAACGCCGCCAAGGAGAACGTCACCGCCAAGGCGACGTTCGTCAAGGCCGACCTCTTCGAGACCGACTTCTCGAAGGCGACGGTCATCACGATGTTCCTGCTGCCCGAGATCAACGTCAAGCTGCGGCCGAAGATCCTGAACCTCAAGCCGGGCACGCGCGTGGTCTCGAACTCCTTCACCATGGAGGATTGGGAAGCGGACCAGACCGAGACCATCAGCGGCGAGTGCACGAGCTGGTGCACGGCGCTGCTCTGGATCGTCCCGGCCAAGGTCGACGGCACGTGGACGACACCGCAGGGCGATCTCAAGATCACGCAGACCTACCAGAAGATCACCGGCACGCTCGGCACGGCCAAGATCGAGGGCAAGCTGAACGGCGACCAGATCACGTTCACCTCAGGCAAGACGACCTACACCGGCAAGGTGAATGGCACGACGATCCAGGGCACCGCTCCGGGCGCCTGGACAGCCACGAAGCGCTGAGCCATCGCCGCTCGACAGGGGCGGCGGATGCCGCCCCTGGCACACGTCACCCAACGGACGAGGAGAACGATGCAGTCGAAGGTATTGGCGGGAATGGCGTTCGGCATGCTGGCGGTCGTTCTGACGGGCGCGCAATCGCAGCCGGTCACCCGCAGCCGGCGGCACCGGCGGCAAATGCACAGGCCGCGGACGACAACGACCCGGTGCGGATGCTCGTCGGCAGGCTCGACCTGGAAAAGTACAAGGCCACGATCAAAGGCCTGACGCAATTCGGCGATCGCCGCCAGGGAACCGATCGCAACCGCGCCGCCATCGACTGGATCGAGGCGCAGCTCAAGAGCTACGGCTGCACGAACACCGAGCGCATCAAGTACGACTACCAGCCGCCAGCCGGGCGCGGCACGGGTGCAGGGGCAGCCGGACAGGCAGCGGGGGCCGGTGCTGGCCGGGGCGCCGGACGAGGCGAGGGCGCGGCCGCAGCCGGCGGACAGCGCGGCGGCGGGCGCGGCCGCGCGGGTCAGGGCGGCAGCACCATCTTCGGCAATCGCGGGCGCACGGGCGTCAACAACGATCCCAACGCCCAGACCGACGCCAAGCTGCGCGAGCTCAACTCGCAGCCGAGCACACCTGGCCTGCGCGAGCAGGTCTACTGCACCAAGATCGGCACGACCCGTCCCGACGAGATGTACATCGTCGGCGGCCACATGGACGGCATCGGGTTCGGCGAAGCGGCCAACGACGACGGCTCCGGCACCGCTCTGGTGATGGAGCTGGCGCGCATCTTCAGCAACCCCGACGTGCAGACCGAGCGGTCGATCAGGTTCGCCCTCTGGAACAACGAGGAAACCGGGTTGAACGGCGCGCGCGCCTACGTCGACCAGCGCAAGGATCTGCAGGGCAAGGAAGACCCGCCCGGGTCCGGGCGCTACCCCGAGCCGAAATGGCTCGGCATGATCCAGCACGACATGATGATGTTCGACCACGGGATGCCCGGCCCCGACGGCAAGGTCAGCCCCGAGCAGCGGCCGGAGGCCGACGTGAACATCGAGTTCCAGTCGACCGCCAAGATGGCCGAGGCGGCGCAGAAGCTCGCGTGGTTCTTCAAGGCGGCGAACGAGAAGTACGCCACCGACTATCCAGCGGCGGTCGGTCCGCACATGACCAACACCGACTCGACGCCGTTCATGGATCTCATCCCGGCGATCAGCCTGCGCGAGAACGAGCGCGGCGCCCAGGTCGGCGGCGGCTGGGATCCGCACTGGCATCAGGTGACCGACGTCTACGCGACGTTCTCCGACAAGGACTTCCGCCTCGGCCTGAACGCCGCGCAGACGACGCTGGCGGCCATCGCTCAGCTGACCGGCGCAACCGTCAAGAAATGAATGGGGTCAGACCGGGGTCAGACCGGGTCAGACCAGGGTCAGACCCCGTCCTGAACGGTAGACACGAGACGCGCAATGTGAGACACGACACCGCCAGTCGGACGGCGCGCCGCAAGCTGTTGAAGTGGGCAGCGTCCAGCCCGCTGGCCCTGACGGGTGCGTTCAGCCTCTGGGGGAACCAGACACCCGCGGGCTCAGCCCAGCGCAACGACCCGCGTCATCACCAAGGCGGAAGACGCGCTCGATGTCTTCGACTTCGAGGCCGCCGCCCGCGCGGACGCTGCCGCCCGCGCACTTCGGCTATCTCGCCACCGGCACCGACGGCGACGACACGGTACGCGCGAACCGGGATGCGTTCGGCCGCTATCAGTTGCGCGTCCGGCGGCTCGTCAACGTCGCCAAGCCCGACCTGTCGCTGAAGCTCTTCGGCGCGTCCTACGACTCGCCGATCGTCCTCGCGCCCGTCAGCAGCCAGCGCGCCTTTCATGCCGAGGGCGAGATCGCCGTCGCGAAGGCCGCGCGGGCGCAGAAGCACCTGCAGATCCTCTCGACGTTGTCGTCGACGGCCGTTGAGGAGGTCAACGCCGCGCGCGGCGAGCCGGTCTGGTTCCAGCTCTACCCGACCAACGACTGGAACGTGACGACGGCGATGGTCGCGACGAGCCGAGAAGGCGGGCTGTGCCGTGCTCGTGCTGACGGTCGACAACCTCGGCAACAATCGCATCACGCAAAGGCGTCTGACGCGACTCGACACGCGCACGTGTCAGGCCTGCCACGCCGACGCCCCCGTCGACCGGGCGCTTCTTCGTCACGCGGCCGATATTCAGCGGCATCGACATGTCGCGCGTCGAGCGCATCTCCCCGCAAGACTGGAACTGGACGCACGTCGATCGGCTGCGCGCGCTGACGAAGATGAAGATCGTGCTCAAGGGCATCGTCACGCGCGAGGACGCCGAGCTGGCGCGCAAGCAAGGCGTCGACGGCATCATCGTGTCGAACCACGGCGGGCGCTCGGAAGACAGCGGACGTGGGGCGATCGAGTGCGTGCGGGAAGTCGTCGAGGGCGCGGCCGGAGCCGTGCCGGTGCTCGTCGACAGCGGCTTCCGGCGCGGCACGGATGTCTTCAAGGCGCTGGCACTCGGCGCAACCGCCGTCTGCGTCGGACGTCCGTACATCTGGGGGCTGGCCGCGTTCGGTCAGCCCGGCGTCGAGGAAGTGCTGATGATGCTGCGGCGCGAGCTCGAGCTCGTGATGCGTCAGGCAGGCACGGCGTCGCTCTCGGCCATCAACTCGGGTTACGTGATCGATCGCGGGCGCTGGTAGGTCGGGACTTCGGTCGGCGTCACGCTTCGTCGCACTGACGGCGGCCGCTTCGAGCTGCACGAGGTCGCGGCGCGCCCGGCGCTCGAGGATCAGCAGCCACGCGACGACAGCGCACGGCGCGGCCACGGGCAGTACCAGCCCAGACGTTCGACAAGCGGCTGATCTCGGGCAGCACGTCCCGCCCGCTCGTCCACACGAGCCAGGCGACGATGAGGAGAGTCTCGACGGCGGCGAACCACAGGCCGAAGCGAGCCGCCCGAAGGTCGCGCCGCCGCCGCTCGATCGCGATGATCACGAAGTCCCGAACCGAATCCCCCGCCGGCTGCCAGACGCCCGCGGCATTCCAGATCGAGAATCCGCTCGCCACCGCGACAAACGTGATGATGCCCGCGCCGAGCACCATCAATGCCGGATCCGGCCGCAACCGGATCAGCATCACCGCAACCGCGACCCAGACGACGGCCATGACGGCCTCGAGGACCGCCCGGCGCACGAGGCGGCGGCGGCCGGCCGCGGCGATCTGGCGCGCGTCGGGGATCGGCATGGCAGGTGTTCCTTCCCTGCCCCAGAGCGCCTGCCACGATTCGAGTTCGGTATCTGTGGTCTTCATCGTGATACTCCCAGTGCTTCGCGCAGAGCCTGACGCGCGCGCGTGAGCCTCACCGCGACCGCATTCTCGCGGATACCGAGCACGCTCGCAATTTCGGCGTGCGAGAGATCCTCGAGGGCGAGCGTGACCACCTGGCGGTGGACGATCGGCAGGGTCCGGAGCGCCGCGTCGAGGTGCTCGCGGCGCTCGCCGCGCGCGAGGCGGCTTTCGGGGCTCTCGGCCGGATCGGTGAGGTGCTCGGCCTCCGCCATCGCGGACATGGGCAGCCGGCCCCGGCGCCAGACGTGGGTCAGGGCGCGATTGTGCGCGACGCGGAAGACGAAGGTACGCAGCGAGCTCTCGCCGCGAAAGCGTGGCAGCGCACGCCAGAGCGCGATGGCGATCTCCTGCAGGAGATCCTCGCGCGCGGCGTGGCTCGGCTCGTAGCTGCCGGCGAGACGCCGGAGCGCAGGTCCGAACTCGGCGAGCACGCGCTCGAAGTCCCGCGCCTCACCCATAGAGAATCCGATCGCTCGTCAGAAGGCGAGCGATTCGCCGCAGGAGGAGAGCCGTAGCACCGAGCGCGACCACAGCCGGCACGGCGATCCCGGAACGCGCCGAGCGCGTCGCCGCGCAGCGCCGCCGCCAGGAGCTGATGCTGGGCGAATACGGGGACCGCGAGCCGCCACGCCGCCGGTCGGGCGTTCGAGAAGGCCGCGAGCATGCCGATGACCATCGGCAGGAACATCAGCATCGACAGGTAGGTCTGTCCCTCCTTGAACGTCCGCGCCTCGGTCGCTGCCGCCACTTGCAGCGCCGCGGCGAGCAGCGCCAGTGGCATGCCGGCGGCAAGCACTCCCGCCGCGAGCGCCCCGAGCGATTCGAGCCGCACGCCGAGGTCCTCGAGTGGCAGCCGGCCAAGAATCAGCACCGCACAGGCGAGCGTCACGCCGAGGCCGACGAGGTTCAGCACGGCGACCGCTGCCCACTTTCCCACACCAATCGCCATCGGCGGCGCACCGGTGAGCAGCAACGGTTCGAGCGAGCCGCGCTCGCGCTCGCCGGCGGTGCAGTCGACGGCGACGCTCATGCCCATCACGAACACCGACACGAGGAGGAACACCGGGAGCACGCCGAGCGCGACCGCGGCGCGCGAGCGCTCGGTCGACACGTCAACGTCCTCGACCCGCAACGGCTGCGCGACTTCCGGCGTCACACCTCGGGCGATGAGCCTCACGGCAGTCACCTGGCGGCCGTGCCTGGCGAGGGCCTCGCGCAACCGTCGCGCGGCGTCGCGCGAGGCACCGCGCGTTGGGTCGGAGATGACCCGAACCACAGCAGTCCGGACCGCGTCGATCTTCGCCGGATAGTCGTCCGGAATCACCAGTCCCACATCGAGCCGTCCCGCCCTGACCTCGGTCTCGAGATCGTCGGACGCGGGCCGTATCACGATCCTCTCCGCGCGCAGGCTCTCCATCAGGCCGGGCGCTCGCTCGGCATCCTTCACGGGCAGATCCATGGGCCCGCTCCTCATGCGGTCGGTGGCCGCCACCGTCAGGATGACACCGACGAGGAGAGGCCCCGCGAGCGTGGCAGCGAGCGCCGCCCACACCGAACGGCGATCACGCAGCCCCTCGCGCAGCTCCTTGTGGAACACGATCACGGCAAGACGATACATCTCAGCACTCTCCCGGCGGTGACGTGGCTCCGAGCGTCACGAAAAGCTCCTCGAGCGAGGCGACGCCAGACTGGGCGAGGAGCGCCGCCGGAGGTCCCGCCGCGGCGACGCGGCCACCAACCAGGATCACGACCGAGTCGCACAGGCTGGCGACCTCGTGCATCACGTGACGCGTCTGGACGAGGAGCTGCGGGTGATCCGCCACCTCGGCCTGTCCGGGTTCTTCCTGCTGCACCGCGACATGCTCGAGCTCGCGCGCGAGGTGGCCGCGGAGGTGCGCGGGCCGGAGTCGTCGCGGCGGCTGCTGCCGCCGGGTCGCGGGCGCGGGTCGAGCGTCTCGTCGGTGGTCTGCTACCTCACCGGCCTCTCGCACGTGGACCCGATCGCGAACGAGCTGCTCCTCGGGCGCTTCCTGAACGAGGAGCTCACCGCGCTGCCCGACATCGACCTCGACTTCCCGCGCGACATCCGCGACGTGCTCATCCCGCGCGTGCACGACCGCTACGGGCGCGACCGGTGCGCGCTCGTGGCCGCCTTCTCGACCTTCCAGGTGCGCTCGGCGGTGCGCGACTTCGCGAAGGCGCTCGGGCTGCCGCCTGGCGAGATCGAGCGGCTGGCGCGGCAGGTGGACCCCTGGAAGGACCGCAACGACATTGGAGACGAGGTCCCGCGCGGCGGCTCGCCCCGCTGGGACGCGCTCGTCAGCTGGCCCACGACGCCTGGGGGCTGCCGCGCCACATGTCCCAGCATCCCGGCGGGATGGTGATCTCGACGCAGCCGCTGATCGACCTCTGCCCGGTGCAGCCCGCCTCGATGGAGGGCCGCCAGATGGTCCAGTGGGACAAGGACTCCTGCGGCGACGCCGGCTTCCTCAAGATCGACCTGCTCGGGCTGGGGATGCTCTCGGCGGTCGAGCGCTGCATCGACGAGATCGCGCGGGTGCGCGGGGAGAGGATCGACCTGTCGCGCATCCCCTACGACGACCGGAGGTCTACGCCCAGATCCAGGAGGCGGAGACCACGGGCGTGTTCCAGATCGAGTCGCGGGCGCAGATGCAGATGCTGAAGCGCACGCGGCCGGAGACGCTCGACGACCTGACCGTGCAGGTGGCGCTCGTGCGGCCGGGGCCGATCATCGGCGGCGCGGTGCACCCGTACATCGAGCGGCGGAAGGCGCTGCGCGAGGACCCCTCCTACGAGGTGCCCTACGAGCACCCCTCGCTCGAGCCCGTGCTGCGCGACACGCTCGGCACGATCGTCTTCCAGGACCAGGTGCTCGAGGTGGCGATGGCGTTCGCGGGCTTCACCGCGGGCGAGGCCGAGGGGCTGCGGCGGGCGATGAGCAGGCGGCGCTCCGAGGCCGCGATCCGCGCGTACGAGGAGAAGTTCGTCGAGGGGGCGATGGAGCGTGGGCGCGGCGCGCGAGGTGGCGGAGACGGTCTGGACGCAGATCGTCGGCTTCTCCGGCTTCGGCTTCCCGAAGGCCCATTCGGCGGCGTTCGGGCTGCTCGCGTACCAGTCCACCTGGCTGCGGGTGCACTACCACCCGGAGTTCCTCTGCGCGCTCCTGAACGAGCAGCCGATGGGCTTCTACCCGCCGGACGCGCTGGTGCACGAGGCACAGCGGCGCGGGGTCGAGGTGCTGCCGCCGTGCGTCGTGCGAAGCGACGCCGAGTGCCGGGTCGAGGACGGCGCGGTGCGGATGGGCCTCGGCTACGTGACCGGCGTGAAGGAGGCGGAGGTGCGCGCGATGGCCGCCGAGCGCGGCTCCGGCTGGCGCTCGCTCGGCGACCTCGCCGGCCGCTCCGGCGCCTCCGCCGAGACGCTCGGCCGGCTCGCCTGGGCCGGCGCGTGCGACGCGCTCGTGGAGGGCGACCCCGCCTCACGGCGGCGCCGGGCGCTCTGGATGCTCGGCGTGGCCGTGCCCGGCACGCAGGTGCCGGAGGGCACCCAGCTGGCGCTGCCGCTCGAGCCGCACGAGGGGCCCGAGCTGCGCGCGCTCAGCGCGTGGGAGCGGATGCTGGCCGACTACGGCTCCACCGGCGTGACCCTGCGCGAGCACCCGCTGGAGCTGATGCGCCCGGGCCTGCCCGACGACCTCCGCACGAGCGCGGAGCTCGAGCGCCACCCGCACGGCCGCCGGGTGCGCGTGGCCGGCCTCGTGATCGCCCGCCAGCGGCCGGCCACCGCGAAGGGCGTCACGTTCATGCTGCTCGAGGACGAGCTCGGCACGATCAACCTGATCGTCTCGCCGCCGGTGCACGAGCGCTTCCGGCTGGCCGTGCGCTCGGAGCCGCTCGTGCTGGCCTCCGGCCGGCTCGAGCGCCGCGACGGCACGACGAACGTGATCGTCGACAGCATCGAGCGCCTGGACCGGCCCGACCTGCCGCCGGCGAAGGTCACCCACATCGAGCCGCGCCGGGTGTGGTCGAGCGACGCCGGCGAGCTGAGCGCCGTGCTGCCGGCGGCGCACAGCTTCGGCCGCCGCGGCTAGGGCGGCGGGGCATGAGTGCCGGCCAGGCCCGATGGCGGGCGGTCGAATCCTCGTCGGCACCTCGAGCTGGGCGGACCCCGGGTTCGTCAAGGAGTGGTATCCGCCGAAGCTGCCCGCCAAGGAGCGGCTGCCCTGGTACGCGCAGCACTTCGAGATGGTCGAGCTGAACTCGAGCTTCTACGCGGTGCCCGACCGGACCACGGTCCACGACTGGGTCGAGGTCACGCCGCCGGGCTTCGTCTTCGACGTCAAGGCCCACCGGGCGCTCTCGCGGCACTCGGCGCCCGTCGACTCGCTCCCGCCGGACCTCCGCGAGCTGCACGGCACGCCGGAGCTCGAGCGCCCGCTGGCGGAGCGGCTCGTCGAGGAGACCGCGCCGCTCCGCGATGCCGGCAAGCTCGGCGCCTACCTGCTCCAGCTGACGCCGGCGTTCTCGCCGCGGAAGCACCGGCTCGAGGAGCTGGACGGCTCGTCGAGGTGCTCGGTCCGCACGGGCTGGCGGTGGAGCTCCGCAACCGGAACTGGGTGGCCGAGGACGCGCAGCGCGAGCAGACGCTCGACTGGTTCGCCGACCGCGCCGTTACCTACGTGGGCGTCGACGCGCCGCCCGCCGACAACTTCCAGATCATGCCGCCGATCGACGCGCTCACGAATCCGGCCCGCGCCTACCTGCGCGCGCACGGCCGCAACACGCAGGGCTACCTCACCGGCAAGTCGGTGGCCGAGCGCTTCGCGTGGCAGTACACGGACGAGGAGCTGGAGGAGATCGCGGGGCGTGCCCGCACGCTCGCCGAGGGCGCGGGAGAGGTGCACGTGGCCTTCAACAACAACCGCGGCGACGACGCGCCCACCGCCGCTCAGCGCTTCCGCGCGCTGCTCGGGCAGGACGTGCCGGAGGATCCTCAGCTGACTCTGTAGGCGCGGCGGGGCCTAGGCGCGGCTGAGCCGGAACCAGACGCGCTTCGAGCCGTTCGTCTTCACGCCCCAGTCCTCCGCCAGGCGCTCGACGAGGAAGAGGCCCCAGCCGTCGCCCTCCGCGTCGGAGGGCTGCGGGTCGAAGTTCGGGCCCGTCGTCGCACACTTCGGTGAGCACCGCGGACTTGCCGATCGCGATCTTCAGCACCACCGTGTCGCAGTTCGTGTGCCTCACGGCGTTCGTGATCAGCTCGGTCACGAGCAGCCGCATCGTCTCCATCAGCGGGGGATCGAGGTCCTGCCGCAGCTTTCCGATCGCGCGGCGTGCCTGCGCAGCGGCATCCGGGCCGCTGCCAAGCCGCATTCGGAGGCCATCCCGCCCCTGCCTTTCGACCCCGCGCACGCGGGTCCCGCCGCCCATGGCATAGGTGTACCCGGTCGCCCATCCGGGCCAACCCCATGAGAGAAAAGATTCCCGTGGGGGTCGCTATTCGGCCACCCGGAGGACGAGCACCGCGATGTCGTCCTTCGGCTTCCCGCCCTGGGTCAGCACCGCCGCTTCCTCGACCTTCGACGCGATCGCGTCGGCGCCCTGGCCGGCACAGGTGCCCACGAGCTCCGCGAGCCGGCGCTCGTCCAGCACCCCGTTCGTGCCGGCGCGACTCTCGATCACGCCGTCGGTGTAGAAGACGAGCGCGTCCCCGGGCTCGAGCGTCACGAGCTCGTCGACGAGCGAGGGGTCGGGCACGATCCCGAGAAGCGTGCCGGGCGCTCCCACGGTCTCCACGGTGCCGTCCGCCCGCAGCAGGAGCGGGAGCGGGTGGCCGCCGGTGGAGACGCCGGCGCGAGCGCCGCGGTCGAGCTTCTCGATGTACGCGTAGGCGACCGTGCAGAAGCGGCGGTCGTCGCGCTGGCGCAGCATCGCCTCGTTCAGCACCGCGAGGCTGCGGCTCGGCACGCGCTCCCGCATCGCCGCCGCGCGCAGCGTGTACCGCGCGAGCGCGGTCACGGCGGCGGCGTCCGGGCCCTTGCCGCAAACGTCGCCCATGATCACGGTCCAGCCGCGGTCCCCGGTCTCGAACATGTCGTAGAAGTCGCCGCCCACCTCGTTGCCCTCGCCGGTGGGCCGGAACCGCGCGGCCGCCTCGATACCGGGGATGTCGGGCAGCTCCACGGGGAGCAGGCTCTGCTGAAGGGTGCGCGCGATGTACGAGCGGTCCGTGTAGAGCCGCGCGTTGTCGATCGCGGTGGCGCAGCGGCGGGCGAGCTCGTGGGCCACCTCCACGTCCTGCGCGTCGAACCGCCGTCCCGACGCGGCCGGTAACGAACGTCATCGCGCCCAGCGTGCGCCCGCGCGTGGTCATCGGCACGACGATCGCCGAGCGCATGCCGATCTCCATGAGCGCCTCGTAGTGCTCCTCGTCCTGCGCGCCCTGCGCGCAGCATCTCCTCGGGGATCTCCGGATAGAGCTCGGGCTGGCCGGTGCGGATCACGTGGTGCACGCCGACCTCCGCGTTCGGGTCGGGCGGGTAGCGCTCGCTGATGTCGATCGCCCGCTGGCGCACGCGTCGGGTCCGTGTGAGCGAGCGCCTTCCGCTCGATGCCGCCGGCGTCGGTGGCGAGGTCCACCGCGCACCAGTCGGCGATCTCCGGCACCACCATGTTCGCGATCTCCACGAGCAGCTGGTCCAGGTCGAGCGAGGAGGCGAGCACCGCGCCGCTTCGTGCCAGGAGCCGCTGGGAGAGCTCCACGCGCTTCTGCGCCGTGATGTCCTCGATCACGTTGATCGCCATCGTCACCTCGCCGCCGCCATCGCGGATCGGGGTGGCCTTGACGGCCGACCACCGCTCCTCGCCCGTGTCCCTCACGCGGAACCGGACGACGGACTCGGCGTTGTCCTCGCCACCGAGCGCGCGCCGCCCCGGGAGCGCCTCGAGCGGGAAGTCGCGGCCCTCCTCGTCGAGGATCTCGAAGCGGTCGACGAACGCGGTCGGGGGGGCGTTCAGGAGCTCCTCGTTGGTCTCGAAGCCGAGCGTCCTCACCGCGGCGTCGTTGGCGAACAGGAGCCGCCCGTCGGGGGCCTGCGCGGTCACGGCGTCGGCCACGCCGCTCAGGATCGCCTCGAGCTGGCGGCGGGCCTGCTCGCGCTCCTCCTGCGCCCGGAGCCCCTCGATGAACTCGCCGAGCTGGCGGCCGAGCGCCTCGGTCAGCTTGTAGATCGCGGGATCGCGCTCGCGGACCTCGCGGGAGAACACCTCGATGACGCCGATGAGGTCGTCGCCGGCATACACGGCGAACGCCATGCCGCCGTTCAGCCCCGCCGCCTGGGCCTCGGCGGTCCGGTAGAAGCTTCCGGCCGCCACGGCGTCGCCGAGCCAGGCCGGGCGGCCCGTCTGCCAGACCTCGCCGGGCAGGCCGTGGCCGGGCTCGAAGGAGAGCTCGGCGCTGCGGCGCGTGAAGGGGTCCGCCTCGAAGCCGTCCTCGTGCCAGCTCGCGATGCAGCGGAGCACGCCGTCGTCCTTGTCCATGGCCCAGTACTGGGCCACCTGGCGGCCGAGGGCGCCGGCGATCACGGCGAGCACGCGCACGATGGCCTCGTCGAAGTTGTGCGCGTCGCTGATGATCCGCGCCACCTGATACTGGGCCTCGAGCCGGGCGGCGTTGCGCTCCCGGTCGGCCCGGAGGCGGGCCACGATCACCGCGAGCACGCTCCCCGCGACGAGCACGGCGAACGCGACGATGTGCCGGTCGCTGCCGAATGCGTCGCTGCCGGCGACCATCGGGATCGACACCACGATCGCCAGGGCCGACACGAGCACGTTCTGCCGCACGGACGCGCCGGTCGCGGCGATCAGCGGGCCCACGAGCAGAAGCTGGATGAGCAGCGCGAACGGGTCGACCGTGAGGTCGACCACCACAACCACCGCCATCGCGAGCAGCGCCAGTGCCAGCAGGAGCCGTTCCCGGGCGGCGTCCCCCGGATTCAATTGCGAGCCCAACCTGGGCGAGGATACTCCGCTAGAACCTCTGGCTGTGCCCGTTGTGCGCGTGCGCGCCGACAATCCCTCCGCCCTGACGCTCGACGGGACGAACACGTATGTGGTCGGGGGGTGGGTGGTGGATCCGGGGCCTGCCCTTGAGGCTCACCTTGATGCGGTGCGCCGGGCTGTCAACGGCCGCATTGAGGGGGTGGTCTTGACGCATTCGCATGCGGATCATGCGGAGGGGGCTGAGCTGCTCGATGCGCCTGTGTTCCTCCCCAACGACGGCGATGAGGTTGGGCCGTTTGTTGCGCTTTCGACGCCCGGGCACTCCGCCGACAGCGTCTGCCTGCTCTTGGGGTCGGCCTGCTTCACCGGGGACACCGTGCTCGGCTCGGGCTCTGTGTTCATCGCCCCCGGCGAGGGCTCGCTGTCCGCATACCTGGACTCGCTGCGCCGGCTGCGCTCCCTCGACCTCGAGATCCTCTACCCGGGCCACGGCCCCGAGGTCACCGACCCGGCCGCGAAGCTGGACGAGTACATCAACCACCGCCTCGACCGCGAACGCCGCCTGATCGAGGCCCTCGACGCCGGCCTACGCACCCGCGACGAGCTGCTGGACGCAGCGTGGCCGGACGTCCCCGAGCACCTCCGCGCGGCCGCCGCACTGACGCTGGCAGCCCACCTGGAAAAGCTCAGCGAGGAAAACCGCCTGCCCCCAGACGCCACCTAACTCCAACCTCTGCCCCCTTAACCCCGTAATGCGGGGCAAAGAGGACATTGGTTGGGCGGATCGGGCGATCGGGGCGCTGGCGGAGGTCCAGTACGGGTTGGTCACCCGGGCCCAGCTCTTAGAGCTTGGTCTTGGACGTCGGGCAATCGAACATCGAATAGAGCTCGGCCGGCTCCGCCCCGTTCACCGCGGCGTGTACACCGTCGGTCACCGGCTTCTCACCCAGCACGGGCGGTGGATGGCCGCCGTGCTGGCGTACGCGCCGGACGGGGTGCTGAGCCACAGGGCGGCCGCCGGGCTCTGGGGCATACGCAACGAGACGCGAATCGAGGTGACCGCTCCGCTCGGGCAGGAAGCCGCGGCCGCGGATCAGGCTGCACCGAGCGGACCTCCCACCCGACGAAACCACCACCCGCCACCGCATCCCAACCACAACCGTGCCCCGCACGCTGCTCGACCTCAGCGCTGTCGTCTCCCGAGACGCACTGCGCAGCGCAACGCGACAGGCCGAGACCAACCGCCTCACCGACACCCTCACCCTCGGCGACCTCATCGAGCGCTACCCGCGCCGCGCCGGCATCGCAAACGCACGCGCGATCCACGAGGAAGCACAGCGCGGCATGGGCGTCACAAAGAGGGAGCTCGAGGAGCGGTTCCAGGCCTTCCTCCTCAATGCCGCCTTTCCCGTCCCGACAGACGAACACCCTCATCGAAGGCTTCGAGGTCGACTGCGCATGGCGGGGGGAGCGATTGATCGTCGAGCTGGACGGACGCGCCACACACGACACGCGGCACGCCTTCGAGGCCGACCGCATACGCGATCGCACACTGAGCGCACAGGGCTGGCGCGTCATCCGCATCACATGGCGTCAGCTCCACGACCAGCCGGCCGACGTCGAGGCCGATTTGAGGAAGCTGCTCTGCGGCTAACCTTCCTCCGCGCATGATCGGCACCAACCAATTCAAGAACGGCGCGCACATCGAGGTGGACGGGACCGTCTTCAAGATCGTCGACTTCCAGCACGTCAAGCCCGGCAAGGGCGGCGCGTTCGTGCGCACCAAGCTCAAGCGCTCGGACGACGGCGCCGTGATCGACAAGACGTTCCGCGCGGGGGAGAAGTTCCGGCCGGTGCGCACCGAGTCGCGCAAGATGACCTTCCTCTACTCGGACGGCACGGACGCGCATTTCATGGACTCCCAGACCTACGACCAGATGGCCGTGCCGGAGGAGTCGGTGCGCGAGTCGCTCCAGTGGGTGATGCCGAACGAGGAGGTCGACGTGCTCTACGTGGACGACTCGCCGAGCGACGTCCAGGTGCCGAGCGCCGTCGAGCTGGGCGTGGCCGAGACCGAGCCCGGAGTGCGCGGCGACACGGCGAGCGGCGGGGGCGACAAGCCGGCCACGCTCGACACGGGCGTGGTCGTGCGCGTGCCGCTGTTCGTGAACGTCGGCGACCGGATCCGCGTGGACACCCGCTCGGGCGAGTACGTCTCGCGCGCGTGAGCGGTGTCGAGGCGGACTGACCAGCGACGCGCCGCGGTGGTCGCCCTCTACCAATCCGACGTGACCGGCCGCCCGGCGGGAGACCTCCTGGAGCGCGACGCGAGGCCGTTCACGCGCGAGCTGGTCGAGGGTGTCGAAGCCGAGCGCGGCGAGCTGGACGACTCGATCGCCAGGCACGCGACCGGCTGGTCGCTCGACCGGATCGCGCCGCTCGAGCGGAACATCCTGCGCGTGGCGGTGCACGAGATGCGAAGCAGGGAGGACGTGCCCGTGGAGGTCGCGATCGACGAGGCGGTGGAGGCGGCCAAGGAGCTCTGCGGCGCCGACGCCCCCGGGTTCATCAACGGCGTGCTGGGCGCCGTGCAGAGAGAGAACGGAGCAGCGGCATGAACCAACCCGACTCCCTGACAGCCCTCGCGGAGGAGCTCGAGGCCGTGGCCGACAAGCTGCGCGCGGAGGCCGTTGACGCCGACGAGGCGGCCGACCTGGTGGAGCGCTGCGCCGAGGTGGCTGCCCGGCTCGGCACCGAGATCGACGCCCGCGCGCGGGGAGCAGCCGAGTCGGAGGGCCAGGAGCGCCTCCTGTGAGCACCGCCGAGGCAGCGACCTATCCGGTCGAGCTGCAGGAGAAGGTCGACACGTATCTCGAGGAGCTCCGCTTCGCGGCGGAGCCCGGGACGGCTCGTCTCGAGGAGGCCATGCGCCACTCGCTGCTCGCCGGCGGCAAGCGCATCCGCCCGGTGCTGGCGCTCGCCACGGCCGAGGCGCTCGGACGCGACCCGGCCGAGGTGCTCCCGCTCGCCGCCGCGATCGAGATGATCCACACCTACTCGCTCATCCACGACGACCTGCCCGCGATGGACGACGACGAGCTCCGGCGCGGCAAGCCGACCTGTCACGTGGCGTACGGAGAGGACGTGGCGATCCTCGCCGGCGACGGCCTGTTCGCCGAGGCGCTCCGGCTCGCGCTCGCCGAGCAGAGCGGCGACCCCGCCAACGTGCTCGCGGCCGTGCGCGAGCTCGTGACCGCGGCCGGCACGCACGGGATGGTGGGCGGCCAGTTCCTCGACGTGGCGGGCGAGGCGTCCGACACCGACCTCCGCCACCTGCACGAGCTGAAGACGGGCGCGCTGATCGCCGCCTCGGTCGGGGCCGTCCTCGCGCTGGAAGGCGTGAGCGGACCTGCCACAATGCCGTTCCGGCGCTTCGCGGCGGAGCTCGGCGTCGTGTTCCAGATCGTCGACGACATCCTCGACGTGACGGGAGACGAGGCGGAGCTGGGTAAGCCGCGCGGCTCCGACGAACGACATGGCAAGGCGACCTATGTGAGTGTGTTCGGCCTGGCCCGGGCACGAGAGTTGGCTAAGGAGAGCCACGCTGCGGCGCGAGCCGCCCTCGCAGAGGCCGACGGAGCCACGGGAAGGCTCGGCCAGATAGCCGACTACATCCTCACCCGCACCACATGACCGCCCAGAAGCTCATCGACCGCATCGACGGCCCCGCTGACCTCAAGGAGCTGGACGACGACCAGCTCGTCCAGCTCGCCCAGGAGGTCCGCGAGCTGATCATCGACACGATCGGCGAGATCGGCGGCCACTTCGGCGCCAACCTCGGCGCCTGCGAGATCGCCGTGGCGATCCACTCGCTGCTCGACTCGCCGCGCGACAAGGTGCTCTGGGACGTGGGCCACCAGGCCTACCCGCACAAGGTCCTCACCGGCCGCCGCGACCAGCTTCACACGATCCGCAAGTACGGCGGGCTCGCCCCCTTCTGCGCGATGCACGAGTCCGAGCACGACATCATGGGCGCCGGGCACGCCTCGACCTCGGTCTCGTACGCGGTCGGCATCAAGGAGGCGATGCGCCAGGGCATCGCGCCCGACGGCAAGGTCGTCGCCGTGATCGGCGACGGCGCGCTCACCGGCGGGGTGTCCTTCGAGGCGCTCCTGAACGCCGGCGGGCTGGACCTTCCGATCGTGATCGTGGTGAACGACAACGGCATGTCGATCGCCCCGAACGTCGGCGCGCTGTCGCGGCTCTTCAACCGCATGCGCCTCAACCCGAAGCTGTACCACGCGCGTGAGGACGCGGAGGAGACGCTCACCAGGCTGCCCGCCGGCATCGGCAGCAAGATCGAGCGGCTCGGCCCGATCCTGAAGGAGTCGCTGAAGGCCTACTGGGCGCCGGGGCTCTTCTTCGAGGAGCTCGACCTCGCGTACGTCGGCGTGATCGACGGCCACGACGTGAAGGCGCTGCGCCAGGCGATCGGCGAGGCGCTCGAGGCCGACCGCCCGGTCGTCGTCCACTGCAAGACGGTGAAGGGCAAGGGCTTCGTGCCGGCCGAGGAGGGCGGGCTCGAGGGCATGGAGAAGTGGCACGCCGCGAAGCCCGGCTCGATCGTGAACGGCGCCGCGGCGCCGAAGAAGGCAAGCACCACGACACCTCCTCCTCAGTACACGACAGTGTTCGGCGAGGCCCTCGTGGAGGAATGCCGCCGGGATGAGCGAGTAGTCGGCATCACAGCGGCAATGAATTCGGGGACAGGACTGAACCTGCTGCAAGAGGCCATGCCCGACCGCTACTACGACGTCGGGATCGCCGAGCAGCACGCGGTGCTGTTCGCGGCAGGGCTGGCGCTCGAGGGCGCAAAGCCGGTCGCGGCGATCTACTCCACCTTCCTCCAGCGCGGCTACGACCAGATCGTCCACGACGTGGCGCTCCAGAACCTGAACGTGGTGTTCGCGATGGACCGCGCCGGGCTCGTGGGAGACGACGGGCCGACCCACCACGGCGCCTTCGACATCTCCTACCTGCGCTGCCTGCCGAACATGGTGCTGATGGCGCCCCGCGACGAGGCCGCGCTCGTGAACATGCTGCACACCGCGCTCGTCTATGACGACGGGCCGGTCGCGCTCCGCTACCCGCGCGGCGAGGCCGAGGGCGTGACGCTCCCGGTGCGGCCGGAGCCGATCGAGATCGGCCGCGGCGAGCTGCTCCGCGAGGGCGCCACGGTGGCGCTGCTCGGATACGGCTTCGGCGTGAGCGTCGCGCTCGGGGCGGCGGACCTGCTCGAGGAGCACGGGATCGACGCCACGGTCGCCGACGCGCGCTTCGCCAGGCCGATCGACGCCGAGCTGGTGGAGCGGCTGGCGGCCGAGCACGACCTGCTCGTGACGATCGAGGAGAACGTGCTCCCCGGCGGCTTCGGCTCGGGCGTGCTCGAGCACCTCGCCGACCACGACCTCCTGCACGACACCCGCGTGCTCCGCATCGGCCTCCCGGACCGGTACGTGACGCACGGGAAGCCGGCGCTCCTGCGCGAGGAGGTCGGGCTCACCCCGGCCGCCGTCGCCGAGCGGGTGGCGCAGGCCGTGCTCGAGCCCTCGCTGGCCTAGCCGCGGCTACCAGCGAGCGAGGCTCGTGTCGCCCTCGAGCCGGAGCGCGAGTGCGGTGAGCAGCCGGATGGTGTTCTCCACGTCGTCGAGCTGCACCATCTCGACGGGCGAGTGCATGTAGCGCAGCGGGATCGAGACGACCGCGGTGGGGACACCGGTGCGGCTGAAGTGGACCGAGTCGGCGTCGGTGCCGGTGTGGCGGCCGGAGACCTCGGTGGCGTATTCGATCCCCTCGGCCTCGGCTGTCTCGGCGAGCAGGTCGTTCACCGTGCGGCTCACGATCGCGCCGCGGGTCACCACCGGGCCGCTGCCGAGGCCGTGCTCGCCGATCTCGGCCGGGTCGACGCCCGGGGCGTCGGTGGCGTGCGTCACGTCCACGACCACGGCGAGGTCCGGCTCGAGCCCGTAGGCCATCACGCGCGCGCCGTGGGCGCCGATCTCCTCCTGCACGGCGGCCACGCCGGCCACCGGCCCGCCGCCGCCGCCCGCCTCCTTCACGCGCCGCGCGACCTCGATCGCGACGTACACGCCCAGGCGGTTGTCGAGCGCGCGCGAGGCGATCCGGCCGTTCGGCAGCTCCACCGGCTCCGCGGCGATCAGCACCTGGTCGCCGATGGCCACCATCGAGCGCGCGTCGTCGCCGTCCTTCGCGCCGATGTCCACGTGCAGGTTCTTGAGCTGGACGGCCTTCTTGCGCTCCTCCGCGTCCGTGAGGTGCGGCGGCTTGCGGCCCACCACGCCCGGCACGACGCCGTCGCGGGTGAGCACGTCCACGCGCTGGCTCACGAGCACCTGAGCGTCCCAGCCGCCCGACTGAACGACGTGCAGGAAGCCCTTGTCGGTGATGTGGCTCACGAGCAGCGCGATCTCGTCGATGTGGCCCACCACCGCCATCAGCGGGTGCTCGCCACGCCCGTTCACGCGCGCGACGGTCGTGCCGAGCTTGTCCGTGGTCACCTCGTCGGCGAACTCCTCGGCGGCCTCGCGCCACACGCCGGCCGGGCGGCTCTCGTGGCCGGGCGGGCCCGGGGCGGTGAGGAGGCGGTGGAGAAGCTCGGGCGCTGGCATGCGCAGAGGCTACTCACGCACCACGGACGGCTCGATGCTCATCGAGCTGTTGAGGCTGTTGGCGATGAAGCAGTGCTCGTGGGCGGTGTCCACGAGCTTGCGCACGCGCTCGTCGCTCGAGTCGCCCGCCACCGTGATCCGCGGCCGCAGCACGATCTCGGTGATCCGCACGGGCGGGTCGTCCTCGGGCATCGTCGCGCTCGCCTCGTCCTCGTAGGCCACCACGTCGATGCGCGCCTTCGCGGCGAGGTGGAGAAACCACAGCATCTGGCACGAGGAGGCCGACATCAGGAGCAGCTGCTCCGGGTTGAGGACACTCGGATCGCCCTTCGACTCCCCGGTGGTCAGCCGCAGCTCCTGCTCGGCGGGCGGCGCCGTCACAGCGTGCTCGCGGTCGTAGTGCTCCCATCCGAGGCCGGTGGATCCCGTCCAACTGAGACGCGCCTCGTACCGGTGGGTCGTCATCGGTGGAGAATAGGCGCGTGTCCCGCGCGAACGTCGATCTGGTGCGTGCGAGCTTCGAGGCCTTCGGCCGCGGTGACTTCGACTCCGCGTTCGCCGCATTCGACGAGGAGGTCGAGTGGAAGACGGCCGACGACGAGCCCGACGCGCAGGTGCTCCATGGCCGCCGCGAGCTCGGCGCCTTCGTCAGGCACCTCGCCGACCCGTGGAGCGACAGGTTCGGCTCGGCGATCGAGTTCACGGACTTCATCGACTGCGGCGACTGGGTCGTGGCGCCCTGGCACGGCCGGGTGCACGGCCACGGAAGCGGCATCGAGATCGAGATCTCGGAGACCTACGCGGCGCACGTGCGCGACGGCCGCATCGTGCGCGTGGAGGAGTACCGCACCGCCGAGCAGGCGCTCGAGGCGGTGGGCCCCTCAAAGTAGAAACGGCCCCGCTTGGGAGAGCGGGGCCGTTTCAGAGGGAGGAGTGATGCGTATGTGTTCTGTTAGAGGAAGTCTTAGGTCGCGGTTCCCGCGGAGTAGCGGTTCACCGAGGTCATGACCGCCGCGGCAATGCCGGCGGCGGCGAAGAGGCCCATCGCCTCGAACTGGCCGAACAGCGCGAACAGGCCGGCCGAGAGGATCAGGCCGAGCGCGAGTCCACGGTCGTACACCGCCTGGGCGGACAGCGGCAGGCTGCCGCGGGTGCCCGGCTCGGTGCCCGCCAGGCCCAGCGCGATCGCGAGCGCTCCGACGAACACGCCGGTCACGAGCGCGGGCGCGTCGAGCCCCATGAGGAAGGGCCCGAAGATGAGCGCGCTGCCGGCCACCACCAGAAGGGCGGCCCGAAGGGCGTGGGTCACGAGGTGTGAGGACATCACCCGAACGAGGCTACGCCGCCCCGGATGGTTGTGTGTGACGTCGCTCACAGTGGGAAACCATCGGTGCGCCGCGGGCACGCCCGCGGCTGGCGTAAGCTCCGTCCGTGGCCAAGCGGCGGCTCGACACCCTGCTCGCGGAGCGCGGCCTGTTCGAGTCGCGCTCCCGTGCGGCCGCGGCGGTGATCGCCGGCGACGTCCGGGTGGCGGGCCGCCCGGCGCGCAAGCCGGGCGAGCTGGTGGCCGACGAGGCTGACGTGGCGGTCGCCGAGGCGCCTCCGTTCGTCTCGCGCGGGGGCGTGAAGCTGGCGAACGCGCTCGATGCCTTCGGGATCGACCCGGGCGGCCGGTCGGCGCTGGACGTGGGCGCCTCCACCGGGGGGTTCACGGACTGCCTGCTCCAGCGCGGCGCGGCGCGGGTGATCGCGCTCGACGTGGCCTACGGGGAGCTCCACTGGAAGCTGCGGAACGACGACCGCGTGGTGGTGGTCGAGCGGCGCAACGCCCGTTCGCTCGAGCCGGACGAGCTGCCCTACGCGCCCGACCTGATCGTGGCCGACCTCTCGTTCATATCCCTCACCAAGGTGCTGCCGGCGGTGGTGGCTGCCGCGGCGCCGCGCTTCGACCTGCTCGCCATGGTGAAGCCGCAGTTCGAGCTCGGGCGCGAGCGGGTCGGGAAGGGCGGCGTGGTGCGCTCGGCTGACGATCGCCGCGAGGCGCTCCTCTCCGTGGGCGAGTTCGCACGCGGCGAGCTCGGCCTGCCGGTGCTCGGCTACGCCGCCTCCGGCCTGCCCGGACCGGCCGGGAACCGCGAGACCTTCGTCTGGCTCGCCGAGCCCGGCAGGGAGGGCGCCGCCGAGGACCTCGAGGCCGAGGCGCGAAAGGTGGAGCCGTGACGCTCACCGTCTTCACCCACAAGCGGTCCGAGGACACCGCCGCGCCGCTGAGGCGCCTGATCGAGCTGGCCGGCGAGGCGGGCGAGGAGGTCCGGCTCTCGCGCGCCGGAGGCCGAGAAGCACGGCCTCGGGGAGAGCGACGGGGTCAGGGTCGTGGACGAGCCGGGCGACGAGCGCGAGCTGGCCGTGGTGCTCGGCGGCGACGGGACGATCCTCTCGACGCTGCGGCTGTTCGCCGGCCGGGACGTGCCGGTGTTCGCGGTCAACTACGGCGCGATCGGCTTCCTCTCGACGGTGGAGGCGACCGAGCTCGACGAGGGCCTCCACCTGGCGCTCGAGCGGAAGTTCGACACGATGGAGCTGCCGGCGCTCGTGGCCGCGACCTCCGAGGGCGACGAGGTGGCCGTGAACGACATCTCGTTCCACCGCCGCCAGAACGGGCGCGTGGCGGAGCTCGCCTACTCGGTCCAGGGCGAGGAGCTCGGCGAGGTGCGCTGTGACGGGCTCGTCGTGTCCACCCCCGCCGGGTCGACCGGCTACAACCTGGCGAACGGCGGGCCGGTGCTGGCCTGGGGCGTGGAGGGCTACGTGGTCTCCTTCATCGCGCCGCACACGCTCACCGCACGCGAGATCGTGGTGGCGCCGGGCGACGTGCTCACGGTCACGAACCGCTCGCGCGGGGAGGACGTGGACATGACGACGGACGGGCATCCGGTGTGCGCGCTGCCGAGGGAGGCGTCGATGGACATCCGCTTCGAGCCCGGCTGCGCGCTGCTCGCGCAGCTGCCTGGGGCGAGCTTCTACCACCGCCTCCGCGACAAGTTCGGGCGCCTGGCCTACTAGGGCGTTACGACTTGCGCGCTCCGTCGGGTGCCGCTGGTACACCTGGGCGGTGCTCCTCGAGTTGCGCATAGAGAACCTGCTCCTGATCGAGGGGGCGGAGCTCCGGCCCGGCGAGGGCCTGACGGCGATCACGGGTGAGACCGGGGCGGGGAAGACCGTGCTCGCGCACGCGCTCGATCTGCTGCTGGGCGGGAAGCCGCGCTCGGGGATCGTGAGGCCTGGAGCGCCGGAGGCATACGTGGAGGGCGTGTTCGAGCTGCCCGCCGGGCTGCTCGACGAGCCGGAGCTGGCGGACCTGCGCGACCGCGTGGGGGAGGACCTCGACGAGATCGTGCTCGCGCGGCGAGTCGGCTCGAGCGGGCGCACGCGGGCGTTCGTGCAGGGCCGGTCGGCCACCGCGGGCGACCTCCAGGCGCTCGGCGGACGGCTGGTGGCGTTCTTCGGGCAGCACGAGCACCGGCGGCTGACGCTCGCCTCGGCCCAGCTCGACCTCCTCGACGGGTTCTGCGGCCGCGAGCAGCTCGACCTCCGCGCGTCGCTGGCCGCCGCCCACGCGCGGATGCGCGAGCTGGAGCGGTCGCTCGCGGAGCTGCGCGAGCGGGCCGGCACGCGCGACCGCGACCTCGACCTGCTCGCGTTCGAGATCGCCGAGATCGACGAGCTCGGCCCGACCGAGGAGGAGAAGACCTCCCTGGCGGCCGAGCGCTCGCGCCTGCGCCAGCTCGACGGGCTGCTGGCCGCGGCGGGCGCCGGAGCGGAGGCGATCGCGCCGAGCGGCGAGGAAGCCGGCGTCGCGGCCGTGCTCGCCGACGCCGAGCGCCTCGCGGAGACGGTCGCCGGCGCGGATCCAGAGCTGGACGCGCTCGCCGAGCGGCTCGCCGCACTCCGGCTGGAGGCCGAGGACCTCGGGGCGGAGCTGCGCCGCTATGCGGACTCGCTCGAGGCGGAGCCCGGCCGGCTCGACGTCGTCGAGGAGCGGCTCGAGCTGTACGACCGGCTCGAGCGCAAGCACGGCGGCACCGTCGAGGCGGTGCTCGCCCACGCGGACCGCTGCCGGGCCGAGCACGCCCGGCTGGAGCAGGCCGAGGTCGAGACCGAGCGCGCCGAGGCCGCGCTCGCCGAAGCCCGGGCCGAGCGTGACGATCTCGCGAAGCGCGTGACGACCGCGCGACAGAAGGCCGCCCCGAAGCTCGCGAAGCGGGTCCGGGAGGAGCTGGAGGCGCTCGCGATGGAGAACGCGTCCTTCGATGTCGTGTTGGAGCCGCGAGAAGAGCTGGGGCCCACGGGCGCCGAGCGCGTCGAGTTCCTGCTCGCCCCCAACCCGGGGGTGCCGGCCGCCCCGATTCGCGACGCGGCCTCCGGCGGCGAGCTCTCGCGCGTGATGCTCGCGCTGATGACCGTCGCGGGCACCGGGGAGTCGCGCACGCTCGTGTTCGACGAGGTCGACGCGGGCGTCGGCGGGCAGACGGCGCGGGCGGTCGGCGAACGGCTTCGCGCGCTCGGGGAGGCGCGCCAGGTGCTCTGCATCACCCATCTGCCCCAGATCGCCGCGATGGCCGGCGCTCACTTCCGGATCGAGAAGTCGGCGGAGACGGACACCGCGCTCACGACGGTCGAGTCGCTCGAGGGCGACGGAGTCGTCGCCGAGCTGTGCCGCATGCTCGGCGCGGAGGCCTCGGACACGGCCGCGCGGCGTCACGCCGAAGAGCTGCTGGCGGCCGCATGAGGGACCGGGGAGTCGTCCGCCGGGCGTATGAGTACACTCGACTTCCCAGAGACTGAATGCCCGAGAGCCGCCCGGAAACCCGCTTCATCTTCGTCACCGGCGGCGTCGTCTCCGCACTCGGGAAGGGCATTGCCGCCGCGTCTCTCGGGCAGCTGCTGGTCGCGCGCGGGCTCTCCGTGACGATCCAGAAGTTCGACCCGTACATCAACGTGGACCCGGGCACGATGAGCCCGTTCCAGCACGGCGAGGTGTTCGTCACCGAGGACGGCGCCGAGACCGACCTCGACCTCGGCCACTACGAGCGCTTCACCGACACGAACACGAGCCGCGCCTCGAACGCCACCGCCGGCGCGATCTACAACTCGGTGATCCGGCGCGAGCGCCGGGGCGACTACCTGGGCGGCACCGTCCAGGTGATCCCGCACATCACGGACGAGATCAAGAACCGCATCAAGCTCGTCGCCGAGTCCGCGGACGTGGACATCGTCATCACCGAGATCGGCGGCACGGTCGGCGACATCGAGTCGCTCCCGTTCCTCGAGGCGCTCCGCCAGTTCCACTCGGAGATCGGGCGCGACCGCTGCATGTTCGTGCACCTCACGCTCGTGCCGTTCCTCGGCAACGCCGGCGAGCTGAAGACGAAGCCCACGCAGCACTCCGTGCAGGAGCTCCGCCGGATCGGCATCCAGCCGGACATGGTCATGTGCCGCTCCGAGGAGCACCTCGGCAAGGAAATCCGCGAGAAGATCGCCCTGTTCGCGAACCTGCCGGTGAGCTCGGTCGTGTCGGCACGCGACGTCGACTCGATCTACAAGGTCCCGCTCGAGTTCGCCCGCGAGGGCGTCGACGAGGTCGTGCTGAAGCACTTCGGCATCGAGCTCCCGCCGCCCGACCTCTCGGACTGGGAGGGACTGGTGGAGCGGGTGGAGTCGGCCACCGATCCGATCCGGATCGCGCTCGTCGGCAAGTACAACCAGCTCGCCGACGCGTACATGTCCGTCATAGAGGCGCTGAACCACGCCGGCTCGCACCACGGCGGCCGCGTGGAGGTCGTCTGGGTGGACAGCGAGCGGCTGACCGACGGGGAGGTGGCCGAGGAGCTCGCCACCTGCGACGGCATCCTCGTGCCCGGCGGCTTCGGCGTCCGCGGGATCGAGGGCAAGATCCAGGCGGCGCGCTACGCCCGCGAGCACGAGGTTCCCTACCTCGGCATCTGCCTCGGGATGCAGATCGCGGTTGCCGAGTTCGCCCGGCACGTGGCCGGGATGGACGGCGCCAACTCGACCGAGTTCGACCCGGAGACGCCGTACCCCGTCATCGACCTCCTGCCGGAGCAGAAGGAGGTGCGCGACATGGGCGGCACCATGCGGCTCGGCGCCGACCCGGTGAAGCTCCACGAGGACACGCGCGCCCGCGAGATCTACGGCGAGCCCGTGATCTACGAGCGCCACCGCCACCGCTACGAGGTGAACAACCACCTGCGCAAGCGCCTGGAGCACGCCGGCCTCGTTTTCAGCGGCACGTCCCCGGACGACCGCCTCGTCGAGGTGATCGAGCTTCCGGACCACCCCTTCTTCGTGGCCTCGCAGTACCACCCCGAGTTCAAGTCGCGCCCGCTGCGCCCGCAGCCCCTGTTCCGCGACTTCGTGGGCGCCGCGTACGCGAAGGCGCGCGGCCGCGGCGATCGCGGGCAGGCGCCCGAGGTCGAGCCCGAGGTCCGGGCCGAGTCGCGCGCCTGAGCAGGGCCTACGTCGAACCGGGTAGGCGCCGACCGTTCGGCTAGACCGGCCGTCCAGCACGGCCCGCACCGCTCAAGGTCCCCTACGCAGCGCTCCGACGCTGTTCAAGGGGGACGGGTGGAACACGACGGGGACAGGCAAGGCATGAAGCGGCTCGCTCTTACGGCGGGTCTCGCGCTCGGCGCCGCTCGCGGTGACGAGCGCACCCGCTGCCGCGCAGACGGTTCAGGACGTCGGCGGCACCGTCCAGGACGTCGTCGAGGCGCCGCTGCCCGGCCCGGTCGAGGACGTCGTGGCGGAGTCGCCGGTGGCGCCCGTCCGCGAGGAGGTCCGGCGGGTCGTGGGCGAGACGGTCGGGACCGTCGGCGGGGGCGGCAACGGCGGCGGCGAACGGCGGGGGCGGCGACGGCGGCTCGGCACGGGAACCGGCACGGCCGGCGGCGGTGGCAGTGGCACCGCCGGCGGCGGCGGCGGCTCGGGCACAGCCGGAGGCGGATCGCCGGGACGCACGCGCGAGCGTCCGCGGGCGCGCCGCGGGGACCGCGCCGGGCAGAACGGCGCGGGCACCGTGAGCGGTGCCGCGGGCGGCGCGGGCGATCTCTCGACCGGCGGCGGAAACGGCTCTTCGGGCGCGGCGGGCGAAGGCTCCGCCAAGCCGGATCAGAGTGCCGTCGTGCAGACGGTCGACCGGATCGTCCGCGCCATCCCGACGCCCATCTGGGTCGCACTCGGGGTCCTGTTCGGGATTGCGCTGTCGCTCGGGGGCCGGGTGTTCGTGGAGCGCCGCAGGGCGCGCGCGCTCGCCCGCGACCGCGAGCAGCTCCAGCGCGACGTCGAGGCCCTGGAGCGAGCGCTGCTCCCGGCCGTGCCGGAGCAGGTCGGGGGCGCCGCGACGTCGGTCGCCTACCGGTCGTCGGACGGCCCAGCGGCGGGCGGCGACTTCTACGACGCGTTCGAGCTGCCCGACGGCCGCGCGGTCGTGCTGGTGGGCGACGTCTCGGGCCACGGCGCCGAGGCGCTCGAGAGCACGAACCTCGTGCGCACCCATCTGCACGCCCTGCTCGAGGACGGCATGTCGCCGCGAGCCGCGCTCGCCGAGGTGGGCCGGCGCGCGCCCGCCTGGCTGAACGGCCGGCTCACGACCGTTGTCGTGGCCGCTCACGACCCCGTGGCCGGCACGCTCACCTACGCCACGGCCGGGCATCCGGCGCCGATCGTCGCCGGGCCGGCGGCGGGGGAGCCGATCACGGTATGCGGCGTCGCCGCCACTCGGCGTCGACGTGCCGACGGGGCTGCGGGAGACCGTCCTGCCGCTCCCGCCCGGGTCGCTCGCCTGCTTCTTCACTGACGGGCTCCTCGAGGCGCGCGCGGGCGACGGCATGGTCGGCCGCGAGCGGCTCGCCGAGCTGGTGGCCGAGCTCGGGCCGGACGACGGGGCCGACGCGTTGCTCGCGTTGGTCGTCGACGAGGCCGACGCCGCGCCCGACGACATGGCTGTCTGCCTGCTCCGCCCGGTCACCGAACAACCCGTCCTGCTCTCGGACCGGATCGAGGTGCTCGAGCTCGAGGCCGGCGATCTCGCCGACGGGGTCGCGCAGCGCTTCCTCGAGGCCTGTCAGGTGCCGAAGGCCGAGATCGAGGCCACTCTCGACCAGGCCGCGGCCGCCGTGCGCGTGCACGGCCAGGTGCTCGTGGAGGTCACGCTCACGGGCGACGCCGGCCGCGCGCGCGTGGCCACGCCGCTGATCCTGGCCTAGCCGCCGTCCGCCGGCCGCTGCGCCGGCGGCAGGTTGAACGAGCTCGTAACGGAATCGCGCATCGTCTCCGGCGGGACCGTGATCGTCTCGCTCAGGTAGCCCTCGAGCTGCGTGCCCGGATCGCCCTGGATCGTGTCCGGGCGCGTGTGGGTCAGGAACGGCAGCGTCACCGAGCCGCCGACCACGTTCACCGTGTCGAACAGCGGCATGTGCTGCCACCAGTCGCGGTTCGCGTCCGTCACACGCACGGCGATCCGGTGCCCGGCCGGGATCTTCCAGTCGGCCGACCACAGGTCGAGCGTCTTCTCGCCGCTCGTCCGCGCGAGGAAGCCCTGGCGCGTGATGAGCGGGCCGATGCCGAACTCGTCGAGGTCGTACACGTCGACCACGAGGTTGGCGTTCGGCCGCGTGGTCGCCACGTCCACGACCGCCCGGCCGGAGCCGGACAGGTGCGCGTCGTGCGGAAGCCGCGGCGAGATCGTCCAGACGCCGTCGGTGTTCGTGCCCGTGGCGTTGCCCTGGCCGTCGTCCTCGTACTCGCCGGCGCGGAGCTGCGTGGTGTAGCCCACCGCGTCCGCCGGCGGCCACTCCTGCTCCGCGCGCCACACGCCGTCGTTCGTCTGCACGGCGTGCGGCGGGTCCTCGACCGCGGGCGCCTCGTCCTTCAGGAACCGGTCGTAGAAGCGCACGACCTCGTCGAAGAAGCCCTCGCGGCCCATCAGGAGCCGGCCGCTCGAGTCGCGCTCGTTCCCGCGCACGTGATCCCACGGGCCCGAGCCAGGAGCGCTGGTAGCCGTCGTGGTTCTGGAGGTACTGGGCCGTGCCGTCGGCGACGGTGTTGTTCTCCGTGAGCCCCTGCGTGAGGAACAGCGGCACGGTCGAGCCGGTGGCGCCCGGGATCAGGTTCCGCTTGCGCCAGTAGTCCGAGTAGTGGTCGTCGTTCGCGGCCTGGTCCGTGAGGTTCAGCACCGGGCAGCCGGGCCGCTGGCTGCTGTTCATTCCGCTCGCGTTGTAGTTCGGGTCGTCGAGCGCCGGGCCGGGCGTCAGGTCGATCAGGTCGTACAGCGCCGGCGTCGCCACCGAGTTCAGCCGCCGGATGCCGTCGCCGTACAGGTACCGGTACAGGTCGTAGACGGGCTCCTGCGACACCACCGCCGCGAGGCCCTGCGGCTGCTCGTTCACGCCGATCAGGCCCGTCACGCCGTCGTAGGACTTGCCGTACATGCCGACCTTGCCGGTCGACCACGGCTGCGACGCCGCCCACTCGACCGCGCTCACCACGTCGGCCTGCTCACCGGGCCCGCCCCAGTCGAGGCAGCCGGTGGAGCCGCCGAACCCGCGCAGGTCGACCATCACGAACGTGTAGCCGCGCTCCATCAGCCGCGCGCCCTCGATCAGGTCGTGGAAGCGATCCGAGGGGCCCTCGGACGGCCCGACGGGGTCATAGGACGTGCCCTGCACCGGCCCGATCGCGCCGGTCTGGCCCGCGTGGCTGAAGTACGGGCCGATCGCGAGGATCACCGGGGTCTGGGCATCCGCCGGGAGGCCGCTCGGCCGCAGGATGTCCGCGTGCAGCTCCACCCCGTCCGAGGACGGAATGGTGGCCTCGGTCCACTCGGCGCCCTCGGGGACCGGGGCGGCCGGCGCCGCGGCCGGAACGGCGAGGACGGCGAGGACGGCGAGGACGAGGATCGAGCGAATTCGCATGACCGCTGTAACGGGCGCAGACCCGGTTTCTTGCGAGCGGTAGCGTTCGGCGTGTGCTTCACGCGGCGTCCACGGAGGAGCGCGAGCGACTGCTCGCCGACTTCATCCGCCTGTGCGAGATCGAGAGCCCGTCCGGGCGCGAGCGGGCCGTCGCGGACGCGCTGACCGAGGAGCTCCGCGGGCTCGGGCTCGAGGTGGAGGAGGACGACACCGCCTCGCGCACCGGCTCGGATGCGGGCAACCTGCTCGCGCGCGTGCCCGGGCCGGAGGGGGCGCCCACGGTGCTCCTCTGCGCCCACATGGACACGGTCCCGCTCGACGGGCCCGTGGAGGTGGTGAGCCAGGACGGGCTTCTCACGAACCGCCACGAGGCGATCCTCGGCGCGGACAACAAGGCCGCGATCGTCACGATCGTCGGCGCGGTGCGGCGCCTCCTGCGCGCGGGCTCGCCGCCGGCGGGGATCGAGCTCCTCTTCACGACGGGCGAGGAGCAGGCGCTCGAGGGCGCCAAGGCGTTCGACCTGTCGCGGCTCAGCTCGGACTTCGGCTTCGTGTTCGACCACGCCTCGCCGATCGGCGAGATCGTGCTCGCCTCGCCGACGTACTACTCGGTCGAGGCGCGCTTCCGCGGCCAGGCCGCCCACGCCGGCATCCGGCCCGAGGCCGGGCACAACGCGATCGCCGCGGCCGCGAAGGCCGTCGCGGCGATGCGGATCGGCCGGCTCGACGAGGAGACGACGGCGAACGTGGGCCGCATGGAGGGCGGCACCGCGGCCAACGTGGTCGCCGAGCGCTGCTTCGTCGAGCTCGAGGCCCGGAGCCTCGATGCCGAGAAGGCGGGCGAGGTGGTCACAGAGATGGTGGACGCGCTGTCCGCGGCCGCGAGCGACGGGGAGTGCGACGTCGAGACCTCGGTCGAGCGGCTCTTCCAGGGCTACCGGCTCCCGCGAACGGCTCCGGCGGTGGAGGTCGCGGCCGCGGCGCTCCGGGACCGCGGGATCGAGCCCGTCTACATCACGACGGGCGGTGGCGCGGACGCGAACGTGTTCGTGGCGGCCGGCCTGCCGGTGGTGAACCTCGCGAACGGCACCGAGCGCAACCACCAGCCGGACGAGGCCGTGACGGTGGACGCGCTCGAGTCGATGCTCGACGTGACCGTCGCGCTCGTGCAGCAGGCCGCGCTGATCGCGCGGCAGGAGACGCTCGGGTGAGCGACGGGCGCTGATGGAGCGCGTCGGGGGCGAGGTCGTCTGGGAGGGGAAGATCGGCAAGGTCCGCGTGGACCGCTTCCGCTACGAGGACGGCGAGGAGGCCGAGCGCGAGATCGTGGAGCACCCCGGCGCGGTCGGGGTGGTGGCGCACGACGGCGAGACGCTCTACCTCGTGAGGCAGCCGCGCGAGGCCGTCGGAGAGCCGGCGCTGCTCGAGCTGCCCGCCGGGAAGCTCGACGAGGAGGGGGAGAGCCCGCTCGACACGGCTCAGCGCGAGCTGGCCGAGGAGATCGGGAAGGGCGCGCGCACCTGGCAGCACCTGACGAGCTTCTTCACCTCGCCCGGGTTCGCCGACGAGGAATGCCACCTGTTCATGGCCACCGACCTCTTCGACCGCGAGGCGGAGGCCGACGAGAACGAGCGGATCGAGATCGTGGAGGTCCCGCTGGACCGCCTCGACCACGTGATCCGCGACTGCCGCGACTCGAAGACGCTCGTGGGCCTGCTCTGGCTCCGGGCGTTCCTGTGCAGGACCAAGGGATGATGCGAGCCCGCCCGAAGGTTCGGGCGTGGCCACCATCGAGAAGCCTGCCGTCGAGCGCCGGTTCGAGCACCTGGTCCTCGACTTCCTCGCCTACCTGGAGTTCGAGCGCGGGCTGTCCCGCAATACGCTCGACGCGTACCGGACGGACCTGTTGCAGCTCGGGCGCTTCCTGGAGAAGCGCGAGACGTCCGCGCTCGACGCCACGCCGGCGGACATAGCCGACTTCCTCGAGTCGCTCGCGAAGGGCGGCTCGTCGGCCGCCACGATCCACAGGAAGAGCGCCTGCCTGCGCTCCTTCTACCGCCATCTCCGCCGCGACGGGCTGCTCGACACGGACCCCACCGCCACGCTGTCCACGCCGCGGAGGTCGCGCAAGCTCCCGCACGTGCTCACGCGCGGCGAGATCGAGAAGCTCCTGTCACAGCCGCGCGGCACCGAGCCGGCCGCCCTGCGCGACCGGGCGCTGCTCGAGGTCATGTACGCCTGCGGCCTCCGGGCCTCGGAGGCGATCGGGCTCGAGCTGATGGACATCGACCTCCAGGAGGGAGTGCTGCGCGCGCGCGGCAAGGGCTCGAAGGAGCGCGTGGTCCCGATCGGCCAGGCCGCGCTGAAGGCGCTCCGCATCTACCTCGAGCGCGGCCGGCCGGGGCTCGTGAAGGGCGCGCCCGAGGCGCACGTGTTCGTGAACTTCCGCGGCGGGTCGCTCACGCGCCAGGGGCTCTACAAGATCGTGCGCAGGCACGCGACGACGGCGGGCCTCGCCGAGCGCATGAGCCCGCACACGCTGCGTCACACGTTCGCGACCCACCTGCTGTCGGGCGGCTGCGACCTGCGCTCGGTGCAGGAGATGCTCGGCCACGCGGACGTCTCGACGACCCAGCTCTACACGCACCTCTCGAGCGAGCGCCTGAAGGACGTGTACTTCAGGGCGCACCCGCGTGCTAGAACCGACGTGAGTGCCGGAGCTTCCTGAGGTCGAGACCATCCGCCGCCAGCTCGCGCCCGCCATGGAGGGCCGGCGGCTCGAGCGGATCCGCGTGCTGGACCCACGGTGGTCCGAGCCCGCCCCGCCGGAGGCGATCGCCGACGCGCTGAACGGCCGCCGGATCGAGCGGCTGTGGCGGCGCGGCAAGTACCTCGTGATGTCGATGGAGGACGACGTCCACCTCGTGATGCACCTGCGGATGACCGGGAACATCCTGGTCACGAGCGACGAGCCGAAGCACACGCGCGTGCGGATGTCGCTCGACGACGGGAGCACCGTGCTGTTCGTGGACCAGCGCCGCTTCGGCACGGGGGACGTGCTGCTCGGCAGCGACGCGCTGGCCGAGTACTTCGCCTCGCGGCTCGGCGTGGAGCCGCTCAGCCCCGACTTCACGGCCGAGGCCCTCCGCGACCAGGCGCGCGGACGGCGCCAGCCCGTGAAGGCGTTCCTACTGAACCAGGAGCGCGTGGCGGGGGTCGGGAACATCTACGCGGACGAGGCGCTCTGGCGCGCCCGCATCCACCCGCTCACGCCGGTCGGGACGCTCCGGCGGCCGAAGATCGAGGCGCTGCGGGACGCCGTCGTCGAGTCGCTGAACGCCGGGATCGACGCGAAGGGCGCGTCGATCGACGACTACCGGCACATCGACGGCGCCCGGGGCAGCTTCCAGGACCGCTTCCTGGTGCACCTGCGGAAGGGCAAGCCGTGCGTCCGCTGCGGCACCCCGATCCAGAAGATGCGCGCCGCCGGCCGCGGCACCTACGTCTGCCCGCGCTGCCAGCGCCGCCCGCGCTGCCGCGCTGGGGTGGCAACAAAATCTCTCGCATAGCGAGAGTTCGCCACCTCCCGGCGGATTTCAATGCGTCGTTCGCACTACGCCGCGAGCAGCTCCTCGAGCATCCCGGCGCGGTCGGCCTCGAGCAGCTCGCGAAAGCCGCCGATCGCGCGCTGGCCGACCACGATCTGGGGGAAGGTCATCTGCCCGGTGAGGGCCACCAGCTCGGCGCGGCCATCGGGGTCCTTCGCGAGGTTCACCTCGCGGTAATCGAACCCGCGCGTCTGCAGCAGGGTCTTCGCCTGCCTGCAGAATCCACACGGCTCCGTGGTGTAGAGCACGACCCCGTTTGCGTCCGCCATCCCCCTCAAAGTGTATGCACCGGATGCCCGGCTCTTTCAAGACAGAGGCGATCGTGCTGCGCTCGATCCGATACGGCGAGGCCGATCGCGTGCTGCACCTCTACACGGCCGATCGCGGCCGCGTGGGCGCGGTGGCGAAGGGCGTACGGCGGGTGAAGTCGCGCATGGGCGGCCGGCTCGAGCCGCTCAGCCGCGTCCGGCTCGTGCTCCACCAGGGACGCGGGGAGCTGTGCACGGTCAGCCAGGCGGACACGGTTCACGCGCACGCGGGCATCCGCGATCACCGGGCGGCGCTCGAGCGCGGCGCGCAGGCGTGCGAGGCGGTGCTGCGGCTGCTCGACTCGACCGAGCCGAACCGGCCCGCCTACAACCTCCTCTGCAACGAGCTCGCCCTGCTCGACGCCCGGCCGGAGCACGCCGGCCGCGCCCAGGCGCTCGCGTTCCGGCTGAAGCTCCTGCTCGCCGCCGGGTTCGCGCCCGAGCTGGCCTCGTGCGCCGCCTGCGGCGAGGCCGAGCACCTCGGCGCGTTCTCGCCGAGCGCCGGCGGCGTGGTGTGCGCGGGCTGCGAGGCGGGCTCGTTCCCGCTCGGAGAGGAGGCGCACGCGTTTTTGGTCACGGCGCTCGCCCGCCCGCTCGCGGACGCTCCGGGCGCTCCCCAGCAGGCGCTCCAGCAGGCCGACCGCGCGCTCGCCGAGACGATGGAGTACCACGCGCACGTGCGGCTCCGGCGCGTGGCGTAGATTCCCCGCCCGGTGGCGGACAAGCTGGTGTACGACTTCACCGAGGGCTCGCGCGACATGCGCGACCTGCTCGGCGGGAAGGGCGCGAACGTCGCCGAGATGACGCGCGTGCTCGGCGCCGAGCGCGTGCCCGCCGGCTTCACGATCACCACCGAGGCGTGCATCGCCTACCTGGAGGGCGGAGACCTGCCCGATTTCTCCGAGGCCCTGGCTCGTCTGGAAGAGATGGCCGGCCGCTCACTTGGCCAACCGGACGATCCACTCCTTGTCTCGGTGCGAAGCGGGGCACGTGAGTCGATGCCAGGGATGCTGGACACGGTTCTGAACCTTGGCCTCAACGATGAATCTGTCGAGGGTCTTGCCAGAACGACCGGTAATGAGCGGTTCGCCTGGGATTCCTACCGCCGCTTCACGCAGATGTTCGGCAACGTCTGCCGCGGGATCCCGGGTGAGCGATACGAGGACCTGATCAAGGAAGAGAAGAAGTCGGCGGGTGTCACTGAAGACGTCGAACTCGATACCGAGCACCTCAAGAACCTGACGAGACAATTCAAAGAAGCATTTGAAACTGAGACGGGGGAGGAGTTCCCGCAGGACCCGCAGGAGCAGCTCCGCCAGGCGATCACGGCCGTGTTCGATTCCTGGACCGGCAAGCGCGCGGTGGAGTACCGCCGGATCAACCACATCCCGGACGAGTGGGGCACGGCGGTGAACGTGCAGCAGATGGTGTTCGGGAACAAGGGCGACAGCTCGTGCTCCGGCGTGGCGTTCAGCCGCGACGAGATCACCGGCGAGCCCACCCCGTCGGGCGACTTCCTGCCGAACGCGCAGGGCGAGGACGTGGTGTCCGGCGTGCGCACTCCGCGCGACGTGCACGAGATGAAGGAGTCGATGCCGGAGGCCTACGACGACCTGATGGACATCCTCCGCACTCTCGAGCGGCACTACGGGGACATGCAGGACACGGAGTTCACCGTGGAGGAGGGCAGCCTCTACATGCTCCAGACGCGCAACGCGAAGCGGCCCGCTCAGGCGGCCGTGCGCTTCGCGGTGGACGCCGTGGAGGAGGGGCTGCTCGACAAGGGGCAGGCGATCGCCACGATCGACGCGGACCGGCTCGACGCCCTGCTCCATCCGGGCTTCAAGCGCGACGCGGACTTCGACGTGCTCGCCGAGGGCGTGGCCGCCTCGCCCGGCGCCGCGAAGGGCGCGATCGTCTTCACCGCCGACGACGCCGTCCAGGCGGCGGAGGACGGCCGCGACGTGATCCTGGTGCGGCCGTTCACGGAGGCCGACGACGTGGCCGGCTTCCACGCGGCCCGCGGGATCCTCACGGCCGAGGGCGGCAAGGCCAGCCACGCGGCGCTCGTGGCGCGCGGGATGGGCAAGCCGTGCGTGTCCGGCGCCGCCGCGCTCGACATCGACCTCCACGCGAAGACACTCAGCGTGAACGGGACGAAGCTGGGGGAGGGCGACACGATCGCCATCGACGGCAGCGCCGGCGTGGTGACCGCCGACGACGTCCCGCTGGAGGAGCCGGAGGTGTCGGACGAGTTCGAGACCGTGCTGGGCTGGGCGGACGAGCTGCGCACGCTCGGCGTGCGCACGAACGCCGACACGGCGGAGGACGCGAGGCGCGCGCGCGAGTTCGGGGCGGAGGGCATCGGCCTGTGCCGCACCGAGCACATGTTCATGGCCGGGGACCGCCAGCCGAAGATGCGCGCGATGATCATGGCCGAGACCGAGGAGGAGCGGCGCGCCGCGCTCGGCGAGCTGCTGCCGCTCCAGCAGAGCGACTTCGAGGGCCTGTTCGGCGAGATGAAGGGCCTCCCGGTCACGATCCGGCTCCTCGACCCGCCGCTCCACGAGTTCATGCCGCAGGCCGAGGAGGTGGCCCAGGACCTCGAGCGGGCGCGGATCGAGCAGACCGAGAACCTCGACGAGCTCGAGCACACGCTCGAGCGGATCCACGCGCTGGCGGAGACGAACCCGATGCTCGGCACGCGCGGAGTGCGGCTCGGCGTGCTCCACCCCGAGATCTACGAGATGCAGATCCGGGCGATCTTCCGCGCGGCGCTGGCGGTGCCCGAGCCCCCGGAGCTCGAGATCATGATCCCGCTGGTGGCCTACGAGCGCGAGATCGAGCTGATGCGCGGGCTGGTGGAGCGGGTGGCCGGGGAGGAGGCCGCGGACGGGCTGAGCTACTCGGTCGGGACCATGATCGAGCTCCCGCGCGCGTGCTTCGTTGCGAACCGGATCGCCGCGCACGCCGACTTCTTCTCGTTCGGCACGAACGACCTCACGCAGACGGCGCTCGGCTTCTCGCGCGACGACGTGGAGGGCCGCTTCCTGAACCGCTACGTGGAGACGAAGATCGTCGACCGCAGCCCGTTCGAGACGATCGACCAGCCGGGAGTCGGGTGGCTCGTCCGGCTCGGCGCGTGGGCCGGCCGCGAGGCGAAGCCCGACCTCAAGCTCGGCATCTGCGGCGAGCACGGGGGCGATCCCACCTCGATCGCGTTCTTCCAGCTGGCCGGCCTCGACTACGTGAGCTGCTCCCCGTACCGGGTGCCGATCGCGCGCGTGGCAGCGGCGCAAGCCGCCATGGAGTCGCACGTAGGGTCCGGCCCCGTGATCAACGCAATGCGGGGCCTTCTCATCGTCACTGTCGTCATGGCGGTCGTCACGACAGCCGCCTACGGTCACGTCGAGCGCAGCTCGTACTGGCCGAATCCCGCGCCGGACCGGGGCGTCAAGCCGGCCGCCGGCGGCAAGGTGCCGAAGGCGAGGAGCCTTGCGTCGTCACTGCGCGCGAAGCCGCGCGGAAAGACGCGCGTGGTGTGCCAGAACGGGTCGCTCAGGAGGGCGATCCGGTCGATCAACTCCGCGCGCCGCAGGGGCACGACGATGCGTCCCTCGCAGGGCACGAAGCGGATGCGCGCGAGGAACGCCCGCAAGCTGAAGCGGCTGAACCGGAAGTTCGCCAGGCGGTGCAAGTTCAGGAGCATCCAGACGGCGGTCAACCGGTCGCGCAACAACGACCGCATCGTGATCATGCCCGGCCGGTACACGGAGCCGAAGTCGCGCGCGAAGCCGACCGACGACCCGAAGTGCAACCGGTACGAGGAGGAGTCGGACGACGGCCAGGGCGCGGCCACGTACCGCTACCAGGTGAACTGCCCGAACGACCAGAACCTGATCTACGTCCAGGGGCGCGCGCTCACGAACGAGACGGTGCCGTTCCCGCCGCCAGAGAACAGGCGCGGGATCCCGGACGAGGGGCCGTGCGTCCGCTGCAACCTGCAGATCGAGGGCTCCGGCGCCAAGCCCGAGGACGTGATCATCGAGCTCGCGAAGAACACGAGGGCGAAGCTGCGCGGTCCCGCTGAGCCGGCGAAGGAGGTCGGCCTCCGGTTCGACCGCGCCGACGGCGCCGTGATCCGCAACCTCACCGCCGCCCATGCCGCCGAGCACGGGATCTACATCCACGAGGTGGACGGCTACCGCATGGAGCGCGTGAAGTTCTTCTACAACAAGGAATACGGCGGCCTGATGTTCACCTCGGACCACGGTCTCACGACCGAGTGCGAGGGCGTCGGCCACGGCGACTCCGCGATCTACCCGGGCGCCGCGCCCGAGACCGCCGAGCAGACCGCCGAGGCGAGCCGGCGGGTGAACAACACGATCACGAAGTGCGACATCCACCACAACACGCTCGGCTACTCCGGCACGATGGGGAACGGCACGCGCGTGGTGAACAACCACTTCTACGACAACAGCACGGCGATCGCGACGGACTCGTTCTACGCGGGCGGCCATCCCGGCTACCCGCAGGACGGCGCGCGGTTCGAGCGGAACCGGATCTACTCGAACAACTTCAACAGCTTCACGCCTGAGTCCGACGTGGAGCCGAAGGTGCCGGTGCCGGTGGGCGTGGGGATCCTGATCGCGGGCGGCAACGGCAACCGACGTGATGGGCAACACCATCTGGGACAACTGGCGCCGCGGCACGATGCTGATCAACGTGCCGGACTCGTTCTCGAACCAGAGCGCCACCACCGTCAACTCGGTGTCGCACCGCAACGAGTTCGCGAACAACGTCTTCGGCACCGCGCCGGACGGCTCGAAGCAGCCGAACGGCGTGGACAACTGGTGGGACGAGGCGCCGGGCCAGGAGGACAACTGCTGGCACGACAACGGCGACGCCGACCCAGGACCCGCCGGGCCCGCTGATGCCCACGAGCTGTGAGAACACGAGCGCGGGAATCACCTACGGCCCGAAGTTCTCCGGCGAGCTCGCGCCGTGCGCGGCGTCGATCCAGGGCGGCGGCTACGACCCGAACACCTGCCCGTGGTTCAGGACGCCGCCGAAGCCGTCCTCCGGCGGGGGCGGCGGCGGGGGCCTGCCGCTGCCCGTGCGGGCGTCGGGTGCTCCCAAGGTCGGCATGTTCGAGGGCGACTGCCGGCTCATGGGCTCGACCGTGTCGTGCGACGGGCTGCTGGACCGGCCCTAGCGGGGCTGATAGCGCTGGCGATCGCGGGCTGCGGGGGCGACCCCGTGCCCCAGGAGTCGTTCTCGAAGCGGCTCCAGTCGGCCACCTGCAGGGACTGGGCGGAGTCGTCGCCGCAGGAGCGGCAGTCCGCCGTGGACCAGCTCGAGAACGTGGTGGCGGGGCCGCGCAAGGAGGGGAACACGCTCCCCGACGACGTGGCCTACGAGACGCTCGACGCGCGCTGCGAGCCCGACTTCGCGAGGGGCTTCCTGCTGTACGAGCTCTACATCCGCGCGGCGGGCTTCGAGTCGGCCGTGGAATGAGGTGCCAGAATCGGACGCCGCATGGCCCAGCTCGCCAGAACCTCGTTCAGGGAGCGGATGGAGCGGATCGAGGACGAGTCGCTCTCCCCGCTCGCGACCCGCTCCTACCCGGCTGTGCGCGAGGAGGCCGAGCCGGACTCCGACCACCGCACGCCGTTCCAGCGTGACCGCGACCGGATCGTCCACTCGAAGCCGTTCCGGCGCCTGAAGTACAAGACGCAGGTCTTCATCTCGCCGGAGGGCGACCACTACCGCACGCGGCTGACCCACACGCTCGAGGCGTGCGGGATCGCCCGGAACGTGGCGCGGGCGCTGGGGCTGAACGAGGACCTGACCGAGGCCATCGGGCTGGGCCACGACCTCGGCCACCCGCCGTTCGGGCACACGGGCGAGGCGGTGCTCGACGCCTGCCTCCGCGAGCGCTGGGGGAGCGGGTTCCGTCACAACGAGCATTCACTGCGTGTGGTGGAGAAGATCGAGCGGCTGAACCTCACGGCGCCGGTGCGCGACGGCATCCTGCGCCACACGGGCGACGATCCGCCCGCGACGCTGGAGGGCCGGATCGTGCGGCTGGTGGACCGGGTGGCCTACATCAACCACGACATCGACGACGCCATCCGCGCGGGCGTGCTCCGCTTCGAGGACCTCCCTCGCGCCGAGATCGAGCTGCTCGGGTCCAGCGGGTCCGAGCGGATCGAGACGCTGGTCGTGGACCTGCTGCGCCACTCGGAGGAGGCCGCCGACATCGTGCAGGGCGAGGAGGTCGGCAGCGCGATGCTGCGCCTGCGCTCGTTCATGTTCGAGCACGTGTACCTGGGCGCGGCGGCGAAGGCCGAGCGGCCCCGGATCGAGCACATGCTGCGCACGCTGTTCGACCACTACGCGGAGACGCTCGAGGAGCAGGAGCTGGTTGACTGGCTGGCGGGGATGACCGACCGGTACGCGATCCGCGAGTACGAGCGGATCACGTGATGGCGCTCTTCACGCGCGACACGATCGACCGGGTACGCGACGCGGTGGACATGGTCGAGCTGGTGAACGGCAAGACCGACCTGCGCCGCGTGGGCTCGCGCTGGACGGGGCTGTGCCCCTTCCACGACGAGCGCACGCCGTCGTTCTCGGTGAACCCGGAGGACAAGCTCTACTACTGCTTCGGCTGCGGCGAGGGCGGCGACGCCTTCAAGTTCGTGCAGCAGACCGAGGCGCTCGAGTTCCAGGAGGCCGTGGAGCTGCTGGCGGAGCGCTTCAACGTGCGCGTGGAGCGGGAGGAGGACGACCCGCGGGCCGAGCAGCGCCGCCGCCGGCGCGAGCGGCTGCACGCGCTCCTCGACCGGGCGGCCACGCTTCTATGCCGCGTACCTGAAGGACTCCTCCGAGGCCAAGCCGGCACGGGACTACCTCGCCTCACGAGGGCTGTCCGAGGAGGTGCTGAGCGAGTTCCGCGTCGGCTACTCGCCCAGCGCCTGGGACCGGATGCTGCTCGGAGCGCGCCAGGGCGGCTTCACGGAGGAGGAGCTGATCGCGGCCGGCCTGGCGCAGCGCGGGCGCGGGGGCGGGCTGTACGACCGCTTCCGCGGGCGGATCATGTTCCCGCTCGCCGACGCGCGCGGGCGGGTGCTCGGCTTCGGGGCGCGCCAGATGGCCGAGGAGCGCGGCCCGAAGTACCTGAACACCTCCGAGAACGACCTCTACCACAAGGGCCGCCAGCTCTTCGGCATCGACGTGGCGCGGAAAGAGGCGATGAAAAGCGGTCGTTTCGTGGTTGTCGAGGGTTACACCGATGTGCTCGCTCTCCACCAGGCCGGAATCCGCGAGGCCGTGGCGATCATGGGCACGGCCATGACCCAGGAGCAGCTCGCCGAGCTGGCGAAGGTGGGCGACTCGAACCGGCGCGGGGCCGTGTATCTGGCTCTGGATGCCGATCGCGCGGGCCGCGAGGCCATGCTGAGAGCCGCGCGGCTGGCCGAGGACAGGGGCGTGGACCTGCGCGTGGTCGACATGCCGGAGGGCACGGATCCGGCGGATCTCGCAAGAGAAGAGGGGTCCGCTGCGTTCCAGGAACGAATGGAACGCGCCACACCCATGATCGAGTTTCAGGTGCGTCGGGTACTTGCCGATGCTGATTTGGACACGCCCGCAGGCCGGGACAGAGCCCTAGAGGAGGCGCGGAAGCTGATTTCCGCCGTACCCGAACGCACCGCAACACGGGATGCGCTCGTCCGCGAAGCCGCGGACCGGCTCGACGTTCCCTTTGACTACGTGCTGCGCCGCTCCGGCCCGGCCGGTGGCCGTCGACGCGCCCGTCGCAGCCCGGCGGGTTCCTCGGCGGGCGAGCTCGCACTTCGCGCAGAACGCGAGTTTCTTACGCGCTGCCTGTCGAGTGGAGAGCTCGGTCGCGACTATCTTGCGCGTCCGGCCGATGACCAATTCTCCTCCGACCTGCTTCGCCGGGCCCGCGACCACCTCGTCGCGCACTTCGACGACCCGCTCGCGGCCATCCCCGAGGAGGACCCCGCGCTCGGAGCGCTCGTCACCGACGTGGCGCTCGCCGCCCAGGAGCGGCCGGCGACGGAGGAGCCCGTCCTCCGCATGAGCGTGCTCCAGCTCGAGCAGCGGCGGATCGAGCGCGAGATCCGGCGCGCCTCGCAGGAGGGCGACCACGCCCGCAAGAGCGAGCTGGCCGCCGCCGAGCAGAAGGTGCGCGACGACATGGGCGCCGTGATGGGGCAGACGGCATGACCGAGCGCGAGGAGCTCGAGCCCGCCGTCGCGGCGAGCCGCCAACGGGCACGTCGAGGAGGAGTCGGAGGACGAGCCGACCGCCGCGGACCTGTACGAGGAGGGCGGCGTCGTCACGGCCGGTCTCCTGGTGCCGCCCCCCGAGCAGGGGGCGGAGGACGCGGTCCGGCTCTACCTGCGCTCGATCGGCCGCGTGCCGCTCCTGACGCGCGAGGACGAGGTCCGGCTCGCGAAGCGGATCGAGCAGAACGACATGGCCGCGAAGAACTGGCTGATCGAGGCGAACCTGCGGCTGGTCGTGTCGATCGCGAAGCGCTACACCGGGCGCGGCCTGACGCTGCTCGACCTGATCCAGGAGGGCAACCTCGGCCTGATCCGCGCCGTCGAGAAGTTCGACTGGCGCCGCGGCTTCAAGTTCTCGACCTACGCGACCTGGTGGATCCGCCAGGCGATCACGCGCGCGCTCGCCGACCAGTCCCGGACGATCCGGATCCCGGTGCACATGGTGGAGCGGATGAACCGCGTGGCGCGCGCGAAGCGGGCGCTGCTCCAGAAGCACAACCGCGAGCCCACGCCGGAGGAGATCGGCGAGCTCGTGGAGATGCCGGCCAAGAAGGTCGAGGAGATCCTGAAGCTCGGCCAGGAGCCGGTCTCGCTCGAGGCGCCCGTGGGCGGCGAGGAGGGCGACGCCTCCCTCGGCGACTTCATCGAGGACGCCGCCACCGACCGCCCGCTCGAGATCGTCGCCAACCGGATCCGCGACGCCGACCTCCTGCAGGTGCTCGACTCACTGCCCTGGCGCGAGCGCCGCGTGATCGAGCTGCGCTACGGCCTGGGCGACAAGGGCCCGATGACCCTGGAGGACATCGGCCACGAGGTGGGCGTCACCCGCGAGCGAGTGCGCCAGATCGAGTCGAAGACGCTGGCGATGCTGAAGAGCTCAGGCGGCGCCGACCGCCTGGCGGGAACAGCCGACGAGGCCTAGACTTCGTCCGCGACCCGAACTAGTGTTCGGGTCATGGAGGGAGGTCTTCCGAAGTTCGCGACCCGCGTCTGCCAGACCCACGGCGAGACAGAGTTCGTGCTGGAGGGCCGGGGCTACTACCGCTGCAAGAAGTGCCGTCAGCAACGGGTGGTGGAGTGGCGCCGCCGCGCGCGCCTCAAGCTGGTCGCGGAGGCGGGCGGAGCGTGCCTCCTGTGCGGCTACAACCGCTATGTCGGGGCGCTGCACTTCCATCACCTCGATCCGGAACAGAAGGAGTTCGCGGTCTCCGGACGAGGCTTCACCGGTCGATAGCGAAGATGAGAGAGGAGGCCGCGAAATGCGCCCTCTTGTGCTCGAACTGTCACGCCGAGGTGGAGGCCGGAATCGCTACCCTCCGGCATGACGCCGTGTCGGAGGTCCCCGATACGGAGTACCCGATCCGGGGTAGCTCAATTGGCGGAGCAGCGCCCTGTTAAGTCGATGGTTGTGGGTTCGAGTCCCACCCCCGGAGTTCCTTGCCAAGCGCAAACCTCGGCAATGGTTGGCCTGCAACCTCGATCCACCGACACCTCGGAATCTCGTTCCGGGATCCCGACCAACGAGCGGGCCGTCCCGCTGCGCGGCTGCTTCTCGCGCAAAGCGAAAGCGCCGCTACAGCTTCGTCCAGCTAAGCACCGTGGCGGTGCCGGAGCGCCTAGGGGCGCGACCCGCGGCGATGTCCTCGCGGAGCTGTGCGAGCCCAGCTCGGAGCTCGTCCGGGTGATCGCGCCGCATGCGCTCGAAGTAGCTGGTCGCGCCACTCTCCGCTGCCTCGAGCACCCGCTCGGGATCGGCCGAGAGCGCGGCGAGTGAGGCGTCCTCCATGTCCTCGAACTCGAAGTTGATGAGCCGTGCGCCGGGGAGCTCCTCCAGAAACGCCGCCAGCGGCGGGTGGGTCGCCTCCATCCACGGCCGGCTGCTGGGGAAGTAGTCGACGATCCAAAGCGATGCGGCGTCCTCGCCGGTGAAGCCCTTGAGTACGAGGCGTCCTCCGGATCTCAGGATGCGCCGTGCCTCGGCCAGCGCCGCGCCACGATCCTCGACGTGGTGAAGCATCGAAAGCATCATGGCGGCGTCGAAGCTCTCATCGTCGAACGGCAGGCGCTCCGCGTCGGCCTCGATCGTGTCGAGTCCCTTGGCCGCCGCACGCTCGAGCATCGCGGGCGAGCGATCGACGACAACCGGATCCCACCCCTCCCGCCTCAGGGCGAGCGCGTAGTTGCCCGTGCCGCCGCCGATGTCGGCGAGCCGGCTGCCGGGAGCGCCGTTGAGTCCCTCGCGCAACGGCCGTAGGACCGACGGGCTCGCCGCGCGTGTCTCGTCGTAGATCTCGGCTTGCCGGGAGTAGTCGGGCAGCAGGCTTTCGCGCATACTCAGCTGTGCATGGCTTCGGGGTGATGAGTTTTCGGGCCGCCCACCGTCACACCATCATGAACTCCATCACCGACAACCTCCAGCCCCTCGACGAGCAGGCCTTCGGCGCCCGCGTCGAGCCGCACCGCCGCGAGTTGCACGTCCACTGCTACCGCCTGCTCGGGTCGTTCGAGGAGGCCGAGGACCTCGTCCAGGAGGCGTTCCTGCGCGCGTGGCGCCGGCGCGAGACGTACGAGGGCCGCGCGTCGGTGCGCGCGTGGCTGTACCGGATCGCGACGAACGCCTGCCTCGACGCGCTCGACAAGCGCCCGCGGCGGCCGAGCGCGAGCGGCGAGGTCGCGTGGCTGCAGCCCTATCCCGACGAGCTCCTCGAGCAGTTGCCCGACCGGCGCGAGGGCCCGGAGGACGTGGCGCTCGCCAAGGAGACCGTCGAGCTGGCGTTCATCGCCGCGATCCAGCACCTCGCGCCGCTGCCGCGGGCCGTGCTCGTGCTGCGCGACGTCCTCGGCTGCTCGGCGAAGGAGACCGCGCAACTGCTCGAGACGACAGAGGCGTCGGTGAACTCCGCGCTGCAGCGCGCGCGGGCCGGGTTGCGGGGGAGCCTGCCCGAGGACCGCGAGGCGTGGCAACACGCCGCCGAGCCGACCGCCGCCGAGCGGGAGCTGCTCGCCCGCTACGTCGAGTGCAGCGAGCGCGCCGACGTCGAGGGCCTGGCCGCGCTCATGCACGAGGACGTCCGCTTCTCGATGCCGCCGACGCCCGGCGTCTGGACCGGCCGAAGCACGGTCGTGCAGAGCTGGATCGACGGCGGGTTCGGATCGGAGGCGTTCGGCAGCATGCGGTGCGTGGTCAGCCGCGCCAACGGTCAGCCCGCGGTCGCGGTCTACGTGCGCAAGCCGGGCGACGCCGCGTACGAACGGCTGGCGATCGACGTCCTGCGGGTGCGGGACGGGGCGGTCGCCGAGATCGTCACCTTCGACGGCGCGGTGTTCGAGCACTTCGGCCTGCCGGCCACGCTCAGCGGGACGGAGGGTGCGAGATGACCGCCCCCGCCTCGATCACCGTCACGCCAGTCCGCGTTGCCGACCTGGTCGCCGAGGGCGAGCCGATGCCGCTCTACGTGCACGTCATCGAGCATCCAGATGCGCGCGTGCTGGTCGACACCGGCATGACGGAGCTGCATCCCTTCGCGGCCGAGCTCGAGCCCCGCCTCCGGCCACTGAGCGAGCAGGACTTCGATCTCGCCGGGATCGACATCGTCGTCAACACACACCTGCACGCCGACCACTGCGGCGGCAACCACCTCTTCGCCGGTAGGCCGATCTATGTCCAGCGTCAGGAGCTCGACGACGCGCGCAGCGAGGATGGCTACACCCTTCGCGAGTGGGTAGATGCGCCCGGCGTGCGGTACGTGCCGGTCGACGGCGAGCTCGAGCTGCTTCCGGGGCTCCGACTCCTCCCGGCGCCGGGCCACACACGCGGCATGCAGGTGGTCGTCGTCGAGACCGGCGGGCGTCCGGTCGTCGTCGGCGGCGACGTGGCGGTGTGGCACGGCGAGTTCGACGAGCCGCCCACCGAAGGCCGGCAGCGCGTGCTTGCGCTCGACCCCGAGCTGGTCTGGCTCGCGCACGAGCACGAGCCCTGGCGACCCCGCACCGTCTGAGAAGTTCAGGGCGCCGGCCGAAACCGTCCCAGAACGTAAGCGAGACGCAGACTTCGCGCTTTGAGGTCCGTTCCAGTGGACCGAAGTCCACCTTCATATCCCGGGGCGAGCCTCACAACCTCTGGCTTCGCTCTTCGCGCTCCGTCCGCGTCTCGAGGATGAGTAGACCAGCGGTCGGCCGCGCGCGTCAAGCACTTCTTTCACATCAACCCGCATTTTGCGGGGATTTGCGGGTCGCGAGCTCCTCGACGGCGTCCGCGGCGGCGGCTGCGCCGTCGTTCTCGGCCGCCCAGTCGCGCAGCTCGGCGGCGCGGCGCCGGTAGCCGGGCTCGGCCGAGCAGGCGGCGCACCGCGAGGCGCACTCCGCGCGGCGTCACGAACCGCCTCGGCAGCGACACGCCGGCTCCGGCCCACCTGATCCGCGCCGCGTTCTCCGCCATGTCGCCCGCGTCGGGGCACGCGACCACGGGCACGCCGCTCGCCAGGGCGCGCGCCACGGTCCCGTGGCCGGCGTGGCACACCACCGCGTCGCACAGCGGCATCGTGCGCGCGTACGAGACCCAGTCGACGAGCCGCGCGTTCGGCGGCACCGCGATCGGCGACGGCGGCTCGCGCCGGTTCGTGCGTCGCCAGCACCCGCACGCGCTCGCCCGCCAGCCCCTCGAGCGCCGCTCGCACCAGCCGGTGCTCCGGGTCCTGCGAGGTGCTCGGCGCCACCAGCACGAGCGGGTCGTCGCCCGGCGGCAGCTCCACGTCGCCGAACGGCTGCTCCCACAGGAGCGGCCCGGTCACGCGCATCCCCGGCCACGGGTCCGCGCGCGGGTACTCGAGCTGGGGGAAGGTCGCCACGATCGCCAGGTCGCGCGAGATCCCGCCGTGCGTGAACGCGAGCGGCGGCAGGCCCACGCGCTCGCGCGCCCCGTTCAGCTCCACGCGGCCCTGCTCCTCGCCCGTCATCACGAACGGGCGCACGCGGCTCCAGAACCGCCGGCCCAGCGCGGTGCGCGGATAGACCGCCCCGATCGAGTAGATCGGGAACCCCGGCTCGCCGGTGGGCATCACGTGCGGCACGAGCGTGGCCCACGCGCGGCCCTCCGCCTGGGCGGCCAGCGACGCCGCCGAGGTGATGATGTCCGCCACCACGACCTCGGGATCGCACTCGGCGATCACCTCGCGCGTCGAGGCCGACGCCCGGACCGCCGCCACGTACGGCTTCAGCGGCTTGTCCCGCGTGGGGAACACCTCGTACACCGGCGCCGCCGCGAAGCGCATCCCCTCGCGCTCCACGTGCTCCTGCCAGCGGTCCCACGTCTCGAGCGTCACCTCGTGCCCCCGCCGCGCCAGCTCCGCGCCCAGCGCGATGGCGGGGAACGCGTGCCCCGGGTCGCCGAACGCCGCCAGCAGGAAGCGCCGGCTCAGAGCATCTCCGCAAGCTCGCGGATCATCCGCTGCCGCTCGGCGGGCTCGAACGCCACCGGCGAGACGATCAGCGATCCGACGCCCGCCTCGCGGTACACCTCGAGCCGGTCGCGGACCTTGTCGCGCGGGCCCACGAGGGCGACCGTGTCGATCAGCTCCGCCGGCACGGCCGCCGCGGCCTCGTCCTTCTTGCCGTCGAGGTACAGGTCCTGGACCTCCCGAGCGGCGTCCTCGAACCCGTAGCGCTGCACGAGCTGGTTGTAGAAGTTCCGCTTGCGCGATCCCATCCCGCCCACGTACAGGGCGATGAAGTGCCGCAGCCCGTCGCGCGCGCGGTCCACGTCGTCGTCGATCGCCACCTGGACGTTCGGCGCGATGTCGAAGCCCTCGTCGAGCGGGCCGCCGTTCCCCTCCTCGAGGAGCGCGCGCGAGTCGCCCACGTGCTCGGGGGAGAAGAAGGTGGGCAGCCAGCCGTCGGCTATCTCGCCGGTGAGCACCGTGTTCTTCGGGCCGATCGCGGCGATGTAGATCGGCATCCGCTCCTGGACCGGGGCGATCATGAGCTTCAGCGCCTTCCCGGGCCCGTCGGGCAGCGGGAGCTGGTAGGTCTCGCCGTCGTACACGAGCCGCTCGCGCGCCAGCGCCTTGCGCAGGATCTCCACGTACTCGCGCGTGCGGGCGAGCTGCTTCCCGAACCGCTGCCCGTGCCAGCCCTCGGCCACCTGCGGCCCGCTCGTGCCGATGCCCAGCAGCATCCGCCCGTCGGAGAGCTGGTCGAGGGTCGCCGCCGTCATCGCCGTCATCGCGGGGGAGCGGGCCGGCATCTGGAAGATCGCCGAGCCGATCTTGATCCGCGAGGTCTGCGCCGCCAGCCAGGCGAGGACCGTGGCCACGTCGGACCCGTAGGCCTCCGCCGCCCATACCGAGTCGTAGCCCGCGGCCTCCGCCTCCCGCACGAGCTCGAGCTGCTGTGCGGCGCTCATGCCCAGGCCCCAATAGCCGATATTCAGCCCGAGACGCAACTGCACAGCTCCTTTCGTGACTTGCCCGCCCCGAAAACGGAGACGATCCTATGGGGAACCCTATGACCCGCCGCCGCCCCGCCCGAGATCTCCGCACAGCGATCGACTGCCTTCCGCTCGCCACGCGCAAGGCGATGCTCGAGGGCGTCGAGGCGAACCGCATCATCGTCGGCGCCTACACGGACCGGAAGGGCGGCGTCTGCCCGATGCTCGCGGCGCACCGCAACGGCGGCCGCACCAGCCTCGCGAGCTTCGCCCGCGCCTGGGACCGCTACACGAACGCCCGCGGCCGCGCGCGCCCGGCCACCGAGCACGAGCTCACCACGCTCAGGGCCATGCTCGAGGCGAGCATCGCGCTCGACGAGCTGCCGACCTTCGAGGACGCCGCCCGCGAGGCGAAGAAGCGCGTGCTGAACCGGCTCCGCGATCTTCCGCAGGTTCGACGAGTACGAGCGCGCCGTGGCCGAGCTGGGCGTGATCAGAGCTCTGAATCGCCCGGACGAACGAACTGCAGCTCCGGCACCACGCAGTTACGCGAAGTCCTGAGCAGGAAGCGGATTCCCTCCGCGATGTCCTCCGGCTGGATCATCTCGTCCTTCGGGACCTGACCCTCGACCCAGTCGGTCATCGGCGTGGCCACGAAGCCCGGGCAGAGCGCGGTGACCTGCACGCCGTCGCGCGACAGCTCCTTGTGGAGCGCCTGGCTGAGGCCGACCACGCCGAACTTCGTTGCCGAGTAGGCGGCCAGCCAGCCCTGGCCGTGCTTGCCGGCGTATGACGCCGTGTTCACCATCAGCGCCTTGCCGTGCTCGGCGCCGGCCTCCTTCAGCATCGGGATCGTCTCGCGCGCGAGCAGGTAGACCGCGCGCAGGTTGACGTTGAGCTGAAGGTCGAGCTTCTTCGTCTCGGCCTCCGCCACGGCGCCGCCGATGCCGATCCCCGCGTTGTTGATCAGCACGTCGAGCCGCCGCAGCGGTCGCGGTGCGCGGCCACGAGCTTCCCGATCTCCTCCTCGTCGGCCATGTTGGCCGGCACGGCCTCCACGTCGAGGCCGGCGTCGCGGAGCTCGGCGGCCGCGGCCTCGAGCTTGTCGGGGCGCCGGGCCGAGACCGTCAGCCGGTAGCCGTCCTCACCCAGCGCCCGGGCGATGGCAAGGCCGATGCCGCTGGATCCTCCGGTTATGAGCGCCGCGCGGTCCATAGCGCGGGCACTCTATGTGACTTCTCTAGCCTCCCGGAGCGTGAGAAAGGGAGCAGCGCTGATCGCCGTCGCCCTGCTGGTCGCCGGGTGCGGCGGCGGAGACGACGGATCCGGGGACGAGCAGGCGCCGCCTCCCGCGAAGGCGGCCGGACTTCCCGAGCGTCGAGAGCCAGCGCCTCCAGGACCTGCTCACCGAGGCCGGCAGCGGGCCGGTGCTCGCGCCGTCGTCGCAGGAGTTCCGCACCGGCACCTCGCGGGTCGGGCTTCGCGCTCTTCAACACCGACCGCTCGCAGATCACGGACGCCACCGTGGCCCTCTACGTGGAGCCCGTGCGCGGTGGGCCCGCGCGGGGGCCCGTTCCCGGCGCAGGTACGAGTCGCTCGACGTGAAGCCCCAGTTCCAGAGCCGCCAGACCTCGGCCGACCCGGACGCGGCGAAGTCGATCTACACGGCTGAGATCTCCTTCGAGAACCCGGGCCGCTACAACCTGGTCGGCATCGTCCGGCGCGGCGGCGAGCTGGTGGCCGCGACCACCGCCGTGCCCGGCATCCGGGTGCGCGAGGCGGCGGGCGACCCGATCCCCACCGTCGGCGAGGAGCCGCCGCGCATCCACACGCCCACCGAGGACGACGCCGCGGGGAACATCGCCTCGATCGACACGCGCCTGCCGCCGTCGTCGATGCACGAGGCGGACTTCGCCGACGTGCTCGGCAAGAAGCCGGTGGTGCTCCTGTTCGCCACGCCGCAGCTCTGCCAGAGCCGCGTGTGCGGGCCCGGTGGTGGACATCGCCGAGCAGGTGAAGGCCGAGGGCGGGGACGACGTGGAGTTCATCCACATGGAGGTCTTCCGCGACAACCGCATCGACGCCGGCATCCGGCCGCAGATGGCCGCGTTCCGGCTTCGCACCGAGCCGTGGCTGTTCACCTTCGACCGCTCCGGCAAGGTCGCCGCGCGGATCGAGGGCGCCTTCTCGCAGCGCGAGCTCGAGCAGGCGATCGAAGCAGCCGCCGGCTAGCGGCGCTTCTTCTTCTTGGGCCGCTTGACGACGACCTTGCGGGTGACGGTCTTGGCGGGCCCGCCGGCCGCGTTGGTGACGGTCAGCTTCAGCACGAGCTTGACGCGCTTCTTCTTGCGAAGCGCCTTCGTGAGCTGCTTCCTCGCCTTCTTGCTGACCTTCAGCCGGATCTTCGCCGCCTTGTTGGGGACGGCGATGGTCACGTTGCGGCGGCGCGTCTTCAGGGCCTTGGCCTTCTTCTTCTTGCCCTTCTTGGCGGCCTTGAGCTTCGGCAGCTGCGCGTAGGTGGACACGCGGCACGCCACGCTGCAGCTCGTCATCACGTCGAGCACGCCGCGCTTCAGCAGCTTCTTCGACACGACCTTGACCTTCACGACGGGGACCGCCAGGGGGGCGCCGCCGCCCGGGGGCCGCGGCCGTGCCGGCGGGCGCGGGCTCGGCGCGGTAGCCGTCCAGGCGTAGCCGAGGGTCACGCGCGAGCCGATGTAGGCGTTGTCGCCGCCCGTCGGGGTGGAAGGCGTGCCGTTGTTCGGAAGCGTCGCGGTGAACCGGTATGTCCGGGCCTTGCCCGCCGCGAGCTTGCCGAGCGTCCGGGTGCCGACCGCGCGGAGCTGGCCGCCGTAGACCGGGATCGAGGAGCCGCCGGTCACGTCGCTGATGGCGAGCTGGACGGCGTCGGAGAGCCGGCCGCCGTTCGCGCCCGGCTGGTCGAGGACGTTCACCTGGGCGAGCCGGAGGTCACCCGCGAGCTTGCCGGTGTTGGAGAGCTGGACGGTGCCGCTCACCGAGCGCCCGGGAGCGAGCCCGCTCGCCTGGAAGATGGACTGGCCGTTGCGCGAGTTCGTGATCTTGAGCTGCCCGCTGGCCTGGCTGATCTCCGCGCGGGCGTTGTCATGCCCGCTCGTGCCGCGCGCGACGGCGGCGCAGGCGAAGATCACCACGAGGAGCGCGGCGGAGAACAGCAGCTTTGAGACAGGTCGAGCCATCACCGATATGAGGTAGTTATCGGCCGCCGAGGGCCGCAAATGAGCGTTTTTAGCGCTCCGGCCGCCTTATGGACGAATATCCACGGGACTAGGCTGAGGCCTCTCGGGCCGGTAGCTCAGCGGTTAGAGCAGCGGACTCATAATCCGTCGGTCCCTGGTTCGAATCCAGGCCGGCCCATCGCCATGCGACCACTTAGATATTCCATCAACGTCACGTTGGACGGATGCTGCGATCACCGTGTGGGGGTCCCGGACGAGGAGACGCATCGCCACGCGACGGAGGCCATCGAACAGGCCGATGCTCTCCTCTTCGGCCGGGTGACCTACGAGATGATGGAGTCAGCCTTCCGGCCGCCGGGGCAGACGGAGGCTAGGCCCGACTGGATGGCGCCCTTCGCGCGGGCGATCGACGCGGCAAGGAAGTACGTCGTGTCGAGCACCCTGGACCGGGTCGATTGGAACGCGGAGCTTCTGCGCGGGGATCTGGGGACAGCCGTTCAGGACCTGAAGCGAGAGCCGGGTCAGGGGCTGTTCGTGGGAGGCGTGACGCTTCCGCTGGCGTTGGCGGAGCTGGGGTTGATCGACGAGTACGAGTTCGTGGTGCAGCCCCGGCTGGTGGGCCACGGGCCGACGTTGTTCGCCGGGCTGTCGAAGCGCGTCGAACTGAGGCTCGTGGACAGGCTGGAATTCAGCTCCGGGGTGGTGGCGATGCGGTACGAGCCTGCACCCGGACAGGCGCCGACCTCCTGAGCGGCCTGGCGCTTCCGGCGGGGTCGAAGGTGATGCGCACGACCAGCTCCAGGCCCCTCTTCCCGCGCAGGGCCTGCCTGGCCTTCCCCGTCGGGCGGACGTAGATCCGGCCGCGGCCCCCGGCGCGGAAGCGCCTGATGCCCCGCGCAACCACGACGCGCCGCCCGCGCGCCGGCGCGAGCACCTCCTCGGTCGCCACGCCCGGCCGGCGCGGCGCGAGCATGTGGCTGAAGCCGTTCGCCAGCCCTCGGAGCCCCTGGCGTCTCACCAGCGTCCCGACCCGATTGGCTGTGGCCCGGACCCATGGGGCGAGTGGCCTGACCGGAGTGGGAACCGGCGTCGGCAGGTCCGTGGGCACCGGGCCGGAGCCGGGCCTCGGAAACAGCCAGTTCCTGTCCAGCGGCCGAGCGCGCAGGAAGTCCAGCGTCCTGCCCACGGCCGCCTCGATCTGCTCGAGCGAATGCTCACGGCGGGGATCGGCGATCTGCCACGGCCCGAGCACGTCGGCCGTGCTCGTGGCGAGCCCCTCGAGGTCGAGTCCGGCGATGGTCGCGCGAACGCCGTCCAGCGCGGTGCGGTACATGGCCTCGCAGGCCGGATCGGCCAGGCACCTGGTGAACATGCGGCCGCGGACGGCGTCGGGGCCGAACGGCAGGCGCTCGACCCAGGTCTGGTCGGTGCCCCACGGCAACATCGAGAAGCGACCGCTCGTGTCGCTGTGGAGGAAGTAGTTGTGGCGAGCGCCCACGTAGCCGTCCCAGTGGCCGATGTACTTCTCGACCGCCCACATGCGGGTCATCTGGCCGAGGTCGGCCAGCGGCGCGATGCGCTCGCTCCACCCACCGGCTGAGTCGTTGACGCCCGCGATCAGGGCCTCGAGGTCGGTGAGGTCCGCTTCGTCGCCCTCCTCGACCGAGAACCGGTCGATCGCCCCGGGTGCGAGATCGACAAGCTCGCCCTCGTAGAGATGGCCGGTCGACGCGAACCATGCGGGGAGGAACACGTCGTCGGGTGTCTCGACGTTCAGGTAGATGCCGTAGTCCTCGCCGTTCACGCGCAGGTAGGCATAGCCGGTGCGCGGAGCGGCAACATCCGCCGCGCGAAACGCCTCGTAGGCGAGGAGCTCGTGCAGCATCGACGCGTCCTGCACCATGTTGTTCAGCGTCAGCGTCTTCAGTCCGAGGAGTCGCTGGCCGTCCACGCTGTGGCCGAGCTTCAGCTTGAACGCGGCCTTGCCCGAGAGCCGCCTGAAAGAGCCCGTGCCCTTGAGGCGGGCCCCGATGGCGAGCGGCCCGTGGGTGCCGGCCGGGCCGGTGAGCGTGAGGGTCGCGTCGACGTACTCGCTCGGATCGGCGGCCAGAGCGTCGCGGGAGGCCTCCGGAAGCTCGAGATCGATCTCCACCACCGTCGCGGGGTCGAACAGCGGCGCGGCATCGTCGGCCCGGGCGAGTGCCGGCGCAACCATCACGGCAACCCAGAGAGCGGCGCCGGCCCTGGTTGAATCCAGCCGCCGTTGAAGGAACCAGACGTCATCGTCATCGGGGCCGGCCTTGCCGGCCTCGTCGCTGCTCATGAGCTCGTCAAGGCGGGCCGTCGCGTTCTCGTGCTCGACCAGGAGAACCGGAAGAACCTGGGCGGACAGGCGTTCTGGTCGCTCGGCGGCCTGTTCTTCGTCGACAGCCCCGAGCAGCGGCGCCTCAGGGTCAAGGACTCCTACGAGCTCGCGCTCCAGGACTGGCTCGGGTCGGCCGCCTTCGACCGCGAGCGCGAGGACCACTGGCCGCGCCAGTGGGCCGAGGCGTACGTGCGCTTCGCCGCGGGCGAGAAGCGCCGCTACCTCTACGACCTGGGGCTGCGGGTCGTGCCGCTCGTCGGCTGGGCGGAGCGCGGCGACGGGCGCGCGCTCGGCCACGGCAACTCGGTGCCGCGGTTCCACCTCACCTGGGGCACCGGCCCGGAGGTCGTGCGCGTGTTCGCCGAGCCCGTCCTGGCGGGCGAGGAGCGCGGGCTCGTCGAGTTCGCGTTCCGCCACCAGGTCGACGAGCTCATCGTGGAGGAAGGGGCCGTCACGGGCGTCCGCGGCAGCGTTCTCGAGCCGACGGACGCCGAGCGCGGGTACGCCTCGTCGCGCACGGTCACCGGCGACTTCGAGCTGCGCGCGCCGGCGGTCGTCGTCACGTCTGGCGGCATCGGCCACAACTTCGACCTGATCCGGAGAACTGGCCGGCCGAGCGGCTCGGGCCGGCCCCGGAGACGATGATCTCGGGCGTGCCCGCGCACGTCGACGGGCGGATGCTCGGGATCGCGGAGAGCGCGGGCGCGAACCTCGTCAACCGCGACCGGATGTGGCACTACGTGGAGGGGATCAACAACTGGGACCCGGTGTGGCCGCACCACGCGATCCGGATCATCCCGGGGCCGTCGTCGGTGTGGCTCGACGCGAACGGCAACCGCATGCGCGCGCCGAACTTCCCCGGGTTCGACACCCTGACGACGCTCAAGGAGATCCTCTCGACGGGGTACGACTACTCCTGGTTCGTCCTCACGCAGTCGATCATCGAGAAGGAGTTCGCGCTCTCCGGCTCCGAGCAGAACCCCGACATCACGGGCAAGGACCCGGCGCTGATGCTCCGCTCCCGCCTCGCCGCCGGGGCGCCCGGCCCGGTGGAGGCCTTCAAGGAGCACGGAGTCGACTTCGTGGTGAGCAACAACCTGCGCGGGCTCGTCGGAGGGCATGAACCGGATCGCCCGCGGCCCGCAGCTCGACCACGCCGCGGTCGAGCGCGAGATCGTGGCCCGCGACCGCGAGCTCGACAACCGCTTCTCGAAGGACCTGCAGCTCGTGGCGATCGCCAACGCGCGCCGGTATGCCGGCGACCGCCTCATCCGGGTCGCCAAGCCGCACCGGCTGCTCGATCCCGACCACGGGCCGCTGATCGCCGTGCGCCTCAACATCCTCACCCGCAAGACGCTCGGCGGCCTCGAGACGAATCTGGACTCGCAGGTCATGCGCCCGGACGGCACCGCGTTCCCGGGGCTCTACGCCGCCGGGGAGGTCGCCGGCTTCGGCGGCGGCGGGGTGCACGGCTACAACGCGCTCGAGGGCACCTTCCTCGGTGGGTGCATCTTCTCAGGCCGGGCTGCGGGTCTAGCGTTGGCCAGCGCGCGAGGTTAGGATCGAATCACGGCCAATCGCTTCCGCAGGGAGCAGCTGGTCGCCCGCACAAGGATGGAGCGAGGCGCAGTGTTCTGAGACGGAGGGCAAGTGTCGGCGCAGTTCATGGAGCCGTTCAAATGCGAGGTGAGCCGTAACGGCGACCGCGTCGTGGTCGCCCCGCGCGGCGAGCTCGACATGGCCACGGTTCCCCAGCTCGACCAGGAGCTGGAGCGCCACGTGCGGGGCGAGCCGGGCGTCACGCTCGTCCTCGACCTTCGCGCGCTCACGTTCATGGACTCGTCCGGGCTCCACCTCACCGCTCGCTGGGCCCAGGAGTCGTCGAAGGACGGCTTCGCCTTCGAGATCGTGCCCGGGCCGCCGCCCATCCAGCGCGTGTTCGACCTCGCGAGGATGACCGCGCAGCTTCCGTTCAAGGAACCCGGGTAAGGAGACCTCCGTGCACGCATCGATCCGCCGTTACCGCGTCCGCGACATCGACGCCCTCGTGAGCAAGGTCGAGAGCGAGTTCGTCGACCAGATCAAGGACATCGACGGCTTCGTCGGCTACTACGTGATCGACGGCGGCGACGGCACCGCGGCTTCGGTGACCGTCGGCGAGACGGCCGACGCGGTCGCGGAGTCCACCCGGCGGGCCGGCGATTGGGTGCGCGAGAGCGCCGCCGACCTGGTCGAGGGCCAGCCCGAGGTCACCGCCGGCGAGGTGCGCGTGCGGGCCGAGCACGACGGCTGAGAGGCCCGCTGCGGCTAGAGCGGGCGCCCGGCCGCGTGCGCGGGGAGCGGCTCGAGGTCGTTCACGAACCCGGGCTGCGCCTCCACGCGGTCGAGCCAGGCGGCGATGTGCTCGTGGGCACGCGGGTCCACGCCGGCGTCGCCGGCGCAGTGCACGTAGCCGTAGAGCGAGATGTCCGCGATCGAGTAGTCGCCCGCGACGAAGTCGCGCCCGTCTGAGAGCCCGCGGTCGAGCGCGACCAGGGCGTCGCCACCTCGCTCGACTCGGTTGGCGTAGACCTCGGGGAGCTGCTCGTGCCGCCCGGAGAGGCGCAGGAAGCGCGCGTACCCAAGCTCGCCCTCGACCCGGTTCTGCTCGAAGAACATCCACTGGGCCACACGTGCGCGCGCGAGGCGGTCGGAGGGGAGGAAGGGCGTGCCCTCGGCGAGGTAGGTGAGGATCGCGTTCGACTCCGGGATGGTCTCGCCCGAGTCGAGCTCCAGCACCGGGATGCGGCCGTCGGGATTGCGGCCGAAGTGCTCCGGCGTGCGCGTCTCGCCGGTGAACAGGTCGACCGTCACGCTCTCGAAGGGCTGCTCGAGCTGGCGCAGCAGGATCTTCGCCTTCAGGCAGTTCCCGGAGGAGGCATGTTCGTACAGGATCACGTGGGCAACCTAGCCTGTCGGGCGTGGGCAGACGATTCGGATTTCTGATCGCCGCCATTACCGCGGCTGCGGCCGCCGCCGGGCCGGCCGCGGCGGTGGAGGTGGCGCCCGGCGTCGACTGGGCCACGATCGAGCGTGAGCGCGGGCCGGTGCGCGCGAACGTGCTCACGGTCGAGGCCTCGAAGGTGCGCGGCGTCCTGTCGAACAACCGCATCGCCGGCCGCGAGCGCGTGAGCAGGATGGCGCGGCGGATGGGCGCCGTGGCGGCCGTGAACGGCGGCTACTTCGCGCCGAGCGGCGACCCGGTGGGCGCCCTCGCGATCGACGGCGAGCTCCTGAGCGAGCCCGTGGGAGGCCGCTCGGCGCTCATGATCGACGAGCGAGGCCCCACGATCCGGGCCCTTCGGTTCCGCGGCCGGGTATCGGTGAACGGAAGAGCACGCGCCCTCGATGGTGTGAATCGCACGCGCGGCCTGATTCCAGCCTGCGGTGGTAGAGGCGGCGACATGCCGACCGCACGCCCGAACGCCGTGCTGACGTGCTTCGACAGCAGCGAGCTCGTGCTGCTGACGGACGCATACGGCGCCCGCCCGCCCCGCGAGGGCGGGGTGGAGGCCGTCGTGCGCGACGGCCTCGTGGAGGCGGTCCGCCCGCCGAACAGTGGACCCGTGCCGGTAGGCGCTTCGGTCCTGACCGGCACCGGCGACGCCGCCCGCTACCTCCGCGACGTCGTGCTTCCGCGCAGCCAGGTGAACCTGACTCTCGGGACGAGATTCGAAGGATCGACGCTGGTGGTCGGAGGCGGGCCCCGCCTGCTGAGCGACGGGCGGGTCTCGGTGAGAGCGGGGAGGGAGGGCTTCGCTCCGCCGCAATCGCGCCGCGTTCTTCGGCACCTTCGTCGCCGGGCGCCAGCCGCGCACGCTCGCCGGGATCCGGCCGGACGGCACGCTCCTGCTCGTGACGGTCGACGGGCGCAGGCCGGGCTGGAGCGCGGGCATGACGCTGCCGGAGGCGGCTCGCCTGATGCGCTCGCTCGGGGCCCGGGACGCGCTGAACCTCGACGGCGGCGGGTCGACCACGATGGTCGTGCGCGGCGAGGTGGTGAACCGGCCCTCCGACCGGACCGGGGCACGCAGGGTGAGCGACGCCCTGTACGTGATCCCATGACGGGCGCCGTGCTGGCGGCGCTGATTGCCGCGACCGGAGCGCAGGCGGACGAGCGCGCCGTGGTCTGGGCCACGGGCGACGCGGCCGGGCCCGGCGTCCGCGCCGACCGGGTCGCCCGGCTCATCCGGCGCTCGCGCCCCGACCGCTTCATCTACCTCGGCGACGTGTACGAGACGGGCACGCTCGCCGAGTTCCGGCTCTGGTACCACCCGCGCTTCGGCCGGCTCGCCCGGATCACCCACGCCACGATCGGCAACCACGAGTGGGACAACCGCTTCAGCGGCTACTACACGTACTGGGCGCGCCGAAAGGGCCGCCCGTACCCGCCCTGGTCGAAGACCAGCATCGCGGGGTGGGAGCTCTACAACCTGAACTCCCAGGCGCCGCACCGGGCGGGCTCGCCTCAGATCCGCTGGCTGGAGCGCTCGCTCAGGGGCGCCGAGGGCGACTGCCGCATCGCGTTCTGGCACCGCCCGCGCTACAGCGCCGGCGCCTATGGCGGAGCGCCCGACCTCGAGCCGTTCTGGAACCGGCTCGCCGGGCGCGCGCGGATCGTCCTCGCCGGCCACGAGCACAACCTCCAGCGCCACCGCCCGGTGGACGGGATCGCGCAGTACGTGGCGGGCGCCGGCGGCCGCCCGCGCTACGCGCTCCACGGCGGCTACCCGACGCTGGCCTGGGGCACGGACCGCGCGGACGGCGCCCTGCGCATCGTGCTCAAGCCCGGCCGCGCCCTGCTGGAGTTCCGGAGCCCCTCGCGGCGCCTGCTCGACCGCAGCCGCGTGTCGTGCACGCCCAGTAGCGTTCCCGCGGTGGACGAACCTGTGGTGATCCTCTGCGGAGGGCGCGGCACGCGCCTCCGCGAGCACACGCAGACGATCCCCAAGCCGCTCGTGGAGATCGGCGGCCGGCCGATCCTCTGGCACGTGATCAAGATCTACGCGGCCCAGGGCTTCCAGCGCTTCGTGCTCTGCCTCGGCCACCGCGGCGACCTGATCGAGGAGTTCGTCGAGCAGAACGGCCTGCCGGAGGGCCTTACGATCGAGTGCGTCCAGACCGGCGAGGAGACGCCCACGGGCGGCCGCATCGCCCGCGTTCGCGACAGGCTGGAGGGCGCCCGCTTCTGCGCGACCTACGCCGACGGCGTGGCGGACATCGACCTCGCCGCGCTGCTCGGCTTCCACGCCGGCCACGGCGCGCTCGCGACCATGACGGTGGTCCGCCCGCGGCTCCAGTTCGGCGTCGCGCGGCTGAACGGCGACGGCCTGGTGGAGGGGTTCGAGGAGAAGCCGCGCTTCGACGGGTGGATCAACGGCGGGTTCTTCTGCTTCGAGCCGGGCGCGCTCGACTACATCGCCGACGACTCGGTGCTCGAGCGCGAGCCGCTGGAGCGGCTCGCCGCCGACGGCCAGCTGCGCGCGTACCGGCACACCGGGTTCTGGGACTGCATGGACACCTACAAGGACGCGGTTCTCCTCAACGACCTGTGGGAGGCGGGCCGGGCGCCCTGGAAGGAATCTGCATAGGTTGCGGCGAAAACCGCGTGCGTGACGCGTACCGGAACCACCGCTCTCACCCTGTCCGAGGAGATCCGCCAGCGCTTCGACGAGTTCAGCCGCTCGCAGAAGGACGTCGGGCAGTACATCGTCGATCATCTCGAGGAAGCCGCCTTCCATACGGCGGAGGAGCTCGCCCGGCGGGCGAACACCTCGAGCTCCACAGTGGTCCGGTTCGCGCAGGCCCTCGGCTTCGAGGGCTTCCCCGAGCTTCAGGCGTCCGCGCGCGACGAGTACAGGCGCGCGCGTGAGAACGGCGCCGCCACGCAGGACCTGACGACCCAGCCGCTGTTCCCGATCGACCAGACCGAGTTCGAGACGGCGCTCGCCGCCGACCACGCCAACATGGCGGAGACGGCGCGCAAGGTGGACCGCGACGAGGTCGCCGCCGCGGTGGACCTCATCTCGCGCGCGGAGCGGATCGTGCTGTGCGGCACCGACCAGATGGCGTTCTTCGCCAGCTACCTGCGCCACCTGCTGATGCTGCTCGACCTGCGCGCCGAGGTGGTGGCCTCGCCGAGCCAGGAGGGCCTCGCCAAGCTCGGCCGCGTGGACGACAAGACCGTGATGGTCGGCTTCTCGGCCGGCCGCCCGCACCCGCTCGTGGTGCGCGCGATCAAGCTCGGCCGCAACCGCCGCGCGGCGACGATCGCGATCGCCGACGCCACCCTGTCCGAGGTGGCAAAACTTGCCGACCACAAGCTGTACTACTCGTCGAACAGCCCCGCCTACGTGCGCTCGCACTCGGCGCTGCTCGCTCTCATCCAGGCGCTTGCATACGGCGTTTACGCCCTCGACGAGTCCGCCTACTCGGACCGCATCAAGGCGTTCCGCCTGAAGTAGCCCCGGCGGACGGGGACGTGCGTTCGCGGATACGCTCCGCGAATGCTTCGTCGCTCACTGCTGCTCTCCGCCGCCCTGCTCGCCCTGACCGCCTCGCCGGCGCTCGCCACGCGCTACGTGGAGGGCGACGCCGGGTCGGGCGACCCGTTCTTCCCGCTCGCCGGTAACGGCGGCTACGACGCGCGCCACTACAAGCTTCACCTCACCTACGAGAGCGCGCCGGCGAACCAGCTCAGCGGGCGCGCGATCGTGCTGGCGAAGGCCACGCAGAACCTCCGCAGCTTCAACCTCGACCTCCGCGACTTCCTCACCGTCTCGCGCGTGGAGGTGAACGGCAGGCGAGCGGAGTTCAACCAGCACCTGGAGCAGGAGCTGACGATCGTGCCGCGGGACAAGCTGAAGAAGGGCCGCAAGTTCGCCGTGAAGGTGACCTACTCCGGCAGCCCCAGGAGGTCATCGACCCCGACGGGTCGAGCGAGGGCTGGATTCCGACCGACGACGGCGCGTTCGTGGTGAACGAGCCGCAGGGATCGCCCGGCTGGTACCCGGTGAACGACAGCCCGCGCGACAAGGCGACGTTCGAGATCGCGGTCACGCTGCCCGAGGGCAAGGTGGCGATCTCCAACGGCGAGCTGGTCTCGAGCCGCACGAGGAACGGCATGACGACGTGGCGCTGGCGTGAGGACGACCCGATGTCGCCGTACCTCGCGACCGCGACGAACGGCAACTTCCGCACCGAGTTCTACCGCGCGAACGGCCTCAAGATGTACGACGCGGTGGATCCGCAGACGCGCACGCTGCGGAACGGGCCGCCCGAGCCGGAGCTCGCGTTCGCGAGGCTCGACCCGCAGCCGGAGATCATCTCGTTCTTCTCCGACCTGTACGGCCGCTACCCGTTCACGAGCGGCGGCGGGATCATCGACTGGGCGCCCGACGTGGGCTACGCGCTCGAGTCGCAGACGCGCGCGAACTACCACCGGATCCCGGGGCCGTCCACCGTGGTGCACGAGATCGCGCACCAGTGGTTCGGCAACGCGGTGACGCTCGAGGAGTGGCCGGACATCTGGCTGAACGAGGGCTTCGCGACGTTCTCCGAGTGGATCTACGACGAGCACCACGGCGGGGATTCGGCGCAGGAGACGTTCGAGGCGGTGTACGCCACCCCCGCCGGCTCCTCGCTGTGGAGCCCGGCTCCCGCCGCGCTCCAGACCCCCGACCAGCTGTTCCACGCACCGGTCTACGACCGCGGCGCGATGACGCTGCAGGCGCTGCGCGTGAAGGTGGGCGACCGCACGTTCTTCCGGATCCTGCGCAAGTGGTACTCGCAGAACCGGTACGAGAACGTGTCGACCTCCGACTTCATCCGGCTCAGCGAGCGGGAGAGCCGGAGGAACCTCGATGCGTTCTTCGACGCGTGGCTGTTCCAGGACGGGAAGCCGACGTCCTGGTAGCTCTATCCTGAGCAGTTAGATGGAGACCGGCACGTTCAGAGTCAAGGCGGGCCTAGCCGAGATGCTGAAGGGCGGCGTGATCATGGACGTGGTCACGCCGGACCAGGCGAAGATCGCCGAGGCGGCGGGCGCCGCCGCGGTGATGGCGCTCGAGCGCGTGCCGGCGGACATCCGCCGCGACGGCGGCGTGGCGCGGATGAGCGACCCGACCATGATCGAGGGGATCAAGGAGGCCGTGTCGATCCCGGTCATGGCGAAGGCGCGCATCGGCCACTTCGTCGAGGCGCAGGTGCTCGAGGCGCTCGACGTGGACTACGTCGACGAGTCCGAGGTGCTGACGCCCGCCGACGAGGCGCATCACATCGACAAGTGGGCCTTCAAGGTCCCGTTCGTCTGCGGCGCCACGAACCTGGGCGAGGCGCTCCGGCGCATCGCCGAGGGCGCGGCGATGATCCGCTCGAAGGGCGAGGCCGGCACCGGCAACGTCGTCGAGGCGGTGCGCCACATTCGCGTGATCACCGGCGAGATCCGCCGGCTCGGGTCGCTCTCCGAGATGGAGCTGCCCACGGCGGCGAAGGAGCTCCAGGCGCCGCTCGAGCTCGTGAAGGACGTGGCCGAGCGCGGCAGCCTGCCGGTCGTGCTGTTCTGCGCCGGCGGCATCGCGACCCCCGCGGACGCCGCGCTGATGATGCAGCTCGGCGCCGAGGGGAACTTCGTGGGGTCCGGCATCTTCAAGTCGTCGAACCCGGAGCAGCGCGCCCGCGCGATCGTCGAGGCCACGACGCACTTCCAGGATCCCGAGCGGATCGCGGCCGCCTCCCGGGAGCTCGGCGAGGCGATGCCGGGCATCGAGATCGGCACGCTCCAGGAGAACGGCGGGCTGCTCCAGCACCGCGGCTGGTGACGGTCGGCGTACTGGCCCTTCAAGGGGGGCTTCGAGGCGCACGTGAAGGCGCTCGCGCGCCTCGACATCCCCGCACGCGAGGTCCGCACCCCAGACGGATCTCGACGACCTCGACGCGCTGATCATCCCCGGCGGCGAGTCCACGACGATCGGGCTCGGCGTCGAACGGGAGGGCCTCGCGGATCCCCTCATCGAATTCGCCCGGAGCGGCAAGCCGGTCCTGGGCACCTGCGCCGGAATGATCATGCTCGACCGCGACCACCTCGGCGTGCTCGACATCGGGGTCAGGCGTAACGCCTTCGGGCGTCAGCTGGCGTCCTTCGAGACAGACCTGAACCTGAGGGGTCAGACCCTTCCCGCGATCTTCATCCGCGCGCCATGGGTCGAGGACGTAGGCGAGAACGTGGAGGTCCTGGCGGAGGTCGACGGGCACCCCGTTGCCGTGCAGCAGGGGAACATCCTCGCCGTCGCGTTCCATCCCGAGCTGAGCGCAGATCTGACCTTGCACCGATGGCTTGCGGATAGGGTCCAGGCGGCATGAGGGACCACCGCGTCGACGCGCTCGCCCAGATCCTCGTCCGCTACTCGACGAAGGTGAAGAAGGGCGACGTGTGCTCGATCGCCGCGTCCGCCGCCGCCGAGCCGCTCGTGCAGGCCGTCTACGAGGAGGTGCTCCGCGCGGGGGGCCTCCCGATCATGCAGATGCAGCCGAGCAGCGCGCTCGCCTCCTTCTACGAGCTGGCGAGCGACGAGCAGCTCGACTGGGTGCCGCCCACGACCGAGTGGACCGTCGAGAACGCCGACGTGCACATCTCGGTGATGGCCTCGCTGAACACGCGCGAGCTCTCGAACGCGGACCCGAAGAAGCAGGCCCGCCACCAGAAGGCGCGCAAGTCGATCATGGAGACGTCGATGCGGCGGGCGGCCGAGGACAGCTACCGGTGGGCGCTCACGCTGTTCCCGACGCACGCCTACGCGGGCGAGGCGGGCATGTCGCTGTCGGCCTACGAGGACTTCTACTACGCCGCCTGCCTCGCTCTCGACGGCGATCCCGTGACCGCGTGGCAGCGCCAGTCCGACGAGGTGCGCCGGCTCACGGAGTGGATCCAGGGCAAGGAGGAGGTGCGGATCCAGGCCGACCGCACCGACATCACGCTCGGCATCGCGGGCCGCAACTGGATCGCGTGCGTGGGCGAGCACAACATGCCGGACGGCGAGTTCTTCACCGGCCCGGTCGAGGACTCCGTCAACGGCGAGATCTGCTTCTCGTTCCCGGCGAGCTACGGGGGCCGGACCGTCTCGGGCGTGTGCCTGCGCTTCGAGGACGGCAAGGTCGTGGACGCATCGGCGGAGCAGGGCGAGGAGTTCCTGCTCGAGATGCTCGACACCGACGATGGCGCCCGCCGGCTGGGCGAGCTCGGCATCGGCACGAACTTCGGGATCGCCACCGGCACGAAGGAGATCCTGCTCGACGAGAAGATCGGCGGGACCGTCCACATGGCCGTTGGCATGGCCTATCCGGAGAGCGGCGGCACGAACAACTCGGCCGTCCACTGGGACATGGTCTGCGACCTGCGCAAGGGCGGCTCGATCACGGTCGACGGCACCGAGCTGCAGCGCGACGGGAAGTTCCTGGTCTAGCTAGCGCAGGCGGCGGCGCTGCAGATCGCGCCCCGGGCCGCCCCGGAAGGTCACCCGCACACTGCCGATCACGGTCAGGCGGTCGCTGCCGGCGCCGCCGTACAGCAGGACCCGCCGCACTCCGCGCGCCCGGCAGGCCACGGCGCGCGCCGAGAGCCGCCGGCACCGCGCGCCCGGGCGCAGGGCGGCGAGCCTGTCGCGCACGATCCAGCGGCGGCCGCGCTTGCGCGCGATCAGGTTGTTGCGCACGCCGGGCGCGCCGCGAGCGATCAGGCGGCCGCCGCGCACGGACGCCGAGCCCGCGCGCGGCCGCGGCCGGGTCGTGGGACCGCCCGGGCCGGATGCCCCGGCGCCGGGGCCGCTCCCAGGAGGGTTCGTGCCCGGCGAAGTGCCGCCGGACCCCGCCGGGCTGCTCGGCAACGGGTCGTCGGCGAGGTCCCGCGCCAGCCGGTAGTGGTTCTGGACCTCGCCGGCCGTCAGGGCGCGCGTGTAGAGCGCGATCTCGTCCGCCTCACCGGCCGAGTAGGCGGGATTGGTGCCGTTCCGCATCACGTGCCAGGGGCTCGCGGCGGGATCGGAAGCGGTCCCGTTCGTGGCCGAGTGCACCCGCGCGCCGTCCACGTACAGGGCCACCGAGCTGCCGTTCTTGGTGGCGGCGATGTGATGCCACTCTCCGTCGCGCACCGTGCCGATCGGCTGCCCCGTGTTGAACCCCTGGCCGGCGACGCGGTAGTTGAGGAAGGCCTGGTCCGTGCCGGCGGCAAGGGCGGGCATCCAGCCGCGGCTCGGGCCCGTGTTGTCGCGGAGAACGGTTCTCCCGGAGCGCCAGCGGAACCAGCCCTCGACGGTGGCGTTCGCGCCCAGGGCACTGCCATTGATCGCCAGCTCCGCGCCCACGCCGTCGAAGCTCGCCGCCGTGTTCCGAAGCGGGCCGAGCACTCCGGGCTGGCCGAGCACGTACCGGCCCGCGAGGTTCCCGGTGGTGGCGGAGGTCTCGTCCTTCGACCTCGTCCCGGACAGCTCCCCGAGCCGCCAGTAGTCGACCAGGCCGGACGTTCCGAGCACCGCGGCGCGGTAGGCGTCCGAGCCCGGCGCGCTGCCGGCCACGAACACGCGGTCGTCACCCGAGACGGCGCCGCTCGCGTTCTCGGCCCTGAGCCGGTAGTGGTAGACGCGTCCCGCCACGAGCCCCGGCAGCGTCGCGCGCACCTGGTGGAGAGCGCTGTCGCCGGGCAGCGCCTGAGCGGCGCTCGAGCTCCCGTACTCCTCGGTCGCCCCGTAGTCGACCCGCCAGCTCGTGGACTGGTTCTGCGGGCCCACCGCTCCGTGGACGGTCGAGCCGGTCGCTCCGCCCGTGTAAACGGTGGGCGGGACGGGAAGCCCGACCAGGATCTCGTCGACGAACGTGCTCGACGCGCCGTCGTCGTCGGTCACGGTGAGCGTCGGGAAGTGCCGGCCGCCCGCCGTGTAGGTGTGCGTGGGCTCCGGCTCGGTGCTGTCGGTCGTGCCGTCGGCGTCGAAGTCCCACGCATAGCTCGCGATCGAGCCGTCCGGATCGCGCGATCCACCGGTCGCCGAACGTCACCTCGAGCGAAGCCGGGCCGCTCCTGACGTTCGGCTCGGCGTCGGCGATCGGCGCGACGTTGGCGGCCAGCGGCGTGAATGCGTTGATCGCCGTGCCGTAGTCCTCGTAGTTGAAGTAGGGGCCGTTCATCCAGAGCACGCTCTGGTCGCCGCCGGTGGCGGCCATTCCGCGCGGCGAGACGGGGCGGACGTTCTTCCCGCCCCCGCTCACCACCGTCGGGGCGCTCCAGCTTGCGCCGCCGTTGGCGGTCGTCCTCGTCTCCACCTGCCACGCGCCCGCGCCGATCTGACGCGAGAGGTACACCCGGGTCGGGTCCTCGTGGTCGAGCGTGATGCCGCCCGAGTAGCGCGGCGACCGTCCGCTCTCCTCCGCGAACGAGCCGCCCGCCGCCGTGATCTCGCTCACCTGCCAGGCGCTCCCGGTCCAGCGCGCGTAGTGGTAGCGATGGTCGGTGACGGTCGGGAAGCTGGCGAACACGAGCACGGGGTTGCCGGACGCATCCGCGGCGACGTCATGGATCCACGCCGGCGCCGCCTGGTCCCAGACCAGATCGCCCTCGGCCGGCGTGATCGGATCGTCGAGCGAGCCGATCTGCTGGCCCCCGACCCGCTCGATGTCCCCGCCCTGCACGCGCGCGTAGTAGATGTTCGAGTCGCGTGCGATGTTGGCCTGCTCGCCGGGATGCAGGTTGGTGTACGCCACGTGGATGGTGTCGCCGCCGCTCGCGTCGTACTTCACGTACGGGCGCGACCCGGGGTTGGTGATCAGCGTGCGGGCCGGCGACGACCAGGTCGTCTCGCCGTCGTCCTGGAACGAGAAGGTCGGGTTGTAGTTGCCGCCGCGCCAGAACAGGTAGGTGCGGCCCTCGTCCTCGAGCCGGACCGGGTTCGGGTAGGTGTAGCCGAAGTTGCCCGGCGTGTTCTCGTCCACCGCCTGCGGCGGGTCCCAGGCGGTCACGTCCTCCGGCTGCGAGGACACGCGGTAGTGCATCGCCGGCCCGACGTGGGCCGAGTAGTAGACCACCAGGCGGCCGTCCGGCCGCACCTGGATCGAGGGGTTCGCGTGGTCGTCCTGCTGGAGCCGGGAATGCAGCACGGCGGTGACCCGCTCCCCGGTGGCGTGGTCGTAGGAGCTGACCTTGATGTCGCCCTCCTGGTCCACCCAGCCCACGTAGGTCCGGCCGTCGTGGGTGACCGCGCGCGGGTCGCCGAACCACGACCAGGCGCCGTCGCCGACCGGGTGCGAGGCGGCCGCGGCCGGGCCGGCCGCAAGGAGCGCGCAGGCGATCGCGGCGGCTGTACCCCAGGCCTTCACGTACAGCGAGGCTAGCCTGCCGCGCGGCCGGCGGCGCCAGGTTGGCGCGTCAGCCGCGGCCCAGCAGGCTGAGAGTCGGCTGGCGCTGCTTGCCCTCGCGCTTCTGCGCGAGCAGGCGCGCGTCGGCATGCGCCACGGCCTCGTCGGGCGTGCGGGCGTCGTCCGGCACGAGCGCCGCGGCGAACGTGGCCGAGTGGGGGATGGACTCGCGCAGGTCGCGCAGGAGGCGGAGCACGCCGGACGGCGCCGGCGCCGGGAGCGAGGATCGCGAACTCGTCGCCGCCGATGCGAGCCACGCAGTCGCCCTTGCGGGCCACCTGTGCCGCGGCCACGGCCACGCTCCTCAGCACCTCGTCGCCCGCGGGGTGGCCCTGCTCGTCGTTCACGCGCTTGAAGTCGTCGAGGTCGATCAGGATCAGCGCGTACGGCTCGTCCGAAGCCGCCGCCGCGTCGAGCGCGGCGTCGAAGGCGCGCCGGTTGCTCACGCCGGTGAGCGCGTCGCGCCCGGCCATCGTGCGCTGGTGCTGCTCGGCGCTCACGAGGCGGCCCTTCAGGAAGTGGATCAGCGAGCATCACGCCGCACACGGCGAGCGCGAACATCGCGAGCCGGGCCGGGTAGCCCAGGGCGATCGCCCGGTCGTCGTAGAAGAGCGGCGTGGCGTAGGCGAAGACGAACAGCGCCGTCAGCGGCCAGGCCAGCCGCGGCGGGAAGAAGTAGGAGATGAAGAGGGCGGTGAAGAACATCGCCGGCTGGAGGAAGCTGGTGGCGCCTCCGGTGGCCCAGAGCGAGAACGCCACGATGGGCATCGTCGCCGGCCGTCACGAGCGCACGGGCGCGGACGCTCATGGTCTGCCCGCGGGCCGCGAGCCAGAAGGAGATGACGCCCCAGGCGAGCGCGAAGGCGGCGAGCGCCAGCGCGATCGTCGCGTGGCTCCGGTCCGAGCCGGGAAGCCACAGCACGCCGGCGCCGACGAGCCCGGTCGCGCTCCACATGATGCCGGAGATCAGGTCCGGAAGCGGCCCGTCGTCCCACGGGTCGCCGCCCTCGTGCTGCGGACGGCTCAGGCTTTCACGTATGCCGCGCATTGCTTCCCCTGCGACGACCATCGGTTTTTCGCGCCTAGACTTGACCCCTGAATGGCCGGACATTCCAAGTGGGCATCGATCAAGCACAAGAAGAAGGCCGTCGACGCCAAGCGCGGCGCCCTCTTCACCAAGCTGACGCGCGCGATCACCGTCGCCGCGCGTGAGGGCGGGGGAGACCCGGACGGAAACCCCTCGCTGGCGCTCGCCATCCAGAAGGCGAGGGACGCCTCGATGCCGAAGGACAACATCGAGCGCGCGATCGCGAAGGGCACCGGCGCGGACTCGGACGCCGACGCGTTCGAGGCGGTCGTCTACGAGGGCTACGGCCCGGGCGGCGTGGCGGTGCTCGTGGAGACGCTCACCGACAACCGCAACCGCACCGGCTCCGAGGTGCGGCACATCTTCACGAAGCACGGCGGGAACCTGGGCGAGCCGGGCTCGGTGGCCTGGACCTTCGAGAAGAAGGGCGAGGTCGTGGTGGACGGCACCCGCTACACGGAGGACGACCTGCTTCCGGCGATCGACGCGGGCGCCGAGGACGTGGCGCTGGACGGCGACGTCTGGGAGGTCGTGACCGAGCCCGGCCGAGCTCGCCGCCGTGCGGCAGGCGCTCGAGGACGCCGGCGTCGAGATCGACTCGGCCGAGCTGGTCCAGCGGCCCGACCACGAGGACGCCGGTCGAGGAGGAGCGCGTGGGCACGCTGATGCGGCTGATCGACGCGCTCGAGGAGAACGACGACGTGCAGAGCGTCCACGCGAACTTCGACGTGGACGCCGAGGTCCTGGAGCGGGTGGCGGCCGTCTGATGGCCGCACGCGTGGGCGCCGCGGCGTTCTGGATCGTCGCCGGCGTGATGCACTTCGTGATCCCGCGGCAGTACGAGGCGATCGTGCCCCCGTACCTCGCCCGCTGGAAGAAGGAGCTGCGTGGTGGCGAGCGGCATCGCCGAGATCGCCGGAGGCGTGGCGATCCTGCCCGACCGCACCCGCCGCGGCGCGCGCTGGTGGCTGCTTGGCGACGCTGGCGGCGGTCTACCCGGCGAACATCCACATGGCCGTGAACTCCGACCAGTTCCCGAAGATCCCGCCGGCCGCCCTCTGGGCCCGCCTGCCGGTGCAGGGCCTCTTCGCGCTGCTCACCTGGCGCGGCACGCGCTAGCCACAGGGGGCAGGGGTCAGACCCCTTGAGGGTGGTCGAGGGTTGGGCCGGGGAGGCGTCCGCCGCCGCGCGCAGAATCCCTCCTATCAGTGATCGTCCTCGGCATAGACCCGGGCACGGCCAATACCGGGTATGGCGTCGTGCTCTCGCATGGGAGCGGCTTGCCGCGCTCGACGGCGGTGTCATCGAGACGCGCGCGGGCATTCCGCTCGAGCGGCGGCTCGCCGACATCCACGCGCGCGTGAGCGACCTGATTCGCGAGCACGAGCCGGCCGCGCTCGCGGTGGAGGACCTCTACTTCGGCCGCAACGCCCACAGCGCCTTCGCGGTGGGGCAGGCCCGCGGGGTCGTGCTTCTTTCCGCCGGCATGGCAGGCATCCCGTGCTTCTCGTACACGCCGCAGGCCGTGAAGCAGGCGGTGTGCGGGAGCGGGTCGGCCGCAGAAGGACCAGGTGCAGCGGATGGTCGGCGCGCTGCTGTCGCTGCCGGAGCCGCCGTCGCCCGACCACGCGGCCGACGCGCTCGCGGTGGCCATCTGCCATGCGAACGGCGCGCCGCTGAGGGAGGCGCTCGGATGAGGTGGCGCCGCCGCAAGCGCCGCAGGCGGGTGCCGCTCCTCCGCCGGAGGGTCTTCGCGTGATCGCCTCGGTGCGCGGCGAGGTGCTCTCGCGGCTGCCGGGTGGTGTGGTGATCGAGGCGGCGGGTGTCGGCTACCGGCTGTCCGTGTCCTCGGAGACGCTCACCGACGTCCCGCGCGTGGGCGAGCGCGCCACGCTCCACACCCACCTCGTGCTCCGCGACGACGGCATGCACCTCTACGGCTTCTCCACGGAGGCCGAGCGCGAGCTGTTCCTGATGCTGATCGGAGTGCAGGGGGTGGGGCCGAAGGTCGCGCTCGCCGTGCTCTCGGGCGGCGCCCCGCGCGAGCTCCTCAACGCGATCGCGACGGGCGACACCGCCCGCTTCCAGGCCGTGCCGGGCATCGGCAAGCGCACCGCCGAGCGGATCATCGTCGAGCTGCGCGAGAAGGTGGCCGGGAAGGCCACCGACGACATCGTGGTGCGCCGCACCTCCTCCGACGACCCGCGCACGCTCGCCCGCGAGGGCCTGCTCGGGCTCGGCTTCACGACCGCAGGAGGCCGACCGGCTGCTCGACCAGGCCGCCGGCGAGACGCCCGAGGCCCTGATCGAGGGCGCGCTGAAGGCGGCCCGGTGAGCGGCAGCATCCGCACCCCGGGCGTCGAGCACCTCCAGGACGGCGCCGCGGTGCACCATCCGAGCGCGCTGCCCGCCGAGGACGAGCTCGACCGCTCGCTGCGGCCGAAGCGGCTCGAGGACTTCGTCGGCCAGGAGCGGGTGAAGGAGCAGCTCGCGATCTTCATCGAGGCGGCCCGGGCGCGCGACGAGCCGCTCGACCACGTCCTGCTCGCGGGCCCGCCCGGGCTCGGCAAGACCTCGCTCGCGCAGATCGTGGCGAACGAGCTCGGCGCGCGCTTCGTGGCCACCGCCGGCCCGGCGCTCGAGCGAAAGGGCGACGTGGCGAGCTACCTCACGGCGCTCGAGCCGCACAGCGTCTTCTTCGTCGACGAGATCCACCGCCTCCCGCGCGCGCTCGAGGAGACGTTCTATCCGGCGATGGAGGACCGCACGCTCCCGATCACGGTCGGCCAGGGCGCGGGCGCGGCCGTCATGTCCATCGACCTTCCGGCCTTCACCCTGATCGGCGCCACCACGCGCACCGGGCTCCTGACCACGCCGCTCCGCGACCGCTTCGGCGTGACCCACCGCCTGGAGCTGTACGGCCCCGCCGACCTCGCCAGGATCGTCCTCCGCTCCGCCGGGATCCTCGACGTGGAGATCGACACGGCGGGCGCCGAGGCCATCGCCGCCCGCTCGCGCGGCACGCCGCGGGTGGCCAACCGGCTCCTCAAGCGCGTGCGCGACTTCGCGGAGGTGCGCGGCACCGGGCGCATCGACGCGGCGCGTCGCGGCCGAGGCCCTCGACCTGCTCGAGGTGGACGCCGCGGGGCTCGACAGGCTCGACCGCGAGATCCTCCGCGCGATCTGCCAGAAGTTCGGCGGCGGGCCGGTCGGACTCAGCACGCTGGCGGTCGCGGTGGGGGAGGAGCAGGACACGATCGAGGACGTCTACGAGCCGTATCTGCTCCAGCAGGGCTTCCTCATGCGGACCCCGCGAGGACGCGTCGCGACCGACGCCGCGTTCGGCCATCTCGGCCTGGAAGCGCCGCGCAGCCGGGGGCAGACGCTCTTCTAACCTGCTCTTTAGGCAAGCGCCTACCCTTGACCATTCATGCCGATCTTCATCTGCCCGAACTGCGGGAACCGCTCCGAGTCCTCGGACCGCACCGCCGGCTTCCAGAGCCGTGCGAAGGGCTGCAAGCGCTGCGGGTTCGGCTTCCTGTTCGAGCTTCTGGACGACTACTACCCGGCCCCGAATGCCGCCTTCTTCCTGCTCGACCAGCAGGGCCGGCTGATCGGCACGGGCCGCGGCGCCAGGGAGCTGACCGGCCTCGGTGACCTCGACGTGATCGGCCGTCCGGTTCAGGACGTGCTGAAGCTCAGGTTCGACAGCGGCGACGACCACGTGGCCACCGCCCTCGAGTGGGGCGTGCGCGTGCTCGACAAGCCGGTCGTGGTGCACGCCGAGGGAGACCGCCCGGAGACGGCGAAGGCTGACATCTTCCCGGCCTATGACGACGACGGCGGACTCCTCCTGGTGCTGACGCCCAGATGACCAGCCGGACCCGGAACCTCTCGATCCTCGCGATCGTGCTGCTGCTGCTCGGCGGGGCCGGGTACGTCATCGCGTCGAAGGAGACCCGCCTCGGCCTGGACCTGAAGGGCGGCATCGAGCTCGTCTACCAGGGGCAGCCGACGCCGCAGGTGCCGGTGGTCACCCAGCAGGCGCTCGACGATGCCGTCGAGACGATCCGGAAGCGCACCGACGCGCTCGGCGTCTCCGAGCCCGAGATCCAGCGCTCGGGCCGCGACCAGATCTCCGTGGGCCTGCCGGCCGTGCAGAACGCCGCAGCGAGCGATCGACCAGGTGGGCTCGACCGCGCAGCTCCAGTTCTACGACTGGGAGCCGAACGTGCTCGGGCAGGGGCCGGACCTCCCGTTCGCGGGCTCGAAGGCGTTGTACGACGCGACCGAGTTCGCCGCGCGGCAGGAGCCGAAGGCGGAGGAGGTGGACATCCCGCCCGGCGCCGAGGGCGTGTCGCGCCAGCAGGCGGACAGGGACAACGACAGCGCCGCGAGCGACCGCTTCTACCTGTTCGGCCCCGATCGCTACCCGATCGGCACGAACGGCGAGCCGCTCCGCGAGGGGGACTACGAGCCGTCCACGAGCTGCGACGACCTGCTGGCCGACTACGAGCCGGACGGCGGCGAGCCCGGCAGGTACGCGAAGAACACCGCCTGCCAGGACGAGCTCGAGGCGCTCGGCGGCGCGGGCCCGCCGGACGGCTCGCGGGTGATCAGGGTCCCGCGCGGGATCGTGGTGGTGGAGGGCGAGCGCGCGCCGAACCAGTCGGAGCGCGTGCACCGCTTCTTCGTGATCGAGGACGACGTCGAGCTCTCCGGTAAGGAGGTCAAGAACCCGGAGCAGGCGTTCGACCCGAACACGAACGAGCCGCTCGTGAACATGGAGTTCACGGACACGGGCCAGGAGGCGTTCGCGACCGTCACGCAGCGAATCGCCGAGCGCGGCCGCAACTGCGAGACGCTCGCGGGCGTCGACCCGACCTGTCCGAACCTCCCGGCCGGCTCCCCGCCGGACGACTACTTCCAGCGCTTCGCCATCACGCTCGACGGGGTGATCGTCTCGCTCGCGACGATCGACTACCAGGACAACCCGGAGGGCATCGACGGCCGCAACGGCGCGTCGATCCAGAACATCGGCGACATCGGCCAGGCGCAGGACCTCGCCGAGAACCTCCGCATCGGCGCCCTTCCGATCGACCTCAAGCTGATCTCGCAGACGCAGGTCTCGGCCACGCTCGGCCAGCAGGCGCTCGACCAGGGCCTCACGGCCGCCGCGGCGGGCCTCGCGCTGACGATCCTGTTCCTGCTCCTCTTCTACCGCGTCCTCGGCGTGGTCGCGACCGTGACGCTGCTGATGTACGCGGCGTTCCTGTTCGCGCTCATCAAGCTGATCCCGATCACGCTGACGCTCCCGGGCATCGCGGGAATGGTGCTCACCCTGGCGGTGGCGGCCGACGCCAACATCGTCATGTACGAGCGAATAAAGGAGGAGGTGCGGGCCGGCAGGTCCGTGCCGGCGGCCATCGGCGCCGGCTACGCCAAGGCGCTCCGGACGATCATCGACGCGAACGTCGTGACGATCGGCGTGGCGTTCATCCTGTTCACGCTCGCCACAGCAGGCGTGCGCGGGTTCGCGTTCACGCTGGGTGTCGGCACGCTCGTCTCGCTGTTCACGGCGGTGCTCGCCACCTCGGCGATCCTCGGCACGCTCGCGCGCACGAGGCTGCTGAGACGACCGAGCGCGCTCGGCGTGGGCACGACCGAGCGCGAGGGCTGGAAGTTCGACTTCATGGGGAACTCCCGCTGGTTCTTCTCGTTCTCGGGAGTGGTCCTCTTGGCGGGCGCGCTCGCGATCGCGACGCTGGGGCTCAACTTCGGCATCGACTTCGAGTCGGGCACGCGGATGACCGCGGCGCTCCAGCAGGAGGCGAGTGTCGACGACGTGCGGACGACGCTCGACCCGCTCGGTTACGGCGACGCCGAGGTCCAGTCGGTCGAGGACCCCGAGCTTGGCGAAAACGTCGTGCAGATCGAGGTGGCACAGCTCGAGCCGCAGGAGGTCGAGCAGGTCGAGGAAGCGCTCGACGAGGCCTACACGGTGGGGAGCGACGACTTCTCGGCTCAATCCGTGGGGCCGACCTTCGGCGAGCAGATCGCGCGGACCGCCGTACTGGCGGTGATCGCCTCGCTGCTCCTGATCTCGATCTACATCGGGTTCCGGTTCGAGTGGAAGTTCGCCGTTCCGGTGCTGATCGCCCTGGCGCACGACCTGCTGATCACGGCGGGCGTGTACGCCCTGTTCGACCGGGAGGTGACGAGCTCGACGGTCGCGGCGCTCCTCACCATCATGGGCTACTCGCTGTACGACACGGTGATCGTGTTCGACCGAATACGCGAGAACGTGCCGCGCATGCCGCGGGCGACCTTCTCGCAGATCGCCAACCGGTCGATGTCCGAGGTGTTCACGCGATCGCTCGCGACGAGCTTCGTCGTGCTCATGCCCGTCGGGGCGCTGCTCCTGTTCGGCGGCGAGACGCTGCAGGACTTCGCCTTCGCCCTGCTCGTGGGCGTGCTCTCGGGCGCCTACTCGTCGATCTTCATCGCCACGCCGGTGCTCGTGGAGTGGAAGGAGCGGGAGCAGACCTACATGCGCCGCCGCCGCCTGATGCTCCAGGAGTTCGGCGGCCGCATCCCGGCGTTCCCGCCCGGGATGCTCGGCGAGCCCGTGCCCGCCACGGCCGGCGCGACCGCCGGTGCCGCCGCGGCCCCGGTTGCGGCCGCCACGGCCGGCCGCGCCGAGACGCCCGCGCCGCCCACGAGCCGAGCGGCCCGGCAGCAGCGCCGCGCAGCCGCGTCGTCGAGCACGACCACCAGCACGCGCACCACGCCTCGCGCGCCCGCGCCGCCGCCTCCGTCCGATGGCGCCGGCGATGGCGACGGCGGCCGGCACGCCGCCACCCGAGTCGCCGCCGCCCGAGCGCGCCGCGGAGCCCTCGGCCGAGACCCCGGCCTCGCCCTCGGCGCCGGCCGCGCCCAGCGAGCCGCCCGCGAAGCCGAAGCAGAAGTCGAAGCGCCAGAAGCGCAGGAAGCACGGGAGGCGCTAGCGATGGCGATGGTCGTGTGGGTGATGATGGGAATCGCGGTGTGGCACTTCACCGTGTTCCTGCCGGACCGCTTCTGGGGCGGGATCGTGGGCGCGTTCATCGCCGCGTTCCTCGGCTCGGCGATCTTCGGCTTCCTCGTGAACGGCCTGACCATCCCGGGCCAGAGCGACACCGACCTCACGCAGGCCCTGATCGCCGTGCCGGGCTCGATGATCGGCCTCGCGATCTCCTTCTGGTGGGGCGCCCGCCAGGACCGCGAGCACGGCATCGACCACGGCCTGACGCGCCAGGGCTCCGTCTAGCCCGAATCCTGCATTCCGTCCGCGCCTCGGCGCAGGATTGGTGGGATGCAGTCGAAGCCGTCCCGCTGGAGAAGCGATCCGTACGAGGTCGCCGCTGGACGACGCCTGGCTGAGGGGCTCGGGGTATCGCCGGTCGTCGGGTCGATCCTCGCGCGGCGTGGGTTCGGGGACGTGGAGGAGGCGAAGCGCTTCCTCTCCGCCGAGGAGGCGCACGACCCGCGCACCCTGCCGGGCGTTCCGGACGCCTGCGAGCTGATCCTCCGTCACGTCGAGCGCGGCTCGGTCATCGCCGTGTTCGGCGACTACGACGTGGACGGCGTCTGCTCCACCTCGATGCTCATCCGGACCCTGCGCGCGCTCGGCGCGGACCCGGTCTGGGAGCTGCCGAGCCGCTTCGACGAGGGCTACGGGCTGTCGGAGGCCGCTGTGGAGCGGCTGGCCGGCCGGGGCGTCGGACTGCTCGTGACGGTGGACTGCGGAATCACCGCCGTCGAGCAGGTCGCGGCGGCGCGCGCCGCGGGGCTCGACGTGGTGGTCACCGACCACCACCGCCCCGGCGAGACGCTGCCGGACTGCCCCGTGGTGCATCCCGCGCTCGGGGACTACGGCTGCCCGGAGCTGTGCGCCTCGGGCGTCGTGCTGAAGCTGAGCGAGGCGCTGTACGAGGCAGCCGGCCGCGACCCGGCCGCGGCGGCCGCGGACGTCGACCTGGCCGCGCTCGCCACGGTGTGCGACCTCGTGCCGCTCCGCGGCGAGAACCGCCGCATCGTGCGCGAGGGGCTGGTGGAGCTCGGCCGCACCCGGAAGCCCGGGCTGCGTGCGCTGATGGAGGTGGGCGGCGTGTCGCCCGCCGAGCTGTCGGAGCACTCGCTGGGATTCCGGCTCGGGCCGCGGATCAACGCCGCCGGCCGGATGCAGCGTGCCGACGCCGCGCTCGAGCTCATGCTCACCGACGACCCCGCCCGCGCCGGCGAGGTGGCCCGCGAGCTCGACTTCCTGAACCGCGACCGCCAGGAGGCGGAGACGCGGATCCTGTTCGCCGCCGAAGCCGCCGCGGCGGCGCAGGCCGACCAGGCCGCGATCGTCGTCGCGGGGGAGGGCTGGCACCCCGGCGTGGTCGGAATCGTGGCCTCCCGGCTGGTGGAGCGCTGGCGGCGCCCGTGCGTGGTGATCGCGCTGGACGCCCCAGCGGGCGACGCGCCCGCGAGCGGCCGCGGCTCCGGCCGGAGCATCTCGGCTTACGACCTGCACGCGGGGCTTGCCGCCTGCGCGGAGCACCTGACGCGCTTCGGGGGCCACAGGATGGCCGCGGGAGTGGAGCTGGACGCCGCCTCGGTCGAGCCATTCCGCCGCGCGCTCGCCGCCCATGCCGCCGCGGCGCTCTCGCCCGACGACCTGATCCCGGTCGAGCGGGTCGACGCCGTCGTCCCCGGCGGCGACCTCGGCCTGGAGCTCGCGGAGGACCTCGAGCTGCTCCGCCCGTTCGGCATGGGCAACCCGCAGCCGACCCTCCTCGTGCCGTCCGCCCGCTTCGAGCGCGTCACGGGCATGGGAGAGGAGAAGGAGCACTCCCGCTTCACGCTCGTCACGGCCGGAGGCGCCCGTTCGCGCGGAGTCGCCTTCGGATCGCGGCCGAACGCCCTTGCGCCGGCCAAGGACGAGCCACACGACATCGCGCTCCGGCTGGAGAAGAACCGCTGGAACGGCATGGTGGAGCCCCGCGTGATCCTGCGGGCGCTGTGCCCGACCGAGCCGGGGGAGCTCGACGTCCTGGGCGAGGCCGAGGACCTCTGGCACGGCCTGCGCGAGGCCCTGGCCGCACCGGACACCGGTGAGCCGCCATCCGGGACCGGGATCGTCGAGGACCGTCGCCGAGAGGGCTTCGCCGGCGTCGCGGGCGACCTGTTCTCGAGCGGCGAGCGCGTGCTCGTGGCGGTGGCCGACGTGTCGCGCCGGAGGGCGGGGCTGGAGGCGGTCGTGGCCGGGCTCTCGAACGGCCCGATGCACGTCGTGTCCTGGCACGCGCTGGCCCAGGAGCCCGCACTTGCCGGCGGCTTCGCCCACCTCGTCGCGCTCGACCCGCCGCCGGGCGGCATGACCGACCCGCTGCTGGGCGTGACCCCGCGGGCGCATCTCGCCTGGGGCCCTGTCGAGGCGGACTTCGCGATGCACGCCTACCGCGCCGCGCTCGATCTCCGGCCGCAGCTCACCGAGGTCTACCGCGCCCTGCGCGCGCTCCCGCCCGAAGCCGAAGCGGCCGATCTCGAGGCTGCCCTCCGCGGAGCCTGCCGTTACCCGCGCGACGCGCGGGCGTGCGCCCGCCTGATCCGCGTTCTCACCGAGGTTGGCCTCATCGAGCTGAATCTCGATCGGCGGACGTGCGCGGTCCTCGACGGAGTTCGCGCCGATCTCGAGCGCTCCGCCACCTTCAGTGCGGCCCGCGAGGAGCTAGAGCGCGCGGAGCATGCGCTCGCCGCCGAGCTTCCCAGCGCGGTGCCGGCGGCCGCTGTCGGCTAGCGGCAGCGCGGGTCGACGTAGAAGTCGTCGACCGACCAGGTGCCGAGGCCCACCGAGCGGACCCGGAACTGAACCGGAGTCTTCTGGCCCGGCAGCAGCGGCAGCAGGTTCGCCACCATGAGGAAGCGCGGGCTCGGCTTCCACTGCCCGTTGGGCAGCAGGACTCCGACCGGCAGGGCCGCCGTCAGGCCCAGCGAGGTCTCGAAGATCACCTCGACCGTCATGGTCGAGAGGAGCGCGCGGTTGTTCTTCGCGAACAGGCGGATCGTGGGGTGCTCGATGCCCACGCACATGACCGGCGAGGTGGCCGTGGCGCCCGGCGGAAGCTTGAGCGAACGCGAGTCGCTGGAGCCGTTGACCTTCCACGGCTCGTTGCCCGACACGACCGAGGCGTTGCCGGTGAGCTTCCAGGCCGGCTGACCGGCCTCGAAGGAGCCGCCCGGGGCGAGCTGGTAGTCCGCCCGGTCGTTCCACGGCGCGAACGGGTTGCTCAGCACCGGCGGGGCACAGTTGCCGGCCGACGTCACGAGCAGTCCGGCGCTTGCGCCCGGCGCGCCGACCCCGAGGGCTACAACGGCGAGAGAAGCGGCGAGGAAGATGGCCCGGAGTCGGATTCGCATGTGGCTATGGTCGGCCTTCCGAGCCCGCTTCGCCACGGACATGCGTCCATTTAGGGGGGTAACGTCCGTCCATCGAACGAACGTCCATAAGGCGCGCGGCCCTACGTGCCGATAACCACCGCAGCGATGCGGATCTTCGACGACCTCCGCTCCGGCCTGACGCCCGCTGTCGAGGAGCTACACCAGACCTGGGACCAGAGTCGGCCCGAGCCGCTGCGCGGCCGGGAGCTCGCGGTTGAGGCCGCGACGGCAGCCGCATTCCTGGCCGTCGCCACCGCGCTCGCCGTAGCGATCCCCGCCGAGCGCGCCTTCGACGCGCCGCTCGCGCTCACGCTCGTCGTCGTCTACGCGCTCATGGCCCGGGTGCGGTTCCCGATCGGCTACGGCTTCACGATCCCCACCCAGCTCGTCTTCGTGCCGATGCTGTTCCTCGTTCCGCTCGGCACCGTGCCGCTGCTCGTGGCCTCTGGGATGGTCCTGGGCGCCACGCCGGAGTACCTCCGCGGCGACCGCCACCCGACCCGGATCTTCGCGACCGTCAGCGACGCCTGGCACTCGGTGGGCCCCGTGGCGGTGCTCGCCGCCGCGAGCGTGACCGCCCCGCACCTCGGCGAGTGGCCCGTGCTCGTCGCCGCCCTGGCGGCTCAGGTCGCGACCGACAACGGCCTCGCCGCCTTCCGGGACTGGGCGGGCCTCGGCGTTCCCCTCAAGCTTCAGACCTCGCTGTTCGGCTGGGTCACGCTCGTGGACATCCTGCTCTCGCCGGTCGGCCTGCTGGTGGCGATGGCAGCCGTGGCGGAGCCGTACGCCGTGATCCTGGTCCTGCCGCTCGCCGGGCTCCTCCTCGTGTTCGCGCTCGAGCGCGGCGCACGCGTTCGCCAGGCGATCGAGCTGAGCCGCGCCTACCGCGGCACCACGCTCCTGCTCAGCGACGTCCTCGACGCCGACGACGAGTACACCGGCTTCCACAGCCGCAGCGTCGTCTCGCTGTCGGTCGCGGTCGCGGACGCGATGAACCTCAGCTCGCGGCAGCGCCGCAACGTCGAGTTCGGGGCGCTGCTCCACGACGTGGGCAAGATCGCCGTGCCGAAGGAGATCATCAACAAGCCCGGTCCGCTGACCGAGGACGAGTGGGTCGTCATCAAGGCCCACACGATCGAGGGCCAGCGGATGCTCGACCGCGTGGGCGGCCTCCTGAGCGACGTCGGCAAGATCGTCCGCTCCTCGCACGAGAAGTGGGACGGCAGCGGCTACCCCGACGGCCTCGTGGGCAACGCGATCCCGGTCGAGTCCGCGATCGTCTCCTGCTGCGACGCCTTCAACGCGATGACCACCGACCGCTCCTATCGCGCGGCGATGGCGCTCGACGAGGCCATCGACGAGCTCCAGGCGAACTCGGGCACCCAGTTCAGCCCGGCCGTCGTGGACGCGCTGATGATGGTCCTCCGCGAGGACCCGCTCGTGGCAGGCGCGCGTGGCCCGCGCGTGGCGGCCGTCGCCTAGGGCGCGTAGCGGTGATGGAACATCAGGCGGTTCCCGTCCGGGTCCGCGAAGTGCGCCATGTGGCAGACGCCGCTGTCCATCGTGTCGCCGCTGAACTCGACTCCCTGACCCTCGAGCTCTGAGCGCGCCGCCTCGACATCCTCGACGTGAAGCGCGACCGGGTGCGAGTGAGGCGCGAACTCCACGCCGAACGCATCAGACTGCATCACCGCGATCGTCAGGTTCCCGGACTCGAACTCGCGAGCGGGCATGCTGCCCCACTGCTTCGAGCGCTCGAGGCCGAGCACCTCGCCGTAGAACTTGTCGGCCTCCTCGAAATTCTGCGTGGGCACGGTGATGAAGTCGACGCCTGTGATCTCCATGGCATCGCAAGCTACCGGCTGGGCACCGCTCTAAACTCGAAGCCATGCCGAAGCTGCCGCGCGGCAACGGGAAGACGACCACGAAGGAGCGGGCGAAGAAGCCCGCCGCGAAGAAGCCTGCGGCCTCCAAGCCGGCTTCGACGGCAGGCTCGACCGCCAAGAAGCCGGCACGCGCCACCACAACCGCCAAGAAGAAGCCCGCGGCGACTCGCGCGAACGGCGCCCGGAAGGCGAAGGCCGCGACGGCCGTGGCGGAGCGCGACTTCCGCCACCGCCCGGTGGACCGCGCCGAGATCCACGAGCCCGCCGGGCCGAAGACCAAGCTCACGGACGACCAGCGCGTCCTCCTCGGCGACCTGTTCGCCGTGGTGGAGGAGCACTCGGGCGAGTCGGCCGAGGACATCGACCGCAAGCTCGTGGAGCGCGCGTTCGTCTTCTCGTGCGAGCGGCACGCCGACCAGCGCAGGGCGAGCGGGGAGGACTTCATCGTCCACCCGATCGGGGTGGCGAAGATCTGCGCCGGGATGCGGCTCGACACGGGCACGCTGTGCGCCGCCCTCCTGCACGACACGGTGGAGGACACGAGCGCCTCCCTCGACGAGGTCCAGGAGGAGTTCGGCGACGAGATCGCCCAGCTCGTGGACGGCGTGACGAAGCTGTCCGGCGTCACCTTCCAGAGCCGCGACGACCGCCAGGCCGAGAACTACCGGAAGATGATGGTCGCGATGGCCCGCGACATCCGGGTCATCCTGATCAAGCTGGCCGACCGCCTCCACAACATGCGGACGATCGGCTCGATGCCGAAGGCCAAGCAGCACGACAAGGCGCGCGAGACGCTCGAGATCTTCGCCCCGCTCGCGCACCGGCTCGGCATCCACGCGATCAAGTGGGAGCTCGAGGACCTCGCCTTCTCGACGCTCCACCCGCGCAAGTACAACGAGATCCGGCAGATGGTCTCCCAGCAGCGCGAGGAGCGCGACGCCTACGTGGACCGCGCCGGCGAGTACCTGGCGAAGGAGCTGAAGGCGGTCGGCATCGACGCGAACATCTCAGGCCGCGCGAAGCACTTCTACTCGATCTACTCGAAGATGACGAAGAAGGGCCGCGAGTTCAACGAGATCTACGACCTCACGGCCATGCGGGTGATCGTCGAGTCGGTGAAGGACTGCTACGGCGCGATCGGCGTGATCCACTCGCTCTGGAAGCCGCTGCCGGGCCGCTTCAAGGACTGGGTGGCGATGCCCAAGTTCAACATGTACCAGGCCCTCCACACGACGGTGATCGGGCCCGAGGGCAGGCCGCTCGAGATCCAGATCCGGACGATGGAGATGCACCGCACCGCCGAGTTCGGCGTGGCGGCCCACTGGATCTACAAGGAGGACGGCGGGAAGCCCGTCGAGGAGAAGGTGGAGTGGCTGCGGCACCTGCTCGACTGGCAGCAGGAGATGGCCGACCCGCAGGAGTTCGCCGAGACGCTGAAGGCGGACCTGTTCGAGGACGAGGTCTTCGTGTTCACCCCGAAGGGCGAGGTGAAGTCGCTCGCCGCCGGCGCGACCCCGCTCGACTTCGCCTACGAGATCCACACGGACGTGGGGCACCGCTGCGTGGGCGCGAAGGTGAACGGCAAGATCGTGCCGCTCCACTACACGCTCCAGTCGGGCGACATCTGCGAGGTGCTCACGTCGAAGAAGGAGCGCGGCCCGTCGCGCGACTGGCTCGCGCTGGCGAAGACCACGCGCGCGCAGTCGAAGATCCGCGCCTGGTTCAAGCGCGAGCGCCGCGAGGACTCGGAGCGCTCCGGCCGCGAGATCCTCCAGGAGCACCTGAAGCGAAACGGCCTGCCGCCGCAGAAGATGGCCGGCTCGCCGCTGCTCGCCGACGTGATCCGCGAGATGGGCTTCAGGAAGGGCGAGGACTTCTACATCGCCCTCGGCCAGTCGAAGATCTCGGCCAAGACCGTCACCCAGAAGCTGATCCACCGGCTGAAGGAGGGCGAGTCGGCCGTCGAGGCGCCGTCGCCCGCGGCCGAGCTGATGGAGCGGCGCGAGACGCCGCGCAAGACCGCCGCCTCCTCGACCTACGGAATCAAGGTCGAGGGCGTGGACGACGTGATGCTCCGGCTCGCCAAGTGCTGCCGGCCCGTGCCCGGCGACCCGATCGTGGGCTACATCTCGCTGGGCAAGGGCATCACGATCCACCACGACGCCTGCCCCAACGCCCAGGCGCTGAAGAAGAACCCGGAGCGATTCACCCCCGTCGCCTGGGAGGGGGACACCACCTCGTCGTTCCGCGTGGAGCTCCAGGTGGACGGCTGGGACCGCCACCGCCTGCTCGAGGACCTGTCACGAACCTTCGCCGAGACCGGCATCAACATCCTCGAGGCCCGCTGCACGGTGGTGCACCCGATGGTGAAGAACCGCTTCGTCGTGGAGGTGGGGGACACCGAGTCGCTGCGCGCCTGCATCACGCGCATCAGGAACATCGAGTCGGTGTTCGATGCGTATCGGGTTACGCCGACGGGCTAGCCAGGGCCTCGCGCCACGATTCGACCGCGTCGGCCACGGTCTGCGCGAGCGGTATCTCCGGCTTCCATCCGGTAGCCCGGGCGAGCTCGTCGGCCGAGCCGCGGATTTCGGGGACGTCGTGGCTCCGCACGCGCGCGGCATCGACCTCGTGCCGTACCGGCACCCGAGCCGCCGCGGCGGCCAGCTCCACCAGCTCGCGGACGCTGACGGCGCGGCCGCTGCACACGTTGTAGGCGCCCGCCGGCGCATCGGCCGCCCCGACATAGGCCCGTGCGGCGTCGCGCACGTCGATGAAGTCCCGTGCCGAGTCCGGGTTCCCGGTGCGGACCACCGCTTCGGGGACACCCGCCGCCTCGGCCTCGGCGATCTGGCGGGCGATCGTGCCCACGACGTAGTCGTGCGACTGACCGGGCCCGGCCTGGTTGAACGCCCGCAGCCGCACCACCCGGAGCCCGTGGGCGTCGGCGTACTGGCCGGCGAGCAGGTCACATGCCGCCTTGGACACCGCGTAGGGGCTCTGCGGGCGGAGTGGGGCGGACTCGTCCACCGGCAGCCGCTCCGGCGGCCCGTAGATCTCGCCCGAGCTCGCGATCACCACGGCCGCCTCCGGGGCCTCGGCCCGCACCGCCTCCAGCACGTTCACCGTCATCTCGACGTTCTCGCGCAGCACGCGCGCGGGGTCCTCCCAGGAGCGGCCGACCGACGCCAGCGCGGCGAGGTGGAAGACCGCGCCGGGGGAGGCGGCCGCCACGGCGCTCCGCACCGCCTCGGCATCGAGCAGGTCGAGCTCGGCGTGGGGCGGGGCGGTGACCGGCCCGTCCAGCGCGGCGACAACGTGTCGCCCGACGAAGCCGCCGCCTCCCGTGACGAACGCGGGCGCCGCCGCCACGGCTAGCCCGCTTGCTTCTGCGGCACTCCGCGCTGGAGCAGCTCGAGATCGTGGTCGACCATGCGCCGGATCATCTCCTCGAAGCTCGTGCGCGGCTCCCAGCCGAGCTTCTCGCGTGCCTTCGTCGAGTCGCCGACCAGATGCTCGACCTCGGCCGGGCGCAGGAAGCGCGGATCGAGCCGGATGTGGCCCTCGGGGTCGAGCCCCACGTGCCCGAACGCGACGTTCACGAGGTCACGCACGCTGTGCGCCTTGCCGGTCGCGATCACGAAGTCGTCGGGCTCGTCCTGCTGGAGCATCAGCCACATCGCCTCGACGTAGTCCTTGGCGTATCCCCAGTCGCGCTCCGCGTCGAGGTTCCCGAGGGCAACCTCGTCGGTCAGCCCGAGCTTGATCGCGGCGGCGGCGTGGGTGACCTTGCGCGTGACGAACTCGAGCCCGCGGCGCTCCGAGTTGTGGACGACGACGCGGCCGACGCCGGCGCAGAAGCGGCCGCTCTCCGTCTCGAGGTCGAAGACGAACTCCGAGTCCGAGACGGGTTCGGTGATCCGGCGGATCTCGGCCGGATCCTTGCGCAGATGCTGCCCCGTGCCCCCGACCCGCACGGCGGAGGCGAGGTTGAGCGTGTAGTAAGCGCGGCCGGCCCGCTGTTCCACGTACACGGAAGCCGGCTGGTCCAGCCAGTGGTACATCCAGCAGAGACCCTGGGCGAGCACCGGGCTGTTCGTCTTGACCGACATGCCGCCGCCCTTCTTGAGGCCGTCGCCCGCGTAGTAGCCCGTGAGGAACGCCTCCCAAACCTCGGTGTCGGCGTTGAGGACGAGCGGGGGGACCTGCTTGTGGTCGGTCGGCGTGTAGAGCTGCTCGCGCAGCCAGGCACGAGCGCCGACCGCGCCGTTGAGGTTCAGCTTCCCCACGACCGCGTCGGCGTTGAATCCGGAGCGGCCCTCCCATTCGTGCGAGCTTCCCGTGAACAGACGGGACCAGAGTTCCGCGACCCGGCGGCGGAGTTCAGGGTCGTTGTTCGTGAAGGAGACCTGTTTCCCGTTCCGCTCGACCCAGCCGTCCGCGACCATCAGGCCGAGAAACTCCGCCATGTGCTCGGTCAGGACCGTCCACAGCGGCGGGTGCGGCATTTCCTCGCAGAGCGCCAGGCGATCCCCCTCGTCGAGGGAATCGGCTCGAACCTCGTCCCAGTCCGAATCGAGCATTCGGTGGTGAGCCGTCGCCTCGACGACGCCGCCTCGTGCCTGGATCGAGATCAGCCGATGGTCCGGATCGGTAGTGCGCCGGCGCGTCGCGGTGATCGCACGGACCGGGGTCCAGTCCTCGCCGTCCCAGACCTCCACCAAGCCCTTCGGCTCGAACGTCTGGATGCTGGGGCCCTTGTTACGCAGAGGTACGAGATCCGCGGGTGTACGCACCGCTTGCATGGCGTTCTCGCGGACGAGAAGAGGTGTTTGCGCGTGCAAACATTCGTGGTTGAACAGAATCCCCGACGCCGCGAACAGGTCGTACGACTCGCGGTAGTTGACCGTGATGAAGTGGCCGTAGCACTTCGCCACGCCGTACGGCGAGCGCGGGTAGAACGGAGTGGTCTCGCGCTGCGGCACCTCAAGGACCTTGCCGAACATTTCGGACGACGAGGCTTGGTAGAAGCGTGCCTCCGGCGAGACCTCGCGCATCGCCTCCAGCATCCGCGTCACGCCCGTCGCCGTGAACTCCGCCGTGAGCACCGGCTGGGACCAGGAGGCCGCCACGAACGACATCGCCGCGAGGTTGTAGATCTCGACCGGCTCGCACGCGCGGAGCACGTCGACGAGGGAGCGCTGGTCCAGCAGGTCGCCGGTGTGCAGCGTGATCGAGTCGCGGATCTCCTCGAGCCGCTGGAACGTCTCCGTGGAGGAGCGCCGCACCATGCCGTGCACGTCGTAGCCCTTCTCGAGGAGCAGCTCGGCGAGGTAGGAGCCGTCCTGTCCGGTGATGCCGGTGACGAGTGCGCGCTTGGTCTCGCTCATGACACCGCCAGGAGCCCGCGCGGCTTCACGCCGAACTCGACCTCGGTGAACTCGCCGATGTAGTCGCCGTCGACCTGGACGGGGAACGGCCGGTCGTCGATCGCCTCGACCCGCGCGCCGGCCAGCTCGAGCATCGGCTCCACCTGGCGGTGGCGCATCACGGTGCGGGCCCGCCCGGACAGGAGCCGCGGGATCAGCGTCGGCAGCTCGAGCGCGGTTGCGCGCTTCAGCACGCCGATCGAGAGCGAGCCCATGTTGAGGCCGGCTGGCTCGACGACCCTGATCGGGCGCTTGCGGAAGTAGGTGAAGGGGTCGGAGTTCTGGACCACGGCGGTCACGCCCTCCTGCACGCGGTCGCCGGCGACCACGCGCACCCGCGGCGGGTTCACGAGGTAGCGGCTCGTGAAGATCGCCACCGCCGACGAGCTGTAGTACCAGGCGCCGAACTTCGCCTTCCGGTACGGGTGCTGGTCCACGCGCCGCACGACCGAGGCGTCGAGGCCGGCGCCCGCGGCGAACACGAAGTGGCGGTCGTCCACGCGGCCGAGGTCGACCTTGAACGGCTCGAACTCGTCGGCCATCCGCAGCAGGTGCTCGGTGGCGTCGACCACGTCGTTCGGGATGCCGAGCGTCCGCGCCCAGACGTTCGTGGAGCCGCCGGGCAGCGCCGTGAGCGGCGTCTGCGAGCCCACCAGCCCGTTCGCCGCCTCGTTGACGGTGCCGTCGCCGCCGAAGGCGACCACCACGTCGTAGCCCTCGCTCGCCGCCTCGCGGCAGATCTGCGTGGCGTGGCCGCGCTCCTGGGTGTCGATCGCCTCCACCGCGTAGCGCGACCCGAGCGCGTAGACCACGAGGTTCCGCAGCCGGTCGGACACCGTGGTCGCGTACGGGTTCACGATCACGAGCATCCGCCGCTTCGGCGTGCGTGCCGGGAGGAGCCGCTCGGCGAGCTCCTCCGCGCGGTCGAGTGCGGTCTCCGGGGCCACGGGGAAAGCAACCCTACCCAGAGCCGGCCGTTACGCGGCCTCGAAGACCGCGACCCCGTCGCGCTCGACCTCGCGCGCCCGCCCGTCGTTCAGGAGCAGGTCCACGTGGCCCAGCACCTCGGACAGGGTCAGGTACGCCTGGGTCACCGCGATGTTGCCCCACAGCGCCTGCGCGATCTCGTAGGCGGACCGTGGCTGCTCCCCGATCAGCCGGTGGATCTTCTCCGCGCGCCGGCGGTGTAGCGCGAAGCGCTCGTCGATCAGCGTGCGGTGGTCGTGGATCGGGTCGCCGTGCCCGGGCAGCACGAGGTCGACGTCCATCTCGCGCGTCTGCTCGAGGGAGCGCAGGTAGGTCACGAGCGCCTGGGGCCGCTCCTCGGACCCGTCCGTGGGCCGGGTGATCAGCGGGTTCGAGGAGATGTGCCCGAGCAGGTGGTCGGCCGACAGGAGGATGTCGCCGCTCGCGGTCGTGGAAGATCGTGTCCGTGGGGCTGTGGCCGGGGCGGTGGTGCACGTGCAGGGTGCGGTCGCGGAGCTCGAGCGTCTCGCCGTCGCGGAGCACGCGCGTCACGTCGGCCCGGGCGCCCCAGGCGCGGAACGCCTGCGACACCGCGCTCAGCGCTCCCACCACGTCCTCGGGTATCCCGTTGCGGAGCATCACCGCGCGCGCGAAGGCGTCGTCCTTCGCCGCCTCCTCGGAGTAGTTCTCCACGAACGGCACGGCCACGTCGATCGCGGCGACGTCCGCGCCCGAGCGCTCCGCGACGAGCGCGACGAGCCCCAGGTGGTCGATGTGCTGATGGGTCAGGACCACCAGCTCGATGTCCTCGAGCGAATGCCCCAGCTCCCTCACGCCCTTCGTGAGCTCGTCGAAGGAGGTCCCCGAGTTGGGCCCCGCGTCGACGAGGGTGAGCGGGTCGTCCTCGATCAGGTAGACGTTGACTCGCCCGACCGCGAACGGGGTCGGAATCGGCGATGCGATGGACGCCGTGGCTCACCCGCGGATCAGCCCGAGCACCTCGTCGCGCTTCTCCTCCATGTGCTCCTCGGAGACGAGCGACTCGAGGTTCAGGCGCAGCAGCGGCTCGGTGTTCGACGGGCGCACGTTGAAGTGCCAGTCGTCGTAGTCGACGGAGATGCCGTCGAGCTTCGACACGCGGCCGTCCCAGTAGCGCTCCTCGATCTCCGTCATCTTCCCGTCCTGGTCCTCGACCTCCGAGTTGATCTCGCCGGAGATGAAGTAGTTCGAGCGCAGCGGCTCGAGCAGCTCGCTCAGCTTCTTCTCCTCGACCGACAGCAGCTCGAGGATCAGGAGCGCGGGGATCGTCCCGGAGTCGGCGCAGTAGAAGTCGTGGAAGTAGTAGTGGCCGGAGACCTCGCCGCCGAAGGCCGCGCCCACCTCGCGCATGCGCGTCTTGAAGAAGGCGTGGCCCACGCGGTTCACGTACGGATGGCCGCCGGCGCGCTCCACCACGTCCGCCACCGCACGCGAGGCGCGCACGTCGTAGAGGACCGCGGCGTTCGGGGCCTTGCGGAGGATCGACTCGGCCAGCAGCGCGGTGAGGAAGTCGCCGTCCACGAAGCGGCCGGTGTCGTCGATGAAGAAGCAGCGGTCGGCGTCGCCGTCCCAGGCGATCCCGAGGTCGGCGCCGGTCTCGCGCACGCGGTCGATGATGAAGCGGCGGTTCTCCTCGAGCAGCGGGTTCGGCTCGTGATCGGGGAACTCGCCGTTCGGCTCCCAGTAGGCCGGCTCCTGCTCGAGCGGGAGCCGGTCGAGGATCGGCCCGATCATCGGGCCCGCCATTCCGTTGCCGCCGTCGAGCATGACCTTCCGCGGCTTGATCGCGCGCTCGTCGATGAACTTGAGGGCGTCCTTGCGGAACGGCTCGGCGATGTCCTCGGTGGAGATCGTGCCGGGCTCGTCCACCGGGTCGCCCGGCTCGCCGTCCACGACCAGGTCCCGGAGCTCGCCGATGCCGGAGTCGCCGGACAGGGCGAGCGCGCCGCGCTTCACGAGCTTCGCGCCCGTGTACTTCCGGGTTGTGCGAGGCGGTGCACATGAGCCCGCCGTCGAGCTTCCGCGACCCCACCGTCCAGTAGACCATCTCCGTGCCGACCATCCCCACGTCGATCACGTCCGCGCCCGAGTCCGCGATCCCGCGCGCGTACTGCGGCGGCCATCCCGGGGGCCGAGAGCCGCATGTCGCGGCCGACGGCGATCGTCTGCTCCTCCGGCGGGTTGCCCTGGAGCTCGGCCAGCACGAGCGGAAAGGCGCGCCCGATCCGGTAGGCAAGCGCCTCGTCCATCTGGTCCGGGTAGGTACCCCGGACGTCGTAGGCCTTGAAGATCGAGGGGTCCGTCATCCGGCGGGTTCTACAGGAAGCCGCGCCGGCGGAAGTAGCCGACCATCGCCACGAGGACGGCCACCATCACGCCGATGATCGTCCAGAAGGCGCCCACGTCGTCCTCGAACGGGAAGGTCGACGTTCATCCCGAAGATGCTCGCCAGGAACGTGAGCGGCAGGATGATCACGCTGAACGCGGTGAGCACGCGCAGCACCTCGTTCACGCGGTGGGAGAGCACGGACTCGTTCGTGTCCTCGAGCGCCTCCACGACCTCCTTGAAGTTCTCGAGCATGTCCCAGATCCGCTCGGAGGCGTCGACGATGTCGTCGAAGTAGACCTCGAGGTCCTCGGCGAGGTAGCGCTGCTTCGTCCGCTCGAGGTCGCGCAGCACGGCGCGCTGCGGGCGGATGATCTTGCGGAAGTTGATGATCTCCTGCTTCGAGTTCGAGAGGTCGCGCACGACCTCCTCGGCCTTGCCCTCGAAGATGTCCTCCTCGAGCCGCTCGAGCTTGTTCCCGATCTTCCGGAGCATCGGGAAGCAGTAGTCGAACGAGTCGTCGACGATCTTGTAGAGCAGGTAGCCCGAGCCCTTCGAGAACAGCGTCTCGCGCACCTCGGCGTTCGCCCGGCAGCGCTCGAACAGGTACTCGACCGGCGGGAGCGGCGTGTTCGGGAGCGTGATGATGAAGTCCGGCCCGATGAAGATGTCGAGCTCGGCCGCGTTCAGCCGCCCGACCGTCTTGTCGAAGACCGGGAAGTACAGGACGATGAAGAGGTAGTCCTCGTACTCGTCGATCTTCGGGCGCTGGTTGCGGGAGAGGACGTCCTCGTAGTCGAGCGGGTGGAACTCGAAGTGCTCCTCGAGCCAGGCGCGCTCGGCGGGGCCGGGCCGCTCGATGTTGATCCAGCGGAGCCCGCCCCAGTCGACGCGCTCTACGCGCGGCTCAGCGGCCGCGTCGTGAAGTGCGGAATCGACCCGCGCGCGCGCGGAGCGCCTGAGACGTGGCTTCGGCAGGCTCGGCATCGGATCTGAGGGGGTCGTCCAGCACGTTCACGGGCTTCATTCTACTTCCGGCGGCTGATACCCTGCGGCGCAGACATAGCCGTTGCATCGAGAGGGGTGGAGGGACATGGCCCTGTGAAACCCCGGCAACCACTCGGCGAGCGCAAGCCCGCCGCAGAAAGGTGCCAATTCCATCGAGATGTGACCGGGCGCCTGAAGCGAGGCCTCCGTCGTCACACAGCGGCGGAGGTTTTCTACATGAAGGGGCTTTCATGCCAGTTCAGGCGCTTCAGTGCAAGGAATGTGACTCGACCTACCCGCTCGACGCTCGTTACGTGTGCGAGCACTGCTTCGGCCCGCTCGAGGTGGCCTACGACTTCAGCGGCATCGACCCCGCCGAGGCGAAGCGGAAGATCCAGGCCGGCCCGCAGACGATCTGGCGCTACGCCGACTTCCTGCCGTTCGCCTCGCCGCCGCCCGCCGGCCTCCCGGTCGGGCTGACCCCGCTCCAGCGCGCGCCGCGGCTCGCCGAGGAGCTGGGCGTGGGGGAGGTGTTCGTGAAGAACGACACCGCCAACCCCACCCACTCGTTCAAGGACCGCGTGGTGGCGGTGGCGCTCGCGAAGGCGCGCGAGCTCGGCTACGAGGTGGTGGCCTGCGCCTCTACGGGGAACCTGGCGAACGCGGTGGCCGCGCACGCGGCGGCGGCCGGGCTCGAGTCGTACGTGTTCATCCCGTCGGACCTCGAGGAGCAGAAGGTGCTCGCCACGGGCGTGTACGGCACGAACCTGGTGGCGGTGCGAGGGAACTACGACGACGTGAACCGGCTCTGCACCGAGATCTCGGGCGAGCGCGACTGGGCGTTCGTGAACGTGAACGTGCGTCCCTACTACGCCGAGGGGTCGAAGACGATCGCCTTCGAGATCGCCGAGCAGCTCGGGTTCGAGCTACCGGGGCACGTGGTGGCGCCGATCGCCTCGGGCTCGCTGTTCACGAAGATCGCGCGCGGCTTCCAGGAGTGGCTCGACGTGGGCCTCCTCTCCGGCACGCTGCCCGTGTTCCACGGCGCGCAGGCCACGGGCTGCTCGCCGGTGGCGCAGGCGTTCGAGGACGGCAAGGACTTCTGCCGCCCGGTGAAGCCGGACACGATCGCGAAGTCGCTCGCGATCGGGAATCCGGCCGACGGGCCGTACGCGCTCGACCTGGCGCGGCGCTCCGCGGGTTCGATCGACTCCGTGAGCGACGAGGAGATCCGGGCGGGCATCCGCCTGCTGGCCCAGACGACGGGGATCTTCACGGAGACCGCGGGCGGGGTGACCACGGCGGTGCTCCGCAAGCTGGCGGAGCGCGGCGACATCGGCGCCGGCGACCGGGTGGTCGCGGTGATCACGGGCGACGGGCTGAAGACGCTCGACGCGGTGCGCGGGACCTTCGAGCCGTACGAGATCGAGCCGTCGTTCGACGAGTTCGAGCGCGCGCTCGCCGGAGCGGCCGTCGGCGCTGTGTAATCTGCGCGCGATGACGGTGACGGTGAAGATCCCGACGCAGCTCCGGAGCGTCACGGGCGGCGATTCCGAGACGGCCGTGGACGGCGCGACCACGGTCGGTGACGTGCTCGACGGGCTCTACGACCGTTACGACGGCCTCCGCGAGCGGATCGCCGAGGACGGTGACCTGCGCCGCTTCGTGAACGTCTACGTGGGCGGCGAGGACATCCGCTTCCTCGACGGGCTCGACACGCCGGTCGAGGACGGCGACGAGGTCACGATTCTCCCGGCCGTCGCCGGCGGCAGCTGACCGCCCTCGTCACCGGAGCGCAGGGACTCATCGGGTCGGCGCTGGTCGAGCGCCTGCTCGAGCGCGGGGAGGAGGTGGTGGCGCTGAGCCGCTCGGACCTCGCCGGCACCCGCTTCGACACGGAGGGCCTTCGCGAGCGCTGCACGCTCGTGCGGGCCGACCTCACCGCGCTCGGCCCCGTGCTCGCCGAGCACCGCCCGCGAACGGTCTTCCACCTTGCGGCTCAGACCCAGGTGGGCGAGGCGAACCGCGCGCCGCTCGGCACGTGGGAGACGAACGTGCGCGGCACGTACATGCTGCTCGAGGCGGTGCGCGAGCACGATCCGGAGACGGGCGTGGTGGTGGCGTCGTCCGACAAGGCGTACGGATCGCACGACGAGCTGCCCTACCGCGAGGACCACGCGCTTCAGCCCTCGTATCCGTACGACGTCTCGAAGGCGGCGACGGACCTGATCGCGCGCTCATACGCCGTGACGTACGGCATGCCCGTCGCGGTGACCCGGCTCGCCAACGTGTACGGGCCGGGCGACGTGAACTGGTCGCGCGTGATCCCCGACACCGCGAGGGCGCTGGTGCGCGGCGAGCGGCCGGTGATCCGCTCGGACGGCACGCCCGAGCGCGACTACATCTACGTGGAGGACGCCGCCGACGCGTACCTGGCGGTGGCAGCCTCGCTCGACGACCCGTCGCTGCACGGCCGGGCCTGGAACGCCGGCTCGGGCGAGCCCGTGTCCGTGCTGGAGGTGGTCAGGCGGCTGATCGCGGTGTCGGGCGTCTCGATCGAGCCGGACATCCGGGGCGCGGGCGTCCCGCACGGCGAGATCGACCGCCAGTGGCTCGACTCGACCGCGATCCGCGAGGAGCTCGGCTGGGCCCCGAGGTGGGACCTGGACGCGGGCCTCATGGCGGCGTGGGAGTGGTACCGGGCCGCATCGCTGGGGTAACCACCCGAGGGCACGGGTACCCGGCCTGCGATGGAACGGGTCACGAAGATCGGCAAGGTCATGACCTTCGAGACGAAGACGGGCAATACGCGCTACGTCGTGAAGGACGCTGAGGGGAACGAGTACACGACCTTCCGCGAGTCGATCGGTCAGGAGGCGCAGCGGCTCGAGGGATCGCGCGTGACGCTGGAGTTCCACGAGACCCAGCGCGGGGAGTACACGAACGTCTACCTGGACAAGGTCGAGCCGGCGCCCGAGGCCGCGGGCGCCGCGGGCGGAGGGGCCGCCGACCCCGACGAGGCGGCGTGGCGCACGGCGGTGGAGGCGGCGCCCTGGCTGGTCGGCGAGTCAGAGCCGCACGAGGAGGTCCCGCCGGACGAGCTCTTCGAGAAGCTCCGTCCGTTCAAGGAGCTTGTGGCCGAGGACATCGAGGACGGAGACGAGGATTGACGCGGGTGCGCGGGTCGGGGCTCGGGTCGCTGTGGGAATCGCCTAGCGCGAGTCGCCGAGCTCGGTGATCGCCGCCACCGCGACCATCTCGGGCGTGACCTCCACCGGCACGTGCGCGGCATCCCGCGCCGTGAGCAGCGCCGTGGCGGCGGCGTGAAGGCGCGCGCCCGTCTCCATGGCTGCGCGCTCGAACATCTCCTGGCGGAGCTCGACGGGCAGGCCGGCGAGGTGTGCCTCGGCCATCGCGGCGCCCCCGTCGGGAGACGCGTCGATCCCGTCGAGCAGGGCGTCGTCGGCGTTCGGCGCCATGTCCCTGAGCGCGGCCTGCCGGAGCACGAACTGGCCAAAGGCCTCGGAGGCTTCCGACTGAAGGACGTGGCCCATCAGTTCGGTGATCTCGGTCGCGCTACGGCCGTCACTGTCGCTCATGCCGATCCCCGTGATCGTACCTTGCAAGCATATGGGGGTGGTGGTGACGAACGCTGACGTGGTAATCCGGCCCGCGGAGGAGGGCGACACCGAGGAGCTCCTCGCGCTCCTCCAGGCGTCCTTCCCCAGCTGGCCGCAGCAGTCGGTGTTCGCCCACGACCGCCCGCTCGAGTTCTTCCGGTGGAAGCACCTGGCGAACCCCGCCGGGCCATCGCTGATCGTGATCGGCGAGGTGGGCGGCCGCATCGTGGCGATGAGGGCGTACATGCCGTGGCCGCTGATGCTGGGACGGGAGCCGCTCGGCGGGCGGCAGGGTGTCGACGTGGCGACCGAGGCGGCCTACCGGGGCCGCGGCATCAACTCGGCCGTGGTGCGCCACCAGATCGCGATGTTCCCCGGAGCGCCGCCGATGACGCTCGGGCTGCCGAACCGCATGAGCAAGTCCCAGAGCGCGAAGTTCGGCCACCAGGAGGTGAAGCGGGTGCCGCTCTGGATCCGGGTCCGGCGCCCGCTGCGGGTCGCCGGCGGCGTTCGCCGGATGCGCATACGAGAGGAGGCTCGGCCTCTCCCGCCGGTGGAGGCGCCGGCCGCGGCCCCGGCCCTGCGCGAGGCGGCCGGGGTGGAGGAGCTCCTGCGCGACCGAGGCGGCGCGATCGGCGGGTACCGGACCGCGCACGACCTCGGGTCGCTCGCGTGGCGCTACGAGGGCATGCTCGGGGACTACCGGGCGATCGTCGAGAGCGGGGAGGACGGGAAGGCCGCCGGCATCGCGATCTTCCGGCTGCGACGGCGCCGAGGCGCGCTGGTCGAGCTGTCCGTCTGCGAGCTCTTCGTCCGGCCCGGCGACTCCGCCACGGCGCGCACCCTGCTCCGCCGGGTGGGCGAGTCGGCACCCGCCGACCACGTGGCGGCCGCCGCCGGCCCCGGCCTCGACCGCGCCGTGCTGACGCGCGCGGGATTCGTGCACTCGCCGGTGGGCGGGACGGCCTTCGGCCTGAACGTGTACGGACGCGAGATGCGCCCGGATCCGCTGAGCCCCAGGGAGTGGTCGCTCTCACTCGGGGACATCGAGCGCCTTCAGCTCTGCTGAAGGGCTCCAGCGGCGGTGGCACAGGGCCAGATCCGCGCTACCGTTGGAGGTGCACTATCCGCCGCCAGGTTCTCGTTCTCTTCCTTTTGCGCGGCCATGCCCCAGAGAACGAGAGGAGCAGGATCCATGGACGGCGAAACAGCGCAAGAGCAGCCAGGCACGTCAGAGGAGCGCCACAGGCTGAACATGGCGGAGCTCTCCAACGCCATGGTGAGGATCTACAAGGAGCAGTTCGGGCGGGGTCCCACCAGGACCCGCACCAACCTCGCCGGCCCGGACATCGTGATCACGACACTCGAGGACAGCCTCACGCCCGCTGAGCGCAGGATGGCCGAGATGGGCGAGCACCAGCGGCTGCGCGACATCCGCATGTTCTTCCAGCACGCCAGCGAGCGCGAGTTCATCGAGACGGTCGAGGGGATCACCGGACGCAAGGTCCGCGCGTTCGTAAGCGGCATCGACACGGAGCAGGACATCTCGTCCGAGGTCTTCTACCTCGAACCACGCACTTAGCTTCGCTTCAGGTGCACCCGGGTAAGGACGCCAGAGGCACCGGGCCACGTCAGCTGAGCTTTGGGCCTCCGGGAACAAGGCCGGGGGACCGGCGCCCGGTGCCGCTATCGACGGAGCGGGGAACACGCCCGGAAGGATTCGAACCTTCGACCTCTGCCTCCGGAGGGCAGCGCTCTATCCACTGAGCTACGGGCGCTCGGAACGGTCAGTGTAGTGCCGCGATGCTGATCGCCGTCATCTCCGACACGCACCTGCCGCGCGGCGCGCGGCGGCTGCCGGACGCGTGCGTCGCAGCGGATCGCGGCGGCCGACCTGCTGCTGCACGCCGGCGACTTCTCGACGCTCGAGGTCCTGCGGGAGCTCGAGGCGATCGGCCCGCCGGTGGTGGGCGTGCACGGGAACGTGGACAGCGCGGACGTGCGCCGGCTGCTCCCGGAGGAGCGGGTGGTGGAGGCGGACGGCGCCCGGATCGCGATGGTCCACGACGCGGGGCCGCGCGAGCGGCCGGCTCGAGCGGATGCGGCGCCGCTTCGGCGACCGCGCCGACGTCGTCGTCTTCGGCCACTCGCACCTGCCGCTCCACGAGGAGGCGCCCGACGGCTTCCAGATCCTCAACCCGGGCAGCCCGACGGAGCGCCGCCGCGCGCCCGCGCACACGATGGGGCTGATCCACGTTCGAGCGGGCTTAGCCCGTTGTGAGCTTCTTACCCTCTGATACCGTATACGGCATCAAAACTCCGGGCGAACTGATCAAGGAGCGCCGTGGGCAGCACGGGCTGAGCCAGCGCGAGCTGGCGTATCGCGCCGGCACGAGCCAGAGCGCGATCGCCCGCATCGAGAGTGGCGACGAGGACATCACCTGGAAGCGGCTGCGCTCGGTCCTCGCGGCCATGGGCGACGAGCCCGTTCTCGAGGCGAAGCGGCTTCCACAGCCGATACGAGCTCCACGACCTCGTGCGCGAGCGAGGCATGTCACCGGAGGCCCGGCTCGCCAGTGGCATCGCGTTCAACCGGCTCGCTTCGGAGCTCTCGCCAAGCGGGGGCTCGAGCCCGTGCAACGGCCGAAAGCCGCTGACCGCCCGTTCCAGGCGGACGAGATCCTTCGCACGCTGCATGAGCACCGCGTGGACTTCGTCGTGATCGGCGGCATCGCCGTGCAGGCCCACGGCTACATCCGAGCCACGCAGGATCTGGACATCATCGTTCGGCCGAGCACGCTCAACTTGACACGGCTGAGCGAGGCGCTCGCCGATCTGCGACGCCGAGCTCCGGACGCCGGGGACTCTCGTAGCTCGCGGACCCTCACCAGCTTCGGCGGGCGCCGCTGATCCCGGTGATGACCATCGGCAGGGCCCCTCGACGTCGTCAACGTGGAGCACGTCGCGGGGGCTCCGAGGAGCTATGAGGCCCTGCGCGAGGCGGCGCTGGTGGTCGAGCTGCGAGGATCTGGAGGTCCCCGTCGCCGGGCTCTCCGACCTCATCCGCATGAAGCGCGCGGCCGGGCGGCCACACGACCTCGTGGATATCGAGGCGCTCACGCGCGACCCTGAGTCAACATAGGGGCGCATGGACCTCGACGTCCTCTTCCTCGGCACCGCCGGCTCGTCGCCGAGCCCGCGGCGCGGGCTGCCCGCCACGCTCGTGCGGCGCGGCGGCGATCGGCTGCTGTTCGACTGCGGGGAGGGGACGCAGCGGCAGCTCATGCAGTCGGTCGGGCTGGTCGAGCTCGAGGAGCTGTTCATCACCCACTTCCACGCCGACCACGTGCTCGGGCTTCCGGGGATGCTGAAGACGTTCGCGCTGCGCCAGCGCGAGCGCGAGCTCGTCGTGTACGGGCCGCGCGGGCTGCGGCGCGTGTACGAGCTGCTCGCGCCGGTGATCGGCCGGCTCGCGTTCCGGGTCCAGCTCGATGGAGCTCGGGCCCGAACGACGAGCTCGAGCGCGACGGCTACCGGATCGCCGCCTTCGAGGTCGACCACGGCGGGCCGGGGCTCGGCTACGCGCTCGTCGAGGATCCGCGGCCCGGGCAGTTCGACCCGGAGCGGGCAGCGCGAGCTCGGCGTGAGGCCCGGGCCCCGACTTCGGCCGGCTCCAGCGCGGCGAGGAGGTCGACGGCGTGCGCCCGGACCAGGTGATGGGGGAGACGCGCCGCGGCCGCAAGCTCGTCCTCACCGGCGACACCGCGCCCTGCGACATGACGCGCCTCGTGGCCTGGGAGGCCGACCTGCTCGTGCACGAGGCGACCTTCATGGAGGAGGACGCGGAGCGGGCCGCCGAGACGCGCCACTCGACGGCCGCCCAGGCGGCCGAGCTGGCCGCCGCCGCCGGGGTGCAGATGCTCGCGCTCACCCACATCTCGCCCCGCTACGCCGGCGGCCAGGTGCGGGACGAGGCCCGCGGCGTCGTTCGAGAACGTGATCGTGCCGCGCGACTTCGACCGCGTGGAGATCCCGTTCCCCGAGCGCGGCGAGCCGGTGCACATCAGGGCATCGGACCGCCCGCCGGAGCGGGAGCCGGTGGCCTAGCGGGACCGTCCGGTCCGGGGGTGGCAAACAAATCTCGCGCATAGCGAGAGTTTTCGTTGCCACCCAGGGGGGCGCAGGTCAGACGCTCAGCGGCGGCTGGCGGTGGAGCTTGCGCGAGATCCGGCTCACGTAGGCCGAGGGGAAGCGCTCGCGGCGGCCGTGAAGGCTGCATCAGTTGCCGCAGGCGGGGCAGCGCTCCGGGGGCCTGGTCCCCTAGGCGGTGCGGCCAATGCGCGCAGGAACGCGCACTGCTCGCAGACTGCGTAGACTCAGTGACTCCACAGTCAACGAGATTTTCCGGAGCCGCCGAGTGCTAAACGTCTGTAACAGACGTCGCTAGCAGCTCAGTGGGCGTCGCCGAGGCGCACGAGCTGCGGCGGGCCGCAGGCCTCGAGGTCCGTGAGGACCTGCTCGGCGAGCTCGGGATCCCAGCGCTCGGCGCCCGACGAGCCGGCCGCTCAGGTCGCTCACGCGCGAGAGGGCGTCGCGCGCGTCGTCGTCGAGCGCGATGTCCTCGCAGAAGAACAGGGCGTCGCCCGCCTCGCGGAGGATCTCCTGCTCGGCGGGCTCGAGGGCGGTCTCTCCGTCGGCGGAGATGACCTTCATGAGCCGGCCGTATGCCTGTGAGCGCTCGGGAGTCACCTGGGATTCACACTAGCGGTGATCACGGAGGGTGTCACGCCGGTTCGACCCATGTTGGCGTCCGACCCCGAGTGCTAGTCTCGCCGCGGTTCCTTTAACCCGGTCCGGAGAGGCCAGGAAGGGGCGGTGAAGTGAGCGAGAAGACGGTCCTGGACCGTGAAGACGTGCGGCGCACGCTCGTGCGCATCGCACACGAGATCGTCGAGAAGACCGGTGGCGAGGGAGTCGCGGTCGTAGGCATTCACCGTCGCGGCGCCGTGCTCGCCGCGCGCGCTGCGCGACCTGGTGGCGGAGCTCGTCGGCGAGCCCGTGCCGCTCGGCGACATCGACATCAGCTTCTACCGCGACGACGTGGGCATCCGCGGCGCGGACTACCAGCCGGTCGTCCACTCGACCCACATCGACTTCCCCGTCGAGGACACGACCGTCGTGCTGGTCGACGACGTGCTCTACACGGGCCGCACCGTGCGCGCCGCGATCGACGCGCTGTTCGACTACGGCCGCCCGAGCCGCGTGCAGCTCGCGGTGCTCGCCGACCGCGGCCACCGGGAGCTGCCGATCCGGCCGGACTACGTGGGCAAGAACCTTCCGACCGCCCGCGGCGAGCGGGTCAACGTGCGGGTCGAGGAGATAGACGGGATAGACGAGGTGGCCATCGACGCGGCCGCCCAGCTCGAGGAGACGATCTGATGCACCCGCACCTGCTGTCGGTGGACGACCTCTCGCGCGACGACATCGAGCGCATCCTCGGGCGCGCCGAGAGCTTCGCCGAGGTCTCCGGCCGCGAGATCAAGAAGGTGCCCGACGCTGCGCGGGCGCACCGTCATCAACCTCTTCTACGAGGCCTCGACGCGCACGCAGTCGTCGTTCGAGCTCGCCGCCAAGCGGCTGAGCGCCGACCTGATCACGCTGAAGGCGGCGGGGTCGGCGGTGGACAAGGGCGAGTCGCTGAAGGACACGGTGCAGACGCTCTCCGCCTACGACCCGGCCGCGATCGTGATCCGCTCGCCGCACGCCGGCGCCGCCGGGCTCGTGGCGCGCTGGACCTCGGCCGCGGTGGTCAACGCGGGCGACGGCAAGCACGAGCACCCCACCCAGGCGCTGCTCGACCTCTACACGCTGCAAGCGCCGGGCCGGCTCGCTCGAGGGCCTGAAGGTCTGGATCGTCGGCGACGTGCTCCACAGCCGCGTGGCGCGCTCGAACGTGCTCGCCTTCGCGCGGATGGGCTGCGAGGTGACCGTGTGCGGGCCGCCCACGCTGATCCCGCGCGGGATCGAGTCGCTCGGCTGCCGGGTGCGAGTACACGCTCGACCGGCTGGGCTAGGCCGACGTGGTGTACGCGCTCCGGATGCAGCGCGAGCGGATGACCGGCGTCGTTCGTGCCCTCGCTGCGCGAGTACGCCGCGCAGCTACCAGGTCGACGGCCGCCGGCTCGGCCCGTCCCAGCTGCTGATGCACCCGGGGCCGGTGAACCGCGGGGTGGAGCTCGCGGCGGAGGTGATCGACTCGCCGCAGGCGCTGATCGCCGAGCAGGTCGAGTCCGGGGTGGTGGTGCGGATGGCGGTGCTCTACGAGCTGCTGGCGGGCCGCGGAGCGCCCACCGGGGTGCGCGCGGGAGCCGAGACGGAGCCCCAGCCCGCATGAGCGCCGCGGCAGCCCCCACGAACGGCTCGGGCGACCGGGCCGCGACCCCGCTCGACCGCGCCGGCGCGCCGGCCGCGACGGTGCTGGTGCGCGGCGCGCGCCTGCTCGACCCGCGCTCGGGCCTGAACGGCGTGAGCGACGTGCTCGTGCGCGACGGCCGGATCGCCGAGGTGGCGCCGACGCTCGACGCGCCCGACGGCGCGGAGGTCGTCGAGGCCGAGGGGCTGCACGGCGTTCCCCGGCTTCGTCGACCCGCACGTGCACCTGCGCACGCCCGGGCGCGAGGACGAGGAGGACATCGACTCCGGCACGCGCGCGGCCGCGGCCGGCGGGTTCTGCGCGATCCTCGCCCAGCCGAACACCGACCCGGTGGTGGACTCGGCGCCGGTGCTGCGCTCGCTGCGCGAGCGGGCGCGCGCGGAGGCGCGGATCCCCACCGGCTTCATGGCGGCGATCACGGTCGGGCAGGAGCGGCGAGCGGCTGACCGAGATGGCCGAGCTCGCGGACGCGGGCGCCGCCGGCTTCACGGACGACGGCCTGCCGGTGCGCTCCGCCGGGCGTGATGCGGCAGGCGCTCCAGTACCAGCGGCTGGCGGGCCGCGTGCTCGCGCTCCACGAGGAGGACCCGTCGCTCTCCGGCGACGGGGCGATGCACGAGGGCGAGGTCTCGGCGCTGCTCGGGGTGGCGGGGATCCCGTCGGTGTCCGAGTCCTCGATGGTCGCGCGCGACTGCGACCTCGCTCTCTACGAGGAGGGCCGCATCCACGTGCAGCACGTGTCCGCGCGCGAGACCGTCGGACGCGATCGAGCGGGCGAAGGCGGCCGGGTGCCAGGTGACCTGCGAGGCGACTCCGCACCACCTGCTGCTCACCGACGAGGCGGTGCGGACGCTCGACACGAACATGAAGATGAACCCGCCGCTGCGGTCGAACGTGGACCGGCTGGCGCTGATCGAGGCGCTCCGCTCGGGCGCGATCGACTGCATCGCGACCGACCACGCCCCTCACGCGCGCGAGGAGAAGGAGCAGCCGTTCGAGCTGGCGCCGATGGGGGTGACCGGGCTGGAGACGGCGTTCGCGGCGCTCCACTCGGGGCTCGTGATGCCCGGCGTGCTCGAGCTGTCGGTGCTGGTGGAGCGGCTCACCGCCGGCGGCGAGCCCTTCGGCATCGAGACGCCGGTCATTCGGCCCGGCGCGCCTGCAAACCTCTGCCTCGTGGACCTCGACGCCGAGTGGCACGTGGGCGAGGCCGGCTACGAGAGCCGGTCGGCGAACTGCGCCTTCGCGGGCAAGCGCCTGACCGGCCGCGTGCGGATGACGATCGCCGACGGCGCGGTGGCATACCGCGAGCGGAGCTTCGCGCTGGGCGCGGTGGCGTGAGCGCGGCCGCCTACCTGCTCCTCGAGGACGGGACCCGCTTCGACGGCGAGTCCGTAGGCGCGCCCATCGCCGGCACGGGCGAGGTCGTCTTCAACACCTCCATGTCGGGCTACCAGGAGGCGGTCACCGACCCGAGCTACGCGGGCCAGATCATCGTCTTCACCTACCCGCACATCGGCAACTACGGGGTCGCGCAGGCGCACATGGAGTCCGACCGGATCCACGCGCGCGCGGTGATCATGCGCGAGGGCGTCGACCGCGAGGACGCCGCCCACGCCGAGGGCGGCTGGCTCACGTGGCTCACCGACTGCGGCATCCCGGCGCTGTCCGGTGTCGACACGCGCGCGCTTGTCCGCCATATCCGCGACAAGGGCGCGATGCGGGGCGGGATCTTCGGCGCGGACGTGGCCGAGTCCGAGGCCCGCGACAGGGTGATGGCGGAGCCGTCCATGACCGGCGCCGATCTCGCCTGCGAGGTCAGCCCGCGCGAGCCGGTGATCCTCGAGGGCGACGGGCCGCGGGTGATCGCCATCGACACGGGCATCAAGGACTCGATCGTGCGCAACCTGCGCGAGCGGGGCGTGCACCTGGAGCTGCATCCGTGCGACACGTCCGCGGAGGAGCTGCTCGCGCGCAACCCGGATGCGGTGTTCCTCGCGAACGGCCCCGGCGACCCGGCGGCGCTCGACTACATCGTCGAGAACGTGCGCGGCGTGGTCGGCAAGGTGCCGGTCTGGGGCATCTGCCTCGGCCACCAGCTGCTCTGCCGGGCGGTGGGCCTCGAGACGTTCAAGCTTCCCTTCGGCCACCGCGGCGCGAACCACCCGGTGAAGGACCTCGAGACCGGGAAGATCGAGATCACCTCGCAGAACCACGGCTTCGCGGTGCTCGGCCCGGGCGGGCAGAAGACGATCGACACCGACGAGCCGGTGCGGTGGGACACCGACTTCGGCGTCGCCGAGCTCCAGCAGCTGAACCTCTACGACCGGACGGTGGAGGGCCTGGTGCTGCGCGACGTGCCGGCGTCGACCGTCCAGTACCACCCGGAGGCGGGCCCGGGGCCGCACGACGCGCTGCATCTCTTCGACCGGTTCTTGGAGCGGCTCGTTGCCGCGTAGGGACGACATCAAGCGCATCCTCGATCCTCGGCTCGGGGCCGATCGTGATCGGCCAGGCCGCCGAGTTCGACTACTCCGGCGCGCAGGCCTGCAAGGTGCTGCTCGAGGAGGGCTACGAGGTCATCCTCGTCAACTCGAACCCGGCGACGATCATGACCGACCCGGAGTTCGCCACCCGCACCTACATCGAGCCGCTCACCCCGGCGTCGGTGGCGAAGGTGATCGAGCGCGAGCAGCCCGACGCGCTGCTGCCCACGCTCGGCGGCGGCACCGCGCTCGACCTCGCGCGCGAGCTGTCCGAGAACGGGACGCTCGGCAAGCACCGGGTCGAGCTGATCGGGGCGGACTACGACGCGATCCGGCGCGCCGAGGACCGCGAGCTGTTCCGCGCGACGATGGAGCGCGCCGGCCTCCGGGTGCCGCGCAGCGCCGCGGTGAAGTCGATGCGCGAGGCCGAGCGGGCGCTGCCGCAGGTGGGGCTTCCGGCGATCGTGCGGCCCGGCTTCACCATGGGCGGCGCCGGCGGCGGCATCGCCTGGAACGAGACCGAGTACCGGCAGGTGGTGGCCGAGGGGCTCGCCGCCAGCCCGATCGGGCAGGTGCTCGTGGAGGAGTCGGTGATCGGCTGGGGCGAGTTCGAGCTCGAGGTGATGCGCGACCGGAACGACAACGTCGTGATCGTCTGCTCGATCGAGAACATCGACCCGATGGGCGTGCACACCGGCGACAGCGTCACGGTGGCGCCGCAGCAGACGCTCTCGGACACGCTCTACCAGCAGCTCCGCGACCAGGCGCTCACTGTGATCCGCGCGGTCGGCGTCGAGACGGGCGGCTCGAACATCCAGTTCGCGGTCAACCCGGAGACCGAGGAGATCGTCGTCATCGAGATGAACCCGCGCGTGTCGCGCTCGTCGGCGCTCGCGTCGAAGGCCACCGGGTTCCCGATCGCCAAGATCGCCGCGCGGCTGGCGGTGGGCTACGCGCTCGAGGAGATCGACAACGACATCACGCGCAAGACGCCCGCGAGCTTCGAGCCGACGATCGACTACGTGGTGGTGAAGTGGCCCCGGTTCGCGTTCGAGAAGTTCCCGGGGGCGGAGGGCCGGCTCCACACCTCGATGCAGTCCGTGGGCGAGGCGATGGCGATCGGCCGGACCTTCAAGCAGGCGTTCGTGAAGGCGATGCGCTCGCGCGAGCTCGACGTGCACCCGTCGTTCGAGGGCGACCTCCTCGAGCGCCTCGAGAGCCCGTCGGACGACCGCTACGAGGTGATCTTCGAGGCCGTCCGGCGCGGTCACGCCGAGGCGGAGCTGTGCGAGCGCACCGGGATCGACCCTGGTTCATGGCCGAGATCGCGGCGCTCGCCCGCGGCGAGGACCCCGAGGCGGGGCTCGAGCGGAGCTTCAAGTCGGTGGACACCTGCGCCGCCGAGTTCGAGGCGGAGACGCCCTACTACTACTCGGGCTGGGAGCGGCGGGCCGTGCACGAGGTGCGCCGCGGCGACCGCCCGAGCGTGGTGATCCTGGGCTCCGGGCCGAACCGGATCGGGCAGGGGATCGAGTTCGACTACTGCTGCGTGCACGCGGCGATGACCGTGCGCGCGTCGGGGCGCGACGCGGTGATGGTGAACTGCAACCCCGAGACGGTCTCGACCGACTACGACACCTCCGACCGGCTCTACTTCGAGCCGCTCACGCTCGACGACGTGCTCGGCGTGATCGAGCTGGAGCGCCCGGAGGGCGTGATCGTCCAGTTCGGCGGCCAGACGCCGCTGAAGCTCGCGGCCGGCCTGGCCGACGCGGGGGTGCCGCTGCTCGGCACCCCGGTGGAGTCGATCCACCGCGCGGAGGACAGGCCGAGCTTCGGCGCGCTGCTCGAGGAGCTGGGGCTGAAGTCGCCGCCGTACGCGACCGCCGAGTCGCACGCCGAGGCGCTCGAGGTGGCCGACTCGGTGGGCTACCCGCTGCTCGTCCGGCCCTCGTACGTGCTCGGCGGCCGGGCGATGGAGATCTGTTACTCACGCGAGGGGCTCGAGCGCTACCTGGTGCGCACGAACGGCGGCGCCGGGCGGACGATCTTCCTCGACCGCTTCCTCGAGAACGCGATCGAGATCGACGTGGACGCGCTCTGCGACGGCGAGGACGTGGAGATCGGCGCGATCATGCAGCACGTCGAGGAGGCCGGGGTGCACTCGGGCGACTCGGCGTGCGTGATCCCCGCGATGTCCCTCGGCGACGACATGCTCGGGCAGGTGGAGGAGGCCGCGCGCGCGATCGCGCTCGCCCTCGGCGTGGTCGGCCTGATCAACATCCAGTTCGCGGTCCACGGCGACAGCGAGGAGCTGTACGTGATCGAGGCGAACCCGCGCGCGTCGCGGACCGTGCCGTTCGTGTCGAAGGCGATCGGGGTCTCGCTCGCGAAGGTGGCCTGCCGGCTGATGCTCGGCGAGCGGCTCCGTGACATGCAGCTCGACATCCCGCGCTCGCCGGGCCACGTGTCGGTGAAGGAGGCGGTGCTGCCGTTCGGCCGCTTCCCGCGCGCCGACGCGCTGCTCGGCCCGGAGATGAAGTCGACGGGCGAGGTGATGGGCGTGGCGTCCGACTACCCGGCCGCGTTCGGGAAGGCCCAGGCGGCGGCCGGGGCCGAGCTGCCGAAGGGCGGCACCGTGTTCATCTCGGTCACCGACGGCGACAAGTCGGCGGCCACCCAGCTCGCGGCGAGCTTCCACGACATGGGCTTCCGGGTGGTGGCCACGGGCGGCACCGCCACCGCGATCCGGCGAATGGGCGTGCCGGTCGAGCGGATCCTGAAGCTGTCGGAGGGCTCGCCGAACGTGGTCGAGCGGATCGACGCCGGCGAGGTCGACCTGGTGATCAACACGCCCACCGGCTCCGGCGCGCGCGCCGACGGCTACGAGATCCGCCGCGCCGCGATCGGCCGCGGGATCCCGTGCATCACGACGATGTCGGGCGCGAGCGCGGCGCAGCGGGCGATCAGGTCCGGGCGCTCGGCCGACACCTCGGTGATCTCGCTCCAGGAGCTGCACGGCCGGCTGGACCCGCGGGCGGGCGGGGCGGAGGCCGGCGCGGAGCCCGGCGCCGCGGAGGCGGAGCGCACCGCTTGAGCGAGCCGCGGACGCTCGCGCCCCCCGAGCGGCGCGTTGCGCCCGTCGCGGGAGTGGAGCGGCTGGGCGCGTACGACCTGATCACGGCGGTGGACCGCGTCGGGCCCCACGAACCCGCGACCGGGGCAGTTCTACATGCTGGCCGCGTCCGAGGGGTGGGGAGGGGGCACCGACGAGCGCCCCTACCTGCCGCGGGCGTTCTCGTACGCGCGCGCGCGCGAGGAGAGCGACGGCCTGGCGCTCAGCTTCCTGCTGGAGGCGGTGGGGCCGGGCACCGAGCGCCTGGCGGACCTGGCGCCCGACGCGGGCCTGGCCCTGGTGGGCCCGCTCGGGGTGGGCTTCCGGCCGCCGGCGGATGGAACGCGCCCGCTGCTCGTGGGCGGCGGCATCGGAGCGGCCCCGCTGCTGTGCTGGCAGGAGGAGCTGGGCGCGATGCCGCCGCCGCCCGACGTCCTGCTCGGCTTCCGCTCCGCGGACCACGCCCAGGCGGCCGCCCTGTTCGCCGGAGCGCCCAAGGTCGTCACAGACGACGGCTCGGTCGGTCGCCAGGCCCTTGTTACGGAATTGCTCGCGGTGGAGCTCGACGCAGACCCGAGCGCGACGGTCTACGCATGCGGGCCGCCCGCGATGCTCGAGGCGGTCCGGGCGCTGTGCGCGGAGCGGGAGGTGCCGGCCCAGCTCGCGATGGAGTCGGGCATGGCGTGCGGGTTCGGCGCCTGCTTCGGCTGCGTCGTTCCGACCCGTGACGGCTACGTGCGCCTCTGCGTGGACGGGCCCGTGCTCGACGGCGAGCTGCTGGAGACCGCGCTGGTGGCGGGAGCGGGGCACTGATGGGCGCGGCGCCCGGGGGCGATCGCTCCATCGAGCTCTGCGGCGTCAAGCTCCGCGGCCCGGTCCTCAACGGCTCCGGCACCTTCGACGCCATCGCCGCCCGCCGCGCCTTCGGCGACGCCCTGATCGAGCGGTTCCCGTTCGACGCGTTCGTCTCGAAGACGATCACGCTCGAGCCGCGGCAGGGCAACCCGCCCCCGCGGCTGTGGGAGACGGCCGGCGGCATGATCAACTCGATCGGGCTCCCGAACAAGGGCCTCCGCGGCTTCCTCGAATCCGACCTGCCCGAGCTCGCCCGGCTCCCGGTGCCGCTCGTGGTCTCGGTGATGGGCTTCACGCCGCGACGAGCTCGCCGAGCTCGTGGCCGCGGTGGGGGAGCGGGAGGAGGTCGCGATGCTCGAGCTGAACGTCTCCTGCCCGAACGTCGAGACCGGCCTCGTGATGGGCGCCGACCCCGCCGAGACCGCTCGCGCCGTGGAGCGGGTCCGCCCCGAGACCGGCAAGCCGCTGATCGTGAAGCTCACGCCGAACGCGGCGGAGCCCGCGGCCGTCGCGGCGGCCGCCCAGGAGGCCGGCGCCGACGCCGTCTCGCTCGTCAACACGCTCAAGGGCATGGCGCTCCACCCGGAGACGGGCGAGCCGTGGCTCGGCGGCCGCACCGGCGGGGTGTCGGGGCCCGCGGTGCGGGCGATCGCCCTGGAGCAGGTCGCGGCGGTCGCGAGCCGGGTCGAGATCCCCGTGATCGGGATGGGAGGGATCTCGACTGGCCGCCACGCGGCCGATTTCATCGCCGCCGGCGCGTCCGCGGTGGCCGTCGGCACCGAAAGCTTCCGCGACCCCGCCGCGGGGGCCCGGATCGCCGCCGAGCTCGCGGCGCTGTCCCTCCCGCGAGGCACGCGCTCCCCAGCCTCGACGCCTGTCTGACCGCGTTTGGGGGACACGGACGGGTTGTTTCTCCGCAAGATGCGGGAAGTTTTCCAACCAGTCGAGGGGTCCGCCAAATTTGCTCAAACAAAACCCCTGCAAACCAGTGGAAAACGGTCAACCACCCCGAACCAGCCTTAACCTAAGGTCGAGGTCCAGCTGAATTCGCAGATTTTTTGCGCCTACCCCCTCGACGCCAGCGAGTCAGCGTGTACTATCGCCGCCCATGTCGGCCGCCCCCCAGTCGCCCGCAAAAGCACAAACTGCGGGCCTAGCACCCGAGCGCTCGCTCACCCAGCGCATGGACGCCCTCCAGCGGGCAAATGAGATCAGAACCCGCAGAGCGAAGCTGAAAAGGGACCTGAAGGCGGGCCGCGCCCAGATCCACGGGCTCCTGCTCGATCCGCCCGAATACGTGCTCACGGCGAAGGTCTTCGACCTTCTTCTCGCGGTGCCGAAGTACGGCCGCGTGAAGGTGAACCGGATTCTCACGCACTGCCGGATCTCGCCGAGCAAGACCATCGGCGGGCTGTCCGAGCGGCAGCGCAACGAGCTCGTCTCGTACCTGCGCCGATAGCCCCGATCCTGGTCATCACGGGGCCCTCTGGCGTTGGTAAGGGAACGCTCATAAAGCGGCTCCTGGAGCGGGTTCCAGGGCTCCAGCTCGCCGTCTCGGCGACCACCCGCGACCCGCGTCCGGACGAGGTGAACGGGGTCGACTACCACTTCCTCAGCCAGGCCGATTTCGACCGCCGCGTGGCCGCCGGAGAGTTCGTCGAGCACGCCGTCTACGCCGGGAACAGCTACGGCACCCTGCGCACGGAGCTCGAGCGGCCGGCGCGCGGGATCGTGCTCGAGATCGACGTCCAGGGCGCGCGCCAGGTGCGCGACACGCTGCCCGAAGCCACGAGGATCTTCATCGAGCCGCCGTCGTTCGAAGCGCTGGTCGAGCGGCTCACCGAGCGGGGCTCCGATTCACCCGAGCAGATCGAGCGCCGGCTGGCCGCCGCGCGCGAGGAGCTTGCCGCCCGGGACGAGTTCGACCATCACGTCTGCAACGACGAACTGGACCGTGCAGTGGCGGAGCTTGCGCGGCTGGCGGCTACCATGTGTCCCCAGTGATCAAGCCACGTCTAGACAAGCTGCTCGAGAGAGTCGACTCCCACTACGCCGTCGTGCTCGTCTCGGCGAAGCGTGCGAGGCAGATCAACTCCTACTACCACAACCTCGGCGAGGGGACGTTCGACGAGTACCCGCCTCCGATGGTGGAGACCGGGTCGAAGAACTACCTCAAGATCTCCCTCGAGGAGATCGCCGCCGGGAAGATCAAGTACCGCTACCGCTAGGAGGCGTACTTGGCCCGGATCCTGCTTGGCGTAAGCGGCGGGATCGCCGCATACAAGGCCGTTGAGCTGGTGCGGCTCGCGACTGCCGCGGGCCACGCCGTGCGGGTCATCCAGACGCCGGCGAGCCTGAACTTCGTCGGCCGCGCGACCTTCGAGGGCGTGACCGGCGCGCCCGTGCTGGTGGACGAGTTCGAGGGCGACCCCGCGCGGGGCGCCTTCCCGGGCGACGCGGCGCCCGACCACAACCCGATCTCCCACCTGGAGCTCGTCTCGCGGGCCGACGCCCTCGTGGTGGCGCCCGCCTCGGCGAACACGCTGGCCAAGCTGGCCGGCGGCCTCGCCGACAACCTGCTCACGAGCGCGGCGCTGGCGAACGTCGCGCCGCTCGTGATCGCGCCCGCGATGAACTCGCGGATGTACGAGCACCCGGCGACCCAGGCGAACCTGGAGCTGCTCCGCTCGCGCGGCGCGCGCGTTGTGGCGCCCGGCACGGGGCGGCTCGCGTCGAAGGGCGAGTGGGGGGTGGGCCGGCTGGCCGAGCCGGCGGAGATCCTGCGCGCGACCGAGGAGGCGCTCTCGCAGTACAGACCGCACTCCATGGACGGGCTGCGCGTGCTCGTGACCGCCGGCGGCACGCGGGAGCCGATCGACTCGGTCCGCTTCATCGGCAACCGCTCCTCGGGCCGGATGGGCCTCGCGCTCGCCGAGGAGGCCGCCCGGCGAGGCGCGGACGTGACCCTCGTGGCGGCCAACGTGACGATTCCGCCACCGGCGGGCGTCGAGACGGTGAACGTGGAGACGACGGCCGAGCTCGACGCCGCCGTGCGGGAGCGCTTCCCGGGTGCCGACGTCCTGGTGATGGCCGCCGCGCCGGCCGACTTCCGTACGACGGCGGTGGAGGGGAAGCTGGCTCGCGAGGGCGAGAGCCCGGCGCTCGAGCTGGAGCCGACTCCCGACATCGTGGCCGGTGTCGCCGCCGGGCGGCGGCCGGACCAGACCGTGATCGGCTTCGCCGCCGAGCACGGCGACGGCGCCGTCGAGCGGGGCCGGGAGAAGCTCGCGCGCAAGGGCCTCGACGCCGTCGTGGTGAACGACATCTCGCGCACGGACATCGGCTTCGACAGCACGGACAACGAGGTCACGATCGTTCTTGCGGACGGCCGGCGCGACGTGGGAATGCGCCCCAAGCCGGAGGTCGCCGCGGCGATCCTCGACGAGGTGGAGGCGCTCAGATCGCGCGGTACCGTTGAAGCGAGCAATGAGCGATAGCGCGTACGACCTGTTCAAGAAAGGCAGCGAGCTACTCGACCGCGGCGACTTCATGGCCGCCTCCATCCCGCTGGAGCGAGCACGCGACCTCGAGCCCGACAAATCGTCGATCCGCGAGGCGCTCGGCCGCGCCTACTTCCGCTCCGCCCGGTTCGAGAAGGCGGCCGAGGAGTTCGCCGAGGTGGTGGAGCGCCACCCGGTGAACGACTACGCCCACTTCTGCCTGGGCCGCTCGCTCGAGAAGACCGGCCGCCACGCCGAGGCCCGCCGCCACGCGGCGCTCGCGGCGAACATGCGCCCGGACCGCAAGGACTACCAGGCCTTCCGGGACCGCCTTCAGACGGCCTGATCCGGCCGGTTGCCCGCCGCGTGGCCGCGCACGGCGACCACCGCCTCGGTCACCAGGCCGAGCAGGCGGTCGATGCCGCGCTCGTCGGCGTCCGAGACCGGCACGTCCGCGTGCACCCAGATGTCCTGTGAGCGGGTGCAGCTGAAGCGGACCATCCGGGTCTGGCGGTTCCACCAGAGGAGCATCCAGGGGTCGAGGTCCCCGGCCGCGAAGAGGGCCAGCGCCTGCACCCGGACGAGCCCGTCGGCGATCCGGACGCTCGCCTCGATCGGGTCGCCGCCCACCTCGTCGCCGGGCACCTGAATGCCCCACTCGGCATGCGCGAGCCGCCGGGCGCTCAGGCCCGGCACCGAGGCGAAGTAGGCCTCGATCTCGTCGACGGCGGCCATCGCCGCCAGACTACGCACGCGTGCGAGCGCTGGTGCAACGGGTGAGCGAAGCGTCCGTGACGGTCGACGGCGAGGAGGTCGCGCGCGTCGGCCCGGGGCTTCTGGTGCTGCTCGGCGTGCGCACCGGCGACACCGAGGCGGAGGCGGACAGGCTGGCCCAGAAGCTGCTCGCCCTCCGGATCTTCGAGGACTCCGACGGGAAGATGAACCTGTCCGTGCGCGACGCCGGCGGGGACATCCTCTGCGTCAGCCAGTTCACCCTCTACGGCGACACCCGCAAGGGCAACCGCCCGAGCTTCGTGGACGCCGCGCCGCCCGAGATCGCGGAGCCCCTCTACGAGCGCGTGCGCGAGGCGCTCGGCGCGCAGGGCGGCGTGTTCGGCGCGCGCATGGCCGTCGCGCTCGTGAACGACGGCCCGGTGACGCTCCAGCTCGAGGCCTAGCCGTCGGCCGGAATCGAGGCTACGCTGGCCCTGAGTGGTGCGGGGACTCGTGGCAATCCTGGCCCTGACGGCGGCCCTGGCGGGCGCGCCAGTCCGCTCACGCGGGCACGCTCTCCCTGAGCCCGGACGGGACCCAATACGTCTACTCCGAGCCGGACGGAGACGTGAGCCTGAACAACTTCGACGTGAGCTTCTGTCCCGGGAACGACGGATGTTCTGCCCCACGCCGCGGTTCTGGTTCAGGGAGAGCCTCGACAGCCTGACCGTGACCGCCGCCGCATGCACCTCGGGGAGTGACACGGCCGTCTGCCCCGCCACCGGCATCACGAGCGTCGCGATCGCGCTCGGCGGAGGCGCCGACCAGCTGACCGTGGACCAGCAAACGATCGCCTCGTTCGGCACCGTAGGCGTGCCGCTGTTCGTCTCTGGCGGCCCGGTCGCGGACACCCTCAACGGCGGCACTGGTGCCGACCTGCTGGGCGGCGGTGGGGGCGACGACCTGATGCACGGCAACAACGGCAACGACGTGCTCGATGGAGGCACCGGCGCCGACGAGATGAACGGGGGCAGCGGGGTGGATCGGGCGTCGTATGTCGGCCGAACGGCGGGAGTCGCGGTGGACCTCGGCGCCGCGGGAGGACTGGGGGACGGGTCGAGCGAGGACCAGAACCTCGGCGGTTCACGCGACGAGATCAATCCGGCGGACATCGAGGGGGTCATCGGCGGCTCGGGAGCGGACGACATCCGCGGGAGCGCGGGCGCGAACCTCATCGACGGCGGCCCCGGGAACGACGCGCTGAACCCGCTCGGCGGGGCGGACAGCGTGCTGGGCGGCGCGGGCGCCGACAACGTCGAGGCGCGCGACGGCGCGGCGGACACCGTCGACTGCGGGACCGGCGCCGACATCGCCACCACGGACGGCGGCGACAGGCGCAGGAACTGCGAGGAGCCGTCGTCGGCCCGCCGGGACCACCATCGTCACCCGGCCCTCGCGCGTGCTCTTCGACCTCGGCTACACGTTCACCGCGGGCCGGCGCTCGACGACGCTCCGGAACTTCACGCTCGAGGTGGAGAAGGGCGCCAGGGTCACCGCGCGCTGCCGCACCCGGCGCGGCCGCAGATGCCGTCGCACCCGCGACGTCGCCCGGTCCACGGCCACCGCCGCGCGCGAGCTGCGGCTGCGCGGCTTCGAGCGCAGGCGGCTCCCGCTCGGCGCACGGCTGAGGATCCAGGTCACGAAGCCCGGCACGATCGGAGCCGTGAAGACGCTGACCGTCCGGCGTCGCCGCGCGCCCTCCGTGCGGACGCTCTGCATCCCTCCAGGCGCGGCCCGCCCGTCCGCCTGCTGAGCGCTACACTCGCTCTCACAACTTCAGTCGTACGCCGCCCGCCGGGCGGCGCCTGAAGGTGGGCCGTGAGGTCCACCTTTTTTGTGCCCAATGAGGATCGAGACCCTTCAGACAGACATCGAGCAGCGCCTCTCGACGGCCGAGCCGGACGTCGAGGTGCTCGCCTGCGAGGACGCGGGCCGCGAGCGCGTGCGCGTGTTCATCGACCACCCGGACGGGGTCGATCTGGCGCTCTGCGAGCGTGTCACCAAGCACCTCCAGGATCTGCTCGTGAACTACGGGCTCGAGGTCTCCTCGCCCGGGCCGGAGCGGCCGCTCTCGAAGCCGGACCACTTCCGCCGCTACCTCGGCCGGCGGGCGCGCGTGCGCCTGCGCCAGCCGAAGGACGGCCACAAGAGCTTCACCGGGGAGCTCGTCGGCGCGAGTGACGACGAGGTCACGGTCGCGGCCGACACCGGGGTCGTGTCGATCCCGTACTCGGACATCAATCGCAGCAACTTGCTCGAGGGGGAGAGATGACCAAGGAGATCGTCGAGGCCGTAGGAGTCCTCGAGCGCGAGAAGGGAATCTCCGCCGACCGCCTGATGGCGGCTCTGGAGGACGCGCTCCTGTCGGCCTACAAGAAGACGCCCGGAGCGGCGAAGTACGCGCGCGTCGAGGTCGACCGCGGCAGCGGCGACTTCCGCGTCTACGAGCTGCTGCTTCCGCCCGACCTGGAGGAGCAGCTGCTCGACGAGGTCGAGGAGGAGGCCGGCGAGCCGACCGTCGACCCGGAGACGGGCGAGATGGTCTACCCCGAGCCGCCCGAGATCGACCAGGAGCGGCTCATGCAGTACCGCGACCAGATCGAGGAGCGCGACGTCACTCCCGACGACTTCGGCCGCATCGCCGCGCAGACCGCCAAGCAGGTGATCCTCCAGCGCATCCGCGAGGCGGAGCGCGACATGATGTTCAACGAGTACCAGGACCGCGTGGGCGAGCTGATCACCGGCATCGTCCAGCAGTCCGACTCGCGCTACACGCTCGTGCAGCTGCGCGAGCGCGTCGAGGCGCTGCTGCCGCGCGGCGAGCAGGTGCACGGCGAGCGCTACGACCACGGCCAGCGCATCAAGGCGATCATCACCGACGTCTCGAACCAGGCGAAGGGCCCGTCGATCATCGTGTCGCGGCGCTCGCCGGAGCTGATCCGCGCCCTGTTCGAGCTCGAGGTGCCGGAGATCGCCGACGGCCTCGTGGAGATCCAGAACGTGGCTCGCGAGCCGGGCTACCGGTCGAAGATCGCGGTCGTGTCGCACGCCTCCGGGGTCGACCCGGTCGGCGCCTGCGTGGGCCCGCGCGGCTCGCGCGTGCGCATGGTCGTGTCCGAGCTCCGCGGCGAGAAGATCGACATCATCCCGTTCAACGAGGAGCCCGCGCGCTTCGTCGCGAAGGCGCTCTCACCCGCGCGCGTGCGTGAGGTGCTGGTGGACGACGAGGCCAAGCAGGCCACCGTGATCGTCCCCGACGACCAGCTCTCGCTGGCGATCGGCAAGGACGGCCTGAACGCGCGGCTCGCCGCGCGGCTCACCGGCTGGCGCGTGGACATCCGCTCCGAGACCGAGTTCGCCGAGGAAGAGGCGGAGATGGGCTACCAGGAGGAGGAGGTGTCCGGCCGCTGCGCCGCGATCCTCGCCAACGGGAAGCGCTGCCCGAACGCCTCGCTGCCGGGCTCGCGCTACTGCGGCCTGCCCGCGCACCAGGAGCTCGAGGGAACCGACACCGACTACCTGGTGCCGCCCGAGGAGAATGGCGACGGCGACGGCGCCGCGGAGGACGCGGCCGGCGACGGCGCGGCCGAGGCGGCCGTCGAGGAGGCGGCCTCCTCCGAGAACGGCGACCTCGTGGTCGAGGATCTCGTCGAGGAGGCCCCGTCGACGAGGCGCCGCTCGAGGACGCTGTCGCGGAGGCGCCGGTCGAAGACGGCGCCACGCCCAGCGACGGCGGCGCGGCCACCGCGACGGCGGACCAGCCGACGGACGAGGAGCCGGTGCCGGACGCCGAGCCCGTAGCCGAGGACCCGCCCGCCGACCCGGAGGACGAGGCGGCGGGTGACGAGCCTGCCGAGGAGTCGGACGAGTCGTAGCCCCGGGCCGTCGCTGCGTCGGCTGCCGGCGCTCGCTGCCGAAGAGCGAGCTGCTGCGGTTGGTGCGGGACGGTGACGGCCGGGTACGCGAGGATCCGGCCGCGCGGGCGGAGGGCCGTGGCGCCTACGTCTGCGCGAACCTCGAGTGCGCCGCTAGGCTCGAAAGCTCGCTGGCACGCAGCTTTCGCGCGCCGGTGACCGTGTTACAGGAGACCTTAGACTTCATCACTGAATGGCAAAGAAGCGCGTCCACGAAATAGCGAAGGAACGAGACATCCCCTCGAAGGATGTTCTTGCCGCGCTGAAAGCGGCAGGACTCGAGGTGACGACCGCATCCTCAAGCGTGGACGAGGCCGAGGCCGCGAAGGCGCTCGGCAACGGCGCGACTGCCACAAAGGCACCCGCGAAGGCCGCGAAGACTGACGAGAAGCCCGCGAAGGCGGACGGCGCGAAGGCGGAGGCCGAGCCGGCCGCCGAGGGCAAGGCCAAGTCCGCACCGAAGGGCAAGCCGAGCCAGCCGCGTCCCGCGATTCAGCGCCCACCGACGCCCGAGGGCGAGGTCAAGCGCGCCGGCCCGCAGGGTCGCGGGCCCAGGATCCTTCAGGAGGCCCCGCCTCCCGAGCCCCCCAAGCCCCAGGGCGCGCAGCGCAGTGGGCCGCGTCAGGGCGATCGCCCGGCCGGCCCGGGCGGCCCCGGTGCGGCGGTCGGCGGCGGCGGTGGCGGCGGAGCCCGTCCCACCCGCGGCGGCCGCTCCGGCGAGGGCGGCGGCGGCGGTGGCCAGGGCGGCCGGCGCAGGCGCGTGGTGATCGACTCTCAGGCGGCGCGGCGCGACCGCACCCCGCCGCCTCCGCAGCAGCCCGCTCGCCGCGGGCGCGGCCGGCGCCGCCGTCCCCAGTGGGTGGAGCCGGATCTCGAGGCGCAGGCGCGCGAGGCGGCCGAGGCCGCGCTGCAGGAGGACCCGCCGGTCCCCGTGCGCTCGGGCTCGACCGTCAAGGAGGTCGCGGAGTCGCTCCAGCTCTCCGCTCCCGAGGTCATCAAGAAGCTGATGGAGCTCGGCGAGATGGCCACGCTCACCCAGACGCTCACCGACGAGGCCATCGAGGTGCTCGCGGACAGCTTCGAGAAGAAGGTGACCTTCATCTCCGCGTCGGAGGACGTGGAGGAGGAGCCCGTCTACGAGGACTCGGACGAGGAGCTCACCGAGCGCCCGCCGGTGATCACGATCATGGGCCACGTCGACCACGGGAAGACCTCGCTGCTCGACGCGATCCGCGAGACCGAGGTCGCCTCAGGCGAGGCCGGCGGCATCACGCAGCACATCGGCGCCTACCAGGTCCACAAGGACGGCCACACGATCACCTTCCTCGACACGCCGGGTCACGAGGCGTTCACCGCCATGCGTGCCCGCGGCGCGAAGGTCACGGACATCGCCGTGATCGTGGTCGCGGCGGACGACGGCGTCATGCCGCAGACGGTCGAGGCGATCGACCACGCGAAGGCCGCCGAGGTGCCCGTGATGGTCGCCGTCAACAAGATCGACAAGGAGGGTGCGGACCCGAACCGCGTGCGCGGCGAGCTCGCGCAGCAGGGGCTCACCCCGGCCGACTGGGGCGGCGACACCGAGTTCGTGGACGTGTCGGCCAAGACCCACCAGAACCTCGACGACCTGCTCGAGACGCTCGTCACGCTCGCCGAGATCCAGGAGCTGCGCGCGAACCCGGACGCCGAGGCGTCGGGCTTCGTGATCGAGTCGCGGCTCGACCCGGGTCGCGGCCCCGTCGTGACGCTCCTGGTCCACCGCGGGCGCATGAAGGTCACCGACTCCGTCGTCGCCGGCGAGGCCTGGGGCCGCGTGCGCGCGATGCACGACTACCGCGGCAACTCGCTCGACGAGGCGACCCCCGGCATGCCGGTTGAGATCCTCGGCTTCGACGGCGTGCCGGACGCCGGCGAGACCTTCCGCGTGGTCGAGAACGACCGCGAGGCGAAGCGGGTCGCCAACGAGCGCTCGATCCGGGTGAAGCAGGAGGCGCTGGCGCGCCAGGGTGGCCGCCGGGTGTCGCTCGAGGACGTCCTCGCCCGCGCCGAGCGCGGCGAGAAGGAGCTCAACCTCGTGCTGAAGGCCGACGTGGCCGGCTCGCTCGAGGCGCTCGCCGACGAGATCGTCCGGCTCCCGCAGGACCAGGTGCAGGTGAACATCATCCGCGAGGGCGTGGGCGGCATCGCCGAGTCCGACGTGATGCTCGCCGCGGCCTCCGACGGCGTGATCATCGGCTTCAACGTCCGCCCGGTGGGCAACGCGGGCCAGGTCGCGGACCGCGAGGGCGTCGAGATCCGCACCTACTCCGTCATCTACAACATCATCGAGGACCTCCGCGCGGCGATGGAGGGACTGCTCGACGCGAAGGAGGTCGAGGACGCCGTGGGCACCGCCGAGGTGCGCGCGACCTTCAAGGCCTCGCGTGTCGGCACGATCGCCGGCTCGTACGTGACCGACGGCGTGATCCGCCGCGGCGCGCAGTGCCGCCTCGTCCGCGACGGCACGGTGGTCTACGACGGCCGGATCGGCTCGCTCCGCCGCTTCAAGGACGACGTCCGCGAGGTGGCCGCCGGGATGGAGTGCGGCATCGTGCTCGAGAACTACCCCGACCCCAAGGAGGGGGACGTGATCGAGGCCTACGAGATCCGGCAGGTGGAGCAGACGCTCGGCTAGCGCCGTGAGCTTTGTCTGCCTCCTCCAGATCGACCTCCACTTCCCTGACAACGGAAGCCTCAAGGGAAAGCGCAAGGAGCTGAGCTCGCTGAAGGCGCACCTGCAGCGGCGGTTCGGCGCCGCGGTCGCCGAGACCGGCCATCACGACCTGTGGCAGCGCTCGGAGCTGACCGCGGCGCTCGTTGGTGGGGATCTAACCGGTTTGGGTAATAGAGCAGCAGCGCTGGAGCGCTACGTCATCTCGATGTTTCCCGATGGCGCGTCGGTGGAATGCCGGATGGTGTCGAGGGAAGACCTGATCTAGGATGGCCGAGCGGATGCGCAGGGTCAACGAGGCGGTCCGGGAGGTCGTCTCAGCCCGACTGGCCGAAGGGCTCAGAGACCCGCGCGTAGGTTTCGTGACAGTGACTTCTGTGGATACAAGCCCCGATTTGCGACAGGCACGCGTGTACGTGTCCGTCCTCGGCACCGACGAGGAGCGGTCGGAGACGATGGCGGGGCTGGAATCCGCGCACGGCGTGCTTCAGCAGGCGGTTGCGACCGAGCTGCGCATGAAGCACACCCCTACGCTCCAGTTCGTGTTCGACGAGTCGATAGACCGAGGGATGAGGATCTCAGAGCTCCTTGATGACGGCGCATGAGCGTCGCCACTGAACAGGAGCAGGTGGTAGGCGAGCTACGGGCCGCCGACAAGCTGCTGCTCACGACGCACGAGAACCCCGACGGGGACGCGCTCGGCTCGCTGCTCGCGATGCACGGGCTGCTCATGCAGCTCGGCAAGGACTCCGTGATGTACATGTCGCCCGACGAGTTCCCGCTGCCGTGGGAGTACCGCGGGCTCCCGCTCGACGAGGGACTGGTGATGACCCCGCCGCCGGACGTGGCCGAGCGGACGATCGTCTTCCTCGACTGCGGCAACATCGACCGGATGCCGGTCGACTTCCTCCAGGCCGACGGGCTCCACATCCTCAACATCGACCATCACCATGACAACACCCGCTTCGGCACGGTGAATCTTGTCTGCCCGGTGGCGTCGTGCACCGCCGAGATGGTGTGGCGGATCGCGAAGGAGCTCGGCGCGGAGATCACGCCGGCGATCGCGAAGGCGCTGTACGTGGGGCTCGTGACCGACACCGGACGCTTCATGTACGAGAACACGACGCCGCTTGCGCACCGGATGGGCGCCGAGCTGATCGAGGCGGGGGTGCAGCCACACAAGGTGTACCGCGAGCTCTACGAGGACCTGCCGTTCAGGCGGCTTCAGCTGCTGCAGCGGGCGCTGGCCTCGGTCGAGCGGCACGACCACGGGGCGCTCACGGTGGCGCACCTGGTGAAGGACGACTACGAGGCGACGGGCGCCTTGGAGACCGACTCCGAGGGCGTGGTGGACCACATGCGCGCCGTGGAGGGCACGCGCGTGGCGGTCCTGGTGCGCGAGCTTCTCTCCGACGACCGTGACGGCATGCGCAAGGTTTCCCTGCGCGCCACCGACGGCTCGGTGGACGTGTCCCTCGTGGCGCGCGCCTTCGGAGGCGGAGGCCACCCCCAGGCCGCGGGCTTCTCGACGGCACTGCCGTACCCGGAGCTGGTGGACCAGGTGCGGGCGCACGTACGCGAGCAGCTGAACAGCGCGTAGCGCGCCCATGGAGGGCGGCGCTCCCGACGGCGTGCTGCTCCGCGCGAAGCCCGCGGGCGTCACGTCACATGACGTCGTCGCGCAGGTGCGCCGCTCGTTGCCTCGCGGCACGAAGGTCGGCCACGCGGGCACGCTCGACCCGTTCGCGACCGGCCTGCTCCTGATCCTCGTCGGGCGCGCGACCCGTGCGCAGCGGTTCCTGATGGAGCTGCCGAAGACCTACCGGGCGGTCGCGCGGCTGGGATGGACGTCGGACACGGGAGACCGCGACGGCGAGCTCGTGCACACGGGACGCATCCCGGACTCGCTCGAGATACCGACGGGAGAGCAGCTTCAGCGACCGCCGGCCTACTCGGCCGTGAAGGTCGCCGGCCGGCGCGCCTACGAGATGGCCAGAGCGGGGGAGACCCCCGAGCTCGAGCCGCGCCCGGTCACCGTGCACCGGGCAGAGCTCCTCTGGCACGAGGACGACCGCGCCGCGTTCGAGATCGAGTGCTCCTCCGGCACGTACATCCGCTCTCTCGTCACAGACCTGGGCGACGCCTACTGCGACGAGCTCGAGCGAACGGCAATCGGCCCCTTCCGGGTCGAGGAGGCCGACGAGTCACGCATCGTGCCCCTTCGCGACGCGCTCGCCTTCATGCCCGAGCGCGCGCTCTCGGCGGCGGAGGCCGCCGCTGTGCGTCATGGGAGACGCGTCGAGGCGCACGGGAATGCGACGGGGAACGCGCGCCTCACGTACGAGGGCGAAATATTGGCCATCGGGGAGCCGGTGGCGGGCGAGCTTCAACCCGTCGTAGTGTTCGCGCCCGCATGAAGGTCGCCTCACTTCCCGACGTCGAGCCGGGCGCGGGCCCGCGCAAGGTCGCCATCGGCACGTTCGACGGGATCCACCGCGGCCATCGCGAGGTCATCCGGGGCGCCGGCACGGTGCTCACGTTCGACCCGCATCCGCTCTCGGTCATCCATCCGGAGGCCACTCCCAAGCTGATCAGCACCTTTCCGGTGAAGCGGGACCTGATCGCCGGGCTCGGTGTCGACGAGCTCGTGGTGATCCCCTTCGACAGGGGCTTCGCCTCGCAGACCGCCGAGGACTTCGTCGAGCACGTGCTGATCGGCCGGCTGAACGCCGAGCAGGTCTCGGTCGGCGAGAACTTCCGCTTCGGGAAGGGCGCGAAGGGCACGGCCGAGTTCCTCGCCGGTCACGACGAGTTCGAGACCCGCGTCGTGCCGCTCGTAGAGGCGGCGGGGGAGACGATCTCCTCGAGCCACATCCGCGGCCTCATCGCCGCCGGCGAGGTCGACCAGGCGGCGGAGTTCCTGGGTGAGCCGTTCCTGTTCGAGGGCGAGGTCGTGCACGGCGACAAGCGCGGCCGCGAGCTGGGCATGCCGACCGCGAACCTCGTGCCCGACGACGCCTACGTGGTGCCGGGCCACGGCGTCTACGCCGCCACCGTGAGCGGCAGCACCCTCGGCGAGGTCTACCCGGCGGCGGTCAACGTGGGAGTGCGCCCGACCTTCGCGACCGGCCGCGGACTCCTCGTGGAGGCGCATCTGATCGGCTTCGACGCCGACATCTACGGCGACACGATCAGGATCGCCTTCCTGGACCGCCTCCGCGGCGAGAAGCGCTTCGAGAGCGTGGACGACCTCGTCGCCCAGATGAACCGCGACGTGGCCGAGGCGCAACGGATCGTGCAGCACTTGCAGTAGGGAATCTGCCGATTGGACGAAGGTTCTCTTGACCCCACCCGGGGGCGCCTGTATAGCTGCGTCAAGGCCCTGAAGGAGGCTCGCCATGCCCCAGCAAGCCCCACCGTCCGCGACGCCGCCAGGCGCGCAGCCCGCCAATGGGGCCGCGCCGAGCAGCACGCCCGAGTACCTGTCGTACAAGCGCGCGGTGGAGAGCGGCAAGGTCACCTTCCATCAGGTGGCCCGGGCGTGGTTCGACTGGCACTGGGGCCCCGACGACTGCCCGAACTGCAACGGCAGCGGATGGTTGGCGGCTCAGACGCCGCCGACGGCCAACGGGAGCCCGACGACGCTCGCCGCCCGGTGCCCGAAGTGCCGCGGCCGCGGGACCCATCACGAGAACCCGCAGCTCGCCGACGCGTACGAGGAGATCTTCCAGGAGCTGCTCGACGTGTTCGGGGCGCAGCGCGGCGGGGTCATCACCGCGTACTTCTGCGAGAACATCCGCGTGGCCGCCGCGCTCACGGACATCTACTCGGCCTCGCACCGCGCCGACGGGCCCATCCTCAGCGTGGACGAACTGGCCGAGGAGAGGGAGCGGGTGGCAAACCGGTCGAGGGTCGAGCGACTCGCCGACTGGTTCCGAGGGCACTTCAGCGAGCGGGCCTCGAGCACCGCGATCCACATCGAGCCGACCTTCGGCGACCCGGACAGCCCGCGCGCCAAGCAGATCCTGTTCCGCTGCCTGAAGGTGCACTACCAGGCGATCGAGTACCTGAAGCCGAAGCCGAGGAAGATCTGCATGCGGATGACCTTCAACGTCATCACGTTGCTGCTCGGCACGCTCGACAACCGCATCGGCCGCGGCGAGAAGGCGAGCGCCTTCGACCAGAGCCACGCCGACCAGCGCACGCTCGAGGAGGAGCTGGCGAGCACGGAGGCGTACTACCTGAACGCCGCGCGCCGCACGTCGCGGATGCACTACATGCTCGGGATGGTGATCGGCCTGCCGCTGGCCGGCGCGGTGGCGTACGTGCTCTACAAGATCGACGGCATCCCGACGAACATGGCGATCGTCTTCGCGGCCGGGAGCGTCGGCGCGCTCGTGAGCGTGATGGAGCGCCTCACCGCCGGGAAGCTCAACATGAACCACGAGGTGGGGAGGACCACGAACGTCAGCCTCGGCCTGATTCGCCCGTTCATCGGCGCGCTGTTCGCCCTCGCGCTCTACTTCTTCATCTCGGGCGAGCTCGTGTCGGTGTTCAACCTCCCGGAGGAGGACGTGCAGCCGTACTTCTTCGCCGGCATCGGGTTCCTCGCCGGGTTCAGCGAGCGCTTCGCGCAGGACATCGTGGCGCAGGGCAAGTCGGCCGCGGGTGGCGCGGCGGCGGCCCCGAGCCGAGCACCGACGGCGGCCCGCTGACATGGCGACGGCCCAGGCCGAGCCGAGCGCGATGCCGCAGCCGGACACCGAGCTCGAGCTGCTCGAGCGGCACAGGCCGCTGCTCCGCTTCGACCGCCAGTACGACTACCGGCTCGCCTCGGTCCAGGGCGTGGTGGACAACCCGGGCAACCTGCTGATGACGAAGCACGGCGAGGTGATCGCGCGCGTGGGCGGCGACCCGCGGCTCACGCTGGCGCTCCTGACCGCGTACCCGGACGCCGGCGAGGCCGCGGCGGACGACCAGCTCTGCTTCGCCCCCAACGTGCTCGGCGACTCCCGCGAGATGGAGCGGCGCCCCGAGCACTCGGGCCGGCTCTACGGGCGGGTGTGCGAGGACGGCGGGCGCACCTGGCTCCAGTACTGGTTCTGGCTCTACTACAACCCGAAGAACCTGTTCGGCTTCGGAAAGCACGAGGGCGACTGGGAGATGATCCAGCTCGGGCTCGGCGAGGACGGCGAGCCGGAGCTGGTGGGCTTCGCCCAGCACGGCTCCGGAGAGGCGCGCAAGGCCCACAAGATGGAGTGGGTCGAGCGCGACGGCGGGCGCCACCCGGTGGTGTACGTGGCGCCGCACTCGCACGCGTCGTACTTCGAGGACGGCACGCACCCGTACCTGCTCGGGATCGACCACCCGGCGGGCGGGGGGCCGGAGGACTTCCTGCCGGTCGAGCCCTTCGGCGACTGGGTGAACTGGCCGGGCCGCTGGGGCAACTCCGAGCGCGTGATCGCGCAGCGGATCGGGAACGGGCCGCCGAGCCCGTCGCAGCAGGGCACGAAGTGGAGCAACCCGGCCCGGTGGCAGCTCCTGCTCCGCGCGCGCTGGGTGCGCGTGCAGCTAGGCCGCCTCATGCACCTGATCGGGAACCTCACCTCGCCGAAGAAGCCGGTGCTCACGGCGCGCGTGGAGGGCCGGGTCTGCCACGTGACCTACACGCCGCAGGACCGCCGCTCCCGCCACCTGTACCTGACGGTGCACGACGGCCTCCGGGTGATCGCGAGCAAGACGGTGCGGTGCGCGAGCGAGGAGACCGAGGAGCGGATCCGGCTCCCGGAGGTGCCGGCGGGCGCCGTCGTCTGCGGCAGCACCTTCAACCGGCTGCGGCAGCGAAGCGACGTGACCGAGACGCCCGTGAGCGGAGCCGGACGGTGACCCTGATCGGCCAGGAGCCCGAGGCCGCGCCCGCGGTGGCGCCCGTACCCGAGGCGCCAACGCACGCGAACACCTCCGAGCTGCGCCTGGCGCTCGTCTGTTACGGCGGCGTCTCGCTCGCCATCTACATGCACGGGGTCACGAAGGAGATCCAGAAGCTCGTGGCCGCGTCGAGGGCATACGAGCAGAACCAGGACGAGTGCGGGTTCGGCGAGAAGACCACCGAGCGGGCGTACTGGCAGGCGATCAAGCGCCGCGAGGAGCGCGACAAGGTGCGCACGCGCGTGGTGGTCGACGTGATCGCCGGCACCTCGGCGGGCGGGATCAACGGGATCATCCTCGCGAAGGCGCTCGCGCACGACCTCCCGCAGGACGCGCTCCGCGACGTCTGGCTCGACCGCGGCGACATCAAGAAGCTCCTCGGGCGGCCCTTCGTGCCGACGATGCCGCTGAAGCTCGCCACCTGGCTGGCGGGCGGCGTCTTCAAGCGGCGGCTCGACCCGCCGCTCGACGGCAACCGGATGTTCTGCTGGATCCACGACGCCCTGAAGGAGATGGACGCGAAGGGGAAGGGCGGGACGCTCATGCCGGAGCAGCACCCGCTCGAGCTGTACGTGACGCTCACCGACTTCTCCGGCTACTACCGCGGCGTGCCGATGGACGACCCGCCGAACGTGAAGGACCGCCGCCACCGGCACGTGCTCGTGTTCTCGTACGGCGACGGGACCGACCAGCTCGACAAGGGGTGGAACCCGGCGCTCGCCTTTGCCGCCCGCGCCACGTCGTGCTTCCCCGGCGCGTTCCCCCCGATCAACCTGGCGAACATCGACCTCAACGCGCCCGGCTGGGAGGGCCTCGAGCAGTTCAAGGCCGACTGCTGGTCGATCTACGAGCTGTCCGAGGAGGACCTCGCGAGCCGCTACTTCGTGGACGGGGGCGTGCTCGACAACTTCCCCTTCCGCCACGCGATCGACGCGGTGCGCCAGCGCCCCGCCTCGCTCGAGGTGGACCGGAAGCTGATCTACATCGAGCCGCACCCGGCGCCGCGAAAGAAGCCGCCGGACGGGAAGGCGCCCTCGCTGCGGTCGACCGTGACCGGCGGGCTGTCGGCCCTCCCGCGGCACGAGCCGATCCTCGACGACCTGCTGGCACTGCGCGCGTTCAACGAGCGCGTGGACCGGGCCGCCGACGTGATCCGGGCGGCGAGCGACCGCATCTTCGAGCTAGCGCCGCCGGCCGCCGACACCGCCGAGTACGAGCGGCGCAGCGGCGACGTGATCGAGAAGGCGAAGGAGGGAGTGGGGTACGCCACCTACACGGAGCTGAAGCTCCACTCCGTCGTGGAGAGCTTTGCCGGCCTGGCGGCGGCGGTCTGCGGCTTCCCGCCGGACTCGAACCACGCCTTCTTCGTCCACGACGTCATCGTGGACTGGGCGCGCAAGCGCGGGCTGCTGAAGCCGGCGGTGGAGCCGAGCCCGGAGCAGATCGAGTTCCTGAAGGTGTTCGACCTGCTCTACGCGGAGCGGCGGCTCAGGTTCGTCATCCGCCGGCTCAACTCGGTGTTCGACCGCGAGCCAGGCCTGCGCCGCGAGGTGAACGAGGCGAAGGCGGCGCTGTACGGCGAGATCGCCAACCTCCGCGGTGCGGCGGCGGAGGCCGGCGACGGCGACCGCGGGGAAACGGTGCGCGCCGTCTTCGACCGGGACCGGGTGAGCCGCCTGATCGAGAGCGACGACTCCCCGGCGGACGTCGCCATGGCGTTCGTCGTGCGGTACGGCCCGCGGATCGACGAGCTTCGCTCCGGCCTCGAGACGTTCCTGAACAAGAGGCTCGGCGACTTCGGGAAGGACGGCTACCAGACCCTGCTCGACGCGACCGCCGGCTGGGACCAGGCGATCCGGGACGACCTGCTCGCGCGCTACGTGGGCTACCCGCTCTGGGACGTCCTGATCTTCCCGATCATGGCCGTGTCCGATCTCGGTGAGCTGAACAAGGTGGAGGTGGTGCGCTTCAGCCCCGAGGACGTGTCGATCCTGAAGGCGCCCGGACAGACGACCGAGCGGCCCACCACGGACGACAAGCTGGAGGGCGTGAAGCTCGGCCACTTCGGCGCCTTCTTCAGCCGCGACGGCCGCGAGAACGACTACCTCTGGGGGCGGCTCGACTCAGCCGAGCGGCTGATGGGCCTGCTCCTGGGGAAGCCGCCGGAGGACCTCTGCAACGCGGCCTTCGGCGCGGTGCTCGACCAGGAGCAGGCCAAGCTCACGAAGGTGCCGAAGCTGTTCAGGCACCTCCGGGAGGATCTGGCGCCTGGCCGGTCACCGAGTTCTTGAACTCACGCATCCCTCCGCCGAGCGAGCGGCCGAGGTCGGGGAGCCGCTTCGGGCCGAACACGAGCAGCGCGACGATCAAGACGACGATGACTTCCATCGGTCCAATTCCTGGCATCTCGGTCTCCTCTCCCTACTTCACGAACGGGTCGACCGCGTCGAGCACCGCCTGCATCTCGAGCGGCTTGTCGAAGCCGCTGTCGGCGATCGGCCGGCCGTTCAGCGAGCGGATGGCAGCGGCGTGCCGGGCCTCGACCTGGACGATGCTGCCGGCCGCCCCGAGCACGTCGGGCGACTGGATCATCGGCGCGGCGCCGTTGTAGGCGCTCACGCCCGTGTCCTCGAACGTCTGAGCGAGCTTCAGGAACGCCTTCTGGCTCGAGAACGCGTCGCCGAAGTCGACCCCGGGCGCCTTGACGGGCGTGCCGCCGAGGTCCTGGATCGTCATGGCCAGCGCGTCCACGTGCTCGTTCTCGTTGTCGCGGATCTCGGTCGCGAGCGACTTCACCTCGCCCGACAGCCCTGAGACCCGCTTCAGGCCCTGGGTGTAGAACGCCGCCTCGAGGTACTCGAGCGTGAGCGCGAAGTTGAGGATGTCGACGTCGCCGCCGTCATCCTGGGCAAGCGCCTCGCGGACGAAGGGGCCGACCGCCCCGAGCCCGTAGACCGCGCCGGCCGTGACGGCCCCGCGGACTATGAATGCCTCCCTGGTGACTCCCTGCACGTCGATCATGAGCGTTTCCTTTCTGCCGTCGGTCATCAGGCGAGGAACGGCTGGACCTTCGGCAGGACCTCCTCCATGGAGGCCGGCTTGGCGAAGGCGCCGTCGGGGACGATGGTCCGGCCCACCACGCTGTTCAGCGCGGCGGCGTGGCGGCCCTCGACCGAGTGGATCGCGAGCGCCGCGGCGAGGATCTCCTTCGACTTGATCCGGCCCGCCTGGCCGAGGTAGGCGGCTGCGCCGAGGTTCTCGACGTCCGCTGCCGTCTTGAGCACCATGTCCGGGCCGCCCTCGAGGACGGCGTCGAAGTTGGTCTTCGGCTTCTGGGGCTTGCCGCCGAGCTGCTCGACCGTCCCGGTCAGGGCGTCCACGTGCTCCTGCTCGTTGTCGCGGATCATCATCGCCGTCTCGGCCAGCGCCTTGTCGGTGATCACCCCGGCATCGATGACCGCGTTGTAGAAGTCGGTCTCCAGGTGCTCGAGCGTGAGGGCGTACTGGACGATCGCGAGATCGCTCTTCGTGGCGGAATCGCTGTTGGTGCTCGCACCGCCGCCGCTCGTCTCCGTGCCCTCGTCCTCGTCGTCCCCGCCGCACGCGGCCACGAAGATCGCGAAGGCACTCGCCGCGCCCGCGCCTCCCATCATCCTCAGGAACCGCTTGCGGTCCGCTGGGTCGTCCGCGAGCTCTTTGAGCGCGCCTGCCATCGCCAATCCTTCCATTCGGGTCTCTCGCCTAGTGGCTGCGAGGGACCCGGCGGTACGGATCAGGTACTAACGCGCCAACTCACGCTCGAGGTTGTCGAACGCCGCGCCCCAGCCGCCCTCGTGCGAGCGCACGGACTCCTCGTCCCACAGGCCGCTGTGGGTGAAGTGGACGGTGGTGACGCCGTCCTTCTCGTCGAAGTCGAGCTCGATCAGCTGCCGGGTCTCGTTGTCGTCCCAGAGCCAGGTGAAGGCGAGCCGCCGCGGCGGGTCGATCTCGGTGTAGCGGCCGCCGCCTCCGTACTCGACGTCCTCGTGCGGGTTGCGCATCACCACGCGCAGCTCGCCGCCCACTTGGAGGTCCACCTCGGCGACGGTCGTCTCCCAGTCGTGCTCGGCGTGCCACCAGCGCCGCATCACCTCCTCGCTCGTCCACGCGTCGAACACCGCCTGGGCGGGCGCCTGGAACGTGCGCTCCATGCGCAGCGTGCTGCTCACGCCGTCTTGCCGTACTCGTCGTGCAGGCGCCACCACCCGTAGGGCGGGGTCTGCGGGTAGCCCTCCGGCGAGTCCTCCCACTCCTCCTGCCGGCCGAGCGCGGTGATGTCGAGGTAGGCCCACGTGCTGCCCATCGCCTCGTCGCCGCGGGCGTCGACGAAGTAGGTGCGGAAGATCTCGTCCCCCTCGCGGATGAAGGCGTTCGTGCCGTGCCACTCGCCCACGCCGAAGTCGGAGTCGAAGTCGTCCGTGAGCGTGTACCAGGGCATGTCCCAGCCCATCCTGGCCTTCCAGCGCTCGATGTCCGGCTGGGGCGCGCGGGAGACGAACGCGAGCGTGGTGTCGCGCGCGTTCAGGTGGGCGAGGTGGGCCACCTGGTCGGCGAGGAACGAGCAGCCGCCGCAGCCGCGCTCGGGCCAGCCCTTCACGCCGGGCTCGAAGAAGAAGCGGTAGACGACGAGCTGGCGGCGCCCATCGAACAGGTCGAGCAGCGTCGCCGGCCCGTCCGGGCCCTCGAACGCGTACTCCTTGTCGACCGCCATCCGCGGCATCCGGCGCCGCTCGGCGGCCAGCGCGTCGCGGGCGCGGGTGAGCTCCTTCTCCTTCACGAGCAGCTCGTCGCGGGCGGCCTCCCATTCCTCGGGCGAGACGGTGGGCGGGGCGTTCATTGGCTGTCTTCCTCCTTCAGGTAATCGTCCACTACGTCGAACAGGCGGCCCCAGAGGGCGCGCTGGCGGTCCATCCAGTCGGCGGCCTCGCTCAGCACCTCGGGCCGGAGGGCCAGCCGGTGCGTGCGGCCCTCGACGGCGCGGGTCACGACACCGGCCTCCTCGAGCACCTTCAGGTGCTTCGAGATGGCCGGCTTCGACACCCCGAACCCGCCGGTGGCCTCGCCGACCGTGGCGGGGCCGGCCGCGAGCCGCTCCACGATCTCGCGGCGGATCGGATGCGACAGCGCCTTGAATGAATCGTTAACCACTGGGTTAACAGTATCACCCGGGTCGCGCTGCTACGGTTTCCCGTCGCGGATGAGCCTTGCAGCCGAGAAGAAGCAGGAGATCGTCGCCCGGTACGGCCGGGCCGATGGCGACACCGGATCCACGGAGGTCCAGGTGGCGCTGCTCACCGCCCGCATCAACGAGCTCACGGAGCATCTGCGCACGCACAAGAAGGACCATCACTCGCGGCGCGGCCTCCTGATGCTCGTCGGCAAGCGCCGGCGGCTGCTGCGCTACCTCCAGAGCTCGGACATCGAGCGCTACCGGTCGCTCATCCAGGAGCTCGGCCTCCGTCGATGATCGAGCCCGGCTCGCCGGCGCCGGACTTCAAGCTGCCAGACCAAGACGGGAAGAAGGTCTCGCTCGCGGACTTCCGAGGGCGGACGGTGGTGCTCGTCTTCTACCCGTCCGACTTCAGCCCGGTGTGCACCGACCAGCTCTCCGTCTACCAGGAGGTGCTCCCGCAGCTCGAGGAGGCTGGCGCGGCGCTGCTCGGGATCTCCGTCGACGGGGCGTTCTGCCACAAGGCGTTCCGGGAGCATCAGAACCTCACCATCCCGCTGCTCGCCGACTTCCACCCGAAGGGCGAGGTCGCGAAGGCCTACGGCGTGTGGTCGGAGCAATACGGCGTGTCGGCCCGCGCGCTCGTCATGGTCGGGCCGGAGGGGACGGTCGAGTGGTCCTACCTGTCGCCGCCGCTCGAGGTCCCCGGCGCGAACCTCATCTTTGACGCGCTGGAGCAGCGCACCCCCGCCTGAGCCCGGCGCCGAGGACCACCGGCGCGGGGAGGGGCCGGTGGTGATCGAGTACGCCGACCTCGAGTGCCCGTACTGCGCGAAGGCGCACCTGATCCTCAAGGGGCTGCCGGTCACTCGCGTGTTCCGCCACTTCCCGGTCACGTCGAAGCACCCGCGGGCGCGTGTGCTCGCCGCGGCGGCCGAGGCCGCCGGCCGCCAGGGGAAGTTCTGGGAGATGCACGACTCCCTGCTCGAGGACCAGGGCCACCTCGACGACCCGCACCTCTGGGAGCGCGCCGAGCGGCTCGGGCTCGACCTGGAGCGCTTCGAGGAGGACCGCCGCTCCGCCGAGGCGGCGGAGCGCGTGGAGCGCGACTTCCGCACCGGCATCCGCGCGGGAGTGGCCACGACCCCCACCCAGTTCGTGGACGGCGAGGCGTTCCCCGGCGTGCCCGGCGAGGCTCTCGAGAGCGCGCTCGGCCTCTGAGGGGGTGGGGCGATCTACCCGCGTATTACGCGGGCAAGTGACGGAACCCCCGGCCTGGCGCCTGCGCTAGCGCCGCAAGTTTCGCCGGCAGGCTGCGTTCCAGGCCCCTGACAGCGATCCAGGGGGATGGATGAAGTCTCGTAGCTTGGTTGGGCTCGCAGTGGCCGTAGGAGCGCTCGCAGCAGCGGCTCCCGCCTCGGCGATCGACGTGCTCTCGCAGCCGGTGGCGGCGACGAGCGCGGTCGACAAGTCCTGTACGACCGGCGCGCGCAGCGGCGCCGGCGTGGCGCAGAAGCGCTTCACGATGCCGGCGGCCGGCTGGGTCACCGCGCGGCTGACCGCCGCCGGCGGCGACTGGGACGTCGCGATCATCGACTCGGCCGACGGCCGCGTCGTGGCCGGCGGCGCCTCGAGCGGCGCGAGCGAGGTCGCGAGCGGCCTGGCCGTCCAGGGCAGCAACCTGGTCGTGCAGGCATGCCGCCTCACCGGCGGCACGTCCACCGCCCGCCTGAGCGTCGGCGCCACCGCCGTGGACACGAGCAGGGCCACGAAGGTCCAGCTCGTGCGCGTCTCGACCCCGACCCACGAGCGCAAGAACGAGCTCCAGCGGCTCGGGCTCGACCTCACCGAGCACGGCGGAGCGGGCTTCGTCGAGGCCGTCGTCTACGGCGCGGCCGACAGGCAGCTGCTCGTGGACAACAACTTCGCCTACACGGTCGAGGTGCCGGACATGGCCGTCCAGGCTCGGCGCGACCGGGCAGCGGACGTGAAGTTCGCGGCCGCCTATCCGGACACCGAGCTGCCGAGCGGGCGCAACCAGTACCGGCGCCTGTTCGACTACAACGAGGACATGAAGCGCCTCGCGCGCGAGCACCCGGACCTGGCCCGTCCGATCACGCTCAACCACGAGACCTACGAGGGGCGCACGGTCCAGGGCATCGAGATCGCGACGAACCCGAACGCCCGTGACGGCCGCCCGGTGTTCCTCCAGATGGGCGCCCACCACGCGCGCGAGTGGCCGTCGGCCGAGCACGCGATGGAGTGGGCCTACGAGCTCGTGCTGGGCTACCGCCGCGGCGACGCCCGCGTGCGCGACCTCGTCTCGAAGACGCGCACGATCGTCGTGCCCGTCGTGAACGTCGACGGCTTCAACGCGAGCCGGGAGGCAGGAGAGCTGTACCAGCACGCCGCGGGTCACCACACCGACCTCGACGGCAGCGGCGACATCTCGGACCCCGAGTTCATCCTGGCCGGGTCCACCAACCCGAACGAGTACCGGCGCAAGAACTGCCGTCTGTTGGGCGACCCGCCGATGGGCAACTGCAACGCCGGCGTCGACACCGGCGTCGTCGGGCACGGCGTGGACCCGAACCGCAACTACGGCGCGTTCTGGGGCGGCGGAGGCTCGAGCCCCCTCGCTCCGACGCAGACCTACCGCGGGCCGGCCCCGTTCTCGGAGCCGGAGACCCAGAACGTGCGCGAGCTGGTCTCGTCGCGCCACGTGACGACGCTGATCACGAACCACACGTTCTCGAACCTCGTGCTGCGCCCGCCCGGCATCGCCGCGCAGGGCACCACCGTCGACGAGCCGATCTACAAGGCGCTCGGCGACGCGATGGCGTCCGAGAACGGCTACGCGAGCCAGTACGGCTACGAGCTCTACGACACGGACGGGACGACCGAGGACTGGTCGTACAACGCGACCGGCGGCCTCGGCTTCACGTTCGAGATCGGCGACCTCGGCTTCCACCCGCCGTTCGAGGAGACCGTGAAGGAGTGGAACGGCACGAGTGACGACGCCACCGGCGGCGGCAACCGCGAGGCGTACTACCACGCCCAGCAGAACACCGCCGACGCGAGCAAGCACTCGGTCCTGAGCGGCCGCGCGCCCGCGAACGCGGTCCTGCGGCTCACGAAGTCGTTCGACATGCCCACCTCGGTCGAGGGCCTGACGTTCAGGGACAACCTGAACACGACGCTCCAGGTCCCGTCGAACGGCATCTTCGAGTGGCACGTGAACCCGTCGACGCGTCCGCTGATCGCCAAGGGCGCGTCCGGCCGCGAGCCGACCGGCGACCCGAGCCCGCCGCAGGAGTTCGAGTCGAACGGGCCCGGCAGCACGGTCCCGTGCGCGAACTACGACACCCCGCCGGAGGGGTGCTACGAGGACCACCTGATCACGGTCCCGAGCGGCGCCGGCATCGACAACGCGAAGGCCACGTTCCGGATCGAGTTCACCCCGGCGAGCGACTGGGACATGAAGGTCTACGAGGCGGACGCCGACGGGAACGCCACCGGCGATCCCGTGGCCTCGTCCGGCAACGGCGCCACGAGCGGCGCCATGGCCTACGAGCAGGCGACCGTCCTCGACCCGGCGGGCTCGTACGTCGTCCGAGTGATCAACTGGGCGGCCGCCGACCCGTGGACCGGGACGGTGACGTTCGCCGGCCCGGACCCGTACCAGGCTCCGGAGGAGACCTGGACGCTGTCCTGCGAGACCCCGGAGGGCACGACCCGTTCGGCCCGTCAGGTGTTCGTCGCCCGTGGCGAGCGGCGCACGCTGGACCTCCGACGGGACTGCCGAATCCGGCAGTAACGCAGTTGTTCCTTGCGGGCCCGAGCGGCGAAGCGATTGCTAGAGTCGCTCGGGTTCGCAACGGAACGACTGATAGCAGTGCCGCCAACCGGAGGCGGCTGAAAGGACAGAGATGACTGATGGTGTTAGCCGGGTCTCCTTGGAGATCGGCGGTAGCTCGATCGATTTCGAGACCGGCAAGTACGCCAAGCAGGCCAGCGGGTCCGTCGTAGTAAAGGCGGGCGACACGATGGTCCTGTGCACCGCGACCGCGGGTTCGACTCGCGACGTGGACTTCCTACCTCTGACGGTTGACGTGGAGGAGCGGATGTACGCCGCGGGCAAGATCCCGGGCAGCTTCTTCCGCCGCGAGGGCAGGGCAGGCGAGAAGGCCACCCTGACCGCGCGCATGATCGACCGTCCGCTGCGCCCGCTCTTCCCGAAGGGCTGGAGGCGCGACACACAGCTCGTGTCGATCCCGATGTCGATCGACCACGAGCATCCCTACGACATCCTCGCCATGAACGGCACCAGCGCCGCTCTGATGGTGTCCGACATTCCGTTCCCGGTGCCGGTCGGCGCCGTGCGCATCGGCCAGGACGCCGAGGGCAACTTCATCGTCAACCCCGACGAGGAGTGGCTGCTCGAGTCGCCGCTCGACCTCGTGGTCGCCGGCACCGAGGAGGCCATCCTGATGGTCGAGGCGGGCGCCAGCGAGATCACCGAGGCGGAGATCCTCGACGCGCTCGACATCGCGCACCAGGAGATCAAGCGCCTCTGCGAGGCGCAGCACGACCTGCGCAAGCAGGCCGGCAAGGAGAAGATGGAGATCGACCCGCCGCAGGTGGACGAGGCGATCATGAGCGAGGTCAAGGAGCGCTTCGGCGCCGCCCTCGACGAGGCGACCCAGGTGGTCGACAAGCTCGAGCGCCAGGACGCCACGAAGCGCGTCGAGGAGGAGGTGCTCGAGGCCCTCGGCACGAGCACCGAGCTCGACGAGGACGGCGCGGCCGCGCGCCGCGCGGCGGTGCAGCTCGCGTTCGACAAGCTCGAGAAGGACATCATCCGCAAGCGGATCGCCGTGGACAAGAAGCGTCCCGACGGCCGCGCGCCGGACGAGATCCGCGACATCTGGATCGAGGTGGGCGTCGCCCCGCGCACGCACGGCTCGGCCATCTTCACGCGCGGGCAGACGCAGGCCTTCTCGGTCGCCGCGCTCGGCACCACGCGTGACGAGATGCGTCTCGACACGCTCGGCCTCCAGACGGAGAAGCACTACTTCCACCACTACAACTTCCCGCCGTTCTCGGTGGGCGAGGCCGGCTTCATGCGCGGCCCGAAGCGCCGCGACATCGGCCACGGCGCGCTCGCGGAGCGGGCGCTCGTGCCGGTCGTGCCGTCGGTGGAGGAGTTCCCCTACACGATCCGCGTGGTCTCGGACATCCTCGAGTCGAACGGCTCGAGCTCGATGGCGTCGGTCTGCGGCTCGTCGCTGTCGCTGATGGACGCCGGCGTGCCGCTCAAGGCGCCGGTGGCCGGAGTGGCGATGGGCCTCATCAAGGAGGGCGACGACCACGTCGTGCTCACCGACATCGCGGGCGTCGAGGACCACCTGGGCGACATGGACTTCAAGGTCGCCGGCACGTCCGAGGGCATCACCGCCCTCCAGATGGACATCAAGATCACGGGCGTCACGTTCGAGATCCTCCGCGGCGCGCTCGAGCAGGCGCAGGAGGCCCGGATGACGATCCTCGGCAAGATGAACGACGCGATCTCCGAGCCGCGCTCGGAGCTCTCCGAGTACGCGCCGCGGATCTCCGCGATCCAGATCCCCACCGAGAAGATCGGCGCGGTCATCGGCAAGGGCGGCGAGACGATCCGGGCGCTGTCCGAGGAGTTCGAGGCCCAGATCGACATCGACGACGACGGCACGATCCGCATCTACGCCCAGACGGGCGCGCAGGGCGACGCCCTGGTGGACCGGATCCGCTCGATGACCAAGGAGGTCGAGCTCGGCGACGAGTTCGACGGCAAGGTCGTCAAGACGACCACGTTCGGCGCCTTCGTCGAGCTCGCCAAGGGCACGGACGGCCTGATCCACATCTCCAACATCGCCCCGGGCCAGCGCCCGGACACGGTGGAGGAGGTCGTGAACCGCGGCGACGAGCTGCGTGTGAAGGTCGTCGAGGTGGATCCGGAGCGGGGCCGCATCGGCCTCCGGCTCGCGGACGACCCGGAGATCGCCGGCAAGTCCCCCGAGGAGCTGGCTGCCATGGGCACCGGCGACAAGGGTGGCCGTGGCGGCGACCGCGGCAACGGCCGCGGCGGCCGGGGACGCGAGGGACGCGGCGGGCGCGACCGCCGGCCGCGTGACCGGGACCGCGGGCGTGACCGCGACCCGGACCGCTCCAGCTCCGGCGGCGAGTAAGCGCATTGAGCACCGAGCCGGCCCAGCTCACAACCCTGGACTCGGGCGTTCGAGTCGTAACCGAGGCGATGCCCTCGGTGCGCTCGATCGCGCTCGGGTTCTGGGTGCGGGCCGGCTCGCGTGACGAGGACCACGAGCACGCGGGGATCTCGCACTTCCTGGAGCACCTGCTCTTCAAGGGCACGGACCGCTTCAGCTCGCGCGAGATCGACGAGACGTTCGACGCGATGGGGGCGGAGGTCAACGCCGGCACCGGCAAGGAGACGACCTCCGTCTACTCGCGCTTCCTCGACAACCACCTGGAGCGCGCGTTCGACGTGCTCCAGGACATGGTGCTGAGGCCGGCCTACCCGGACATCGACTCCGAGCGCCAGGTGGTGATCGAGGAGATCGCCATGTACGAGGACGAGCCGCAGGACAAGGTGCACGACGTGCTCGCGGGCGCGGTGTTCGGCGACCATCCGCTCGGCCGGCCGATCATCGGGCGCGCCGACGTGGTCTCGTCGGTGCCGGTGCCCGAGATCGCCTCGTGGCACGACGGCCGCTACGTGGCGCCGAACATGGTGCTCGCCGCGGCGGGCAACCTGGAGCACGAGCGCATCGTCGAGCTGGCGCGAGGCCGCGTTCGGCGAGCGCGCGCGAGGGCGCCCCGGGCGCTTTCGACGCGCCGGCCCGCAACGGCCAGGTGCTCCGCTTCCACCAGAAGGAGACCGAGCAGTACCACCTCTGCCTCGGCGGCCCCGGCATCGCGCGCGGCGACGACCGGCGCTTCGCGCTGCGGGTGCTCGACACGATCCTCGGCGGCTCGACCTCGTCGCGCCTCTTCCAGGAGGTGCGCGAGAAGCGCGGGCTCGCCTACGCGGTGTACTCGTACGCGAGCCACTACGCCGACACCGGCCAGGTGGCGATCTACGTGGGCACGCGGCCGGACAACGTGGGGGAGGCCGTGAAGGTGATCGGGTCGGAGCTCCAGCGCCTCCAGTCGGAGGGCGTCAGCGAGGAGGAGCTCGAGCGGGCACGCGACAACGTGAAGGGGCGCACGGTGCTCTCGATGGAGTCGACCCTCACGCGGATGAACCGCCTCGGCAGCTCGGTGCTGATGGACGTGCCGCTGCTCACGGTCGACGAGGTGCTCGCGGCGTTCGACGCCGTGACGCTCGAGGACGTGAACGGGCTGGCCAGGGAGCTGTGGCAGGCCGAGGGCCTCTCCGCGGCCGGCGTGGGCGGCGACGAGACCGCGTTCCGGAGCGCGCTCGAGGCGGTCTCGCCGACGCTGGCGGCGGCATGATCAACGTCGCGGTCTCAGGCGCCGCCGGGCGCATGGGGCAGACCGTGTGCGACGCGGTCGAGGGCGCTGAGGACATGGCGCTCGTGGGCCGCGCCGATCCGGTGCTCGAGACCTCGCTCGCCGACGTGCTGGGCGACGCGGACGTGGTCGTGGACTTCTCGACACCTGACACCGCCCTCGGAAACGCACGACATTGCATCGAGGCAGGGGTCCATTGCGTCATGGGGACCACGGGGGCCGATTTCTCGTCGCTCGAGGGCGTGGGCACGGCGAACCTCCTGGTCGCCCCCAACTTCGCCATCGGCGCCGTCCTCATGATGCAGGTCGCGCAGGAGATCGCCCAGCACATGCCGGAGTGCGAGATCGTGGAGCTGCATCACGACCGGAAGGTCGACGCGCCGTCCGGCACGGCCGCCCGCACGGCCGAGCTGATCCGCGCCGCCGGCGGCAACCCGCACGAGCCGATCCACTCCGTGCGCCTCCCCGGCCTCGTCGCGCACCAGGAGATCATCTTCGGCGGGCCGGGCCAGACGCTCACGATCCGCCACGACTCGATCGACCGGCAGTCGTTCATGCCGGGCGTGCTCCTGGCGGTCCGCAGGGTCGACTCGCTGGACCGATCGCCGACGATCGGCCTCGAGCACGTGCTCTAGCCGGAATACTCCGGCGCATGGCAATCGACTCCCAGCAGGTCGGCACGTTCGGAATGCAGTTCATGGACCAGTTGAGCGAGACCTATGGCGATGACGCCTCGCTCGAGACGCTGCTCGTGGTGGCAGCCGTGACCACCGCGGACGGGGCGAACCTCGAGGTGCGGGCGATGTCCGCCGACGGCGGGCCCGTCTCGTCATGGCTCATCAAGGGCATCGCGGCGACGGTGGCCGACAGCGCCTAGTAGTGGTACTGAGGGCCCTGGCCCAGCCGGGGGTGGCAACTTTTTCTCTCGCATAGCGCGAGTTTTCTTTGCCACCTCCGCGGGGTGGACCGGGGTGCCGCGATTGCGATACTCGCCGCGTGATCCTGAGGGCGCGGCTCACCGCGCAGCTGCTCGCGGGACCGCCCGCTCGCGACCCGGTTGCCGTGGCCGAGCGCATCCTCGCGGTCCAGGGGCAGGATCCGCGCGGCTTCCGCCTCGCCGTCAGAGCCCGCACCGAGGGGCTCTCGGCGGCGGACGTCGACCGTGCGCTCACCGAGGACCGCTCGCTCGTCGTGACCTGGCTGAACAGGGGCACGCTTCACCTGGTGCGCGGCGAGGACTATCCGATGCTCCACGCGGTGACCACGCCGCCGCTCCGGACGGCAAGCGACCGGCGGCTGGTTCAGGTGGGGGTTCCGCCAGGGGACGCGGAGCGCGGCGTCGCCGAGATCGAGCGCGCGCTCGCCGACGAGGGGCCGCTCAGCTCGCAGCAGCTGCGAGAGCGCATCGCCGCCGCCGGGGTGCGCGCCGAGGGGCAGGCGCTCTACCACCTGCTCTTCAGAGCCTCGCTCGACGGCCTGATCGTGCGCGGCCCGATGGTCGGAAAGCAGCACGCCTACGTGCTGGTGCGCGACTGGATCGGGGAGGCGAAGCCGGTCGACCGCGACGAGGCGATGGGGGAGTTCACGCGGCGCTACCTGGCCGGCCACGGTCCGGCGAACGAGCGCGACCTGGCGCGCTGGGCGGGCATCCCGCTCCGCGACGTGCGCAGGGGCCTCGAGGCGATCGCGCCGGAGCTCGACGAGGTGGACGGCGGCCTGGTGGATCTCCGGAAGCGCACCACGCCCGCCGAGCTGCCGCCGCCCAGGCTGCTCGGCACCTTCGAGCCCGTGCTGCTCGGCTGGATCTCGCGCGAGCTGATCTACGGCGACGACCGCTCCTTCGCCACCGATCCGCAGCTGCTCGACCCGCTGGCGCTCGTGAAGGGCCGCGCCGTGGCGCACTGGCGCCTGCGCGACGGCAAGGTGGAGCTGGAGCCGTTCGCGAAGCTGACCAGAGCGCACGAACGCGCATTGGACGAGGAGGCCGAAGCCGTGGTCCGCTTTCTCGGCTAGCGTGCGCGCATGCACCTGAGCGACCACGCCGCAGCGCAACCGCGCGGTCTGGAACGCGGACGCTCCCAACTGGGTCGAGAACGGCCGCAGGGCCTGGGAGAGCCCGGACGCCGTGGTGGGGCATGTGGGAGGTCCCCGAGGACGAGCTCGGGATCCTGCCGGACGTGAGCGGGCTCGACGTGCTCGACCTCGGTTGCGGCACCGGGTACTGGTGCGCGTGGTTCAAGCGGCTGGGCGCGAGCCCCGTCGGGCTCGACCTCTCGGAGGCGCAGCTCGACACCGCGCGCGAGCTCCAGTCGGAGCACGGGCTCGAGTTCCCGCTGATCCACGCCAGCGCCGAGGACCCGCCGCTCCCCGACGAATCCTTCGACATCGTCTTCTCGGAGTACGGCGCCGCGATCTGGTGCGACCCCGACGTCTGGATTCCGCAGGCCCACCGTCTTCTGCGCCCCGGTGGGCGGCTCGTGTTCCTCTGCAACGCGGTGATCGCGATCCTGTGCGCGCCTCCAAGCGAGGAGCCCTCGGGCGAGACGCTGGCCCGCCCGCAGCGCGGGCTCGGCCGCATCGACTGGCCCGAGCCGGACGGCACCGACTTCCACCAGCCGCACGGCGAGCGGATGCGGCTGCTCCGCGACACCGGCTTCGAGGTCGAGGCTCTCCACGAGCTGTACGCGCCCGACGGCGCCGCCTGACGAGGTGCGGTACTACGTGCGCCGCGGCTGGGCGCAGAGGTGGCCGTGCGAGGAAGTCTGGGTGGCCCGCCGCTGATGGCCACGATCGTGTTCTTCCCCGAGGGCGCCCACGGGCCGACGAACAACTGCGTCGGCATCGGGCACGTCCTGCGCCGGCGCGGGCACCGGGTCGTGTTCGTGATCGAGGAGTCGTTCGCGGGCTCGCTCGCGGACAAGGGCTTCGAGGAGCGGCTCATGCGGCTCCAGCCGCCGGGGGAGACCGAGGAGGAGCCGGGCCAGTTCTGGAAGGACTTCATCCGCGACACCGGGCCTGTGTTCCGCAAGCCGACGATCGAGCAGCTCGAGGGCTTCATCCAGCCGACCTGGCAGGCGCTCGTGGAGGGCTCGAAGTACGTGGACGAGCGGCTCAGGGAGATCTTCGACGAGCTGAGCCCGGACGTGATCGTCGAGGACAACGTGGTGGGCTTCGCGGCGGTCGTGGACGCGAGCTGCCCGTGGGTGCGGATCGTGTCGTGCAACCCGCTCGAGCTGCCGGACCCGGACCTGCCGCCCGTCTTCTCCGGCTACCCGACGGACGACCGCTCCGGGTGGGACGAGTTCCGCGAGGAGTACCGGCGCACCCACGTCGGACATGCACGCCGACTTCGACGAGTTCATGCGCTCGAATGCGCCGGACTGCCCGGCGCTGCCGGAGCTCGAGTTCATCCATCGCTCCGCCTACCTGAACCTGTTCCTCTACCCGGAGGAGGCGGACTACGGGCGCGCCCGCCCGCTCGGGCCCATGTGGGAGCGGCTCGGGTCGTGCGTGCGGATGGAGCCCGGCGACTTCGAGATCCCTCACGGCGACGAGCACGCTCGTGTACCTGAGCCTCGGCTCGCTCGGGTCCGCCGACGTGGAGCTGATGCAGCGGCTCGTGGACCTGCTCGCCGAGGGCGGCTACCGGGCGATCGTGAGCAAGGGGCCGCAGCACGAGCAGATCGAGCTGCGCGAGAACCAGGTGGGCGCGGAGCTCCTGCCGCAGCCGGCGCTGCTGCCGCGCGTCGACGCCGTGATCACCCACGGCGGCAACAACACCGTCACCGAGTGCCTCCACTTCGGGAAGCCGATGGTGCTGCTGCCGCTGTTCTGGGACCAGTACGACAACGCCCAGCGCATGGACGAGCTGGGCCTCGGCGCGCGACTGCGGACGTTCGAGTTCGAGGACTCCGAGCTGTCGGGAGGCGATCGACGGCCTGCTGGGCGACGACAGACGCGCTCGGGCGGCTCGCCAGGAGATCTCGTCCGGCCTCCAGGCGGAGCCGGGCACCGAGAAGGCCGCGGACTGCGTCGAGAGCGTCTGGCACCGCGAGCCGCGCGCACGCACGCGGGCCTAAAGGCGCGGCCACTCGGTCCGATTACCCGGGCCACATGTACGAGGAGGACCGTGAGCTCCGGGACGTGATGCTTGAGCGCAGGGCGCTCGAGTTCCTGCTGGCACACGCCTGCGAGACCCTGCTGTTCTACGCCGACCGCGGCAACTACAACGCGGCCGACGACGGCCTCGAGGACGCCGCCGTCGACGCGCTCACGTTCATCGCGGGCGCGGACGCCTCGTCCGTTCGAGGCTAGCCCGCGCGGCGGCGGCTCAGGTCCGCGAGCGCAGCCGGTAGGTCGCGCCGCCGAGGCTGAGGCGGTCGCCGGGGCGGACCTCGACGTCCTCGAGCACGCGCATCCCGTTGACGCGGGTGCCGTTGCGGGAGCCGAGGTCGCGCAGGAACCAGCGCTCGCCCGCGCGCCAGAGCTGCGCGTGGCGGCGCGACACGCACTCCTCGGGGAGCACGCAGTCGCAGTTCGGTCGCTCGGCCGACAGTCATCCGCGGCCGCTCCGCGCGCGGCAGGGCGAGGCTCGGCACGCGCGGGCGCGCTCCACGCCGCCTCCAGGTCGGCCTGGAGGCCGGGACAGCCACTCGACGGCCGCGATCAGCAGCGCGCCGCGGGCCGGCGGGCGGGGCGGACGTCCGAGGTGAGCTCGGCCAGCTCGGCGCTGGCTCTTCGCCGGATACGCGAGGCCGACGCGCTCCGCGAACGTGTCCGTGGAGAGCCGCCCCTCGACGGAGCGGTCGCGCAGGAGCCGCACGACGCGCTCGCGCTCGTCGGCGGACGGCCGCAGCGGCACCGGGGTGTGAGCGTCGGTGCTCACGCCCGCCGACTTCGGGTAGGCGGCGCTCTGGCTGCCGTTCCCGCGCAGCGCGCGCGGGATCACGAAGCGGATGCCGGAGCGCTCGTCGTCGATCGAGCAGGTCTTGTTGTCGATCAGGCCCAGCCGCTTCGCGAAGGGCACGAGCGCCATCTGGTTGAGGTAGCGGTCGTGTCCGCGCTTGCGGGTGATCATCCAGAGGTAGCCGGTGTCGCGCAGGCGCGGGCGGTAGCGGACGAAGGCCTCCTTGGCCTCGTCCTCGGACTCCACGAGCACGATCGCGCCGTCCAGGTCGCCGGATTTGACGAGCCCGCGGCCGATCGCCTCCTTGACGTCGCGCCTCAGCCCGGGGCCCACGTCCCCCGTGATCTCCACGCGCTGCTCAGGCGCCACGCCCGAGCTTCTGCACGGTCGAGCGGTGGCTGTAGTCGCGTTCGGTCGCCATCGCCGCCCGGAATTCTGTCATTTGCAGCGGTCCTTCCGGTAGGGCATGCAGGCCGTCGTGCGCGATATCGTGCGCTCACCGACCAGGGAGGACCCGATGGGCTTCATGGACAAGGCAAAGAAGCTCGCCGAGCAGGCTCAGGAGAAGCTCGACGAGGCGCAGAAGAACTTCAACCAGGGACAGGCGCGGCTCGGCACCAGCCCGCCGAGGGCGGCGTCGAAGTACGACGAGCACGGCCGGCCGGTCCAGCAGGAGACGCCCGCCGCGGCCACGCCCGCCGTCCCGCCGCGCCGGCGCCTCCGGCGCCGGAGCCGACCGCTCCGGTGGACCAGCCCGGCCGAGGAGGCGCCCGCGCCGCCGCCGCCCGCCCCGCCCTCCGAGGGCGGCGCCAACTCGAGCCCCGACCCCTTCAAGCCGCTCCAGCAGTGACGGAGCGGTTCTCCCGCGACAGCATGGCACTCGGCGGCATCCTCACCGCGATGGTCACGCCGTTCGACGCGAACGGCGGCCTCGACGAGGACGCCGCCGTGCGCCTCATGCACCACCTGCTGGAGAACGGCTCCGACGGCCTCGTCCTCGCGGGCAGCACGGGCGAGGGGGCCACGATGACCGACGAGGAGAAGGTCCGCCTCTGGGAGCTGGGCGTGGCCGAGTCCGGCGACGCCCCGGTGATCGCCGGCACGGGCACCTACGACACGCGCCACTCCGTCGAGCTCACCGAGCGCGCGCACGAGGCCGGGGTGGACGCGATGCTGGTCGTGACGCCCTACTACGTGCGGCCGAACCGGCGCGGGATCAAGGCGCACTACGAGGCCGTGGCCGCGGCCACCGACAGGCCGATCGTGCTCTACAACATCCCCTCGCGCACGGCGACCGACATGCCGAACGACCTGCTCGCGGAGCTGGCGCGAGATCGACAACGTCGCCGCCGTCAAGCAGGCTCGCTACGAGGACCTCGCGCCGATCGACGGCCTCGACCTGCTCGCCGGCAACGACGACGTGCTGGCCGAGGTCATGGACCTGGGCGGCACCGGCGGGATCACTCGTCGCCTCGCACCTGGTCGGCCGCGAGATGCGGCGGATCGTCGACGAGCCCGACAACCGCCACGAGATCGAGGACGGCCTGCGCGACCTCTACAAGGCGCTCTCCGTGACCGTCGAACCCGATCCCGATCAAGACCGCGCTGAACATGACTCGGCCACGAGGTCGGGCCGCTGCGGCTCCCGCTCGTGGAGGCGTCCGAGGAGGAGCGGGCGGTCATCCGCGAGGCGCTCGAGCGCCACAACCTGCTCGCCGCGGTTTGACGAACGGGAACGCTCAGGGTCCTTCCGCTCGGCGGGCTCGGCGAGATCGGCAAGAACATGATGGTCGTCGAGTACGACGGCCGGATCGTGGTCGTCGACACCGGCCTGATGTTCCCGGCGCCCGACCAGCTCGGGATCGACCTCGTCCTGCCGGACTTCTCCTACCTGCGCGAGCGCTCGGAGGACATCGACGCGATCGTGCTCACGCACGGCCACGAGGACCACGTGGGCGCGCTGCCGTTCGTGCTGCGCGAGCTGGACCATGCGCCGCCGGTCTACGGCGGCCCGCTCACCGCGGCGATGGTGCGCTCGAAGCTCGACGAGCACCGGCTGAAGGACGTGGACGTCCAGGACGTGCTCGCCGGCCAGACCTTCGACGCCGGGCCGTTCTCGGTGGAGATGGTGAAGATGGCCCACTCGATCCCGGACGCCTTCGCGGTCGCGCTCACCACCGAGCTCGGCACGATGCTGATGACGGGCGACTACAAGTTCGACCAGACGCCCGTGGACGGCGTGCCGGCGGACGTGTCGCGGCTGGCCGAGCTGGGCCGCGAGGGGCTCCTGCTCCTGTGCGGCGACTCGACGAACGCCGACAGGCCGGGCATGTCGCTGTCCGAGTCGGCCGTCGGGCCGCGGCTCCAGGAGGTGTTCGCGCGCTGCAAGGGGCGGATCGTGGTCACCTGCTTCGCCTCGAACATCCACCGCGTGCAGCAGGTGGTGGACGCCGCGGCCGCGCTCGACCGGCGCGTGTCGCTGATCGGCCGCTCGATGCGCAAGAACACGAACATCGGGCGGATGCTCGGCCACATCGACATGCCCGAGGGAATGCTCGTCGGGCCGAAGGAGATCGAGGACTTCCCCGACAACAAGCTCGTGGTCATCTCGACCGGCTCCCAGGGCGAGCCGCTCTCGGCGCTGCGGCGGATGGCGCACGGCGACCACCCGAACGTCGACCTGCACGACGGCGACACCGTGATCTTCTCGGCCACTCCGATCCCGGGGAACGAGCGGGCCGTGAACGAGACGATCGACCGGATCTACCGGCTCGGCGCCACGTCTTCACCACGGCCGACGTGCCGGTGCACGCCTCAGGGCACGGCTACGCCGAGGAGCTGAAGCTGATGGTGAACCTCACGCAGCCCGCGGTACGTGATGCCGGTGCACGGCGACCACAAGCGGCTGCGGCTCCACGGCGAGCTCGCCGAGGCGGTGGGCGTTCCGCCCAAGTCGATCTTCCGCGGCGAGAACGGCCTGCCGCTCGAGATCGACTCCTCCGGCGCGCGCTGGGCCGAGCGCGAGCAGGCCGGCCTGATCTTCGTGGACGGGGTGGAGGTGGGCGACATCGAGGACGTGGCGCTGCGCGACCGCCGGATGCTCTCGGCGGACGGGATCTTCATCGTGGTGGCCACGATCTCGGAGCAGGACGGCCGCTCGGTCGTCCCGCCCGAGATCATCTTCCGCGGCGTGCCGTTCGCGGAGGAGTCGGACTCCTTCGTGGACGAGCTGCGCGCGGCCGTCGACGACTCGCTCGCGGACTCGGCGAAGGACCAGATCACCGAGATCGACCTCCTCCAGGACCACCTCCACGACGACGTGGCCGAGTTCGTCTACAAGCGCCTGAAGCGGCGCCCGATGATCCTGCCCGTCGTCGTCGAGGTCTAGCCGGCCCGGCTACGCCGAAGAAGCCGCAGTCGTCGGCGTCGCCGCGCACGTCGTCCGCGTCCTCGACGGCGAGCGCCTCGCACTCGACCTGACCGAGCCGCGACCGTTCGGGCGTCGGTGAATCACGAGTCGTGGCCGACCTCGGGCGGTCGCTTCGGTGATCCGAAGACCTCGCCGGCGAAGTCGGCCGTCACGTCGTCCCCGGGCCGAAGTCGATGCGACTCGGACGTTCGGCGCCGTCGTCGCGATGGGCGTGCGGCGATTCCGGCCGGCCCGCCAGGTTCGCACGGGGCCCGGCTGTTGACTCCGCCGAAGGCGATCACCTGCTCGACCGCGCCGCACGGTCTCACCCGACCCAGGATCCGCGCGCTCGGCGCGATAGGCGATCTTCGCGGCGCTGACCCGGCGACCGCGTCGGCGGAGCCGGCCGATCGCGGCCGTGTCCGCGCGTTCCGGCGCTCGGCACCTTGCCGCAGCGTCGACTCGTTGACGTCGTTGCCGGTGACGGTGTTCAGGGCGATGTCGCGGCCCTGGACGCTGCTGTTGCGGATGTCGATCCCGCGCACCTGGTTGTTGCGGAGGTCGCGCGTGCGGATCTCGTTGTTGCGGATGTCGAGGCTCCGGACCTGGTTGTTCTTGATCTCGCGGCTGTCGATGAAGCCGGTCGCGACGCCGTACGAGACGCCGGAGAGGGACACGAACAGCGCAATCAGCGCGATGACCATTGCCGGCGAGGGCCGGCGGCGGGAAATCCACTTCACGAGAGCTACTCCTTGGACGGCTCGGGTGCCAGGTCTCGGTCCACCAACACGCTACCGGCAGGATCGGAGCGGGGTACCGGGTCCACCGGAAGGGTGACCACGAAGCGGGCTCCGCCGCCCTCGGCGTCGCCGAGCTCGACGGTCCCGTCGTGCGCGGCGGTCACGGCCCGGACGATCGCCAGCCCGAGCCCGCTGCCGCCGATCGCGGCCGCGTCGCCGCCGCCGCGGGCGAAGCGCTCGAACACGCGATCGCGCATGTCGAGCGGCACGCCGGGGCCGCGGTCGGACACCTCGAGCACCGCGCTGTCGCCCTCGCGGCGCACCGACACCGTCACGGGCGTCCCGGCGGGCGTGTGAATGAGCGCGTTCTCGATCAGGTTGCCCGCCAGGCGGTGGAGGTCGTCGGCCACTCCGTTCACGGTGACCGGGCCCTGGACGTCGAGCGCGAGCGGATGGTCCGACGAGAGCGCGGTCGCCTCGCGCGCCGCCTCCTTCGCCACGGCGGCGAGGTCCACGGGCGCGCGGGTGAGCTCGCGGCCGGCGTCGGCGCGCGCCAGCAGCAGCAGGTCGCCCACGAGCCGGCGCATGCGGCGCGAGGAGCGCAGCGCCGAGTCGGCCATGTCGCGCTGCTCGCCGGCCAGCTCGGCCTCGAGCAGCTCCAGGTTCGCGAGGATGCTCGTGAGCGGGGTGCGCAGCTCGTGCGAGGCGTCGGCCACGAACTTGCGCTGGCGGTCGAGCGTCGCCTCGGTTTCCTCGCGCGCGGCGCCCAGCTCGCGGAGCATGTCCTCGAAGGTGTTCGCCAGCTCCGCGACCTCGTCGTTGGCCTGCGGCTTCGGCAGCGCGATGTCCGGGTCGCGCGTGCGCGCCACCTCGCGCGCCGCCCGCGTGAGGCCCGCGATCGGCCGCATCGCGCGCTGCGCGACCACGAGCCCGCCGAGGAAGGCGAGCAGCGTTCCGCCGAACACGCCCGAGCGCGAGGAACAGCCGCACCCGGTTGATGGTGTTCTGGATGCTGCCCTCGGGCTTCGCGTACTGGACGTAGCCGACCGGGTTCGTGACCGGCTGGAGGGGCGCCTCGAACGTGCCGGGAATCGACGTGGAGGGGAGGAGCTCGCGCGAGGTCACGCGCAGGTCGCCCGATGTCGGTGACGCCGCTGATCGGCGGGCCCGAGCGACGGGCGCCGCGTTCGGGCCGGGCCAGACCGGCCGGCCGTTGCGGTCCACCACCCGCACGATCGGGTCGCCCGCCTCGTACGCCGCGAGCAGCACGCGATCGTCCGCGCTGAGCTGGAAGTCCCCGCCCGCGGTGGGCTCCAGCTCGAGCCGGTCCACCAGCTCGCTGATGCTCGCGCGCAGGTCGTCGTCGAAGCCGGCGACGATGCGCCGCTCCGCCACGGCGCCCACGACGACCGCGAACAGGCACAGGATCGCGAAGGTGAGCGCGGCGCTCAGCACCGCGACCTTCAGCTTGACCGGGAGCCGGGTCCTCACGGCTCCCTCAGCACGTAGCCCGCGCCGCGCATGGTGTGGAGGATCCGCGGCTCGCCGCCGGCCTCCAGCTTGCGCCGCAGGTTCGAGATGAACACGTCCACGGTGTTGGTCTCGGCGAACGGGTGGTAGCCCCAGACCTCGTCGAGCAGGGCCTGGCGCGAGACGACGATCCGCTCGTTGCGCATCAGGTGCTCGAGCAGCTCGAACTCGCGCGCGGTGAGGTCGAGCTCGCGCTCGCCCCGGTAGGCCTCGCGCGTGTCGGGGTTGAGCCGCACGTCGCCGACCACGAGGAAGGCGCTGCCGCGCGGCGGGCGGCGGCGGAGCAGCGCGCGGATGCGGGCGAGCAGCTCCTCGCGCTCGAACGGCTTCACGAGGTAGTCGTCCGCGCCGGAGTCGAGGCCCTCCACGCGGGCGTCGAGCCCGTCGCGGGCGGTGAGCATCAGGATCGGCACGTCGCCGCCGGCGCGCATGCGCTTGGCGACCTCGATCCCGTCGAGCTTGGGGAGGCCGAGGTCGAGCACCACGGCGTCGGGCTCGAACACGCCGGATTCCTCGAGCGCGGCCTCGCCGTCGCCCGCCACGCGGACGTCGTAGCCCTCCTTGTCGAGCGAGCGGCGAAGCACGCCGGCGATGTCGGCGTCGTCCTCCACAACGAGCACACGCGGGCGTCCGCTCATGCCACCCCATGGTAGGGAGGGTGCGGCCTTCCGCCGTCGAATGCACGCGTTATGGCCAACCGTCGTCGCCGCAAGCGTCGTCCTGCGCGCAGGGCGTGGATCCCCGATCTCAATCTGCCCGTCCTCGAGCAGCGCCACTGGGACCTGATCGGGCTCGCGCTCGTGGCGTTCGCCGCCTTCTTCGCGTGCGTCTTCTACCTCGACTGGGCGGGGGGCGAGGTGGGCGAGGCGCTGGCCGGCGCGATCCTGTTCATGTTCGGCGGCGTCGGCTACGCGGCGCCCGTCGTGATGTTCGCGTTCGGCGCGCTGATCGTCCTGCGCCCGATGATCCCGGCCCTCCATCCGCTGAAGACCGGCGCGGCGTGCCTGACTGGCGGCCCTGACGCTCGGCCTCGCCGCCGGCTCGCTCGGCCTCGGCCCCGGCGACACCGCCGCGCGACGGCTTCTTCGACGCGAACTACCTCGAGCACCACGGCGGCCTCGTGGGCGAGAGCGCTCTTCTGGGCGTCGGCAAAGCTCTTCTCGACCGCCGGCTCGCACATCCTGTTCGTCTTCCTGCTGCTCGCCGGCGTCCTGCTGCTCACGGGCGCGTCGATCGCGAGCATCGTCACCGCCACGCGCACGGCGGCGGTCACCACCACCGAGCGCGTGCGCCGCACCACCGCGACGGCGCGGATCCCGTACGAGCCGCTGCCGCCGCTCTCGCCTCCCGAGCCGGAGGAGGAGGAGCCGGTCGTGCGGGCGACCCACGTGGAGGTCCCGGTGCAGGAGACGGACGACTTCGAGGCCTACGAGCCGGAGCCCGAGCCGGAGCCGGCGAGGACCTCGAACCCTCGAGCTGGAGCCGGACGAGGTCGAGCGAGCCGGAGCCCGAGGCCGAGCTGACGCCGATGGGCAACCGGCGCTCCCCGGTGACGGAGTCCGACGACATCGAGTACCGGATGCCGAAGCTCTCCTTCCTCAAGCGCTCCGGCGGCGCCCAGAAGCTCGACACGAAGGGCATCGAGCGGGTGGGGGCGCAGCTCGTGGAGGCGCTCAGCCACTTCAACGTGGAGGCGCGCCTCATCGGGACCGTCGAGCGGGCCGCACGTGACCCGCTACGAGCTGCGCCTCGCGCCGGGGATCAAGATGTCGAAGGTCGCCCAGCTCAAGGACGACCTCGCCTACGCGCTCGCCGCGGAGCAGGTGCGCATCCTCGCCCCGATCCCCGGCAAGACAGGCCGTGGGCGTCGAGGTGCCGAACCGGGTGCGCACGATGGTCCATCTCGGCGACGTCTTCCAGGACGCGCCGAAGGGCTGGTCGCCGCTGTCGGTCTGGCTCGGCAAGGACATCGCCGGGAAGGCGATCGGCACCGACCTCGCGAAGCAGCCGCACATCCTCATCGCCGGCACCACCGGCTCCGGTAAGTCCGGCTGCGTGAACGCGATGCTCTCGAGCGTCCTGCTGCACGCCTCGCCGAACGAGGTGCGGCTGGTGCTGGTGGACCCGAAGCGCGTGGAGCTGAACCACTACGAGGGCATCCCGCACCTGCTCACGCCGGTCGTGACCTCGCCGCGGCTCGCGGCCAACGTGCTCAGCAACCTGATCAAGGAGATGGAGGAGCGCTACGGGGTGATGAGCCAGGCGAAGACGCGCAACCTCGTGGAGCTGAACCGCGTGCGCCTGCAAGAACGGCGAGGCGCCGCTGCCCTACATCCTGTGCGTGATCGACGAGCTGGCCGACCTGATGATGGTCGCCCCCGCCGACGTGGAGGACTCGATCATCCGGCTGGCGCAGAAGTCGCGCGCCGTGGGCATCCACCTGGTGCTCGCCACCCAGCGCCCGAGCGCCGACGTCATCACCGGGATGATCAAGGCGAACGTGCCGGCGCGGATCGCGTTCGCGGTCTCGTCGCAGACGGACTCGCGCGTGATCCTCGACCAGAACGGCGCGGAGTCGCTGCTCGGCCAGGGCGACATGCTGTTCCGGCCGGCGGGCGAGTCGCGCACCGCGCGCATCCAGGGCGCGTTCATCGCCGAGGAGGAGATCGAGCGCGTGACCGAGCACTGGCGCCGCCAGGGCGAGCCCGAGCTGCAGGAGGAGCTGCTCGAGGCGGTGGAGCCCGAGGAGTCCGGCGACGGCGCCGACGGCGACTTCGACCCGGACCAGGACGACCTGCTGGCGGACGCGATCGCGACGGTCGTCCAGATGGGAACCGCCTCGACCTCGATGCTCCAGCGGCGCCTGCGCGTCGGCTACACGCGCGCGGGACGGCTGATCGACATGATGGAGCGGCGCGGCGTGATCTCGGGCTACGAGGGCTCGAAGGCGCGCCAGGTGCTGATCACCGAGGCCGACCTGCCGCGCGTGCTCGAGGCGCTCGGTGAACCCGCTGTTGCGGGCCCCGTCGAGGACTAGCCCTTTCGGCAACAATAGGCCGCCAATGCCGAGCATTGGCGAAACGCTGCGCGAGGCACGGATGCGGCAGCGGCTCGACATCGCGGACGTCGAGTCGCGCACCAAGATCCGGGCGAAGTACCTGCGCGCGCTCGAGAACGAGGAGTTCGGGATGCTCCCCGGGCCCACGTTCGTCAAGACCTTCCTGCGCACGTACGCGGAGATGCTCGGCCTCGACCCGCACGTGCTCGTGGAGGAGTACCGGGCGAACTACGAGGGCGAGGACGAGCTCGAGCTGCAGCCGCTCGGGCCGACGTCGGTCGCCGCGCCGGGAGCGGCGGCGCGGGCCGCGGCTCGGCCCCGGCGTCGGTGGCGCTGCTCGCGCTCGTGGCCGTCGTCGGCGTGCTGCTGGCGATCGGGCTGGCGAGCGACGACGGCGGGGACGACGACGACCGGCCGACGCGCCCGAGACCACCGCGGAGCGGACGCACGACCCAGACCCGGAGGCGAGCCTCCGCCGCCGCACGCGGGTGAGCGGTGCGGGTCGTACCGGTCGACGCTCGACCTACATCTGCGTGGACCGCGGCCCCGGCACGGCCGTGGTCTTCGAGCAGACGATCGACGCCGCGCAGACGTTCCGCGGCAGGCGCGTGCGCGTGAACCTCGGCAAGCGCGACGTGTCGAGCTGACGATGAACGGCGAGGCGCGTCGAGGTCACGCCCGGGCGCGGAGCCGATCGGCTTCGCGTTCACGCCGCGCGGCAGCAGCGCGAGCTTCCGACCGGCGAGCGGCCCGTGCGCGTAGGGCCGGACTAGTCTCGTAGCCCGTGAGCGCACGCGCCGGCATCGTCGTCACGGGCACGGAGGTGCTGACCGGCCGGGTCCAGGACCGCAACGGGCCGTGGCTCTCCGACCGGCTGCTGGAGCTGGGCGTCGAGCTCGCGCACATCACGATCTGCGGCGACCGGCCGGAGGACATCGACGCGCAGCTCCGCGTTCCTGGCCGAGCAGGGCGTGGACCTGATCGTCACGAGCGGCGGGCTCGGCCCGACCGCGGACGACATGACCGTCGAGCGGGTGGCGCGCTTCGCCGGCCGCGAGCTCGTGCTCGACGACGAGCTCGAGGACAAGATCGCCGCGATCCTGAAGCCGCTGATGGCGCGCTTCAGCCACTGGGACTTCGACGCCGTGCGCGCGGCGAACCGCAAGCAGGCGCTGGTCCCGGAGGGGGCGTTCGTGATCGACCCGGTCGGGACCGCGCCCGGGGTGGTGGTGCCGGGGAACGCCGACGGTGGTGGTGCTGCCGGGCCCGCCGCGCGAGCTCCAGCCGATGTGGCGGACGGCGGTGGAGACCGAGGCGGTCCAGGAGGCGCTCGCGGGGCGCACCGAGTACCGGCAGGGGACGGTGCGGATGTTCGGCCTGCCCGAGTCCGGGCTCGCGGACACGCTGCGCGACGCCGAGGAGGGGATCGAGCAGTACGGCGAGCTCGAGATCACGACCTGCCTGCGGCGCGGCGAGATCGAGATGGTCACCCGCTTCGAGCCGGAGGCCGCGCGGGGTCTACGAGGAGCTGCTCGGGCTGCTGCGCGAGCGCCACGGGCGCGACATCTTCTCCGAGGACGGCTCGCGGATCGACGATCAGGTGGCGCAGCTGCTCGCGGGCCGGCGGCTCGCGACGGCGGAGTCGTGCACGGCCGGCCTGCTGGCGGCGCGGCTCACCGAGCGGCCCGGCGTCGTCGGCGTACGTGGCGGGCGGGGTGGTGGCGTACGCGAACGAGGCCAAGGTGGAGCTGCTCGGCGTGGACGCCGGGCTGATCGAGCGCCACGGCGCGGTGTCCGAGCCGGTCGCCGACGCGATGGCGGAGGGCGCGCTGGCGCGCTTCGAGGCCGACACCGCGGTGGCGATCACCGGGCGTCGCCGGCCCGGACGGCGGCACCGAGGAGAAGCCCGTCGGCACCGTGTGCTGGAGCGTGATGCTGGCCGACGGGCGCGCGATGACGCGCACGGTCCGGCTCCCGGGCGACCGCACCGACATCCGCGACCGCTCGACGACGGTCGCGATGCACCTGCTGCGCCGCCTGTCGGCTCGCCGACGGACTGGAGCGGCCGCCGCGAGCGGCTCGCCGCTGTTTCTCGCACTCGACCTCCCCGAGGAGCCCGCGTGCCCGGCTCGCCCAGTGGCGCGACGTGGTCCTCGACGGGCGACGCGACATCCGTCCCGTCGCGCCCGAGGCGCTTCACGTGACGCTCGTCTTCCTCGGCTGGCAGGACGAGTCGGCGGCCGACCGGATCGCGGAGGCGGCCTTCGGGGCGCTGCCGGACGCGCCCGCGCCGCGCCTCGCGCCGACCGCGGTGCGCTCGGTGCCGCCGACGCGGCGCGCGCCTGTTCGCGCTCGACCTCGACGACGAGGACGGGCGCGCCACGGCGCTCCAGGAGGCGGCGTCGGACGCGCTCGAGGCGGGCGGCTGGTACCGGCCCGAGAAGCGTCCGTTCTGGCCGCACCTCACGCTCGCGCGCGTGAAGCGAGGCGAGCGCGCGTGCGCCGATCCGCCGATCGAGCCTCCGCCGCCGCGGCGAGCCGTTCGAGGCGGGCGTGGTCACGCTCTACCGCTCGACGCTGCGGCCTCAGGGCGCGCTCTACGAGCCGCTTGCGCGTACGGTTGCGGGCGATGCGCTCGATACCGCTTCCCGGATCCACCGCTCACTGACGGGCGAGATCCTCCTGCGCCCGTGGGAGCGCGGCGACGTGCCCGCGGTGACGGCCGCCTGCCAGGACCCGGAGATCCCGCGCTGGACCGTGGTGCCGCGCGACTACACGGAGCGCCACGCGCGCGACTTCATCGCCGGCACCGCGGGCGACATCGCCGCCGGCCGCGAGCTCGCGATGGCGGTCGTGGACGCGCGACGACGCGCGGCTCGTGGGCGCCATCGGGATGTCGAACTTCGACTGGCCGGACCTGAAGGCGGAGATCGGCTACTGGATGGCGCGCCGAGGCGCGCCGCCGCGGGCGTCGGCTCGCGCGCGACGCGGCTGCTGGCCGTGTGGGCGATCGAGCACGCTCGGCCTCGAGCGGGTCGAGCTGCTGGCGCACCCGGGGAACGAGGCGTCGCAGCGCCTGGCGGAGCGCGCCGGCTTCACGCGCGAGGGCACGCTGCGCCGCTACCGGCGCCGCCACGGCGTGCGCGAGGACCTGGTGATGTTCTCGCTGCTGGCGGAGGACGTGGCCCCGTGAGCGGTCGCCACGGGGGCGGCAAACATTTCTCGCGCATAGCGCGGGCCGTCCGGCCGGGCGCGCGGCGAGCCTTACGGCCCGCGCGCCCGCAGGGGCGCCGCAATCTACCCGCGCATTACGCGGGTAAGTGACGGAACCCCATTGGGCCTCCGTCGTTTATGCCGGCTATTCCGGCACAGAAGACGGAACCCCTGGGCGCGGGGCCGTCCGGCTCGAGATCGACTAGCCCTCGTCCAGCAGGCGCCAACCGAGCCGGTCCACGCTTCGGGCCGTGTTCGAGAGCACCACGACGGCGCGGTCGCGCGACGGGGTGAGGCCGGCGAAGCTCCGGAATCCCCAGGTTCCGCCGTTGTGGAAGATCGACGTGGGCTTCTTGCGCGGCGTCACGACCAGCCAACCCAGGCCGATGCTCATCCGGCGGTTGACGCGGTGCGCCGGCCGCTGCGCGAGCGCCAGGGCGGGGCCGGGCGGGTCCGGACCGGGGGAGAGGCAGGCGAGCAGGAAGCGCGACATGTCCGCGGCGCTCGAGCGGATGCTTCCGGCCGCCGGCATCAGGTCCTCGATCGGCGGGCGCGGCTTGCCGCGGCGAGAGTGGCCCTGGATGCCGAGCGCCGCGGGTCGAGCGTCGTGGCGTCCATGCCGAGCGGCGCCAGCACGCGCTCGCGCAGCAGCTCCTCGTACGGCATCCCGGCGGCCGCGGCGAGCGCGTCGCCGAGCAGGCCGAAGCCGATGCTCGAGTAGCGGAGCCGCCCGCCCGGGGCGCGGCGGGGGGCCGTGGCGCGCAGGAGCTCGCCGTAGGCGGCGGCGTCCACGTCGCGCCAGGGGTCGCGGTCGCCGATCCCAAGGGCGAACAGGAACTCGCGGCGGGCGAGCGGCCCCGGAGTGTTGGGAAGCGCGCCCCGGTGCGTGGCCAGCTCCAGCAGCGTCGGCTCGCGCTCCCTCCATGACGGCACGGGCCCGCCGTAGTGGCGGGAGAGCGGGTCGTCGAGGCCCACCTCGCCGCGCAGGTGCATGTCGGCCAGGAGCACGCCGGTGAACGCCTTCGTGATCGAGCCGATCTCGTACACGGTGTCCGGCGAGCCTTCGAACCGTGTCTCGCCCGCCTGGATGACGGCCGTTGCGGGCGAGTGCCGGGGCATGCGTGACGGATTGTGCCGGAGGGCGTAGTTTCCAGGCATGGAGCAGCGCGTCAGCCTCGCCACGCTCGGCGTCACGGACCTCGGCCGCGCCCGCGCCTTCTACGAGGCGCTCGGCTGGACGACCGGGGCCGCGCCCGGCGACGACGTCGCCTTCTTCCAGGCCGGCGGCATGGTCCTGGCGCTGTGGGACCGCGCGAAGCTGGCCGAGGACAGCGGCGTCGAGGACGGCGGCGGCTGGGGCGGCGTGACGCTCGCGCACAACGTGCGCTCGCCCGAGGAGGTCGACGCGGTGATCGAGGAGGCACGCGCGGCGGGCGCGCACATCGTCCGCGAGCCGGCCGAGACCTTCTGGGGCGGCTACTCCGCCGCCTTCACCGACCCGGACGGGCACCCGTGGGAGATCGCCCACAACCCGCGCTGGACGATTCGCGAGGACGGCTCCGTGGAGCTGCCGTCGTGACGCGCCGGCTGGCGATCGCGATCGTGGCGATCGGCGCGATCCCGCTGCTCGCGCCCGACGCGGCGATGGCCTGCTCCTGCGTGCGGCCCGAGGTCGACAATCACTCGATCCGGTCGGCGGACGGCGTCTTCATCGGCCGCCTCCTGGCGGTGCGCGCCGTCGACCCGCCCGCGGAGGGCGAGCCGATCGGATCGGGCGACCCGACCGACTACATCTACCGCGTGGGCCGCGTCTACAACGGCGGCCCGGGCCTTCGCACGCGGCCGCCGGGTGAGGGTGCGGAGCGTCCGCAGCGGAGGCCACCTGCGGCCTCCCGCGCGGCCGGGGGCGGCTGTACGGGCTCTTCGTGGACCGCCGCGACGGCCGCTGGCACGGCAACCTGTGCCGCACCGTCCCGCCCGACCGGCTGCGCGACGCCGAGGACGGCTCCGCGGCCGGCAGCGGCGCCGGCTGCCGCTAGCGCGCGTCCCCGGCCAGGCTCAGCTCGATGCACCGGGATCTGCCGCGGCGCCCGCTTCCGGTACTGCGACCCAGCCCGGGATAGATCTCGATCCCGCGCTCGTACCAGCGCTCGCGCTCCTCGCCGTCGAGCTCGCGGGCGACCATCTCGCGCCGCGTCGCCGTCGAAGAGCACGCGTGCGCGCGGGTTGGCGCGCAGGTTGTAGTACCAGGACGGGTTGTGCCCCTGGCCGTAGTTGGAGGCGATCACGACGAGCTTGCCGTCGTCCGCCGGGATCGCCAGCACCGGGCAGGTGCGCTCGGCGCCGCTCTTCGCGCCCGTCGTGGTGAGCCAGGCCACCGGAAGGCCCGCCAGCCAGGCCGTGAACGTGGTCCGCCCGCGGCTCAGCCGGAAGACCGCGCGGTCGATCACGTGCAGCGTCCGGGCGTAGAACAGCGACAGCGGCTTCCAGCCCGCCGAGCGCCGGATGGCTCGTTTGAGGACGTTCGCCTCGTCGTGGCGGTACATGGGGCGATTATCCATCCGACCGTACTCCTACGTTGTGACCTCAAGACTTCGAGGAGATCACAATCATGGAGAAGGAGCAGGAGAAGGCCGCCAAGGCGCGTGAGGCGGCGCTGAAGGGCGCGCTCACGCAGATCGAGCGGACGTTCGGGGCGGGCTCGATCATGAAGATGGGCGACGACGCCGCGCAGGTGCAGGTCGCCGCGATTCCGACCGGCGCGCTGTCGCTCGACCTGGCGCTCGGGCGTCGGCGGGGTGCCGCGCGGGCGTATCGTCGAGGTGTTCGGCCCGGAGTCGTCCGGAAAGACGACGCTGATCTACCACGTCCTCGCCAACGCCCAGAAGCAGGGCGGCATCTGCGCGTTCATCGACGCGGAGCACGCCATGGACCCCGCGTACGCGAAGCGGATCGGCGTGGACGTCGACGAGCTGCTCGTCTCCCAGCCCGACCACGGCGAGCAGGCGCTCGAGATCGCCGACCTGCTGATCCGCTCCGGCGCGGTCGACGTGGTGGCGATCGACTCGGTCGCGGCGCTCACGCCGAAGGCCGAGCTCGAGGGCGCGATGGGCGATCAGACCGTCGGCCTCCAGGCCCGGATGATGTCCCAGGCGATGCGGAAGCTGGCCGGCAACCTGAACCGCGCCAACACGCTCTGCATCTTCACGAACCAGATCCGCGAGAAGGTGGGCGTGATGTTCGGCTCGCCGGAGACGCAGCCGGGCGGCCGGGCGCTGAAGTTCTACTCGTCGCAGCGGCTCGACATCCGCCGCATCGAGACCCTCAAGGAGGGCACCGAGGCGGTCGGGAACCGGGTGAGGGTGAAGGTCGTGAAGAACAAGGTCGCGGCGCCGTTCCGCCAGGCCGAGTTCGACATCGAGTACGGCCAGGGAATCAGCTCGGAGGGCTGCATCCTCGACCTCGGGATCGAGCACAACATCGTGCAGAAGTCCGGCTCGTTCTTCTCGTACGGGGACGAGCGGCTCGGCCAGGGCCGCAACAACGTGAAGGGATACCTGCGCGAGAACCCGCAGGTGGCGCAGGAGATCGAGCGGAAGATCTACGACGCGCTCGGCGTGGACCCGGCGTCGCCGCTGGCGGTGATCGAGACGCCGCCGCCGGCGGAGGACGAAGCCCCGGTCGCCGACTCGGGTACCGGACCCGGTCGCGGAGGAACAGGCCGCCTAGCGGTATGGCGGCACGGAAGCCGTGAGACGGACGGAGACCGAGCGGGCGATCGACCTGGCATACAAGGCGGTCGCCCGCCGTGATCTCACGGTCGCCGAGCTGCGCGGCCGGCTGGAGCGAAAGCACGTGCCGCCGGAGGCGATCGAGGACGCGGTCGCGGAGCTCGAGGAGACCGGCTTCCTCGACGACGCCCGCTACGCGCGCCAGTTCGCCGAGGACAAGCGCGAGCTCGAGCAGTGGGGCACGGAGCGGATCGCGCGCGACCTCCACCGGCGCGGGATCGCGCCGCAGCTGATCGACGCCGCCACCTCCACCCACAGCCGCGACTCCGAGCTCCGGACGGCGCTGCTGCTGCTCGAGCAGCGCTACCCGAGCGCGCCGCGGGACGACCGCGAGCGCGACCGCGCCTGGCAGATGCTCGTGCGGCGCGGCTACGCGCACGAGATCGCCTACGACGCGATCAGGGCGTGGGAGCGGGCGCACCGCGACCGCCGCCGCGCCGCCTAGCCCGCGGCGTCCGTAGGTTGCAGCGGCCTCTCCAGGGGTCCATAGTGGACACAAGCGCTTGCACGGTCGGTGAGGCTGGTGGCCCAGGACGTACCGGAGTACGACGAGCTTTCGCTGCGGATCCAGCCGGGTCGCGGCGATGCTTACCGCGTCCTGGTGGAGGCGCCCGGCGGCGCCACGGCCGAGGGCGAGTTCTCGAACCCGTTCAGCCCGCTCGAGATCGACAACTTCGTGGTCCACGCCGGAGTGTCGCGCCGCACCGCGCGGGGCTTCAGGTCCTCGTCGATGGAGCGCGCCAAGGACTTCGGGTCCCGGCTCCACGACGCGCTCCTCCAGGGAGAGGTCCGCGACGTGTACCTCGACGCTCGCCGCAGCGCGGAGGGCCGGCAATGTGGGCTCCGGGTGACGCTCCGCCTGACCGGCACCCCGGAGCTGATGGAGATCCCGTGGGAGTTCCTCTACGAGCGCCCTCAGTTCCTGGCGCAGTCGATCTTCACGCCGGTGGTGCGGTCGCTGGACCTCGAGACCATCCGCGAGCCGCGGGAGGTGAGGCTGCCACTGCGGATCCTGGGGATGGTCAGCATGCCGACGGGGTTCGTGACCCTCGACGTGGACGAGGAGAAGCAGAAGCTCGAGGAATCGCTCGGCCCCCTGATCGAGGCGGGGCTGGTCCAGGTGAACTGGCTGCCGTCCGCGACGCTCGAGGCGCTCGACCGGGCGATCAGCGAGCCCGACGAGGAGCACGTGCTCCACTACATCGGCCACGGGGCGTACGACGAGCGCACGCAGGACGGCATCCTCGTGCTCGAGGACCGGCACGGCAACCCGAAAGAGGTCAGCGGCGCGGAGCTGTCGGCCCTGCTCCAGGACGAGCGCAGCATGCGGCTCGTGGTGCTGAACGCCTGCGAGGGCGCGCGCGGGTCGCACGTGGACCCCTTCTCGGGCGTCGCCTCGAGCATCGTCGAGTGCGGGATACCTGCGGTGATCGGGATGCAGTTCGAGATCAGCGACGAGGCGGCCATTGCCTTCTCCGAGCGCCTCTATCGCGCCCTGGCGCACGGCTACCCGGTCGATGCCGCGCTGGCGCAGGCGCGCAAGGCGATCTTCGCCGGGGGCAACGACATCGAGTTCGGGACGCCCGTGCTGTTCCTGCGCTCGGGCGACGCACGGCTGTTCGACCCCAAGGACGTCCCCAGCGCCGCGCCGGCGCCGCCGGCAGAGCCGTCGCCGGAGCCGCCGGCAGAGCCGTCGCCGGAGCCGGAGAAGACCGTTTCGATGGACGCGCTGATGTCCGCGTTCAAGGAGGAGGTTGGGGCTCCGCCCGAGGACACGACCGACTGGTCCGGGGGCGGCACCGTCGTGACGTCTGTGCAGCACGACGGCAGCGTGACGGGTGTGGCGATCAGCCCCGACGGCTCGCTGCTCGCGTCCGCGAGCAAGGACAAGACCGCGCGGCTCTGGTCGACGCCGGATGGCGACGCTGCGTGGCGCGCCTCGACCATGCGCGCCAAGGTGACCGCGGTGGCAGTTCAGCCCGGTCGAGCGGAAGCTCGCGACCGCCGCCGAGGAGGCCGGGGCGTGGCTGTGGGAGGTGGACACGGGCAACCGCGTCTTCTACCCCGGGACCGAGACCGCGGCGCTGTCCCACGACGTCGCGATCAGCGCGGACGGGCGGCGGGTCGCGTACGGAGGGGCGAACAACAGGGCGCTGGTGTTCGAGATCGAGACGGGCGAGCTCGTGGCGGAGCTCGATCACAAGGGAGGGCTGACGGGAAACGTGCAGGCCCTGGAGTTCAGCTCCACGGGGTCATGGCTCGTGACCGGAAGCTCCAGGAACCGGGCGCGTCTGGGACATCGACGACGGCACCCTGGTGACGACGGTCCGCCACGGCGGCAGGATGCAAACGGTGGTGGACGTGGCGTTCAGCTCCGATCAGGGCTCATTCGCCACGGTGGCGCCGGACGGCGTGGCGCGTATCTGGAGCTTCCCGAGCGGAGGACTCCAGAAGGAGCTTCAGCCACGAGAAGCCCCTCACGGCCATCGACTTCAGCCCGGGTGGCGGATACGTGGCCACCGCCTGCGTCGACTCGAAGGCCCGCATCTGGAACGTCCGGAGCGGCGAGCTCGTGGTCAGAGCTCGCGCACGCGGAGCCCGTCGCGGACGTGGCGTTCTCGGCCGATGGCGCTCAGCTGGCCACGGCCAGCGGCAACGGCGCGTACGTCTGGGCGGCCGGCGGGTGACCCCGCCCGTCCGGTTGCCACTCACCGCCTCGTCGGGTTAGTCTCCAGTGAGCGGCCGGCGTGGCCGGCGCGAGACCAAAAGACGAGCAAATCGCACGATTTTGATGCCGGACCTGAACTTGATCCTGACAACCGCGTGTGACCGTCCCGAGAGGAGTCCCCGGGAAGGTCCGTAGCCGTCCGCAGTCTCACAGCCACACGCCGCACCGCTCAACCAACTGAATGTTGAGACCGGCGCCCTGTGCGCCGTGCGAGGAGACGAGATGGAGATCGTGGTGGCGGGCCTGGTTGCGGCGGCTGTCGCGGTGGCGGTGGTCATGCTCGTTCAGCGGCCGCGCACCGCCGGAGCGACAGCGCCCGTGCGCCCGGCTGTGCGAGAGGCGCCGCCGGCGCCGGCCCCGCCGGGCGGCGCGGCGAACGAGCCTGTGCCCGTCCCGGGCGCCACGCGCGACGCGCTCGAGGAGGAGCTGCTCGCGCGCAGGAGCGAGATCGCGCGCCTCGAGGAGCGCCTGCGGGCGAAGGAGGGCTCGCTCGACCTGCAGGCCCAGGAGCTCAAGGACCGGGAGCGCTCGCTCGAGGACCGCAGCCGGAACCTCGACAACACCCGCGAGGAGCTCAAGAGCGAGAAGGCCCGCCAGCTCCGCGAGCTCGAGCGCGTGTCGGGACTCAGCGCGGGGCAGGCGAAGCAGATCCTCCTGCACGAGCTCGAGGACGAGCTGCGCCACGACAGCGCGCGCCTGATCCGGCAGGTCGAGGAGGAGACGCGCCGCGACGCCGACCGCCGCGCCCGCAGCATCCTGGCCGCCGTGATGCAGCGGGTGGCGTCGAGCCACGCGGTGGAGACGACAGTCTCGGTGGTGGAGCTCAAGTCGGACGAGCTGAAGGGGCGCATCATCGGCCGTGAGGGCCGCAACATCCGCGCGCTCGAGACGCTGACCGGGATCGACTTCATCATCGACGACACCCCGGGCGCGGTGCTGCTCTCGGGCTTCGACGGCGTGCGCCGGGAGATCGCGCGGCTCACGCTCGAGCGGCTGCTCCAGGACGGCCGCATCCATCCGGCGCGGATCGAGGAGGCCTTCCACCAGGCGAAGTCGGACATCGACCAGCACGTGGTCGAGGTGGGGGAGCAGGCGGTGTTCGAGGCGAACGTCGGCTCGCTTCACCCGGAGCTCGTGAAGCTGCTGGGCCGGCTGAAGTTCCGCACGAGCTACGGCCAGAACGTGCTCGCGCACTCGATCGAGTGCGCCCGGCTCGCGGGCATGCTCGCGGCCGAGCTGGGCGGCGACCCGCGCTGCGCGGCCCGCGCGGCGCTGCTGCACGACATCGGCAAGGCGGTCTCGCACGAGAGCGAGGGCCCGCACGCGCTCGTGGGCGGGGAGCTGGCGCGGCGCTACAAGGAGGCCGAGGCCGTGGCCCACGCCATGGAGGCGCACCACAACGAGGTGGAGCCGCAGACGGTGGAGGCGGTGATCGTGCAGATCGTCGACGCGCTCTCGGGCGCGCGGCCGGGCGCCCGCGGGGAGTCGCTCGAGCAGTACGTGAAGCGGCTGCACGAGCTGGAGGAGATCGCCTGCCGGCACCCGGGCGTGGACAAGGTCTACGCGATGCACGCCGGCCGCGAGATCCGCGTGATCGTGCACCCCGAGGAGATCGACGACGACGCCGCGACCCTGCTCTCGCACCAGATCGCCCGCGACGTGGAGAAGGAGCTCGAGTACCCCGGCCAGATCAAGGTCACGGTGATCCGGGAGAGCCGCTCGACGGACTACGCGCGGTAGTGGAGCGGCTCGTCATCTGGCGCGGCCTCGAGGAGTGGCTCGCCGAGGCCGCGTACGTCCGGATCGAGGACGGGCGCCTCAGCGCGCACGGCACGCAGCTCGGGGCGGAGCCTGACCCGTACCGCCTGGACTACTCGCTCCGGACCGCGCCGGGCTTCGTGACCGAGACGCTCGAGCTGTCCGTCCTGCGCGGCGGCGCGCTGCGGCGACTGCTCCTGGCGCGCGACCCGGACGGCAACTGGACGGCCGACGACAGGCCCCTGCCGGACGTGGAGGGCGCGCTCGACTGCGACCTCGCCTTCTCGCCGCTCACGAACGCGATGCCGATCCTGCGCCACGGGCTGCGCGAGCCGGGCGCGGAGCCGCGCGACTTCGCGATGGCGTGGGTGGCCGTGCCCGGGCTCGAGATCCACCGCTCGCCGCAGCGGTACGAGCCGATGGACGAGCGCCACGTGCGCTTCGTGAGCCTGGACAGCTCCTTCACCGCCGAGCTGGAGCTCGACGACGACGGCCTCGTGGTGCGCTATCCGAGGCTCGCCGAGCGCGTGCCTAGGGTCTGATCCTCTAGCCCGGGCTGTGAAGGCGTACCACCTGACCACCTTCGGGTGCCAGATGAACGAGCACGACTCGGAGCGCATGAAGGGCATGCTCGAGTCGCTCGGCTACAGCGAGGCCGCCGGACCGCGAGGGCGCCGACCTGATCCTCTTCAACACCTGCTCGATCCGCGAGAAGGCCGACAACCGGCTCGTCGGGACACCTCGGCGAGGCCAAGCGGCTCAAGTCCGAGGACCCGGAGCGGGTGATCGGGATCGGCGGCTGCTGGTCGCAGTCGCTGAAGGAGCAGGTGTTCGAGATGTTCCCGTTCGTCGACGTGGCGTTCGGGCCCGGCCAGGTGCACAAGCTCGCCGAGTTCCTCACGAGCGACAGCATCACCGCGCAGGGCTTCTTCGAGTTCGAGGGCTTCACCGGCCACCTGCCGATGAAGCGCGAGCGCGACTTCCAGGCCTGGGTTCAGATCTCGGTGGGCTGCAACTGCCGCTGCTCGTACTGCATCGTGCCCTCCACCCGCGGGCGCGAGGTGTCGCGGCCGGCCGGCGAGATCGTGGCCGAGGTGGAGCGGGTGGCCGCCGAGGGCGTCAGGGAGGTCACGCTGCTGGGCCAGAACGTGTGCTCATACGGGCGCGACCTGCCGAAGGGCTCGAAGACCACGTTCGCCGAGCTGCTCGAGGCCGATCGACGCGATCGACGGCGTCGAGCGGATCCGCTACACGAGCCCGCACCCGAAGGACATCCGCGAGGACGTGATCGCGGCCCACGCCGAGCTGCCGAGCGTGTGCGAGCACATCCACCTGCCGCTCCAGTCGGGCTCGAGCCGGATCCTGAAGGCGATGCGGCGCACCTACAACCGCGAGCGCTACCTCGACCGCGTGGCGATGATCCGCGAGCTGGTGCCGGACTGCTCGCTCACGACGGACATCATCGTGGGCTTCCCGGGGGAGACCGAGGAGGACTTCCTGGACACGCTCGACGTGGTGGAGCAGGTGCGCTACGACTCGGCGTTCACGTTCATCTACTCGCCGCGCCGCGAGACCGAGGCGGCCACGCTTCCCGGCCAGATCCCGCACGAGGTGGCGAGCGAGCGGATGGGCCGCCTCGTGGAGGCGGTGCAGCGGCACGCAACGGAGCGCGCGCAGCGGTTCGTCGGGCGGACGATGGACGTGCTCGTGGAGGGGCCGTCGCGCACGGACCCGTCGAAGCTGCGCGGCCGCACGCGCCACAACAAGACCGTGAACTTCGCGGGCGTGGCCGCGCCGGGAGAGCTCACCGACGTGGAGATCGCCTCCGCCACCAGCACGACGCTGGCGGGCGACGAGCTACTTCTCGCTCGGCTGAGCTAGGCCGCTCCGAAGCGACTCGAGCTCGGCGCGAAGCTCGCGCTCGGTGAGCGCGTGCACCTGTGCCTGGCGCTCGCTCTCGTCGCGAAGCGCGGCCAGCGCCGCACGCGCCGCCTCGGCGCGCCGGTCGGCGTCCGCGGTGATCTCGACCTGCTCGCGCGCCTGCGCGAGCTGCTGCTCGAGCTGTGCGACGCGGGCGGAGTCCTCGGGCGCGGAATTCGCAGCCTGCTCGCGCGCGGCCTCCAGCTCCTCGGTGAGCCGAGTGCGCAGCGCCTCGAGCTCCTTCGCGTTGCGCTCGCGCTCGGCGTCGATGGCGGTCGCCGTGCGCTCGCGCTCGGCCTCGACCTCCTCGACGCGCTTCGCGCGCTCCGCCTCCAGCGCCTCCTCGTGCTTCGATCGCAGCGCGGTCAGCGCCTGCTGCGCGCTCGCGCGCTCGGCCCGCAGCGCCTCCTCGGAGGCGGCCTCGGCGGCCGCCAGCTCGCGCTCGTGCTCGAGGCGCAGCGCCGCGAGCGCCTCCTCGCGCTCGCGCTCCGCCGCAGGGTCGGGCTCGTTGCCGCGCTCGGACAGCTTTGCCGCCGCCTCGTCGCGGGCCATGAGCGCCAGCGCAAGCTCCTCGCGCAGTCGCGCGAGCTCGCGCTCCGACGCGCCGCCGGTGTCGGCTGATGCGGGCGCGGCCTCGGAGGAGGCGCCGTTCGGCGCCGCCCGCTCTCCGGCGCGTCGTCAGAGTCGGCGTCCGGCGGCACGATCACCGTGCTCACCGACTCGCTGGCGCCGTGAGCCGGCTCCTGCATGAAGTTCATCGTCTCGAGCAGCTGCGCGATCTGGCTGCGAGCCGCGACGGCCGGTCGCACCGCCAGCTTCGTCATCACGGCGATGTCGCTCAGGCCGAGCGAGTCGGCCGGGTCCGAGACCGCGAGCACGAGCGCGCCGTCGTCGGCGAAGCCGATCGGCGCCGCCAGGTAGCGCTGCGCGGCGGTCTTCCGGAGCAGCGCGGCGGCCGACGAGTCCACCGGGAACTCGGTGAGGTCGATGTGGTCGAGCCCGTAGCGCTCCGCGAGCGCGCGAGCCAGCTGGTCCTCGGTGATCGTGCCGCTCTCGAGCAGGACCTTCTCGGGCGTCTGGCCCGGGCTGCGCGCGGCCTCCACGGCCTGGTTCGCCATCTCCTCGGTCACGAACCCGAGCTCGACGAGGATGTCGCTGAGGAAGCGGCGCCCGGCGCCGCTCAGGCTGGGGGAGGTCACTCCCGGCCCCGACAGGGGCGGGCCGCTGCCCGGTCCGGCGATCTCGCCGAGCAGCGGGTCGGTGCTCATGACGCCTCCCGTGACGCCGCGGTGCCCAGCGGCGTGCCGTTGCGCCGCGCGGGCGCCGACTGCGCGGAGATCTCGGCGAGCTCGAGCGCCTCCTGCGGGGAGTCCGCGTCCGCGAGCCGCTGGATGCCGTACGAGAGCTGAAGCGCGGCCGGGCGCTCGGACGTCGCGCGCTCGAGCGACCGCTCGAAGCGGCCGAGGAAGGCGAGCGCGCCGTCGGGGCCCTTGCAGCCCACGAGGACGGCGGTGAGCCCGTCCGGCGAGACCCGCGCGAGGTAGTCCGTGCGCCGGATCGCTCCGCTGAGCACCTCGGCCACGTCCTTCAGAAGCAGGTTCGCCATGGCCTCGCCGAAGCGCTCGACGAGCGCCTCGCGGTCGCGCACCTGGCAGACCACGAGGTAGGACTCGACGGTCCCGCGCTTGCTCAGCTCGTGCTCGCGCTCGATCGACGTGACCAGCGTCTCGCGGTTCGGCAGGCCGGTGACCGGGTCGGTGCTCGCGCGGTCGCGCGCCAGCTCGGCGAGCCGCCGCAGCTCGGCCCGGGCGGAGATGCTCTCCCACTCGTACGAGAGCATCCGGGCGCCGACCAGGAGGAGCCGCGCCACCTCGCGGCTGGCGGCCTCCCCGCCGGGCCCGGTGGCGAGCAGCACGCCCACCACGCGGCCGTCGGCGGCGTCGAGCGGCGCCGCGATCCAGTTGCCGGCGCCGAGCGCCGCAAGCGCGTTCGAGTCGAGGAGCTCGCCGCCGCCCGACCCGTTGCTCGGGCACTCCGGGAGCGAGCGGGATCACGGTGCCACGCGGAACGGCATCGCCGCGCGCGTCGATCACGCGGCACTTGCCCTCGTCCCAGTCGACCTGTCCGAGCACGAGGCTGCAGCCGGGCATGGCGCTTTCGAGCAGGTCGAGCACAGACGGTCGCCGCATCGGCAAAGCTGCCGAAGCGGCGCGCGCTCAGGCGCGAAAGGGCGTCAAGGATCTGCGTGCTCATGTTTCCCCCAGTCTCCATCGGCCAAAAGGGGGCGCTCCCAAAGGGGAGCAAGGAATCTGCTAGAGCGCGAGAGCGCGGCGCGACGTCCTCGAGCGCGGCTCGGGCGGCGAGCACGCCGCCGCCGACCCATTCCGGACCGCCGGCGACCCGCAGGACGACGTCTCCGCCGCCGCCCTGCTCTGATCCCGAGGTCGCTGAGGATCGAGCCGCCGATCGTGCCCGGCTCGAGGCTGAACTCGCGTACGCGGCGGCCTTCGCGGAGAGCACGATCGACACCTCGCGCCCGCGCGATCGCCGCTCTCACCTTCGCGACGCGGTTGTCCCAGTCGACCAGCAGCCGCTCGGCGTCGTTCGTCCGCCCGAGCGCCTCGCCGTGGAGGCGCAGGTTGAGCTTCCAGTCGTCGCCCTCGGTCATGACGGTCGGCGCGATCTGCCTGAGGTCGTCGTAGTCCTCCTCGGAAGCTCCTCCGCGGATCCGAGGATGACGTCCGGCTCGGTGGCCTCGTAGGCGACCAGGTCGTCCGCGGGCACTCGCTCGATCCCGCGTGCCCGCTGCCGCATGAACGGCGGCACGTACAGGGCGCCGCACGGGCGTCACGCCGAGGGCGAGCGCGTCGCCGAGCGCGTCGGCGTCGAGCGTCAGCGGCCGCTCGGCCACGCCCGGGCACCTTCGTGCCGGTCAGCTCGTCCATCGCGTGCTGCACCTTCAGCGGGCGCTGCGTCTCGCGCGACTCGTCGAAGCCGGACTCCTGGCAGCCCGCCAGGGCGCCCACGAGGGCGAGAGCGATGAGAGCGCGAAGGCGCACGGCCGGTATTACTAGCGGTCGTGGCCGCACCGGCACCCCTCTTCGCGATCTTCGGCCCCACCGGGGTGGGGAAGACGGCCGCCGCGATCGAGCTGGCGGAGCGCCTGCGGGCGCGCGGGGAGGACCCGGTGGCGATCTCCGCCGACGCGCTTCAGGTGTACGAGGGCCTCGAGGTGCTGACCGGCGCCGCGACGCCCGCGGAGCGGGAGCGGCTCGAGCACCGGCTGCTCTCGTTCGTGCCGGTCACGGAGACGTTCTCCGCGGGGCAGTTCGCCGAGCTCGCACACGCCGAGATCGACGCCGCGCTCGAAGCCGGCCGCCGCCCGATCGTGGTGGGCGGCACCGGCCTCTACCTCCAGGCAGCGCTCACCGACCTCGAGCTCCGCCCGCCGCCGCCGCCCGGGGTGCGCGAGCGGCTCCTCGCGGAATTGGAGGAGCGCGGGCCGGAGGCGCTCCACGCCGAGCTCGCCTCGAGGGCGCCCGCGGCGGCCGCCGCCGTCGAGCCGACCGACCGCACGCGCGTCGTGCGCGCGCTCGAGCTGCTCGAGATGGGGGAGGAGCCCGCGCCCGCCGGCGAGGAGTCGCGGCTCTGGACCGCCGAGCTGCGGCGGCCGGCGGTCCTGCTCGGCCTGACGATGGACCGCGACCGCCTGTACGAGCGGATCGACGCGCGCGTCGACGCCATGGTCGCCGCGGGCGCCGTCGAGGAGGTCCGCCGGGCCGACGCCGCGGGCGCCTCGCCGACCGCCCGCAAGGCGCTCGGCTTCGACGAGCTCCTGCGCGGCGACGTCGACGGGATGAAGCGGCGCACGCGCAACTACGCGAAGCGGCAGCTCACCTGGATGAGGCGCCTCCGCGGTATCCGCATGGTCGACGCCGAGGTAGGGTTGGCGCAGACTCTGGAGGAGGACTCGTGAAGCGCACTGTCGTCGCGGCCGGGATGGCCGCTTCTTTCTTGGCCCTTGCCGGCCCCGCCCATGCCGTCCGCGACTTCTCGCGAACGGCGCTCAACATCATTCCGTCGGGCCAGTACGGCTCCGTGCCGATCCCGCCGAAGGCGGACGACCAGGCGCGCATGTACGACGCGCTCACGCCGCTGTTCGACGACGTGACGCCGCGCGACCTGACCCGCTACTTCAAGTCCGAGAAGCTCGGGACGAAGGGCCAGGGCCGCATGAGGCGCGAGCGCGTGCCGCGCGCGGGCGTGCGCATCCTCCGCGACAAGCACAACGTGCCGCACATCCGCGGTCGCACGAACGACGACGTGACGTGGGGCGCGGGCTGGGCGCTCGCCCACGACCGCGAGCTCCTGCTCGAGCAGGCCCGGTTCAACGCGCGCGTGGCGGTGCTCGACGTGCCGAACATCAGCGCGATCGGCCTGATCGTGGGGCTCAAGACGTTCAGGCCAAGCGCGCAGGGCGAGCGCGAGCTGCGCAAGGAGATCGGCAAGCTCAGGAGGTACGGCAAGCCCGGCCGGCGCGTGCTCCACGACATGCGCGTGTACGTGAAGGGAGTCAACGCGTACTACCGCGCCAACAACCGGCCGCACCGGCCGTGGACGATCCGCGACGTGATCGCGCTCAACGCGATCAAGAGCGAGCTCTTCGGCGAGGGCGGCGGCGACGAGGTGGACGCGGCCGAGATGCTCGACGGCCTCCAGGACCAGCTCGGCGCGGACCGCGGCTACTCGGTCTGGAACGACCTGCGCCAGCGCCAGGACCCGGAGACGCCCGTCTCGATCAAGGGCAACTTCCCGTACGCGCCGCTGCCGGCGCGGCGGACCGGCAACGTGGTGATCGACAACGGCTCCTACGAGCCCGTCCCGACGCCCGGCGCCGCGGCGTCGGCCGCCGTGGACGGCGAGTTCCGCCGCCAGTCGAGCAACGTGCTGATGGTGGCCGGCAAGCGGTCCCGGTCGGGGAACCCGCTGTTCGTGGGCGGCCCGCAGATCGGCTACTTCTATCCCGGGCTCACGCTCGAGATGGACCTCCAGGGCCCCGGCTGGCGAGCGCGCGGCGCGACCTCGGCGCCGTTCCCCGGCTACATCCTGATCGGCCGGCGCGAGGACTTCGTGTGGAGCCTGACCTCGGCCGGCGCGGACATCGTCGACATCTTCGTCGAGACGCTCTGCGGAGGCAGCGACACGAAGTACCTGTTCCGCGGCCAGTGCCGCGACATGCGGCCCTTCCACGCCGGCACGCTCGACGGCCAGCGCGGTCACGTTCAACCGGACGGTGCACGGGCCGGTGGTCGGCTACGCGAAGGTCGACGGACGCCGCGTGGCGATCTCGCGCAAGCGGTCGAGCTACCTGCTCGACGGCGTGGACCAGCTGATCTTCCGGCGCCTCACGCGCGGGCGCGTGCGGAACGCGCGCGAGTTCATCAGGGTCGCGGCGACCTCGCCGCAGACGTTCAACACGTTCTACGCCGACGCGAACCAGGTGGCGAACATCACCACCGGGCGGCTGCCGCGGCGGGCCCGGGGAGTCGATCCGGGGCTCCCGACCGACGGTCGCGGGAACTTCGAGTGGCGCGGCTTCCACGGCGCGAGGACGAACCCGAAGGCCGTTCTGAACAGCGGCGTGATGAACAACTGGAACAACAAGCCGGCGCGCGGGTTCCCCGCGGCCGACGACCAGTGGAGCTACGGGTCGATCGGCCGCGTGGACCTGCTGAACGACAACACGGCCAAGCGCCGCAAGCACACGCTCGCGACGCTGACCGGCGCGATGAACGCCGCGGCGACGCAGGACGTGCGCGGCGATGAAGTTCGTGCCGATCCTGGCTCGGCTGCTGCGGGGCGGCACGGCGCCGAGCGCGAGGGCGACGCAGATGCTCGAGCTGCTCGAGGACTGGCGCGCCGACGGGCGGCAGCCGGCTCGACCGCGACCTCGACGGCAGGATCGACCATCCGGGCGCGGCGATCCTCGACACGGCGTGGAACCGGATGGCCGACGCCGCGATGACGCCGGTGCTCGACCAAGCCGCTGGCGGACCAGCTGGCGCAGCACGCTCCACAGCCGCTTCGACCTGCCGCCGAGCGGCCAGTTCGGCGGATGGCACCAGTACATGGGCAAGGACATCCGGACGCTGCTCGGCGAGCGCGTGCGCGGGCCGTTCGCCAACCGCTACTGCGGCGACGGCGACGTGACGGTGTGCCGCGCGGCGCTGTGGGCGGCCCTCGAGGCCGCGGGCGTGGAGCTCCAGGCCGCGCAGGGCGCCGACCCGGCCGCCTGGCGCGGGGACGCGACCCGCGAGCGGATCAGCTTCCTGCCCGGCCTGCTCCCGTACACGATGCGCTACACGAACCGGCCGAGCGGGATCCAGCAGGTGATCGAGTTCAGGGGGCACCGCACGGCGTTAGTTGACACTTACGTTAGGAACTGCTTACATATAGCGGCATGGAAGCCGCCCTCAAGGCGATCGCCGCGCCGCACCGCCGCCAGATCCTGTCGCTCGTCCGTGACGACGAGCTCTCCGCGGGCGAGATCGCGGCGCACTTCGACGTGACGAGGCCGGCTGTGTCGCAGCATCTGACCGTCTTGAAGGAGGCGGGGCTCGTGGACGAGCGGCGCAACGGAACGAGGCGCATGTACCGCGTGCGGCCCGACGGCCTCGCGCCGATCAGGGAGTTCCTCGAGCAGTTCTGGGACGAGCGGCTCGAGGCGCTCAAGCGCGAGGCGGAACTCGAGGAAAGGAAGAAGGATGGAAGCGAGCACTGAGACCGCCGTCCGGCGCGAGATCGCGATCGCGGCGAGCCCGGAGACCGTGTGGGAGTTCTTCGTCGACCCCGAGAAGCTGACGCGCTGGATGGGCACGTCCGCCTCGCTCGACCCGCGCCCGGGTGGGGAGTACCGGGTGCAGGTGATCTCGGGCAACGTGGCGGCCGGCGAGTTCGTGGAGGTCGACCCTCCGCACCGGCTCGTCTGGACCTGGGGCTGGGAGCCGGGAAGCCCGAGCCCGGTCCCGGTCGGCTCCACCCGGATCGAGGTCGAGCTGGTCCCGGACGGGGACGGCACGCTGGTCCGGTTCGCGCACACCGGGTTCGCGGACTCGGAGGCAGCGGGCACCCACGCGCACGGCTGGGAGCACTACCTGGAGCGGCTCGCGATCGCGGCTCGCGGCGACGACCCCGGCCGCGACACCTGGCTTGACCGAACCGCCTAGCCGCTTGCGTAGAGTCCCGCGCCGTGCGCTTCGAGAAGTGGCAGGCGCTGGGCAACGACTACGCGATCGTCGAGGAACGTGAGCTCCCGTTCGAGCTGACGCCCGGGCGCGTGCGCGCGATCTGCGCGCGGCACACCGGGATCGGCTCGGACGGGGTGCTCCTCATCCGGGAGACCGGCGAGCGCGGCTGCGTCGCCGAGGTCCGGATCTTCAACCCGGACGGCTCGGAGGCCGAGCTGTCCGGCAACGGCGTCCGCCAGGCCGTCATGTACCTCCGCCGCAAGGGCTGGAGCGAGCACGACAGGTTCTCGGTGCTCACCGCGGCGGGTGAGATCCGGCCGCGCATCGACGGAGAGATGTGCACGATGGACATCGGCCGGGTCCGGCTGCGCGCCGAGTCGGACTTCCCGACCGGGGGCGAGGACGGAAGGGGCACGCTCACGTCGGGCGGCCGCGACTTCGACTTCCAGTTCGTGCAGGTGGGCAACCCGCAGGTGGCCATCGAGGTCGCGGACGGGCTCGAGGAGCTGGACCTCGGCGCGCTACGGCCCGGAGATCGAGCGGCACGAGCTGTTCCCGAACCGCACGAACGTGTCGTTCTGGCGCCGGACCGGCGACGCCGGCGATCCGGGCGCGGATCTTCGAGCGCGGGGTGGGGGAGACGATGTCCTCCGGCACCGGCGCGACGGGTGCGGCGGTGGCCGCCGTGCTCCGCGGGGTGGACAGCCCGGTGACCGTGGAGCTGGACGGCGGCGAGCTTGTCGTGGACGTCGGCGAGGACATGCACGTGGACCTGACAGGCTGGGCGCGGCCCGTGTACGCCGGGACCATGAGCGAGGAATTCGTCGAGGAGCTGAATGCAACCGAGTAGCCGACTGGACCGCCTGCCGCCGTACCTGTTCGCCGAGCTCGAGCGGAAGATCCGCGAGAAGAAGGCCGCGGGCGTCGACGTGATCAGCCTGGGGATCGGCGACCCCGACACGCCCACGCCCGAGCCCGTGATCGCCGCGCTGGCGAGCGCCGCCGCCGCGACCCGGCACCCACCAGTACCCGTCGAACCGCGGCCGCCCCGAGCTGCGCGAGGCCTACGCGCGCTTCTACGAGCGGCGCTTCGGCGTGGCGCTCGACCCGGAGACGGAGATCATCCCCGCGCTCGGCGCGAAGGAGTGCGTCTTCAACCTGAATCTCGCCTTCCTCGACCCGGACAGCGTGGCGCTGGCGGCGGACCCCGGCTATCCCGGTCTACACCGGCGGGCCGCTGCTCGCGGGCGCCGAGCCCGTGCTGATGCCGCTCGAGCCGGAGCGCGGCTTCGCGCCGGACCTCGACGCGATCGGCGGGGACGTGGCCGCCCGCGCGCGGCTGATGTACCTGAACTACCCGAACAACCCGACCGGCGCGATCGTGCCGGACGGCCTCTTCGAGCGGGCGGTCGAGTTCGCGCGCGAGCACGACGTGCTCGTGGTGCACGACGCCTCGTACACCGAGACCACCTTCGACGGGTACGTGGCGCCGAGCTTCCTCGAGACGCCCGGCGCGAAGGAGGTCGGCGTGGAGGTGTTCTCGCTCTCCAAGGGCTGGAACATGACCGGCTGGCGGACCGCCGCGATCGTGGGCAACCGGGCCGCGGTCGAGGCGTACTGGAAGCTGAAGACCAACATCGACTCGGGCATGTTCGAGGCGGTGCAGCTCGCGACCGCCGCCGCGCTCGACGCCGGGCCGCCGGCCGAGATGCCCGCGATCTACCAGCGCCGCCGCGACCTCGTGTGCGACGCGCTCGCCGAGATCGGCGTGGACGTGACGCCGCCGAAGGGCACGATCTACGTCTGGGCGCCCGTGCCGGAGGGCCACACCTCGGCCTCGTACTGCGAGCTGGTGCTCGAGGAGTCGGGCGTGGTCGTCTCGCCGGGCGGCTCGTACGGGGCGAACGGCGAGGGCTTCTTCCGCATCTCGCTCACGGTGCCGGACGAGCGCCTCGCGGAGGCGGTCGAGCGCCTGCGCGGCAGCCTCGGGGGCTAGCGGGTGCACTACTGCGGCATCGTGCCGATGCAGCGCATGCTCCAGCTCGCGCTGCTCGAGGAGGTGCGCGACCCGGAGCCGCCGATCCGCCTGAGCGCGCTCTTCTACGAGCCCGGCCCCGTCGAGCAGGTGGCGGAGGAGGTCCGGAGGCTCGGGGACGTCGTCGTGGGCGTGGCGCCCGGGGCGGAGGCGGCCGTGGAGGCGCTCGGCCTCCCGGCATTCGAGCCGGAGGACGACGACGGCGACAGGGTGCCGGAGGGCGCCTACCAGGAGACGCCCGTCTTCCCGACCGATCCCGACCGCGTGTTCTGGGCGCTACAGGGGCGGCGCCTGCCGGCGAAGCGCCACCCGTACGGCATGCAGCTCAGGATCGAGGAGCTGATGGAGGACCGCGTGACCGACGAGGGCGGCGACCTCTGGCACCGCCGCATCGAGGAGATCGACGCGGTGGCGTGCGCGCTGTGCGCTCACCGCTTCGCGGTCGGGCACGCGTCGTCGGCCGGCGGGGTCGTGCTTCCGGGCACGAGCCTGCCCGCGGAGTTCACCACCCGCGGCGTGATGCCGCCGGTGGAGCGCATCACGCTGCCTGAATCGTCTGCCTGAGGCCGGTGTCGAGGTCGCGCGGCGCGTAGCCGAGCTCGCGCCGGGCCTTGTCGTCCTTCGCCCAGTAGGTCACGTTGTGGGCGGCCGAGATCATCTCGCGGAAGTTCGGCGGCAGGCCCATCGCCGGGCCCACCCAGCGGCTCACCGGGATCATCGCCTTCAGCATCAGGGGCGGGACCTTCATGCGCGGCGGCTTCTTGCCGCCGATCGCCGCGGCCTTGTCGATCAGCTCGCCCTGGGTCGTGAGCTCGCCGCCCAGCACGTACGACTCGCCCGGCTTGCCCTTGTCGTGCGCGAGCAGGATCCCGTCGGCCACGTCGTCCACGTGCACCATGTTCACGCCGAGCTCGGGGAACGCCTTGGCCGGCATCTTGCCCGTGCTGGCCTGGTCGATCATCTGGCCGACGCAGCGCATGGTCGCCCGGCCCGTAGACGGCACCGGGCTGCACGATCACGACCGGCGCCCCGCGCGCGGCGCGCTCCTCGGCGAGCCTGTGCGCGCGGTACTTCGTCTCGTCGTAGGTCGAGACGAAGCCGTCCGCCTCGTCGCGGCTGTAGGTCTCGTCGACGGTCTGCCCGTTCGTGTTCCCGAACACGTTGATCGTCGAGACGTAGACGATCCGGTCCACGCCGGCGTCCGCCGCGGCGTCGAGCACGCGCTCGGTGCCGCCCACGTTCGAGTCGCGCATCGAGTCGCGCTTCGAGGCCGCCATGCCCACGCGGTAGTCGGCGGCGATGTGGAAGACGGCCTGGCAGCCCTCCATCGCCGCGGCGGATGGCGTCGGCGTCCGACAGGTCGCCCTCGACCACCTCCGCGTCGCAGCCCGGCGGCCTTCTCGGGCCTGCGCGCGAGCACCACCACCTCGTCGCCGCGGGCGCGCAGGCGCTCGACCACGCGCGAGCCGATGAACCCCGTTCCACCCGTCACGAAAGCTCTCACGGCGCCGGATCGTATCTCTAGACTGGGGCAGGTGGACGCATCCCCGAATGGCGCCCCGCGGCGTGCGCGCCAGCGGGCGCTCACGATCGGCGTATCGCCCGGCGAGCCGGACCTCTCCGAGCTTCGCGAGCTGCTTCGCACGGCCGGCGTGGCGGTGGCCGGCGAGCTCACGCAGCGCCGCGACCAGCCCGACCCGGACCGCTACTTCGGGCGCGGCAAGCTGACCGAGCTGAAGCACGCCGCGAAGGAGGCCGACGCCAACCTGATCGCGGTGGACGACGAGCTGCTTCCCCGCCAGGAGCGCAACCTCGAGGAGGAGCTCGGGATGCCGGTGATCGACCGCACGGCGATCATCCTCGACATCTTCGCCGACCACGCCCGCTCGGCCGAGGGCAAGCTCCAGGTGGAGCTGGCCCAGCTCGAGTACAACCTCGCGCGCATGCGCGGCCTGTGGACGCACCTCGAGCGCCTCGGCGCCGGCCGTATGGACGGCGGCATCGGCACGCAGAGGCCCGGGCGAGTCGCAGATCGAGACCGACCGCCGGCTCGCGCGCAACCGCATCTCCGCGCTCCGCGGCCGGCTGCGCGAGACGAAGGCCACGCGCGCGACGATGCGCACGGAGCGCGAGCGCGCGGGGCTGCCCACCGCGGCGCTCGCCGGCTACACGAACGCCGGCAAGTCGACGCTCTTGAACGCGCTCACGGGCTCGGAGGTGGGCGTGCGCGAGCGCCTCTTCCACACGCTCGACCCGACCACGCGGTCGTTCGAGATCGGCGGGCGCCAGTACCTGCTCACGGACACGGTCGGGTTCATCCGCAAGCTGCCCCATCAGCTCGTGGAGGCGTTCTCCGCGACGCTCGAGGAGGCGCTCGGCGCGGACCTGGTCGTCCACGTGGTCGACGCCTCCGTGGCCGAGGAGGAGATGCACGCGATGATGGCCGCGGTCGACGACGTGCTCGACGAGATCGGCGCGGGGGAGACCCCGCGGCTGCTCGCCCTGAACAAGGTCGACGTGCTCGACGAGGAACGCCGCCGCGAGCTGTCCTTCCGCTTCCCCGACGCGGTGCAGGTGTCGGGCGCCACCGGATACGGGCTCGACGACCTGCGCGAGGCGATCGAGGCCCGCTTCCTCGCAACTCTCCGCCCGATGGAGCTGCTCGTGCCGTACGACGAGGGCGGCAGCCTGTCCGCACTACACGAGCTCGCCGGCGAGCTGGAGCGCGAGGACACGCCCGAGGGCGTGCGCATCCGCGCCCGCGTGCCGGCCGCCGCGGCGCCCCGCTTCGAACGTTTTTCGCAGAACGGCGCCTCCTAACCACTGCACTTGCAGCGCGTGAGACCATCGGGGCTACCCCGAGTGGAAGGGTCGCTGCATGGTCACCCACGGTTCTGAGAGCTACTACGTGATCGGCGAAGGGCTCCTGGGGGAGAGCGTCGGCGGCAGGGAGGCCGACCAGGACGGCCCGATCGCCGTGGCGGCGACCACGGCCGCCGCGGCCGACGAGGCGGCGCCGCCGTTCCGGTTCAAGCGGATGGGCCCGAGCGGGGCGGGCAAGCAGCTCGGCGAGGGCGCGCATGAAGAAGCTCGGCGCCGCGATGGCCGGGCCGGCGGCGGCTCGTCGCCAGATCCCGGCCGGCTTCACCTACCTGGGCCAGTTCGTGGACCACGACCTGACCTTCGACAAGACGAAGGTCACGTTCGGCGCGAACGTCACGCCCGCGCAGCTCATTCAGGCGCGCTCTCCGAGCCTCGATCTCGACTCGCTCTACGGAGCCGGGCCGCAGGACCCCAAGTCCGAGAAGTTCTACGAGTCGGACGGCCTCCACCTGAAGATGGGCAAGACGACCGGGCCGACGAAGAACGGCTTCGACCTCCCGCGCGGCGCCGGCAACACCGCCGCGAAGAAGCGCAAGGCGATCATCCCCGACCCGCGGAACGACGAGAACCTGGCCGTCGCGCAGACCCATCTGGCGATGATCCGCTTCCACAACCGGGTGGTCGACACGCAGCTCGGCGGCGTCCCCGCGGCGCAGAAGTTCGCGAGGGCGCGCGAGATCGTGACGAAGCACTACCAGTGGATGCTGCGCACGGACTACCTGCCGCGGATCTGCAGGGCGGGCGTCGTGAACGACGTGTTCAACAACGGCCGGAAGGCGTTCGAGGTCGGCGCGCTGCCGACCCAGGTGCCGACCATGCCGATCGAGTTCTCGATCGCCGGCTTCCGCCTCGGGCACGCGATGGTGCGGGCCGCCTACAACTGGAACACGATCTTCGACAACGGGGGCGGCACGCTCGAGTTCCTGTTCACGTTCTCGAACACGGGCGGCAATCTCGGCAGCGACACGCGCCTCGCGAGCATCTGGATCGCGGACTGGCGGCGGCTGTACGACTTCGGCGAGGCGCCGGGCAAGCCGAACCTGACCGTGCCCGCGGGCAAGTTCAACCGGGCGATGCGGATCGACACGCGGATGGTGGACCCGCTCCAGCACCTCCCGCCGAAGACCGTGGGCCTTCCGGGCAGCACGGGGTTCAACGACGCCAGGCGGAACCTGGCGTTCCGGAACCTCACGCGCGCGAAGATGGTGAAGCTCGCGACCGGCCAGCAGATGGCGAACTTCCTGAAGAACAAGGGAGTGACGCTCACCAAGCTGACGAAGGCCGCAGATCCGCGACGGCAAGAACGGCGCGGACCTCGGCGGGCTCACGCCAGGCGCAGCGGCAGGCGGTCCTGAAGGACACGCCGCTGTGGTTCTACGTCCTGCGCGAGGCCGAGCTGAACGGCGGGAAGATGAGCGGCGTGGGGGCGAGGATCGTCGCCGAGACCTTCCACCGCGCGATGGAGGGCAGCGACAACTCGATCCTCCGCGACACGACGTTCTCACCGTCGCTCGGGCCGAACTCGAACACGTTCCGGATGGTCGACCTGCTGTTCTTCGCGTTCGAGGGGAGGAAGGCGCTGCTGAACCCGAACGGCTAGCGCGTGTCGCCGCTGCCCTGAAGCACTCCGCGCTCCTGGCGGGAGAGCAGCTTGGCGAGGTTGTCGTCGGCGATCTCGTCGAGGTCGAGCCCGGCCTCGGTCGCGAGCTGCGCCACGTACCAGAGCACGTCGCCGAGCTCGGCCGCGAGGGCGTCGCGGCGCTCGTCGGTGAGCACGCCGCCGTCGTCGCGCATCGCCTTCTTCACCTTCTCGGCGGCCTCACCGGCCTCGCCGCAGAGGCCGAGGGCGGGGTAGGTGAGGTTGTCGCCGGCGTCCGGGTAGACCGCCGTGGCGCGCGAGCGCCGCTGGTAGTCGGAGATGCTCCACGTGCCGAACCGTAGCGCGCCCGGCGGACAAAGAGGATTAGACTGCCGGTCGCCGTGATCCCGCTTGCCGTGGAGCGGAGCCAGGTCGATGGATACGAGCTGCTCTCAGTCGAGGGCGAGCTCGACATCGCGACCGCGCCGCGAATGCTCTCCGCCCTGAACGAGGCGTTCGCCGACGCTCTCGATCCCGCTCGTCGTGGACCTCTCCAGGGTCGACTTCATGGACTCCACGGGGCTCGCGCTGCTGATGAACGCGCACCGCCGCGTGACGCGGCGCGGGCACGGCTTCGCGATCGTCTGCCCGGGCGGCCCGCTCTCCCGGGTGTTCGAGATCGCGGACATGGTCGAGAGCGCTCCGCGTGTGCCCCGACCGGGAGAGCGCGCGCTACGGGCGGCCACCCAGCCGGCCGCCAGCTTGACCTGAACGGAGTCCCTGCCGATACCTGTGGGGTATGGAAGCTCAGGCTGCCTCGGCCGGGCCGTTCCCCGTCTCCGGACTGATTCCGCCCACCAAGCGGACCGGGGTCAAGCGGCGCATCGGCGACGTGATCGTCCAGCTCGGCTTCGCCGAGCGGGAGGTCGTCGAGCAGGTCGTGGAGCACGGCCGCCGCGACGGCGTGCCGCTGGGCCAGGCGCTGATCGACGCCGGCATCGTCAACTCGGCGCAGCTCGCGCAGGCGCTCGCCGAGCGGAACGGGCTCGACTACGTCGACCTGAACGTCTTCGACGTCGACAAGGGCGCGGCGAGCATGATCGACGGCGAGAAGGCGCGCCGCTACCGGACGATCCCGATCGCGTTCCTCGGCGAGCGGACGCTGCTCGTGGCGACCGCGGACCCCGCCAACCTGCTCGCGCTCGACGACATCACGATGGCCACCGGCTACGAGGTGCGCCGCGCGGTCGCCTCGCCGGAGGACATCGACGCGCTGATCGAGCAGCTCGGCACGCTCGAGGGCTCGGTCCACGAGATCGAGGAGGACGAGCTACGAGGCGGAGGTCATCGAGCTGCGCGAGTCGGCCGACGAGGCGCCGGTCGTGAAGCTGGTGCACGCGGTGATCGCGGACGCGGTCCGCCGCGGCGCCTCCGACATCCACTTCGAGCCGCGCGGGCACGACATGCGCGTGCGCTTCCGCGTCGACGGCGTGGTGTTCGACTCGACGACGGTGCCGCGCCACCTCGTTCTCGGGCCTCGTGTCGCGGATCAAGATCATGGCCGAGCTCGACATCGCCGAGAAGCGCATGCCGCAGGACGGCCGCATCGGCCTGTCGGTGGACGGCAACTACGTGGACCTGCGCGTGGCGACGCTGCCGGTCGTGCGCGGCGAGGCCGTCGTGATGCGCATCCTCGACTCGCGCCAGATCGTCATGGACCTCGACGGGCTCGGGATGGACGACCAGGACCGCGCGCGCTTCGAGACGGCGATCCGGGCGACGCACGGCGCGATCCTCGTCACCGGCCCGACGGGCTCGGGCAAGACCACGACCCTCTACGCCGGCCTGACGGAGCTGAACACCCCGGACCGGACGGTCGTGACGGTCGAGGACCCGGTCGAGTACGAGCTCGACGGGCGTGAAGCAGGTCCAGGTGAACCCGCAAGACCGGGCTGACCTTCGCCAGCGGGCCTGCGGGCCATGGTCCGCGCCGACCCGGACGTGCGTCATGGTCGGCGAGATCCGCGACACCGAGACGGCGCAGATCGCGATCGAGTCGGCGCTCACCGGGCACCTCGTGCTGACCACGCTGCACGCCAACGACGCGCCGCTCGCGGCCGCGCGGCTGATCGACATGGGCATCGAGCCGTTCCTCGTGACCTCGAGCGTGGAGTGCGTGGTGGCGCAGCGGCTCGTGCGGCGGCTGTGCGAGTGCAAGACAGCCGGTGAAGCTCACGAAGGCCGATGCTCGCCGAGAACGGCTTCGAGCGGCCCGCGCGGCATCACCGCGCTACGAGCCGGGCGCGTGCGTGCGCTGCGCGCAGACCGGCTACAAGGGCCGCACGGGCTCTACGAGGTCATGCTGATGACCGACTCCCTGCGGCGGCTGATCCTCGACGGCGCGAGCCACGACGACCTGATCCGCGCGGAGGCGCGCGCGCAGGGCATGCGCACGCTTCACGAGGACGGCCTCGAGAAGGTCGTGCAGGGCATCACCTCGATCGCCGAGGTGCTGCGCGTGCTCGGCAGCTCGGCGTCTAGGCCTAGACGCCGGCGGCCCGCCGCGCGGAGGCGTGCGCGGCGTCCTCGAGCTCGTCGCCCGGCAGCGGCTCGAGCTCGATGCCGAGCGCCAGCTCGATCAGGCGGTCGGCCAGCCAGACGTTCTTCGGGCAGCAGCGGGCCGTGGAGGTAGGTGCCGATCACGTTGCCGCGGTGGACGCCCTCGAAGCCGTCGCGGCCGTTGTTGCCGTGGCCGCTGAGCACGCGGCCGAGCGGCTGCTCGTCCGGCGCCGAGATAGGTGCGGCCGCCGTGGTTCTCGAAGCCCGCGATCACGCGCGGGCCGGTGCCGAGGTCGGCCTCGATCGCGCAGTTGCCGATCAGCCGCGGGCCCGGCTCGCGGACGGTGCGCAGGTCCACCAGCCCCACGCCGGGCAGCTCCTCGCCGCCCATCTCGTAGGAGTGGCCGAGCAGCTGGTAGCCGCCGCAGACGGCGAGCACGACGGCGCCGCGGCCGGCGGCGGCGTGGAGCGCGTCGCGCTTCGTCGCCGCCATGTCGTGCGCCACGGCCGACCTGGTCGCGGTCCTGGCCGCCGCCCATGTAGACGAGGTCGTGCGCGTCCGGGTCGAGCGGCTCGCCGAGGCGTGGAGCGCGGCGTGCTCGAAGCCGAGCCCGCGCCACTCGCAGCGCGCGCGCAGCACCGCGATGTTGCCGCGGTCGGCGTAGATGTTCATCAGCTCCGGATAGAGCGAGAGGACCCTCAGCGCCGGCACACGACCACCGTGCTTCCGATGTGATCGGCGGTCTCGGGGACCTCGCGGCGGCTCCGGCGCGCGAGGCCGGCCTCGCGGGCCTCCTGCCTCGAACTCCTCGCTGCTGCACGACGTCGAGCGCGATCGTCGACGATCTCCTCCTCGAGCTCGCCCGCTCGGCGACACGGCCTGCCGGTGCCGCGTCGATCGACCACGCACCCGTCGTCCTCCCGCACCGACACCGGCTGGCTCGAGAAGACCCAGCCGTCGCGCTCCAGCATGTCGGGGAGCGGGGAGAGGGTCACGTTGCGGAGCAGTCCGCCGAGCGCGCCTCGCAGCGGGTCGGTCCGAGCATCGCGCGGCGGCGAACGCGCCGCGAAGCGGCCGCCAGGTGCGAGGTGCGCGCGGGCCCGGTCGAGCATCGCCACGCCGGCCGTCGCGGCCGCCGAGGATCTGCACCAGCTGCATCGGGGCGATCACGAGCGCGAAGCGCGTCGAGCGTGAAGCCGCGGGCGTCTGCCGGTCACGGTCGTGACGCTCGGGGCGCGCTCGGCGAGGGCCGCCAGCAGGTCCGGGCTCGCGTGTCGAGCGCGACCACTTCGTGGCCCTGCGCGGCGAGGTCCGCGCGCCACGCGCCCCGTGCCGGCGCCCAGGTCGAGGACCGGGCCGCCCGCGCGCGGCCGCGAGCTCGCGCCAGAGCGGCGAGGTCGGCGTCGTAGGCGCCGTGCTCGACGTCGTGCCAGGTCACGGCCTGCCCGTCACTCGGACCACCGCTTCGCCAGGCCGCGGTCGGCCAGCAGGTCGCGCAGCTCGAGCAGCGCCGTGTAGGTGGGCAGGGCGTAGACGCGCTCGCCGGCGGCGTTCGCGACGCGCGGAGTCGAGCGAGTCGCCCAGGTCGCGCTCCACCTCGAGCTCGGCGTCGATGCCCGCGTACTTCAGCCGCAGCGCCATCTCCTCGGCGCGCGTGCCGGAGCAGGTCACGCGCCGCACGCGGCCGGCGAGCACCTCGAAGTCGGCGTCCCAGATCCAGGAGACGTCGCGGCCGTCGGCGATCCGGTCGTTCAGCGCCATCCACAGGTCGAGCCGGCCGTCCTCGAGCGTCAGCGTCCGCAGCACCTCGTTCGCGCCGGCCGGGTTCTTGACGAGCAGGATCGAGACGCTCCGCCCGTCCACGGGGATCGTCTCCACGCGGCCGAACGCGCCGCCGAAGCCCTCGAGCGCCTCGCCGACGGTCGCGAGCGGCAGCGCCCAGCTCGAGCGCCGTCGCCGCGGCGGCCACCGCGTTGTAGACGTTGTAGAGGCCCGGGCAGCGGCAGCGTCAGCGTCGAGCTCGCCCTGGGGCGTGCGCAGGTCGACGCGCGAGCCCTCCATGCCGTCGAGCGTCGACGCTCGTGGCCGCCACCTCCGGCTCCGGCCGCGTCCGGCCGCAGTTCGGGCAGCGGTAGCGGCCCATGTGGCCGAGGTAGATCGCCTCGTACTCGTAGGCGTGGCCGCAGTTGCGGCAGTGCTTCGAGTCGGCGGCGTGCTGCATGCCCGGGAGCGCCTGCGAGTCGTCCTCGACGCCGAAGTAGGTGACGCCGGCGCGCTCGCGGCCGAGGTCGGCGACGAGCGGGTCGTCGGCGTTCAGGACGAAGCGCGCGCGGCCGTCGAGGCTCGGCGGTGAGCTCGGCCCAGCGGTCGGCGAGCAGCTCGAGCTCGCCGTAGCGGTCGAGCTGGTCGCGGAACAGGTTCGAGAGCAGGAGCAGGCGCGGCGTCGACGTCGCGCGCGACCGGCCGGCAGCCAGGCCTCGTCGACCTCGAAGAGCCCGATCTGGCCGCGCTCGCGGCCGGCGTCGAGCAGCGCGGTGGCCACGCCCCAGGCCATGTTCGACCCCGCGCGGTTGTGCACGACCGGCCGGCCGGCGCGCTCGAGCGCCGCCGCGATCATCGCCGCGGTGGTCGTCTTGCCGTTCGTGGCCGACACGAGCACCGAGCCCGCGTCGAGCTCGCTCGCCATGCGCGCGAGCGCGCGCGGCGAGGCCTTGAGCAGCGCGCGGCCGGGCGCCGTGGTGCCGCCCGTCCGGCCGAGGCGGCGGCTGGCGCGCCCGGGCGAGCCGGGCGAGAGCGCGCGCGACCCGGAACATCAGGCCGGGGCGATGACCCGCAGGCAGCGCCGCTCGACGCGCATGATCGCGGGGGTGGCGCCGATCGGGTCACCGTCGGCGTAGATGACGAACGGACGGTCGGAGCTCACCTCGATCTCCTCGCCGCGCAGGAACTCCACGTAGGCCGAGTCCGTGTGCTTCGCCTTGAAGGTCTTGGCGAGGCCGCTCACGAAGCTTCCGCCTCGGGCTGTCCTTGACGAGCATCACGTCGAGCTTGCCGTCGTCGAGCTCGGCCTGCGGCAGGACGTACATGCCGCCGCCGTAGACCTTCGAGTTGCCCACCGCGACCGAGTACCCGCGTGATCTCGTGGCGCTCGCCGTCGACCTTGACCGTGAAGGTGGCGGGCTTCCAGAACGCGAGCACGCGCAGCGCGGAGTACAGGTAGACCGCGTTGCCCCTGATCAGCCTGCGCCTCGTTGGCGATCCGGTTGCAGTCCGAGTCGAAGCCGAAGCTCGCGATGCCCATGTAGGGCGTGCCCTCGACGTTCGCGACGTCGAGGAGCCGCTCCTCGCCCTGCGACCGCGATGCGCGCCGCCTCGCGCGGGGTCCGTCGGGATGCCGAGCACGCGCGCGAAGTCGTTGCCGCGCCCGCAGGGGACGATCGCGAGCGCGGCAGCTCGTGTGCCTTGAGCGCGCCGGCGAGCGGGCGGAGCAGCCCGTCGCCGCCGAGGGCGACCACGGTCTCGCCCGTCCGCCGCCGCCCCGAGCGCCTCCTCGTGGGCGTGGTCGATGCTGCGGGTGGTGACGGTGCGGTGCGTCGCGCCGAGCGCGTCGAGCGCGGCGTGGACCTTCGGGAGCGCCTCGAGCGCCCTCCCGCCGGCCGATGCGGGGTTGACAAGGAGCGCGAGCCTCCGCTCGGCGCCCTGCGGCTTCTCCGTGCTCACCCGGCTGCCGCCGCGGCCTTCGCGCGCTCCGCCGCCGCCGCTCCGCGCTCGGCTCCGCGCAGATGGGGCGCGAGGTCGACCTTCTGCACCTGCGCGCTCGCCAGGAGCTCGTCGCCCAGCAGCCGCTCGGCGTGCGGCTCCTCGAGGTCGTTCGGGTCGAGCGTGAGGAGCACGTCCTGCTGGACGCTGTGCCAGCCCTCCTCGTCCGTGATCCGCTCGGAGGCCACGAGGAGCTGTCCGGGGCGGGCGAGCCAGTGGAGGTCGAAGAGGCCGAGCCGGTAGGCGAACAGCTTCTCGCCGTCGCCGAACAGGATGTTGAGGCCGCTGAACGGGGAGCGCTCGACCGCCGTCCGCAGCGTCCTCCGGAGGCAGGCGACGGGATCGCCGTCGTCGAAGTCGTGCATCAGCAGGTTGAAGAGGTACTCGGAGTCGGTGTTGCCCACCGGCCGGCTCATGTGAGGCTCGAGCAGGCGCGGATAGCGCACGATCGTGCCGTTGTGGCCGAGCGTGTAGCTCCCGAGGCAGAACGGGTGCGTGTTCTCCGGCGCCAGCTCGCCCATCGTCGCGCGGCGGACGTGGACGTTGAAGATCCGCCCGCGGGTGTCCGCCGCCTCGTTGAACTCGTTGTCGGCGTAGGCGGCCTCGGGGAAGCGGATCAGGCGAGGCTCGGCGCCGTCGGCGCGCTCGTAGACGGCCATGCCCCAGCCGGAGTCGTGCTCCTCGGACTGGCGGATGAGCGGGTTCTCGGCGTCCAGCAGCTCGTGCCGGATCGAAACCGGCTCCGCGGCGACGCAGCCGAACACACGGCACATACGCGCCGGATGGTACCGAGGGGGCGAACTTCCCCGGCGTGCCGCTTCGCCGCGTATGGGTGTCAAGGAGAGGGAACCGAGCAGGATCTGGTGGGCGCGCCCCGGCAAGCTCTGCGGCCTGGAGCGGCCGGGGGGAGGGGGGAGGAGCCACCGGCCCGAGCGCCGGGAGGCCGAGATCGCCTACCTCAAGGGGAAGGGGGTGCGGCTGTGCGTGTCGACGATGGCGTCGCGGCACAACCTCGGCGCCTACGAGGCCGCCGGGCTCGGCTGGCACCACGTGCCGGTCGCGTCGGCTCAGGCCGGGGCGGAGGCGCTCGAGGAGATCCTGCCGCTGCTGCGCCGCGAGCTGCGCCGGCGCGGCGCGGTGGCGGTGCACGGCGACCGCCACACCGACTTCGTGGCCGCGGTCTGCGCGGCGCACCTGCACGAGTCGCGCGGGGTGGAGCCCGCGGTGGCGCTGGCCCGCGCGGCCGTGGCGGGCCTGACGGTGAACGGCTACACGTGCGCGCTGCTGGGCGTGGAGCCGGGGGAGGTGGACGCGCTGATGCGCCGCCCTGAGGGCTGAAACTGCAGCACCGAGGGTCCGCCGCGCCGCCCTCCGCTCCGGGTGGTGGGGATTCGGTGCGTTTTTCGCACCGTTTTCCCACCACCTCGCGGATTCAGGCGAGGATCAGGTCCGCGAGTGTGTCCGTGACGGCCACGGGCTGGCGGCTCGAACCCGTTCAGTGCCTGTCGTCTCGGTGCCGCCGCTCAGCACGAGCGCCGCGTCGAGCTCCGCGGCGGCTGCCGCGCCCAGGTCCGTGTCCACGCGGTCGCCCACCACGAGCGTCTTCCGATCGGTCCCGAGCCGGTCGAGCGCCGTGAGGAGGAGCTGCGGCTCCGGCTTGCCGACGGTCTCCGCCTTCCGGCCGCTCGCGATCTCCACCGCGGCGAGGATCGCGCCGGTGCCGGGCCACAGGCCGTCGGGCTGGGGGTAGGTGGGGTCGCGGGCGGTGGCGAGGAAGTCGGCGCCGCGGCGCACCGCGAGCGCGGCGAAGCGCAGGTCGTCGTAGACGAGGTCCTCGGTCCCGCCGACGATCACGACCTCCGCGCGGGAGGCCAGGTCGGTTCCGTTCAGCACGCGCAGGCCCGCGTCGGTCACGTGCTTCCGGAGCGCGTCCGTGCCCGACCACGAACGCGGTGCGGCCCGAGCGCGTCTCGGCGAGCAGGTGCTGCACGGCGCCGCCGACGGTCACGACGTCGCGCACCGACGCGCGGATGCCGATCTTCCACAGCCGGGCCACGTAGTCCTCGGTCGCGCTGCGCGGGTCGTTGGTCGCGTAGGCCACGTCCTTGCCGGCGTCGCGGAGCTCCTCGACCGCCTCCACGGCGCGCGGCGTTGGCTCGTCGCCGACCCAGACGCAGCCGTCCAGGTCCAGGATGAACTGGTCGTAGCGACGGGCCAGGGGAGACAGCGGCACGTCGCTAGCCTACGCCGCCGCATGTCGCGTCTTCTCCTCGCCCTCGGTCTCGTCCTCGTGCTCGCGCTCGGCGCATGTGGAGGCGACGACGACGAGAGCGGCGAGTCGAGCGGCGGCGCGAACACCGAGCAGCAGGCCACGGCGCCCGCCTCGGAGCCGGCCGCGGGGGAGTGCGAGAGCCCGGACCAGCCGGCGCCGCGCGCGGACGGCGGCGAGAAGAAGCCGGAGCCGCTCGACCCGGCGCAAGACCTACGAGGTCGAGCTCGAGACGAGCTGCGGCGCGTTCACGATCCGGCTCGACCAGAAGACCTCGCCCGAGGCGGCGGCGTCGTTCGCCTCGCTCGCGCGCAGCGGCTTCTACGACGACACGATCTTCCACAGGATCGTGCCCGGCTTCGTGATCCAGGGCGGCGACCCGACGGTGACCGGCGGCGGCGGGCCCGGCTATTCCACGACCGACGACGTCCCGGCGAACGCGACAGTACGTGCCGGGCGTGGCGGCGATGGCCAAGGCCGGCAACGAGCCGCCGGGCACGGGCGGGAGCCAGTTCTTCGTCGTCACCGGCGAGGGAACCGGCCTGACGCCCGACTACGCGCTCCTGGGCGAGGTCACCGCGGGCATGGAGGTGGTGCAGGCGATCGGCGAGCTCGGCGACCCGGCCAGCGGCTCCGCGGGCACGCCGCTCCAGTCGGTGGTGATCGAGAAGGCCACGGTCCGTGAGCGCTGAGGCGCCGCGGAACGGCACGATCTACGACGTCGGCGAGGCGGACTTCGACCAGCGGGTGCTCGAGCGCTCGCGCGAGGTGCCGGTGGTCGTCGACTTCTGGGCCGACTGGTGCGGGCCGTGCAAGCAGCTCACGCCCGTGCTCGAGCGCGCGGCCACGGCGCGCGCCGGCAAGGTGGAGCTCGCGAAGGTGGACGTGGAGGCCAACAAGCGGCTTCAGGCCGCGTTCCGCATCCAGGGCATTCCGGCGGTCAAGGCGTTCAGGGACGGCCGCGTGGTCGCGGAGTTCACCGGCGCGCAGCCGCCGGCCGAGGTGGAGCGCTTCTTCGACTCGCTCGTGCCGTCGGAGGCCGACGAGCTCGCGGCGGCGGGTGACGAGGACTCGCTCCGGCGCGCACTCGAGCTCGACCGCTCGCACGAGGGGGCGAGGCGCGAGCTGGGAAAGATCTTGCTGCGGCGCGGCGAGACGGGGGAGGCGGTCGAGCTGCTGGAGGGCGCGAGCGGCGACTTCGTGGCCGACGGGCTGCTGGCCCGAGCCAAGCTCACCGACGAGGGGCTCCTCGGAGATGCGTTCGAGGCATGGGACTCAGGCGATCACGCGCGCGCTCTCGAGCTGCTTCAGGAGGCGTTCCAGGCGGAGCCGGAGCACCGGGACCTCGTACGGCGCGTGATGGTCGCGCTGTTCACCGAGCTGGGTCCGGACGACCCGCTCGCGCGCGAGCACAGGCGCCGCCTGTCCGCGGCGCTGTACTGAGCTAGCGGCCCGACAGCTGAGCGGCCCGGTTCGCCTGCGCTTTGGCCTGCCTGCGGCGGCCGAACATCACGAGCACGCCGAGCGCGATCACCACGAGCAGGAACCCGAAGAAGATCGAGCTTCCGATCCCGATGCCGCCGAAGATCAGCCCGATTCCCTGGACGATGCCGGTGCCGATCGCGAGCATCGCGATCACGAGCAGGAAGATCAGGAAGATGCCGCGGACGCGGGCCCACACGCCCGCGCTGCCGGGCGGGATGAGCAGGCCCATCAGGCGCAGCATGAAGAGCTGGCGGCCGGAGGGGGCCTCCTGGCCGAGCTTCTCCATCGCGTCCCTCAGCTCGTCCGGCCGGCGCTCCGCGAGGGCGAGCGAGGCCTTCATCATCTGCCGAAGCGCGGGACGCTCCTGCGGGTGGCAGCCGGCGAGCGCCTCGTTGAAGTAGGCCCGCGCGGCCTTGGCGTCGTAGCGCTCCGCCGCGCGCGCGCCGAGGATCGCCTTGGCGGCCACGCGGTGCTTCGACTCGCTGTGGAGCTGCTCGTCGGTGCGCGACTCGAGCTGCGGGATCGCCGCCAGCGCGCCGACCTGCATCTGCATCTTCATCTGCTTCTGCTTCGCCACGGACTCGGAAGTCTATGCGGTTTGCGGGAGTCGACCGGGCGGGTACGGGGGCGCCATGACCATCGCCATCATCGTCGCAGTCTGCATCGTCCTGCTCGTGCTGGCATTCCTGATGCCACGCCTGTCGAGCCATCCGCAGCGCGGCGTTGACCGCACGCTCGGCGTCGGCCAGCGGGCGGGCGGCAAGGCACCGGGGCCGATCGGGCGCTTCTTCTCGAAGTCGTTCGGAACGTCGCGCAAGGCGACGAACAAGAGCGCGTCCGCGGGCCGCAAGGGCCGCGGCAAGATGCCGCTCTAGCGAGCGCTAGCGGGTCCCGTTCGAGGTGGTCGGGTCGTCCGACCCCTCGTCGTCCGCGGCCGCTCCGCCAGGGAGGACGTCGAGCTCCACCTCGCCGGTCGGCTGATCTTCGGGGATCTCGCCGCCGGTGTCCGGCTCGATCTCGGTCGCCGGCTGCATCTCGGTCTCCTGCTCCCGCAGCAGCTCGGGGAGCGTCACGCGCTCGTGGGCGTCGTCCGCGGTGCGTAGAACGTCGTCCGCGAGCTGCCGGATGTCCTCGATCAGGCGCTGGCGCTCCTCCCAGAGAAGCCCCGTGTCCACGACGACCTGCTCCGAATACGACGTCCGCGTGCTGCCGCGTGAGCTCGGCCTCGCGCTCGGCGCGCTGAATCCGGCCCTCGGCCTGAGCGCGCGAGCGCGCCGCGATCTCGTCAGCGGTCTCGTGAGCCCGCTGAAGGATGCTCGCGGTCTCCTCGCCGACCTCCTCGAGCTTTCGCTGCACAACGGACTCGCTCGCCGCGCCCGACTCGAGCTCCTCGACGATCTGAAGCACCTCCTGCACGAACGCATCGACCGCATGCCGGTCATAGCCGCGCATGACGACCGGAAACTCGCGCCCGGAGATGCGCTCCGTGGCGCTACGGCGGTCGAAACGGGCGGCCCGGAACTCAGTGGTGTCGAAATCAGCCATCGGGGTGGAGTATGCCCAGATGCCGTCCTGCCGGTATCAATGCTCGATAACAGAGGTTCGGTTAACCAAGTTCATTACGTCCGAGCGGTAGGGGAACATATGTTCGTGTGTGGACCCCCAAAACTCGAGAAGCAGACCTTGGCTTCGTCTCCGGCTTCGTAACGGGCGACGGCAGCTTCTATATCCGGCCCAACAACGGCGGAGCGTCGTGGTGCTGCGGGTTTGCGGTGAAGCTACGCGCCGACGACACGCCGCTCCTGATCGCCTTTCGCGACTGGTTCGGCCTCGGTGAGCTCTCCGAGGCCCCCGCACGTGGCCGGTCGCACCCTCAGACGGCCTGGTTGGTCGCTCGACGCGACGATTGCGTAAGGCTCGCAACGCTCCTTCGCGAGTTCCCGCCGCTCGGCAAGGCCGCGCCCCAATTCGACCTGTGGTGCCGCGCTGTCGAGTTGTGGGCCGCGGCGGGTGGAGCCTCCCCGGCGCTCGCTCGGTACGCCCAGCGGCTCCGTGCACTGCACAGGAGCGCGACCCCGGTGCCTTGCCCGGTTGACATAAAGCCGGCTCAACGACTCCGATTTCTGGCCGGTTTCGCGTCGGCCGAGGCGCACTTCGGCACGACGCGGGAGGGCTCACCTGCCTTCGTCATCAACGTACGCGCAGACGATGGCCCGCTCCTTCGGTGCTTCCGTGACCTGCTGGATGTCGGATCGCTCAAGGACGTGCCCGCCACGCCACGGTCACAGGCTGCGGTCTCCTGGCGTGTCGGTCGGCTTGCGGATCTGCGGGTGCTCGTTGACGCACTGGATTCCGTGCCTCCACGCGGCCGAGCCGGCCACGTCTATGTGGCATGGCGCGAGCTCGTTCTTCTCGAACGGCGCACTGGCGCCGCCCGAGCGGCCCTGGCCGCTGACATTCGGCGGCGTCGGACGTACAGGCCTGAGTTGAGCCGATTCCCGGCAACCACCGGCCGGGATCGATCCCGGCAGCGGTGCCTCGATGCGCTGAAGTGGTGGGCCGAAAGCCGGGAGACTCCAGGGAGCGCCGTCGACTATGCAGTGTGGCGCCGAGAGGTTGAGCCGCGTCCGCCCACCAGAAACACGATCGCCCGCGTCTTCGGCTCCTGGTCGAATGCCCTCAAGGCGGCCGGGATCAGCCGCGAGCGCGCGATGTCAGCCGAGCGCGTCGCGGCCATATGTGCCGGCGGAGCAGCTCGGCGCAAAGCTCGCCACGGGGAGCTACGCGAGCTTGTGGTGGCCGCTGTGAGGCGCTGCTCCGCCGAGCTCGGACGGGAGCCCCGCGCATTGGAGTTTCTCCGCTGGCGCCACCAGCACTCAGCCGACTGCCCCTCGCAAATGACGATCTATCGCGTATTTCCCGGCGGCTTCAGCGAAGTGCTCGCGGCCGCAGGTTCCTAGGTCAGCTGCGCGTCCAGCTCGATCGACTCCACCGCCGCCAGCGCCTGTGAGACCGGGCAGCCCTTCTTGGCCGCTTCCGCGGCCTCCTGGAAGGCCGAGTCGTCGAGCCCGGGTGCCGTTACGCGGGTGCGGAGCTCGATTCGCTTGATCGCGAAGCCCGCGTCGACCTTGTCGAGGTGCACGGTGGCGTCGGTGTCGACGGTTTCCACGTTATGGCCGGCCTTCCCCAGCTCGCCTGAGAGGGCCATCGAGAAGCAGCCGGCGTGCGCTGCGGCGATCAGCTCCTCGGGGTTCGTGCCGTCGCCCTCCTCGAAGCGGGACTGGAACGAGTACGGGCCCTCATAGGCGCCGGATCCCATCCGCATGGTCCCGTTTCCGTCCTGTAGCGCGCCGTTCCAGGTGGCGCTCGCGGTCCTCTTCGGCATCTTCATCTCTCCTCAATCGGGTGGGTGATAAGGATGCACGCTTCTGCCCGATGAACGCCGACAGCCCGAACGCTACGAGCCGCTTCCGAGCCTCCTTGACCTGCCCGGATGGGTTTGGCGGAAGCTGCCGAAGGCGGCCAAGGTGGCGGCCGTCGCGGCGCTCCTGGTGCTGATCGGCGTGGGCATCGCCATCGCGCCCGGCATCCGGGAGTCCAAGAGCGAGCGCGAGGCACGGGAGCGCGAGGAGCGCCGCCAGGCGCGCGTCGAGCGGGAGGCGCGCATCAGGGCCGAGCAGCGTCCGCGCTTCGTGACCGCGGCGCCCGCCGAGGACGTCGCCGAGCGCCACCGCCTGGTCGACGAGGCGGGCGACACCGTGCTCGCGGATGCCCGCCGGCGCGCCTCCGAGGGCCAGCTGCGCGGGCCGGTCCGGAGCGTCGACTGCGAGCCGTTCCCGCGTAACGTGGCCGGCATCGGAGCCGACGACAGCACCGAGGAGCGCTTCGGGCGCTACGCCTGCCTCGCCGTGACCGCGGAGTTCCTCGAGACGCGGGAGACGAGCGGCGGCCTGCTGGGCCACCCCTACCGCGTCCGCATCGACTTCGACACCGGCCGCTACGCCTACTGCAAGATCGCCGGGCGGCCGGCGGAGGGACAGCTCAAGCGCGACCCCGGGCCGACGGTGCCGAAGGTCTGCGGAGGCGGGCCGTGATCGACCCCGGCGAGGACCCGCTCGCCCTGTTCGGCCGCTGGTTCGAGGAGGCGCGGGCGAAGGACGTCTTCCAGCCCGAGGCGATGGCCGTGGCGAGCGCCACGCCGGACGGCGCGCCCTCGGCCCGCATGGTGCTGATGAAGGGCTACGACGAGCGCGGCATCACCTTCTTCACGAACTACGGCAGCCGGAAGGGAACGGAGCTCGAGGCGAACCCGCGCGCCGCGCTCCTGTTCCACTGGTCCGACCTGGGCCGCCAGGTGCGGGTCGAGGGACCGGTTTCGCGCGTCGACCGCGCCGAGAGCGAGGCGTATGCCAGGAGCCGTCCTCGCCCGAGCCAGCTCAGCGCGGCCGCCTCGCCCCAGAGCCGCCCGATCCCGGACAGGGAGTGGCTCGAGCGGCAGGTCGAGGAGCTCGACCGCGAGCACGCGGATGGCGAGGTCCCGCTGCGCGAGGACTGGGGCGGGTACCGGGTCGAGCCGGTGGCGTGGGAGTTCTGGATCCACCGCGACAACCGGCTGCACGACCGCTTCCGCTTCAGGCAAGGCGACGACGGCACCTGGACCGTCGAGCGGCTCGCGCCCTAGCCCGCGGCCTCGGCGCGCTGCTTCAACCCGCTCGCGAACTGCCGGAACGAGTCGTTCATGTCGGGCATGGTGCGCCAGATCAGCGGCAGGAGCGGGCCGGAGAACTCTTCGCGCATCTCGAAGCGGGTCCTCCCCTCCCCCTCCGGCGTGAGCGTGTACGTGCGGACGCCCGTGAACAGGCCGAGCGGCGCTCCGCCCCGCCAGGCCATCCGCCGCGGCGGCTGGAACTCGGTCACCTTCACCGGGTACGCCTTCTTCGGGTTCAGCTCCGAGCGGATCTTGACCCTGTTCCCCTCGGCGGCCTCGCCCTCGACTCCGAGCACGCCCGAGTCCCAGTCGGACCAGGAGCCGGTGTCGGTGAGCACCTGCCACACCCGCTCGGGCGGCGCGTCGATCTCGGTGCTTGTCTCGAAGTGCCTCATCGGTAACCGGAGCGTTACGGTAACACCACTGTTACGGTTCACGCAATGTCGGCGGACCCATTCGACGCCCTCGGCGATCCCAACCGGCGCGCGATCCTCGCCCTCCTCGGCACCCACGACCGGTCGGTCCAGCAGCTGGCCGACGCCCTGCCGATCAGCCGGCCGGCGGTGTCCCGGCACCTGCGCGTGCTGAAGGAGGCGGGCCTCGTGATCGACCGTCCCGAAGGCACCCGGCGGCTCTACGCGCTCCAGGAGCAGGGCGCCGACGCCGTTCGCGCCTACATCGAGCAGGTCTGGGGCGACGCCGCCACGCGCTTCAAGCTGGCGGCCGACAACCGGCGCCGCTCGTGACGCCACTCGAGCTCGAGTTCACGGTCGACTGCGCCGTGGAGAGCGCCTTCGACCTCTGGGCGCGCCGCACGTCGATGTGGTGGCCGAAAGGACACTCGGTGACCGCTGACCCGGATCTCGTCGTGACCATCGAGCCGCGCGTCGGTGGCCGCATCTTCGAGCGGACGCCCAATGGGATCGAGCACGACTGGGGCGAGGTGCTGGCCTGGGAGCCGCCGGGCCGGCTCGCCTACCTCTGGCACCTGCGCTTCGACCGCTCCGACGCCACCGAGGTCGAGGTCACCTTCCGTCCCGCCCCCGGCGGCACCGCGGTGAGGATCGTCCACAGCGGCTGGGAGCGGCTCGGCGCGAAGGCCGAGGAGCGCCGCGAGCGGAACAAGAAGGGCTGGGCGGGTGCGCTGGAGCACTACCGCGCGGCCTGCGCGGCCGCCTAGAGCGCGGCCTCCAGCTCGACCATCGTCTTCAGCCGCTCGAGCTGCGTCCTGATCCGGCGGCGCATGCTCCGGCGGACGAGCGGCCAGGCGACGACGAAGACGACCCGGGTCAGCGCGTCCTTCGGGCCGACGACCGCCGTCTGGCGCACGCGTGTGCCGCCCACGTGCTCGAAGAGCTCCAGCGTGCCCTCGAACCGGTACGGGCCGGACACCGATCGCACCGTGTGGCTACGAGGCGGCGTGCTCTCGGCGACCTCGTACTCGGCGATGCCCGTCTCGTTCCCGTAGGCGTACCGCGTGGTGATCCGGTCGCCGGCCGTCTCCGCCGAGACGTCGCCCTGCCACCGCTCCCAGTGCTTCGGGTCCGTGGCCCACTCCCACACGGATGCCCTCGGCCGCTCGACGACGATCTCGGCGGTCGCCCTCATCCGTCCGGGAACGGCTGGATCTCGATCCCGTGGTCGCGCTCGCGCATCCCCAGCTCGTAGGCGGCGCCGCCCGGGATCACGAGCTCCGAGGCGGGCCTCCCCCGCGGCTCACGCTCAGCCGCATGTCCGCGACCGAGCAGTTCACCGCGTGGTGCTCCGAGCCGTCCGGGTCGGCGTAGACCCAGCCCACGAAGCGCTCCCGCGGCGCCTCGACCGTTCCGCGCAGCTCGACGTCGCGGCCCGACAGCTTGAACGTGCACCGGTCGGGGAACTCGGTCACGTGCGCGCGGCGGAGCGGGTACCGGTCGCCCGCGATGCTGAGCGCGCCGTTGCCGATCCACGGGGTCGTGAGCCGGCCGAGCTTCACGCGGCCGATGCCCGCGTCGAGCCAGTCGCCGTCCTCCGTGATGCCATGAAGCCAGATCCACCGCTCCGCGTGCTGGGCGCCCCAGTTGTGGCCGGCCATGCCGCGCCAGCCGTCCACCGAGAACTCCTCCGACCCGACCGCGATCCACCCGGAGAAGCGCGCCGCGGGCGCCGGGGAGAGCAGCTTCGTGCGCGGAAGCGGAGCCCTGTACATCAGGCCCGACGGCAGGTGGAACAGCGGCTCCTCGGCGCTCTCGATGCGGAGGTCCCAGCGCATGTCCTCGATCGAGCCGGTGGCGCCGTCGGCCCCGATGCGCGCGGAGCCCACGCGCAGCCAGTCGGCGCCGCCGCTCTCCGGGGCGGGCACCGTGAGCTTGGCCGCCCGGGGGCCCTCCGGCCGGAACAGCGTGAACCACAGCGAGCCCTTTGGGGCCGCGCCCGGCTGCTTGTGCACCGTGTACCGGATCCAGGCGCCGAGCCGCTCGGACGGATGGCAGAGCTTCAGGTAGAAGCTCTCGTAGTGGCCGCGCTTCGCCGGAACGCCCGGGAAGCGGGCCGCGGTGGGATCGACGAAGGCCACGCGCGCGCAGCGTAACCTCATCGCCCATGGCTGACGAACCCGTCCTAGTGATCACCGGCGCCAGCACCGGCATCGGCGCCGCCACCGCCCGCCGTGCCGTGGAGTTCGGCAACCGCGTCGTGCTCGCCGCGCGCTCGGAGGACAAGCTCCAGGCGCTCGCCGAGGAGCTCGGCGGCGAGGAGAGGGCGATCGCCGTGCGCTGCGACGTCACGAGCTGGGACGACCAGCAGGCGCTCGTGAGCACCGCGGTCGACCGCTTCGGCCGGATGGACTCCTACTTCGCCAACGCGGGCTTCGGCGCGGCGCGCGGCTTCCTCGAGGAGTCCGTGGAGCACTGGAAGTCGATGATCGACACGAACGTGCTGGGTGCGGCGCTGTCGATCCGCGCCTCGCTCGCCCACTTCAAGGAGCAGGGCAGCGGGCACCTGATCCTCACGAGCTCGATCGCCGGCCGCCGCGTGCTGCCCGGCTCGCTCTACTCGGCGACGAAGCACGCCGTGACGGCCATGGGCGAGGCGCTCCGCCAGGAGATAGCGGAGACCGACATCAAGATGACCCTGATCGAGCCGGGAATGGTCGACACGCCGTTCTTCGACAACCCCGTGAGCGGCGCCCTCGAGCCGGACGACATCGCCCGCGCCGTCATGTTCGCGCTCACCCAGCCGCCGCACGTGGACGTCAACGAGATGCTGATCCGTCCGATCCACCAGTCCACGTAGGCGTTCCGTCTGCAGCGGCCCGTAGCTTCGGGCAATGGACAGCATACCGCTCACCATCGCCATCGACGGTCGTCACGTGACGGTTGATCCGGACCGGGACTGGGCTCGGCTGGCGGTGACCCCGAGGGCGGGCGGGAAGAGCACGGAGTGGCGCTTCTGGATCGACGGCGAGGCGATCACCATCGAGACCGGCATGGGCCAGAGCGACGACCGCGAGGCGCTCGCCCTGACACTGGCGGCGGCGCTCGGGTGGGACTTCGAGCGGCCATCCGAGGCCCGGCAGGCCGCCTAGGGACCATCCACCCGCCCGCGTAACCTCGTCCACGTGAGAGTCGGACACGTGGACATGGACGCGTTCTACGTGAGCGTCGAGCTTCAGCGGCGCCCCGAGCTGCGCGGGCTTCCGGTCGTGGTGGCGGGCACCGGGCCACGTGCGGTCGTCACGACCGCCTCCTACGAGGCGCGCAGGTTCGGCGTGTTCTCGGCCACGCCGGCCGAGCGGGCGCGGCGGCTGTGCCCGGACGCGGTCTTCATCCCGCCCGACTTCGAGCTCTACAGGTCCCGCTCGCGCGAGGTCATGTCCGTGCTCAAGCGCCATGTCGAGCGCGTGGAGGTCGTGGGGCTCGACGAGGCGTACCTCGACCTCACGGGGCTCGACCGCTACCGCTCGGCCGCACGGCGCGTGAAGGAGGCGGTCAAGGAGGAGACCGGGCTCACCTGCAGCGTGGGGATCGGCCCGAACAAGCTCGTGGCGAAGGTCGCCTCGGACGCCGAGAAGCCGGACGGGTTCGTGGAGCTCACGGCGGACGAGGCGCGGGAGCGCTTCGGCGGCAGCTCGCCCGGGCTCGTGCCGGGCATCGGCCCCAAGACGGTCGCCCGCCTGGACGAGCTCGGCATCGCCACGCTCGCCCGCCTCGGCGCCACTCCCGACGAGCAGCTCACGCACTGGTTCGGCCCCCGGCTCGGCCGCCACCTCGGCGCGCTCGCGCGCTTCGAGGACGAGCGGACGATCGAGACCGTCCGGATCGCCAAGTCGGAGTCGCGTGAGACCACCTTCGACCGCGACCTCCACGGCCTCACCCAGCTCGAGCCGGTGCTCGAGCGGCTCACCGGCGAGCTGTGCGAGACGCTCGCACGCGAGGAGCGCCGCGGGCGCACGATCGGCATCAAGATCCGCTTCGACGACTTCACGACGCTCACCCGCGCGAGGAGCCTCGACAGCGCGGTGAACGACGTCGAGCACCGTCTGGGCGGTGGCGCTCGACCTGCTCCGCCGCCTCGATCCGCGCCGCCCGGTGCGCCTCCTCGGCGTGCGCGTGGCGGGGCTCGACGAGGAGCTCGCCAGTACCGCTCCGGACGACCAGCTCAGCCTGTCGCTCTGACGTAGTCTTGGAGCCATGCCCTCGGATCGCCTGACAGGCCTCGACGCCTCGTTCCTGCACCTGGAGGACTCGGCGTCCCACATGCACGTCGCGTCCGTGATGACCTTCGAGGGGCCTCCCCCGCCCTACGAGGAGCTGCTCGAGTCGATCGAGCGCCGTCTGGGCCTCGTGCCGCGCTACCGCCAGCGGCTCGCCTTCGTGCCGCTCGCGCCAGGGCCGGCCCAAGTGGGTCGACGACCCGCACCTGAACCTCCGCTACCACGTGCGCTCCACGGCGCTGCCCGAGCCGGGCTCCGAGGAGCAGCTGAAGGCGCTCGCCGGCCGCGTGTTCGCGCAGGCGCTCGACCGCGACAAGCCGCTCTGGGAGGTCTGGCTGGTCGAGGGCCTCGAGGGCGACCGCTTCGCCCTGCTCTCGAAGACGCACCACGCGCTCGTGGACGGCATTTCCGGGGTGGACATAATCTCGGTCCTGTTCGACACCTCCGCGGCGCCGGCCGCGCCCACCGACACCGGCGACCGCTGGCTGCCGCGCCCCCTCCCCTCCTCCGCCCAGCTGCTTGGCGAGGCGCTCGTCGAGCGCGCCACCATGCCCGCCGAGCTGAGCCGCTCGCTGCGGGCGGTGCTCCGCGGCCCGCGCCGGATCGCCGAGGGCCTGCGCGACGCCGCCGTGGGCGTAGGCGCCATGGCCTGGGCCGGCCTGAACCCCGCGCCCGCCACGCTCTACAACAAGCCGATCGGCCCGCACCGGCGCTTCACGTGGGTGCGCGCGAACCTCGCCGACATCAAGGCGATCAAGAACGAGCTCGGCGGCACCGTGAACGACGTGGTGCTGGCGACGATCGCGGGCGCGCTCGGCAAGCACCTACGCCGCCGCGGCCAGAACACCGACGGGGTCGAGCTGAAGGCGATGGTGCCGGTGAGCGTGCGCGCCGACGTGGAGCGCGGCGCGCTCGGCAACCGCGTGGCGGCGATGATGGCGCCGCTGCCGGTGTGGTGCCAGGACCCGGTCGCGCGCCTCGACATCGTCCGCGAGGAGCTGAAGGGGCTGAAGTCCGGCGGCCAGGCGGTGGGCGCGCAGGTGCTCACGGAGCTGTCCGGCTTCGCGCCGGCCACGGTCATGGGCCAGGCGTCGCGCGTGATGGCGCGCCAGCGCTTCTTCAACCTGGTGATCACGAACGTGCCGGGCCCGCAGATCCCGCTCTACCTCGCAGGCCGGCTGATGCTCGATCCGTTCCCCATGGTGCCGCTCGCGAAGAACCAGGCGCTCGGCGTGGCCCTGCTCTCGTACGCCGGCAAGATCAACTTCGGGCTCGTGGGCGACTTCGACCTGATGTGGGACCTCGACGACTTCGCCGACGACGTGCGCGAGTCGCTCGCCGAGCTGGCGCGCGAGGCCAAGGTGGAGCTCACCGACACGGAGAAGACCCTCGCCCAGGCGGTCCGTGCGTGAGGGACAAGCTCGCGGAATGCGCCCGCGACCTGGGAATCAGAGTGCAGGTGCAGCGCCTCGACGCGTCCACGCGGACCGTGACTGACGCCGCCACCGCGGTCGGCTGCGACGAGGCCGAGATCGCGAAGTCGATCGTCTTCGTGGCCGACGGAGACCCCGTCGTGTGCGTGGCCTCCGGCAGGCACCGCGTGGACACCGAGAAGGTCGCCGACGCGCTCGACGTGGCCGAGGTGCGCCAGGCGCAGGCCGACGAGGTGCGGGCAGCGACCGGCTTCGCGATCGGCGGCGTGCCCCCGTTCGGGCACGACCTGCCGGTGCTGTTCGACGAGGAGCTCCTGACCCACGACCGCGTCTGGGCCGCCGCCGGCGACCCCCACAGCCTCTTCGAGGTCAATCCGCGCGAGCTGGCCGACTGCATCAAGGCCCGCGTGGTCCCGCTGGGCGAGTAGGGCAAGGGGTTTCGCCCCTCGTACAAAGCCCTCGGCACGAATCCTGTACGCCGGGCGCATGACGTAGCGGCCGGCCGAATCGAATATGCCGGTCATGGAACCCACTCTCCAGGACGCCATCCCGGCGATCGAGACCACCTGGGTCGTCATCGCCGCGGTGCTCGTCATGCTCATGCAGGTCGGCTTTCTCTTCCTCGAGGTCGGCTTCTCGCGGATGAAGAACGCCGGCACGATCGTGCCCAAGATCCTCGCGAACTTCTCGATCGCGGCGGTCTGCTACTGGGCCTGCGGATTCGCCCTCGCCTTCGGCGGCGCGGGCTGGTTCGCCGGCACCGAGGGCACCTTCCTCGGCACGACCGACCCCGCGGCCTTCCCGGCCATGGAGTTCTCGAGTGCGGCCGTTCCAGCCAAGTTCTTCTTCCAGTTCGTGTTCTGCGCCGTGTCGCTCGCGATCGTGTGGGGAACGACGATCGAGCGCATCAAGTTCGGCGCCTACCTGATCTACGCGGTCGTGTTCAGCGCGCTGATCTACCCCGTGATCAGCCACTGGATCTTCGGCGGCGGCTGGCTCCAGGCGAGCTTCGGCATGCAGGACTTCGCCGGCTCGACCGTCGTCCACCTCATGGGCGCGACCGGCGCCCTGGCCGCGCTGCTGCTGCTCGGCCCGCGCCACGGCAAGTACGGCCCGGACGGGAAGCCGAACGTGATCCCGGGCCACAACATGCCGCTGGTGGGCCTGGCCGTGCTGATCCTCTGGTTCGGCTGGTTCGGGTTCAACGCGGGCTCCACGCTCGGCGCGATCGGGGTGCGGTTCGCCGACGTGGTGGTGGTCACCCAGCTCGGCGCCGCGATGGGAGTGCTCGGCGCGATGGGCACCAGCTACCTGCTCACGAAGAAGTTCGACATCGGCATGAGCGCCAACGGCGCGATAGCCGGCCTCGTGGCGATCACGGCGCCGTCGGGCTACGTGGAGTACTGGGCTGCCCCGATCATCGGCCTCGTGGCCGGCGGCATCGTGGTCGGCGCGATCATCGCGATCGACCGCAAGCTGGACGACCCGGTGGGCGCCCTCTCGGCCCACGGCATCGCCGGCATCTGGGGCACGCTCGCCTGCGGCCTCTTCACGAGCCCGCGGCTGGCGGAGTTGAACGCGATCGGCGAGGGCGGGCTGTTCTACACGGGCTCGTTCGAGCAGCTCGGCGTTCAGGCGCTGGGCGTTGCCGCCGCCTTTGCCACGGTCTTTACCGTCAGCTACCTGGTCTTCTGGGCGATCAAGAAGACCCACGGGCTCCGCGTGGCAGAGGAGGAGGAGCGGTACGGCCTCGACATCGTCGAGCACGGCATGTGGGGCTACCCGGAGGCGTTCATGCCGGTGCCGGGCTCCGAGTACCGTCCGCCGCAGATGCCCGCCGGCTGGCCTCCACGCAGGCCACAGCCAGTGACGATGCCGGCCACCACACGGATGCAGGAGGGCTAGGTCATGAAGAAGATCGAAGCGATCATCCGCCACGAGCGGCTCCAGGAGGTGCAGGACGCCCTCGATCAGCTCGGCGTGTCCGGCCTCACCGTCAGCGAGGTGGTGGGCTGCGGCCGCCAGAAGGGCTACACCGAGCAGTACCGCGGCGTGCAGGCGAACATCTCGCTGCTGCCCAAGATCAAGGTGGAGTCAGTCGTCCCCTCCGACATCGTGGACAGCGCGGTCGAGGCGATAGTGGGCGCGGCCCGCACCGGCAACGTCGGCGACGGCCGCGTGTTCGTCTACGACATCGAGCAGTCGGTCCGGATCCGGACGGGCGAGGACGGCGAGGACAGCCTGCGCCACGAGGAGCCCGTGGGCTGGGGGCACTAGGCAGGACGCGAGGATGACCGGCGGGTTACCCCGAATAAAGGGGGACTTTCCAATGCATCGGACGTGTGAGACAGTGGACGTATGCCCTGCAACGTGGTCGTCGAGGGCGAAGTGGCGACGCTCCGCGTCACGCTGGTCGATCGCGGGAACGCCCCGTCGGCGCTCGAGTTCTCCGAGATCTTCGAGAGGGAAGCCCCCGACCGCGATGCGGAAGAGCTGCGAAAGGATCTCGAAGAGGAGCTGACCGACGAGGCGCGCAGGTTGCTTGCCTCGGATGACGTATCCGTGACGCTGAGCTGGAAGCGTGGCTCCCTCGAGGTCGCTGCGCTCATCGCGTGCGGGAAGGTCGTGGCCGACGTCGGCGCGTTTCTGACCGGAGTCCGTGAGATCCGCGACCTTTTCCCGCAGCGCATCCGGGATCGGATATCCGCCTGGTTGGGCAGGGACGTGGCCATGCGCGACTCCGCGCTCGAGATGGAGCGGGGACTGCTCCGGGGCAAGGCGGAGGATGACTCCGGCACAGCCGCGGCCGGCGGGGAGGCCTACAGCCCGGTGGAGCTCGCCATGTACGCAGGCCTGTCGCTGGTCGTCCTCATCGTGATCGCCGGGCTCGTGATCCTGGGCGTCACGGCGTTCCTCTGAGCGATGAAAGCGAAGCCAAACGTCAACGTCAGCGCGCTCGCTGCAGGCGTGACGTCGCTATTCAGCGTGATCGCCGCGCTCACCGCTACCGGCGCGCTCGGCCGTCTCGAGCGCAACGAGCCCGACGCCTTCACGGCGGCGGTCTTGATCGTCCTGCTCGGCGCCGTGATGCTCGTCATCGCCGGCCTACCCGTCACCACGGGGCGCTCCGAGCTCTTCGCGACCCTCGTCGGAACCGGATTGACCGTCATCGGGCTCGGCTGGGCGATCGCCGCGAGCATCGAGGTGGCAGGCCAGACCGAACGTCCGGAGATCCACATGGCGGTCGATCCGAAGGCCTCGCTCGTGAAGGGCACGATCAAGGTGGGCAACATGGCATCCGACGAGCGCTTCGCCGTCCTGGTAGAGGGCCTAAACCCCAGCGCGAGCGACGACAGGGCGTGGGACATCGCCACGCTCGCCCAGTACTACGTGGGACCAGACGGGGACGGGAAGGTGAACCTCCCCGTGAAGGTCCTGGTGCCGGACGGCACCTACGAAGCCGTCGGGATCCGGGCGTGGTCCGGGGACAGCACCAGATGCCGCACGTACCCGCGACGGGGCGCGGACGAGGACTTCAAGGAGCAGGTCGCGGGGGCCCGCGCGGGATGTGTCGTGCTTCCCCTCACCGCCAAGGAAGAGCCCGCCGCCGAGCCATCCGGTGCCGCGGCGAAGCCGAAGGTCACCGTCGCCTGGATTGGCAATCGGGTGAGCGCCACGAGGGCGCGGGTCACGGTGACCGCCGCGGGTGCCGGAAAGCGCGTGGCGCTGCTCGTGGCCGGCCGCCGCAGGGGCACGACCCGGCAGCTCCTGCGAAGCGTGAACCGGGTCGGAACGGACGGGACGTACCGGTCGGCCGTGGCGGTCAGGATCGGGCGCGGCTTCACGCGGCTGTGCGCGCGCGCCGACCTGCTCGACAAGGGCCAGCGCGCCCCGGTACGGCTCCGGCGGTGCCCGCTTCCGAAGTCGCCGCGGCGCGGGACGGCGGCCTCAGAGCTGTCGCGGCCGCGCTAGGGAACCTCGCCGAGCGGATCGCGCTGCACGCCCCCCGGCCGCGGCAGCGCCTTGATCGCCAGCGCCAGCGCTGAGCCCAGCATCACCCAGACGGGCCAGAAGTAGCTCGAGCCGCTAGCGATCCAGACTCCGATCAGGAAGACGTTCAGGATCGCCAGGCTGCCGGCGCTGTGGCGCAGGCGGCGGCGGGTCACGAGCCGGCGCAGGCCGGCTTCGCCCTCCTCGGCGCCGGCCAGGTCCGACTCGCGGAGCGGCTGGAGCGAGTAGGCGCGCCACGCGTCGAGGGCCGCGATGAAGCCCAGTGCCAGCAGCGGCCACGCGATCCATGGCAATCCCGGGTCCGTGAGCGCCCAGATCGCCACCAGCACCGCCGCCACGATCCCCAGCGAGAAGGCGCGCAGGCGCACGCGGTGCAGGCGGTCGTGCTGCACCTTCGCGGCCTGCTCGTCGGGCAGCACCGGGACGCCCGACGGCGCCCGGACGAGCGTGGTGGCCTCCTCCGGCTGCGCGAGCGGGATCGTCGCCCTCACCCGCGTACCGCCGTTCGGCGGGCTCTCCACCGCGAGCGTGCCGTTCAGGGCGCCCACCCGGTCGACGAGCCCCTGGATCCCGGAGCCGCCGTCCAGCTCGGCGCCGCCCACGCCGTCGTCCGTCACCAGCACGTCGAGGTGCCCGCCGGCGGCGACCACGGAGACGGTCGCCGAGTCGGCCTGCGCGTGCTTCCCGATGTTCGCGAGGCACTCCGAGACCACGAAGTAGGCCGCGGCCTCCACGGCGTCCGGCAGTCGCTCGTCCGGCGTGGCCGCGACCTCCACGGGCACGGTCGCCCGCGCGGCCAGGTCCTCCAGCGCCGCCGGCAGCCCGCGGTTGGTGAGGATCGCCGGGTGGATCCCGCGCGCGAGGTCGCGCAGCTCCTTCAGCGCGAGCTGGGCCTCCTCCCCGGCCTCGGCGATCAGCTCCGCGGCCGCCGGGTCGCCGTCCGCGGCGCGCTGCTCGGCCATCCGCAGGTTCAGCGCGAGCGCCACCAGGCGTTGCTGCGCGCCGTCGTGCAGGTCGCGCTCGATTTGCCGCCGCTCCGCGTCGGCCGCCGCGATGATCCGCGAGCGCGCGTCCTGGAGCTCCGACACCCGCGCGGTCAGCGCCGGGTCGGCGTTCGACCCGAGCAGCTGCGACGCGAGCCATCCGTACAGGCGCCCCAGCGCGCCCAGCCCGGGGATGCCGAGGAACAGGACGAGCGCGCCGAGCGGCACCACGGCGATCGCCTCGCCGAGCCGGTCCACGTCGATCGCGGTGATCCACGCGCCCTCCGGCAGCGCCCAGTAGTACGCCGGCGCGAACAGCGCCCCGAGGCCGGTGCCGAGCACGGCTGACCGCGACCGTGAACGCGACGATCCCGAACGGAAGCTGGAGCAGCAGGAAGGCGAGGTCCTTCCACGTGGCCGGATCGGAGAGGCGCGCCGCGACGACGCTCCACCAGCGCCCCGTCGGGTCGGGCCGGTACGGGCTCGGGATCTCGGTGCCGATCGAGCCGGGCGATCAGCCCGCGCTCGAGCTGCGCGAGCCAGCGCCACGCCCAGACCGTGCCGATCAGCACCGGGATGCCGATCAGCGTGATCGCCGTGCCGAACCCGAACGAGATGGCCGTGACGAGGAACGTGAACTCGGCGATGCCGAGCGGCAGCGCGAGCAGCAGGTACAGGATCCGCCCGTACGTGCGAGTGTCGAGGATGCTCTGTCTCAGCGTGTCTATGAAGTGCAGGCTAGGACCCGCCCGTTGCGCGGTCGATACGGGCACCCGTACCATCCCGCGGTGGTGCGCCGTGCAGCCGGGATAGTCGCCGGACTGGTCGTGCTCGCGCTCCCGGCCGTGGCCCACGCCGCGCCGGGCACGCTCGCGATCAAGGGGTCGTTCTCGTACGTCGAGGTCCGGAACGACGACGGACGCACGCTCGTGCAGCGGCGACCTGCGAGGCGCCCCGTGAGGATGACGCGCAAGCTGCGCGTGGGGACCTATCGCGTGATGGCCCGCACCGGCGCCCGGCGCAGCAGCGACACCTGCGCCCGCCGGGTCCGGATCCTGTCGAGGGGGCTCACCGAGGTGACGGTGCGCGCCGGGCTCTCGCCGCCGCTGCCGGATGACGCGGAACGCGCTCCCCGCCCGCTTCCCGCCGAAGAGCCGCATCCGGAAGGTGCGCTCGTACCTCGCGAAGCGCGGCGCCTCGAACGGCTGGGCGCTGATCGACAGCTGGGGCCGCCCGCACGGCTTCGCGCAGCACCGGGTCTACGTGACCGCGAGCGTCGTGAAGGCGATGCTGCTGGTGGCGTACCTGCGGAAGATCGGGAACCGCATGCCGGACTCGTCCGAGCGCGCCTCGCTCGGGCCGATGATCCGGGTCTCGTCGAACGACGCCGCCGACACGATCTACTACCGCGTAGGCGACGCGGCCCTGTACGACGTCGCGCGCCGCGCGGGGATGAAGCGCTTCTGGGTCGGTGGGTACTGGGGCAACGCGCACTTCAGCGCCGAGGACCAGGCGCTCCTCTTCAACAAGATCGACCGGCTGGTGCCGAAGGCCTCGAGGGGCTACGCGCGCTCCCTCCTGTCGTCGATCGCCACCCACCAGCGCTGGGGCTTCTCGAGCTTCGCGTCCGCGGCGCGGTTCAAGACGTTCTTCAAGGGCGGGTGGCGCGGCACGGGCGCCGGGCAGCTCGTGCACGAGGCGGCGCTGTTCGAGCGAAACGACACCCGCTTCTCCATGGCCGTGCTCACTGACGGCAACCCCTCGCACGACCACGGGACCGAGACGCTCCGAGGCGTCGCGCAGCGGATCTTCGCCCGCCGCGCCGCGCGTGTCACGCAGGAGGAGCAGCCGAAGCGCAAGGAGGCGGGCTCGCGCCGCCACCGCCGGGCCGGGCTGTTCGACGTGCACCGCTACGGCCCCGGCATCCTCGTGGAGCTCTCCTACCGGACGAAGAAGAACGAGACCGGGAAGCGCCTGCCGGGCTACTGCAAGGAGTGGGCGCTGATGCACAGGCCGGCCGCCTTCAACCTCGGCCAGGTGCAGCGCCACCTCCGCAAGCGCGGACTCGGCCTGCTGATCCTCGACGCCTACCGCCCGCTGCGGGCGACGCTCGCGCTCGTGGACTGGGCATACCGCACGGGCCAGGGTCATCTGGTGGGCACCTACATCGCGCGCCGGAGCCGCCACAACACCGGCAGCGCCGTCGACATCACGCTCGTGCGCTTCCGCGACAAGAAGCGACTCCGGATGGGCGGCTTCGACCTCGGCCCCGGCTCGCACACCTACAACGCCTCGGGCAAGATCCTCCGCAACCGGCTCACGCTCATGCGCGCGATGCAGCGCTTCGGCTTCTCCCCCTACCTGCGCGAGTGGTGGCACTTCGAGCACCGGCACAGGCCGAACCGGTATCTGGACCTGACGCTCGGGTGCCGTCGCCATAATTAGGGGCATGGCTGAGCGCACCGATCTGCTGCGCGTCGCCCTGGCGCAGACCAACTCGACGGTCGGCGACATCCGCGGGAACGCCCGCAAGGCGTCCGACAGCATCGCCCGCGCCCGCGACGAGGGCGCCGCGCTCGTGGTGTTCCCCGAGCTCACGCTCACCGGCTACCCGCCCGAGGACCTGCTCCTCAAGACGAGCTTCCTCGACGCCGCCGACGCCGCGCTGCGAGAGCTGGCGGCACAGACCCACGGCATCGTCGCGGTGGTGGGCTACCCCGAGAAGGCCGAGGACGTCTACAACACCGCCGCCGTGCTCGCCGACGGCGAGGTGGTGGCCACCTATCGCAAGATGTACCTGCCGAACTACGGCGTGTTCGACGAGCAGCGCTACTTCCAGTCCGGCGCCGAGGCCGCGATCTTCGAGCTGAACGGGATCCCGATCGGGCTCAGCATCTGCGAGGACATCTGGGAGCCCGGCCCGCCCGCGATGACCGAGGCGCTGGCGGGCGCGCAGGTGATCCTGAACCTGTCCGCGTCGCCCTACCGCGCCGGGGTGGGCGAGCGCCGCGAGCGGATGCTCGATCCAGCGCGCCGTGGACAACCTCACCGCGGTCGTGTTCGTGAACACGGTCGGCGGCCAGGACGAGCTCGTGTTCGACGGGCACAGCCTCGCCATCGACCAGGATGGCCGCGTGCTCGCGCGCGCGCCCCAGTTCGAGGAGGCGCTCAGCTTCTGCACGATCGACCCGCAGGCGATCACGGCCGCGCGCCTGCGCGACACCCGCCACCGGGCGAACGTGCGCCGGCAGCGGCGCGCCGCCCCGGTCGCCGAGCCGCCCGTGCTACACGCTCGCGAGCCTGAGCACCGAGAACGCGGACGAGCCCGCGGTGGTCTCGGGCGAGCTCGCCGAGACGCTCGGCGCGGACGCCGAGATCTACGCCGCGCTGCGCCTGGGCCTTCACGACTACGTCGAGAAGAACCGCTTCGAGCGCGTGGTGATCGCGCTCTCGGGCGGGATCGACTCGGCGCTCGCCGCGCTGATCGCGGTCGACGCGCTCGGGCCCGAGCCGGGTCACGTGCGTGTCGATGCCGTCGCCCTATTCGAGCGAGGGAACGCGGAACGACGCCCGCGCCATCGCCGAGAACCTCGGCGTGGACTTCCGCGAGCTGGGGATCGAGCCCGCGATGGAGGCGTACGACGAGCTCCTGCGCGAGGCGTTCGAGGGCCGCGAGCCGGACGTGACCGAGGAGAACCTCCAGGCGCGCATCCGCGGGAACGTGGTGATGGCGCTGTCGAACAAGTTCGGCTGGCTCGTGCTCGCCACCGGCAACAAGTCGGAGATGTCGGTGGGCTACGCGACCCTCTACGGCGACATGGCCGGCGGCTTCGCGGTGCTGAAGGACGTCTACAAGGGGCAGGTCTACCGGCTGGTGCGGTGGCGCAACGAGCAGCGAGGGCCGCGAGCTCGTGCCGGCCTCGGTGATCGACCGCCCGCCGTCGGCCGAGCTGCGCCACGACCAGCGCGACGACGAGTCGCTGCCGTCCTACGACGTGCTCGACCGGATCCTCGAGGGCTACGTCGAGGAGGACCTCGACGCCGTGGAGCTCGTGCACCGCGGCCTCCCGCCCGCCGAGGTGGAGCGCGTGATCCGGATGGTCGACCGCGCGGAGTACAAGCGCCGCCAGGCGCCGCCCGGGATCAAGATCTCGACGAAGGCCTTCGGGCGCGACCGGCGGCTCCCGATCACGAACCGGCACGAGTCCACGCGTGGACCCGGCCGAGCGGCGGCTGCGCGCGCTGAAGTAGATGCGCGGCCGGCGCCACAGCCGCCGGCGCGCCTGCGTTCCCCGCTCTGGGGCCTCGCGCTGGCGCTGCCGCTCGCCGGGCTCGTGCTGCGTGCTGGCCGCGCCCGGGCGCCGACGTGGTCTGGGAGCACCACCCCTCGCACTTCTGGCTCGTGCTCTCGACCGCGGCCGTGAGCACGACGCTGGCCTTCGCGACCAGCGGCGACCGCGCTGCGGCGCGCGGACGCCCGCCTGTTCCTGATCTCGCTGTCGTTCCTGGCGGCAGCCGGCTTCCTGACGCTGCACGCGCTCGCGACACCCGGCGTGCTCCTCGACGGCCCGAACCACGGCTTCACGATCGCGACGCCCGGTGGGCCTGCTCGTGTCGGCGCGTGTTCGCCGGCATGTCCGCGCTGCCGCTCCCGCCCGAGCGCGCGCGGATGGTCATGCGGCGGGCGCGGCTGCTCCGCGGCGGGCCTGATCGCCCTGATGGTCGCGTGGGCGGCCGTCTCGCTCGGCGTCGGTGCCTCCGCTCGACGACCCGACCCCCGCCGAGCGGGCGACCGGCGGCTTCCTCACGGTGGCGGTGCTGGCGCTGATCCCGTACGCATTCGCCGGCGTGGCGCTACGCCCGGATCGCGATCCGCACCGGCGCGCCGCTCCTGCTCGCCGTCGCGAGCGCCTACGCGCTGCTGGCCGAGGCGATGGTCGCGGTGGCGCTCGCGCGCAGCTGGCACGCGAGCTGGTGGGAGTGGCACGTGCTGATGCTGATCGCGTTCGGCGCGATCGCGTGGAGCGCCCGCCGCGAGGACCCCGAGGAGCGCTTCAGCGACCTCTACCTCGACCAGACGGCCGCCGGCACGCGCGAGGTGAGCGTGCTGTTCGCCGACCTCGAGGGGTTCACGAGCTTCTCGGAGGGCCGCGACCCGCGCGAGGTGTCGGAGATGCTGAACGCGTACCTACGCGTGGCGATCCCGCCGATCGTCGAGGAGCACGGCGGCGAGATCGACCGGCTGATCGGCGACGCGATCATGGCCACCTGGGGCACCCGCGGCGACCAGCCCGACCACGCGCAGCGGGCGGTGCGCGCCGCGCTCGCGGTGCAGCGCGAGACGAGCGCGATCGCGGACCAGCATCCGGGATGGCCCCGCTTCCGCGCCGGCGTGAACACCGGCGAGGCGCTCGTGGGCGTGCTCGGCGCGGAGAGCGGGCGCAGCTACACGGTCATCGGCGACACCGTGAACCTCGCCGCGCGGCTCGAGTCGCACGCGCCCGCCGGGCGCGTGGTGATCGGGCCGGCCACGCTGCGGGCGATACCCGGCCTTCGGGTCGAGTCGCTCGGTGGCGTGAGGGTCAAGGGCCGCGGCGAGCCCGTGGACGCCTACCTCGTGGACGACGCCTCAGCCCGGCGGCGCCGGCCTGACGGCGATCGTCACCCGCGACACGGCGCAGAGGCGGTCGTCGTCGTCCGTGAAGCGCACGTCCCACACCCACGAGGTGCGGCCGCGGTGGATCGGCGTGCCCTCCGCGTGCACGACGCCCTCCCTGGCCGGCCGGAAGAAGCTCGTGCTGTTCGACTGGCCGACGCGCGACGTTCCCCTCCTCGGCGACCGCCATGTGCGTGGTGGCCGAGACCATCGACTCCGCGAGCGCGGCGTAGGCGCCGCCGTGCACGAGGCCCAGCGGCTGCTGCACGCGCCGCTCGGCCGCGAAGCGCGCCCGGCAGCGCTCCGGGCTCGCCTCGAGCAACTCGAAGCCGAGCACGTCGTCGAGGGTGCCGGGCGCCGGGTAGCCGTCAACCGGCGAGTCCATACCGGCGGGCACACTACAGTTCGCCCGGAAATGGCCACTTTCGACCAGCTTTCGCCCGACCAGCGGGCGATCGTCGAGCTCGTGCTGCGGCAGGGGAAGACCTACGCGGAGCTCTCCGAGATGCTGAATCTCCCCGAGCCGCGCGTGCGCGAGCTCGCGCGCGACGCGCTCGTGGAGCTCGCCCCGGTGAGCGTTCGCGGCGTCGAGGAGGACTGGCGCGGCCAGCTCGCCGACTACGTGCTCGGCCAGCAGTCCGGGCCCGAGGCCACGGCGACGAAGGGCCACCTGCGCCGCTCCGAGGCCGCGCGCAGCTGGACGCGCTCGCTGCTCGACTCGCTCGAGCAGCTCTACGCGGACGGCAACGGTGCCGTCGATCCCGGAGGGCGAGCGCGGCAGGGCCGCCCGGCGCCCGGCAGCGGAGCGCTCCGAGCGTCCCGCGGGCGGCGGCGGGCTGGCGGCCGCGAGCGACCCGGTGATGCGCCGGAGGCTGCTGGCGGGCCTGGCGGCGCTGGCGCTCGTCCTGCTCGTGGTGCTCGTCTGGCCGGTGGGCCTCCTGACGGGCGACGACGACGAGGGCGGCAGCGCCGACTCCCAGGAGCCGGCCGCGCAGAACGCCTCGCAGGGCCAGCAGGCCGGCGACGGCCAGCCGGCCGGCATCGCGATCGTCGTTGACCAGAACGGCAAGAAGCAGCTGCTCGTGCAGGCCGCGAGCCTGGCCCCGAGCGGGCAGAACGAGGGCTACTACGTCTGGCTCTACAACAGCCAGGGCGAGTCGAAGTCGCTCGGCGGCCAGGTCACGGACGAGCAGGGCAACTACCAGGCGATCGGCGCCCTGCCGGCGGACTTCGCGGACTACCGGTTCATCGACGTGACGCGCCAGCGGATCGGCAACGACCCGAACATCAAGCACTCCGGCGAGTCGGTCCTCCGGGGCCCGATGCCCGAGCTGCGCAAGCCCCAGGGCCAGGCGAACCAGCCGCGGCCGGTGGGCCAGACGGTCCTGCGCCCGCCCTCGGGCTAGGGCAGCAGCTTCCCGGGATTCATGATCCCGGCGGGGTCGAGGCGCTCCTTCGCGGCGCGCAGCACCTCCACGCCCAGCTCCCCCACCTCCGCCTGCATCCAGCGGCGATGGTCGCGGCCGATCGCGTGGTGGTGCGTGATCGTGGCGCCGGCGGCGACGATCGTGTCGGACGCCGCCTCCTTCGCCGCGCGCCACTGGGCGAGCGCGTCCTCCTCCTGGCGGGCCAGGAAGGTGAAGTAGAGCGACGCGCCCGACGGATACAGGTGCGATACGTGGCACATCACGAGCGGCGGCGTGCCGCGTCCCGCGAGCGCCGACCGGAGCGCCTCCCCCACCGCGTGGTGGAGGTCGCCGAGCTTCGTCCAGCTCGTGGCCGTCTCGAGCGTCTCCACGAGGATCCCGCGGTCGAGCAGCTCGTCGCGCAGGTAGGGGCCGGCGTAGCGGCTCCTGAGCCAGGCCTCGCCCGGCCGGTGGCCCAGCCCCACGCCACCCCCGGCGCGCAGCAGGGCGCCGGTCCGGCGGCGCCGGTCCTCCACGTCCTCCTCCGTGCCCTCGAACCCGAGGATCGCGAGGCAGCCGCCCTCGTGGCCGCGGAAGCGCAGGTAGCGGCGGCCGAGCTTCTCGGCCGTGCTGCCGGACGCGCCCATCGCCATCGAGAGGCCGCGTCTCGGCCTCGTCGGACAGCCGGTTCACGTCGGCGGAGGCCCCCTCCTGCTCGATCACCCGGAACGCGTCGCAGCCCTCGGCGAAGTTCGCGAAGGACCAGCCCTCGTAGCGGCGCGCGGCGGGCGCGGGCCGGACGCGGAGCGTGGCCTCGCAGATCACGCCGAGCACGCCCTCCGAGCCCAACCACGAGCTCACGCAGGTCGGGCCCGGCCGCGGTGGCGGGCACCGCCCGGCTCCGAAGCTCGCCGGCCGGGGTCACGCAGCGCACCGCCTCGACCAGGTCGTCGATGCGGCCGTAGCCGGTGGAGGCCTGGCCCGCGGAGCGGGTGGCCACCCAGCCGCCGACCGTGGAGTGCTCGAAGGACTGCGGGAAGTGCCCGAGCGTGACTCCCTGCTCGCGCAGGCGCCGCTCGGCCTCCGGGCCGAACAGCCCGGCGTCGAGCCGGGCCGTGAGGGAGGTGCGGTCGACCTCCACCGTGCCCGCCAGCCGCGCCAGGTCGAGCGAGACGACGCCGGCCATGCCCTCCCGCACCGGCTCCACCCCGCCGACGACGGAGCTGCCGCCGCCGAACGGCACGACCGCCACCCTGTGCTCGGCGCAGGCGGCGAGCACGGCCTTCACCTGGTCGGCCGACGCGGGGAGCACCACCGCGTCCGGCGCGCTCGACGCGTCGCCCGAGCGGATCCGGACGAGGTCCGGGTAGGAGCGCCCCACGGCGTGCCCGATACGGGTCTCGCGGTCGTCGCGCAAGTGCTCGGCGGTCACGATCGCGGCAAGGCGCTCGCGGGCCGGCGCGGGCAGCGCGGCGTCGGGCAGGGACACCTGCTCGAGCGGGACATGCGGCTTCCGGGCCGCTGGATCGGCCTCGAGCCTGTCGCGAAGCAGCGTCTCGGCCGCAGGCGGCAGCGGGACGGCGCTCCCGTCCTCTCCCCAGCCCCACCAGCGCATCAGCCAGGCTCTCCGAGCAGGCCGGCAAGGCCCTCGAGCGCGGCGTCGGCCTGGCGCGACGCCGCCGCCCTGAGCTGGAAGGGGCTGAAGCGCGCCCAGCCGCGCGGGCGCTGGGCGAGCGTCACGCGCACCGCGGTGCCGCCCTCGGCGCCCGCCTGGAGCGCGATCTCGACGGTGGAGTCGCTGAGCAGGCGCTCGAACGGCGACTCCGCGACCTCGTGACGCCACAGGACGCGATCGGGCTCGTCTGCCTCGATGAGGCTGTAGTCCGCCCTCACGACCTTGCCCTTGGGCGACACGAGCACGTTCGTCCACGCCTCGGAGCTCGCCTCCTCGACGCGGGTGACCCCGGGCCACCACGCGGGCAGGCGGGTCGGGTCGCTCACCACCCGCCAGACCTCGGCCGGCGTAGCGGCCACCACACGCTCGCGCCGGACCACCATCACTCGCCGTCTACGACCACCAGCGAGCACACGTCGTAGCTCCTCAGCGCGTCGCGGCCGTTCAGGAACGCCAGCTCGATCACGAACGCGCATCCTGCCACGACGCCGCCCGCCTGCTCCACGAGGCCGCAGAGCGCCCCGGCGGTGCCGCCGGTGGCGAGCAGGTCGTCGTGCACGAGCACGCGGGCGCCGTCCCGGATCGCGTCCGAGTGCACCTCGAGCGCGTCCACGCCGTACTCGAGCGCGTACTCGACCGACGACACCTCGCGCGGGAGCTTCCCGGGCTTCCGGGCGAGCACGAAGCCGGCGCCCGCCGCCACGGCCACCGCCGCGCCCAGCACGAAGCCGCGCGCCTCGGCGGAGACCACGTACTCCACGTCCCGCTCGCGCGCGTAGGCCGCGAGCTCCTCGGTGGCGTACCGCAGCGCCTCCGCGTCGAGGAACAGCGGCGTGATGTCCTTGAAGACGATCCCCGGCTTCGGGAAGTCCGGGATGTCCTGGATGTGGTCCTCGAGCCGCACGCGGCGGGCCTCAGCGCGCGAGCTTGCGCAGGTCCCTGATGAGCAGCAGGTGCTTGAGGTGGGAGGCCACGGCGGCGAGGTTCTCGAGCGCCTCCACGGCCTCCTTGCGCCGCTCCGGGTTTCGCGAGCGGAGCGCCGGCGCGAGGATCTGCTCGAGCAGGGCCGCCTCGCGGTCGGCGGAGGTCCTGAAGACGCGCAGGTTGCGGCCGCCGACGCCGAAGCGCTTCAGCTCGCCCACCGCGCGGATGATCTCCCGCTCGGTGTCGTCGTAGAGCGTCTCGCCGTCGTGCTTCTCGCCCTTGATGACGCCGAAGTCCTCGAGCTCCTTCACGAGCGACTGGTCGGCGCCGGTCTCCTCGAGCACCTCGGACAGGTGGTAGAGCGAGCCGGGCCCTCGCAGCGCGAAGCTCGTGCGGCGCACCGCCGCCCCGCGCGGCTCGGCGGCGTCCGGCTTCGCGGCCACCTCGGTGTCGGCGCGCCCCGCCGCCAGCTCCTGGCGGATCACCCGCAGCGGGAGGAACTCGTCGCGCTGGAGGCGCAGGATCGTGCGCAGCCGGTCCACGTCGGCCGGGGCGTAGAGCCGGTACCCGCCGGGCGTCCGGCGCGGCGCGAGCAGCTTCTGGTCCTCGAGGTAGCGGATCTTCGAGATCGATATGTCGGGGAACTCGCGCTCGAGCTGCTTGCAGACGGCGCCGATCGTGAGCGACTTCTCCTTGCGCGGAGGCGGCCCGCTCCTTACCTCCGTGCTCACCGCTCCTCCAGGTACGTCAGCTTGTATTTGCCCACCTGGAGCTCGTCGCCGTTCTGAAGCCGGTGCGACTCGATCCGGTGGCGGTTCACGTAGGTGCCGTTGAGCGACCCGAGGTCGTCCACGTAGAGCCCGTCACGGCGCCGCACGAGCAGCGCGTGGTTGCGCGAGACCGTCACGTCGTCGAGGAACACCTCGGCCTCGGGGCTGCGGCCGATCGTCATGCGCTCGCCGGTCAGGTTGAAGGCCTCGCCGGAGCGCCCGCCGCCCGACCTGATCACGAGCGTCGCGCCCTCGTGGGTCATCGTGTCGAGATCGACCGGACGGAGCTCGCCGGTCTCGTCCACCTGGTAGACCTCGGTCGTGTCGCCGCTGCCGCTCTCGGCCTGGTCGCCGAGGAACGCGCCGCACTTCTGGCAGTAGTTCGCGCCCTCTGCGTTGGCGAACCCGCACTCGGGGCAATGCATCGCTACTCGATGTCCGCGTCCGCCGGGATGCCCTTCCCGGACAGGATGTCCGTGAGCTGCTGGACGTCCGCTCCGCTGATCACCGACTCGCCTTCCTCGTGCTTCTTGCGGAGCCGGTTCACGAGCTCCGCGCGCAGGATGTCGATCTTGCCGTGAAGGATCCGGCGCTTGTACGAGACGTCCTGCTCCTCCTCCGTGAGCTGCTGGATCAGGTCCTTCAGCTCGCTGTCGGAGAGCGCGCCAAGATCGGGAAACGTGTCCAAAGTGGTCCTTTCAAGGGTCCAGAGAGGTTCGGCGACTATAGCGGTTCCTCAACCTCAGGTTGAGAGTTCCGCATCGCTCGGAGTCCATCTTGCAGGTACCTGGCCGTAGCCGCAAGCGTCATCGCCACGCCCACGTAGAGAACCCAGTCCAGCACCTCGCTCTCGATGACGAGCGCGAGCGCCAGCGCGCTCATCACCGGCCACACCGCCCAGCGCCCCAGCATCGACACGTTCAGGTCGAGCCCGCGCCTCAGCGCGAGCTGCGTCAGGAGCAGCATGAACGCCTCCCGCGCGGCCAGCACCGCCAGTGCCCAGCGCGGCAGCGTCTCGTAGTGCCAGGCCACGATCGCGCCGGCCACGACGAGCACGCGGTCGGTGAGCGGGTCGAGGAGCGCGCCCAGCCGGCTGTACTGGCCGGTGATGCGGGCGGCCATGCCGTCGAAGTAGTCGCTCCAGGCGATGATCGCGAACAGCACGAAGGCCAGGCCGGAGCGGCCGTCGCCGGAGGTGAGGCCCACGTACAGGAACACCGGCACGATCGCGAGGCGCGCGAAGCCGATCGCGTTCGGGATCGTCCAGGGGTTGAGCGGCTCGCCTCGCCTCGTCTGGGGCGGCGGGCCGCCGGAGCGGTCCAGCCCCACGAGGCGGCGGAACGTCAGGGGAGGGTCCGCCACAGCTCCGCCGCCGCCTCGGCCGCCCCCTCGAGCGAGAGAGAGCCCTTCTCCTGGCCGCGCCGGACCTGGAACTCGATCTCGCGCGCCTCGAGGCTCTTCTTCCCGATCGTCACGCGGAGCGGGCAGCCGAGCAGCTCCGCGTCGGCGAACTTCTCGCCGGGGCTGCTGTCGCGGTCGTCGTAGAGCACGTCGAGCCCCAGCTCGCGCAGCTCCTCGTACAGGCGGTCGGAGAGCGAGCGGGCCTCCTCCCCCGGCTTCCCGAGCGTGACCAGCTCCACGTCGAACGGGGCCACCGAGCGGGGCCACGAGATGCCCTGCTCGTCGGCGAACTGCTCGATGGCGGCGGCCACCGTGCGCGCCGGGCCGATCCCGTAGGAGCCCATCCAGATCAGCTGCTCCTTGCCGTCCTCGTCGAGGTAGCGGGCGCCGAGCGGCTCCGAGTAGCGCGTGCCCAGCTTGAAGATGTTGCCGACCTCGATCGCCGGCTCGATGCGGATCTCGGCGCCGGACGGGTCGCGGTCGCCGGCCTCCACGCGGCGCACGTCCACCCACTGGGGGTCGAAGTCGCGGCCCGGCTCCACGCCGGTGAGGTGGACGTCTGGCCGGTTGCCGCCCGCCACCAGGCCGTGGAGGCCGCTGAGCGCCTCGTCGGCCAGCACCGGCACCCGCGCGCCGACCGGGCCGATGAACCCCGGCTCGGCGCCGAACGTCTCGCGGACCTCCTCGGGCTCGGCGGCGCGGAACGGCTGTCCGAGCGCGTTCTGGAGCTTGATCTCGTTCAGGCGGTGGTCGCCGCGGATCACCACGAGCACGGCCCCTCGGTCCCGCGCGAACAGCGGGAAAGCCTTGATGATCGCTCCCTCGGGCACGCCGAGCTGCCCGCAGACCTCCTCGACCGTCTTGGCGCCCGGCGTGTCGGCCTCCTTCGGCTCGGGCGCCGCGGCCGGCAGCCGGTCCACCGGCTGGGCCTCCGCGCTCGCGATCTCGACGTTCGCGGCGTAGCCGGCGTTCGACAGCGCCACGTCGTTCTCGCCCGCCGCGCAGGGGGCCATGTACTCGTGCGCGCCGAAGCCGCCCATCATCCCCACGTCGCCGCCCACCCGGTACCACTCGAGCCCGCTGCGGTCGAAGATCCGGTCATAGGCCTCGATGTGGAGCTGGTAGGAGGCGTCGAGCCCGTCCCGGTCGCGATCGAAGGAATACGAGTCCTTCATGATGAACTCGCGCGTCCGCAGGAGGCCCGCGCGCGGCCGCGGCTCGTCACGCTCCTTCGTCTGGAAGTGGTACAGCAGCTTCGGCAGGTCGCGGTAGGAGCGCACCTCACGCGAGATGTGCCACGTGAGCAGCTCCTCATGGCTCATCGCCAGGACCATGTCGGCGCCGCGGCGGTCCTTCAGCTTGAAGATCTCGTCGATGTCGTAGCGGCCGGTCGCGCGCCACGGCTCGGCCGGCTGGAGCACCGGCATCAGCATCTCCCCCGCTCCGATCGCGTCGAGCTCCTCGCGCACGATCTGCTCCACCTTCCGGTGGGCGCGCCAGCCCGCGGGGAGGAAGGTCCAGAGCCCCGCGCCCACCTGCCGCGCGAGCCCGGCTCGCACGATCAGCCGGTGCGAAACGGCCTCCGAGTCGGCCGGCGCTTCCTTGACGGTCGGCAGGAAATAGCGGGAAAGGCGAGTCACGGCGCGCGAGTCTAGTCCGTGACCCTTGAGTTTCGCCTCTGCGGAGCCGATTCAGACCACGACGCCGGTTCCCGGCGGGAAGACCCACAATGGACGTCTCACCCAAGCTCAGAGCAGGGCTGCGCGCCCTCGGGGCGCTGACCGGCCTTGGCGTGCTCGCATACACGGCCCACGTGGCTTTCGGGCTGGGCTCGGCGCGCCTCGACGATTTCTTCGAGCAGTGGGTCTTCTGCGGCGTCAGCCTCGGCGCGGGAGCCATGTGCCTGCTTCGCGGGTTCGCGGTGCGGAGCGAGCGCGTCGCCTGGCTTCTCATGGGCGTGGGCCTGCTGGCGTGGGCGGGCGGCGACATCACCTGGTTCACCGTCCACGCGAACGACCCGAGCCCGCCGTACCCGTCCGTCTCGGACCTGCTCTACCTGGTCTTCTACCCGATGAGCTATGCGGCGCTCGTCCTCGTCGCGCGCTCGCGGACCGATTCGTTCCGGAGCAGCCTCTGGCTGGACGGCGCGATCGCGGGGCTCACGGTCGCGGCGCTGATAGCGACACTCGCCTTCCAGCCGATCGTAGACGCCACGAGCGGCACCCCGGCCGAGATCGCGGTGAACCTCGCCTACCCGGTCGGCGACCTGATGCTGCTGGGCCTCGTCGTCGCCATCTTCGGGCTGAACGGCTGGCGCCTCGACCCGATCTGGCTGCTCCTGGGCGGCGGCCTCGCCCTGAGCGCGGTCGCGGACGGGCTCTACCTGGTCCAGACCGCCGCCGGCACCTACGTCGAGGGCACTCTCCTCGACGCCGCTTGGCCCTGGTCGGTGTTCCTCGTGGCACTGGCAGCCTGGACGCGCCCGCGCGAGCGGCTCGCGATCCGCGACTGGGTCGTCATGGCCGTGCCGCTCGTCTGCGGGGTGCTCGCGGTCCAGCTGCTCGTGTACGACCACTTCGAGCGCAGCAATCCGCTGTCCGTGAGCCTCGCGGCCTGGGCGCTGCTCCTGGCGCTCGCCCGCATGACGCTCTCGTTCCTCGAGAACCAGCAGACGCTCTCGATGTCCCACCGCGAGGCGCGCACGGACGCCCTCACAGGGCTTCCCAACCGCCGCAGCCTGATGGCCGACCTCGACATGCAGCTGTCGCTGGCCACCCCGGCCTCGCCGCGGGCGCTGCTGCTGTTCGACCTCGACGGCTTCAAGGAGTACAACGACGCCTTCGGCCACCCCGCCGGCGACGGCCTGCTGGCGAGGCTGGCAGGGCGGCTGGCGGAAGCGGTCGGCCCCGGCCACGCCTACCGGCTCGGCGGCGACGAGTTCTGCGCGCTCACCGAGCCCGGACGCGACGGGGTCGACACCGTCCTCGCCGACTGCATCTCCGCCCTCTACGAGCGCGGGGAGGGCTTCGAGGTCACGTGCTCCCACGGGGTCGTGCTGCTGCCCGAGGAGGCCGCGACGGCCACCGAGGCGCTCCAGCTGGCCGACCGGCGCATGTACGCGCGCAAGGGCGACCGCCGCATGTCAGCCGGCCGCCAGTCCCGCGACGTCCTGCTGCGGACGCTGTCCGAGCGGCGGCCCGACCTTCACCCCCGGCTTCGCGACATCGGCGACCTCGCGCTCGCCGTCGGGCGGGAGCTGCGCATGGGCCCCGAGGGGCTCGACGAGGTGGCCCGGGCCGCGGAGCTCCACGACATCGGCAAGATCGCCGTGCCGGACGCGATCCTCGACAAGCCCGCCGCGCTCGACCCGGTCGAGTGGGGCTTCATGCGGCGCCACCCGCTGATCGGCGAGCGGATCCTGCTGGCGGCCCCGGCGCTGCGCCCGGTGGCACGGCTGGTGCGCTCGAGCCACGAGCGCTGGGACGGCGGCGGCTATCCGGACGGGCTGCGCGGCGACGAGATCCCGCTCGGAGCACGCGTTGTGGCCGTCTGCGACGCCTACGACGCCATGACTACGGAGCGCCCGTACCGTGAGCCGGTGGACCCGGCAGACGCGATTGGGGAGCTGCGTCGCTGCGCGGGGACACAGTTCGACCCGATCGTGGTAGACGCGTTTTGCAGCGTGATAGCAAGGGAACGTCCGACTCATGGGGAACTATCTCGTTAGGTCATGAGCCCGGCCGCCCGCCCCGTCTGCGAAGTCTGCCACCGCCCGCTCGAGGCAAGCGATCAGTATCTCGTGCGCTTCAACGCCGCCAAGGGCACCACGGTGGTCCACCGCAGCCTGTGCTTCCCGCCGCCTCGTACCGCCGCGCAGCCGCAGCCGCAGCGGTTCGCTACGCCCGCGTAAAGCGGCGCCCGGACGTCGGCGAGTCTTCCTCGTCGAGCGCGATCCGCTTCGCCTTCGGCGCGCCTGCCATCGGCAGCGCCTGACCGCCGTTGTCCACGGCGTCCTCCGTTGCGGCGGCCGCCTCCATCGCGGCGATCCGCTCCGGGGTCAGCTCGCCGGCGTTCTCCTCCTCGATCCGCTCGAGCCACTCGGCCCCCTCTGCAGCCTCGCGCTCGTCGACCTGGATCGTGCCGCGGTCGATCGACTTGTCGATCTCGGTGAACAGGGCGTCCACGAGCTGGTCCTGGGGAACCTTCCGGAGCGGCTTCCCGTGGGCGAAGATCAGGCCCTCGTTCTTGGCGCCGGTGATGCCGAAGTCCGCGTGCGAGGCCTCGCCGATGCCGTTCACGGCGCAGCCGAGCACCGCGACCTCGATCGGGTCGTCGTAGGCGCGCAGGCGCTCCTCGATCTCGGCGACCACCGTGTCCATGTCGAACTGGAGCCGCCCGCAGGTCGGGCAGGCGATCAGGACCGGGCCGCGCTCGCGGAGCTTCAGCGCCTTCAGGATCTCCCAGGCGACCTTGACCTCCTCCTCCGCGTGGAAGGTGGAGAGCGAGATCCGGATGGTGTCTCCGATGCCGTCGGCGAGCAGCGTGCCGAGCCCGACCGCTGACTTGAGCGAGCCGGACCACTTCGTGCCGGCCTCGGTGATGCCGAGGTGGAGCGGGTTGTCGATCTTCTGCGACAGCAGCCGGTTCGACGCGATCGTGTTGGGCACGTTGGTCGACTTGACCGAGACCTTGAAGTCCTCGAACCCGAGCCGCTCCATGAGGTCGACGTGCTCGAGCGCGGCGGCCACGAGCGCCTCCACGGGGCTCTCGCGCTCGAGCTCGTGCAGGTGCTTGGGGAGCGAGCCGGAGTTGACCCCGATCCGCATCGGCACGTTCGCCGCGCGCGCCTTGTCGACGACCTGGCCGACCTTGTCGTGGCCGCCGATGTTGCCGGGATTGATGCGGATGCAGTGGGCGCCGGCGTCGATGGCCTTCAGCGCGAGCGTGTAGTTGAAGTGGATGTCCGCGATCACCGGGATCGGGGACTCGACGACGATCCGCTCGAGCGCCCGGACGTCGTCGTCACGCGGCACGGCGCAGCGCACCAGATCCCCGCCCGCCTCGGCGATCGCGTGGATCTGCTTCATGGTGGCGTCGAAGTCGGCGGTCTCGGTCTTCGTCATCGACTGGACCGCGACGGGAGCGCCGCCGCCGATCTTCACACCGCCTACGTCGATCTGCTTCTTCGAGGCCATTGAGAGCGAATTCAAGCCTAGCTAGAGCAGCTTCTCGAGCTTGTCGAAGCTGTCCGTCCAGCCCTGCCGGTGAAGCTCGCGGCGAGCCTCGGTCCTGAAGGCGCGCTGAGTGAGGACGACCTCCGTCGACTCGCCAAGATCCCGAAGCGACAGCTCGACCAGGGTCTCGACGTCGTCGGGATCCGGCTGCTCCCACGCGAAGGTGAAGGCGAGCCTGGCGGGCGGATCGACCTCGCGGAACTCTCCGGTGAGATAGAAGGGATCGCCCTCCGGCGGCTGCATCTCGATGCGGTAGCGCTCGCCCACGCGGGGGCTGAACTCGAGGCTCGGGATCGTGAAGCCCTCCGGCCCCCACCACCTCGCAAGCTCGGCCGGGGTGCTGAGCGCCCGGAACACGGCCGGAGGGGCGGCTGGGAGGACGCGCTCGAGCTGGAGGGTCTCGTTACCCGTAGAGCTCCTCGATCTCCTTCGCGTACTTCTCGTTGATCGGCTTGCGCTTCAGCTTCATGGTCGGCGTCAGCTCGTCGCCGCCCGGCTCCCACTCCTCGTCCAGGAGCGTGAACTTCTTGATCTGCTCCACGCGGGCGAGCTGCTCGTTGGCGGCGTCCACGCCGCGCTGGACCTCGGCCGCGACCGCCTCCTTGCCGTGCTGCTGCTCGAACGCGGGCGCCACGTCCGGGTCGAGCGTGATCAGGGCGACGTTGTAGGGCTTCCCGTCGCCGATCGCGATCGCCTGGCCGATCACCGGGCTCGAGGCCTTCAGCTTCGCCTCGATGTTCGCCGGCGACATGTTCTTGCCGGCGGCGTTGATGATCAGCTCCTTCTTGCGGTCCACGAGCCGGAGGTAGCCGTCGTCGTCGAACTCGCCGATGTCGCCGGTGTGGAGCCAGCCCTCCGCGTCGAGCGCCTCGCTCGTCTTCTCGGGCTGGTTCCGGTAGCCGGTCATGATGAACGGGCCGCGGATCAGCACCTCGCCGTCGTCCGCGAGCCTGATCTCGGCTCCCGGCGAGGGCGGGCCGACCGTGCCGATCTTGATCTTCTCGGGCGGGTTGCAGGTGCCGTAGCCGGAGGTCTCCGACATCCCCCACAGCTCGGCGAGCGGGATCCCGATCGCGTGGAAGAACTCGATCACCTCGCGCGGGGTCGGCGCGGCGCCCACGTTCACCGACTCGACCTCGTCGAGCCCGAGGCGGGCGCGGATCTTCGAGAGCACGAGCTCGTCCGCCTTCTGGTACTCCTCCTCCGAGAAGTCCTCCCCGCGGACCTTCTTCAGGCCGATCCCCAGTGCCCACTGGGTGGCCTGCTTCTTCGCGGCGTCCTGCTCGGCCTCGATGCCCGCCTCGATGGCTGCCTTCAGCTTCTCCCAGATGCGTGGGACCGCGAAGAACCAGCTCGGCCGCACCTCGGGGAGATACGCCACGACCTGGCGCGGGTCGGGGCAGCAGGTGGTCGAGAAGCCCACGAACATCGGCAGGTAGTGCGAGCAGGCCCGCTCGGCGATGTGCGCCATGGGAAGCCAGGAGACCACGCGGCCGTCGTCGGGGAACTGGATCACCTGGTCGAAGCCGTTGATGCCGGCCACGAGGTTCGAGTGGGTGAGCTGGACGCCCTTGGGCGGCCCCGTGGTGCCGGACGTGTAGATCAGGGTGAGCAGGTCGTCTGGCTGCACGGCGCGCCAGGCGGCCTCGAAGTCGAAGTCCGCGGCCGGCTCGAGCTCGTCCCGCTCGACGACGATCAGGTGGTCGAGGCCCTTGAGCCCCTCCGCGCGGTCGACAAAGGCCTCCTCCGTGATGAGGATGCGCGCGCCGGCGTCCTCCACCTGGTACTGGATCTGCTCGGAGGTGTAGGTGTTGTAGAGCGAGAAGGGCGTGGCGCCGAGGTGCAGCGCGGCGGCGTCGAACCAGTGGAACTCGGGCCGGTTCGTGAGCATGACCGCCATCGTGCCTCCGCGCTCGAGGCCGAGCCCGGCGAGCGCCGAGGCGGTGTCCCGCACCTTCTGCGCGTACTCGGCCCAGGTGATGGAGAACTCGTCCCCCTTCGTCCGCAGCGCCGTGCGCTCCGGGTGAGCCTGCGCGGTGGCCTGAAAGGCCTCGGCAACGGTGGACGCATCCAGCCCAGAGGGCCGTCCCGCCCGCGTCTCGGTGGTGACAGCCATGCGCGCAATGTAACGCGGCGCACACGGCCGCACCACCTCGGGCCGGCGGAGGGGCGCCACAACACATCTCGCGCAAGTGGTGGGGATTCGGGCCGGAAAACACGCCGATTCCCCACCACCCGCCGGGTCAGCGCACCTGGAAGCCCTCGCCGCTCAGGCGGTCGATGTCGTTCGACAGGCCGATCAGGAAGATCAGGATCACCAGCATGAAGCCGACCACCCCCGCGCGCTCCATCACGGCCAGGGAGACCGGCTTGCGGCGCACCTTCTCCACGATCGCCCAGAAGATGTGGCCCCCGTCCAGCGGCAGGAACGGGAACAGGTTCACGATCGCCAGCGAGAGCGAGATGATCGCCAGGATGAAGATCACCCGCTCGACGTCGATCAGGATCACCTGGCGGGTTGTCTCGTAGGAGCCCACCACGCCCGAGATCTCCTTGCGGTCCTCGGCGTCGATCAGCCGCGCCGGCAGCGCCACCGTCTCCTTGGTGATGAACCAGAACTGGGTCGCGCTGATGTCGAGCGCCTCGCCGAACGGGAACGCCTCGCGCGGCCCCGGCTCGTACCCGAACCCCACCCGCATCCGGCCCTCCTCGGCCGCCTGCGGGTCGAACTTCGGGGTGAGCTCGAAGGTGCGCTCCCGCCCGTTCCGCTCGATCGTCAGCTGCACGGGCTCGGCGGCGCGGCAGCCCGCCTTCCACTCGTCCCTGGGGCCCGGGCAGCCGTGCGAGTTGATCAGGTCGGACATGTCGCCGGGCGACGCGCGCCGGCCGTCCACCGCCACGAGCCTGTCGCCGGGCTCCAGGACCGCCGCGGCGGGGTAGTTCTTCTCGATCGTGTCGACGTTGCTCGTGGCCGTCGGCAGCCCGATCGCCCAGTAGAACGCGAGCAGCAGCACGAACGCGAGCACGAGGTTCACCGCCGGCCCGGCGGCGATCACCACGATCCGCTTCCAGACCGGCTGCGCGTGGTAGGCCCGGTCGCGAACCTCCTCGGGGAGGTCCTCGTCCGGGTTCATCCCGGTGATCTTCACGTACCCGCCCGCGGGGATCGCGCCGATCGCGTACTCGGTCTCCCCCACCTTCTTGCTCGCGAGCGTCGGCGGGAAGAAGAGCGAGAACTTCTCCACCCGCATCCCCACCGCCTTGGCCGCGGCGAAGTGGCCGAGCTCGTGCAGGATCACGAGCAGGGCGAAGCCCACGAAGGCCAGGAAGAAGCTCAGCGTGGTCACGCGGCCACGCCCCGGGCCACCTCGCGCGCGTGCGCGTCCGCGGCGTACAGGTCCGAGAAGTGGCGCACGGGCTGAGCCGGCAGCTCTGACAGCGTCGACTCGATCACCCGCGGGATCCCGGTGAAGGGCAGGTCGCCTGCGAGGAACGCGTGCACGGCCACCTCGTTCGCGGCGTTGAGCACGCAGGGCGCCGTGCCGCCGGCCTCCGCCGCCTCGCGGGCGAGGCGCAGGCAGGGGAACGCGTCCGTGTCGGGCGCCTCGAAGGTCAGCTCGCCGACGTCGACGAGGTCGAGCGTCGGGACCGGCACGTCGACCCGCTCCGGGTAGCTGAGCGCGTACGAGATCGGCACGCGCATGTCGGGATAGCCGAGGTGGGCGAGCGACGCGCCGTCGTTCAGGTGCACGACCGCGTGGACGATCGACTGCGGGTGCACGACCACGTCGATGTTCTCGTACGCGAGCCCGAAGAGGTGGTGCGCCTCGATCAGCTCGAGGCCCTTGTTCATGAGCGTGGCCGAGTCGACCGTGATCTTCCCGCCCATGTCCCAGGTGGGGTGCGCGAGCGCCTCCTCGCGGGTCACGGAGTCGAGGTCCGTGCGGCCGCGGAAGGGGCCGCCGCTGGCCGTGAGCACGAGCCGGTCGACGGTGCCCGGCCGCTCGTTCGCCACCAGCTGGAAGAGCGCGGAATGCTCGGAGTCCACGGGCAGTAGCTGCGCGCCGGTGGCCTCGGCGAGCGTCATGACGAGCTCGCCGCCCACCACGAGGCTCTCCTTGTTGGCGAGCGCGAGGTCGATGCCCTCGCCGAGCGCGGCCACGGTGGGACCGAGCCCAGCCGAGCCCACCAGCGCATTGAGGACGAGATCGCAGTCCGTGTCGGTGATGAGCTCCACGAGCCCCTCGGCGCCGGCGAGCACCTCGACCCCGTCGGCATGCTCGGAAGCCCGCGCGGCCGCATCCGGGTCGGCGAGCGCGACCCGCCCGACCCCGTGCGCGGCGGCCTGCTCGAGCAGGAGCTCCCAGCTCGAGGATGCCGCGAGCCCCACCACCTCGAGCTCATCGCCCCGCTCGACGACGTCGAGCGCCTGCGTTCCGATCGAGCCGGTGGAGCCGACTATGAGAATCCGGCGCACCGGGCTGAGTCTAGGGAGGGCTCTGTCAGCCGTAGCCGAGCGCCACGGCCGCGTAGTACGCCACCGGGACCGTGAAGAAGACCGCGTCCAGGCGGTCAAGGACGCCGCCATGGGCGCCGAAGAGCTTTCCGGTGTCCTTGACCTCGAGGTCGCGCTTCAGCATCGACTCGAAGAGGTCCCCCACGGGCGCGGCGATCGCCACGAGGCCGCCGATCAGGAGCGCGTGCGGGCCGGTCAGCCAGTCCTGGTAGAGGCCGGCTGCCCAGAAGGCCAGCGTGCCCACCAGGACGCCGGCCACGAGGCCCTCGAGCGTCTTGTTCGGCGAGATCAGGGGCGCGAGCGGGGTGCGGCCGTACCAGCGTCCGCCGAAGTACGCGGCGGTGTCGCCCACGAAGGTCGCCACGAGCACGTCGATCACTAGCCCGTCGCCGTGCGGCAGCTCGCGCAGCCAGACGGCGTGGACCATCGCGATCCCGATCCACAGGATCCCGAGGTAGACCACGGCGATCGCCCACGACACGTGCTCGCGCCGCGGCCGCACCGTGGCCAGCCAGAACACGAGCGGGAACGAGCCCGCCAGCACCATGATCACGTGCTTCGGCTCGCCGTAGAGGGCGGCCGCGAGCAGCGCCGCGAGCGTGATGAAGCCGGCCAGCGCGGGCGGCCGCACGCGGCCCATCAGCGTGTACAGCTCGCCCATCGCGACCACGCCGAGGGCGAAGATCCCGACCGTCCAGACGAGCCCGCCCTGGTCGACGATGATCAGCGCGAAGACGATCGCCGGGATGGCGACCACCACGCGCGGCGCCAGGTCCGATGCGCCTCGCTCGCGGCGGACGGCCATCCCCTACCGCCCCCCGAAGCGGCGCCGGCGCGCCGCGTACTCGTCGAGCGACTCCTCGAACGCCTGGCGCGAGAAGTCGGGCCAGAGCTCGTCCCGGAACACGAACTCGGCGTAGGCGAGCTGCCACAGCAGGTAGTTCGAGATACGGAGCTCGCCGCTCGTGCGGATCAGGAGGTCGGGGTCGTGCATGTCGGGTGCGTAGAGGTGGCGCCGGAAGTCCTCTTCCGTCTCACCGGAGAAGGTTCGCGCCGCGTCCACGATCTCCGCTCTGCCGCCGTAGTTGAACGCCACGAACAGGGTGATGCGGTCGTTCCCCGCCGTCGTCTCCTCCGCCCACTCCATCCGGCGTGCCAGCTCGGGATCGAGGCCCTCGCGCCGGCCGACGAAGCGCATCCTCACGCCCTCCTCGTCGAGCTCGGGTGTCTCGCGGTCTATGCGGGCGGCGAACATCGCCATCAGCCCGTCCACCTCGTCGCGCGAGCGCGACCAGTTCTCGGTCGAGAACGAGAAGACGGTGAGCTCCTTCACCCCCAGCTCGACCGCGTCGCGCAGCCGCGCCTTCACCACGTCCGCCCCGGCCTCGTGCCCGGCGAGCACCGGCAGCCCGCGGCTCTGGGCCCACCGGCCGTTCCCGTCGGTGATGATGGCGACGTAGCGCGCCTGCGCGGCGGCGTCGGCGTCGCTCACACTTCCAATATCTCTTGTTCCTTGCCGGAGAGCGCGGTGTCGATCTCGCCGATGTGCGAGTCCGTGAGCTTCTGCAGCTCCGACTCCGCCCGGTGCTCGTCGTCCGACCCGACCTCGCCCTCGCTCTTCAGCTCGCGCAGGTCGTGCATCACGTCGCGGCGCACGTTCCGGACCGACACCCGGCCCTGCTCGGCGATCCCGTGGACGATCTTCACGAGCTCCTTGCGGCGCTCCTCGGTCAGCTCCGGGATCGACAGGCGGATCACCTGGCCGTCGTTCGAGGGCGTCAGCCCCACGTCCGACTCGAGGATCGCCTTCTCGATCGCCTTGATCGAGTTCTTGTCGTACGGCGTGATGGTGAGCAGGCGCGCCTCGCTGGCCGAGATCTGCGAGAGCTGCTTCAGCGGCGTCGTGGCGCCGTAGTAGTCGACCTCGATCCGGTCGAGCAGATGCGGGGACGCGCGACCCGTCCTCACGGTCGCGAACTCGCCCCTCGTGGCGTCCACGGACTTCTGCATGCGGGCCTTCGCCTCGTCGAGGAAGTCCTTCAGAACGTCGTCGCTCATCCGCTCCTCACAACAGTTCCCACGCGCTCGCCGCACACTATCCGGTCGATGTTGCGCTCGTCGTCCATGTTGAAGACGTGGATCGGAAGGGCGTTGTCCATGCAGAGCGACAGCGCCGTCGAGTCCATCACCTGGAGCCGCTGCTCGATCGCCTGCTGGTGGGTGATCTCGTCGATGAAGCTCGCGTCCGGGTTCGCGCGCGGGTCGGCGCTGTAGACGCCCTCAACCCCGTTCTTCGCCATGAGGATGGCCTCGGCGTGGATCTCGAGCGCCCGCAGCGCCGCGGCGGTGTCCGTCGTGAAGAACGGGTTGCCCGTGCCGGCGGCGAAGATGACGATCCGGCCCTTCTCGAGGTGGCGCATGGCGCGCCGCCGGATGTACGGCTCGGCCACCTCCGAGATCGTGATCGCCGACTGCACCCGGGTGACCGCGCCGGCGGTCTCGAGCGCGTCCTGGAGCGCAAGGGCGTTCAGGACGGTGGCGAGCATGCCCATGTAGTCGCCGGTGGCGCGGTCCATGCCGGACGCGGCGCCGTGGAGCCCGCGGTAGATGTTCCCGCCGCCGACCACGATCGCGATCTCCACGCCGCGGTCGGCCACGGACTTCACCTGGTGGGCGATGTCGGCGATCCGCTGCGGGTCTGCCCCGTAGGGGAGGTCGCCCATGAGCGCCTCCCCCGAGAGCTTGAGCAGGATGCGCCGGAAGGCCGGTTCCGTCACTCCCCTACCTGGAAGCGGGCGAACCTGCGGATCACGACGTTCTCACCGGTGTTGGCAGCCAGTTCGGTCCAGAGCTCGCCGATCGTCTTGCCGCCGTGGCGCTCCTCGTTGATGTGTCTCTGGTTCAGCAGCACGACCTCCTCGAGCCACTTTTTCAGCCGGCCCTCGACGATCTTCTCCTGTACCTCCTCCGGCTTGCCCTCGGCCGCCGCCTGCTCGCGCAGCACGCGCAACTCTGCCTCACGGGCCTCGTTGGGCACGTCCTGCTCGGATACCCAGCGCACCTCGCCCGCGGCGGCGACGTGCAGGGCGATCTCGCGGGCGAACGCCCGGAAGGCGTCGGTGCGCGCGACGAAGTCTGTCTCGCAGTCGACCTCCACGAGCACGCCGATCTTGCCCCCGGCGTGGATGTAGCTCTCGACAACGCCCTCGCTGGCGGTCCGGCCGCCTCGCTTGGCCGCTGACGCCTGGCCCTTCACCCGCAGGATCTCTACTGCGCGATCGACGTCGCCGCCCGCCTCCTGGAGGGCCGCCTTGGCGTCCATGATGCCCGCGCCCGTGCGCTCGCGCAGGTTCTTCACGTCTTGGGCAGAGACAGCGATGCTCATCAGGACTCCTCGTCAGGGTCGAACGTACGGCGCTCGCGGGGCGCGCCGGCCCCGGCGGCGGCCTCCGGGCGCGTGCCGCTGGGAGTGGCGGGCTCGTCCGGCGAGAAGCCGGCCTCCTCCGCCTCGCGGCGGGCGCGCTCCTCGGCCTCGCGCTGCGCCTGCTCCTCCGCCTCGCGCGCGGCCTTCTCCTCGGCCTCCTTGCGCTCGGCCTCCTCGCGCTCGCGTCGGGCGGCCTCCTCCTCGGCGCGGAACTGCGTGGCGCGGTCGCTCGCGACGCTCGCGATGCCGTCGATGATGACCTTGCAGGAGCGGATCGCGTCGTCGTTGCCCGGGATCACGTAATCCACCGGGTCCGGGTCGCAGTTCGTGTCGACCAGGCCGATGATCGGGATCTTCAGGCGCTTCGCCTCGCGCACGCCGATCGCCTCGGTCTTGAGGTCCACGACGAACACCGCGTCGGGCGGCCGCTGCATGTCGGCCACGCCGCCGAGGTTGGTCTCGAGCTTGTCGCGCTCGGACATCGCCGCGATGCGCTCGCGCACCGGCAGCAGCTCCATCGTGCCGGACTCGGTCCAGTCACGCAGGTCGTGGAGGCGCCGGATGCGCTTGTTGATGGTCTGGAAGTTGGTCAGAAGGCCGCCCAGCCAGCGCTGGTCGATGTAGGGCATGCCGCAGCTGTCGGCGGCTTCCTTGATCGCGTCGCGGGCCTGCTTCTTCGTGCCCACGAACAGGATCGTCCCGCCGCGGCCCGCGAGGTCGCCCGCGAACTCCTGCGCGTTGTGGAGCAGTCGCTCCGTCTTCTGAAGGTCGATGATGTGGATCCCGCCGCGCTCGCCGAATATGAAGCGGCGCATCTTGGGATTCCAGCGGCGCGTCTGGTGGCCGAAATGCACCCCGGCCTCCAGCAGCTCCCTGATGCCGATCTCGGTGGCCAAGAAGTGCTCCCTTGAATGTGTTTTGACGTCTGGCCCGCCGGCCGGCTCGCGGACCCGGAATGTCCCGGGCAGGGCCGCGGCCGCTGTGATCCAGCGGGGTAGCTTGCTGTACGGCCGTGAGGATAGCCATCGCGGGCCGAGGAGGGCGGGTCGGTCTCAGAACGAGACGAGGCGGTCCGGAGACCGCCTCGCTCGTTATGTCTCAGCCCCCGTCTGGCCCTCCGGAGACTGGCTCCCGTCGAGCGGTGTCAAGTGCATGACTGAGCTCGACGGGTGGTTTGGACTCGCAGGCCACCAATTCCCCTGTGAACGGATGACTAAACATCAGTTTCGAGGCATGAAGAAATTGCCGGCCCAGACCCAGCCTGCGGCCGCTCGCGCGCCCGCCGTACTGGGGGTCGCCGGCCACCGGATGGCCGATCGCCGCGAGGTGCGCCCGGATCTGGTGCGTGCGGCCCGTCTCCAGCCGGATCTCCAGGAGCGCGGTGCGCGGGAGCCGCTCCAGGACCCGGAAATGCGTGACCGCGTCGCGCGCGCGGTCGGTGCGCGTGGACATCACCGTCCGGTTGCCGCGGTCGCGGCCGATCGGGGCGTCGATCGTGCCGCTCTCGGCGTCCGGATGGCCCTCCACCAGCGCGAGGTACTCGCGGGTCACCTCGCGGGCCTTCATCATGCGCGCGAGCTCGGCGTACGCCTCCTCGGAGCGCGCGACGAGTAGGAGCCCGGAGGTGTCCCGGTCCAGCCTGTGCACCAGTCGAGCGCCGGCGGGAAGCGCCTCGGCCAGCGTCGGGCCCGCGTGGCCGGGCGCCGGATGGACGACGACGTCCGGCGGGCTTGTCGACGATCGTCAGGTGCTCGTCCTCGTACACGACCTCGTAGGGGACGTCCGGCGGAGGCCCGGGAGCGCCGGGGGTGGCGGCCGCGACCGCCACCGTCACCGCCTCGCCCTCCTCCACGCGGTGGTTCTTGGGCCGCGGCTCGCCGTCGACCCTCACCTCGCCGCGCTCGATCAGCCGCTGGGCGGCCGCGCGCGACGGCGCCGCCCCGCGTGCCGCCAGGAACGCGTCCAGGCGGAGCCCGGCGTCGTCCCGGCTCGCTATCAGCTCGTGCTCGCTCGTCTCGAGCTCCCCTCCACCACCCACAGCAGCCCGAGCACCCCTACGACTATGCACGCGTCGGCCACGTTGAAGGCGGGCCAGGCGACCGGGTCGATGAAGTCGATCACCGCGCCCTCGCGGACCCGGTCCGCCAGGTTGCCCAGCGCGCCGCCCAGCAGGAGGCCCACGGGCAGCCACAGCCACGGCATCGAGCGGTTCACCGCGAAGTACGCCACGAGCAGCGCCAGCGAGACCCCGATCAGGATCCCGACCGCCAGCCCCGCCCCCTCGAGCGCCCCGAAGGCCACGCCCGTGTTGCGCGTGTTCGTGAGGTCCAGCCCGAAGAAGACGTTCACCTCCCCGCCGCGCTCGATGTTCGCGTTGGCGAGCTGCTTCGTCGCCTGGTCCACCGCCACGACCAGCCCCGCCGTGGCGATCGCCGCGGCCGAGCCGCCGATCCTCACGGCTGGTCGATGATGCCGACCACGATCGAGCTGACGAGTATCAGCACGATGGTGGCGACGATCGGGCTGAGGTCGAGCCCGGCGCCGCCCATGCGCACCGGCGGCAGCACGCGGCGGAAGAGGTTGAGGTACGGGTCCGTGACGTCGGTGACGAACTTGAGGAACGCCGACAGGTAGCGGTTGTAGGGCATCCGCGGGATCCAGCTCATCAGGATGCGGATGAAGATCAGCACCAGGTAGACGAGCGTCAGCGTGTTGATGTAGTCCGCGACGTCGTTGCGGGTGATCGCCAGGTAGAGGCTCACCGGGTGGCCTCCACGACCGCGTCGACCGCGGCGCGCGTCACGTCGCCCAGCCCGTGCTCCCGCAGCACGATCAGGCCGCGCTCGGTGGTGCCGCCCGGCGTGGCGACCCGCGTGCGGAGCGCCGGCCCGTCGTACTCGTGCGCGGCCAGGTAGTCGGCCGTGCCGCCCATGGTCTCCACGACCATCCGCATGGCGTCATCCGGGTCGAGCCCGTGCGCGGCGCCCGCCTCGGCGAAGCTCTCGGCCACGAGCGCCATGAACGCGGGCCCGCAGCTCATCAGCGCCATCGCCGGCTCGATCAGCGGCTCCTCGTCCAGCCGGATCACGGCGCCCGTGCGGCCCATCAGCTCGAGGATCTCGTCCTCGGGGCCGTCCGCTGCGCCGGGCCCCGCCACGTAGCAGAGCACCCCGCGCCGGACCTCCGTGGCCATGTTCGGGATGAAGCGGTAGATCGAGGCGCCCGGATAGGCGCCGGCGAGCTGCTCGGTCGTCGTGGCCGCGAGGATCGAGATCACGATCCTGGCCCCACCGCCGACCTCACCGGCCACCTCGGCGAGCTGCTTCGGCTTGTGGCAGAGGATCAGCACGTCGGAGCGCTCGGCCACCTCGGCGTTCGATCCGAGCGCCTCGCCGCCCAGCTCCTCGGCCAGCGCGCCGCGCCTTCGACTCGTCCAGGTCGTGCACCAGCACGGGCTCGCCGATGCCGCGCGCGAGCGCGGACGCCATGTTCCCTGCACCGATGAGACCCAGCCTCATTGCGCCGGAAGCCTACCCGGCGCAAAGCTCACGACTGGTTGAAGAAGCCCTTCTCGATCAGCCGCGCGCGCTCCTCCGCCGAGACCTCGACGTTGCGCGGCGTGAGGAGGAAGACCTTGTCGGCGATGCGCTGCATACCGCCGTCGAGCGCGTAGGTGAGGCCGGACCCGAAGTCGATCAGCCGCTTCGAGAGGTCCGTGTCGGTGCCCTGGAGGTTCAGGATCACGGGCACGCCGTCCTTGTACTGGTCGGCGATCTGCTGGGCGTCGTTGAAGCTCTTGGGGATCACCAGGTGGACCTGGATGTCCCCGCCGGTGCGCGACCCGCCGTTGCCGCCCACGGGGCGCAGCACGCGCGTCTCGCGCCCGCCGCCGCGCGGCTCGTCGGCGAAGATGTCGTCGAACTCGTCGCGACGCCGGCGCTGGAGCCGCCGCACGTTCGGGCGCTCCCTGTAGCGATCCTCGAGCTCCGCCTCCGGCTCGGGCTCCGGAATCGCCTCGTAGCGCGGATCCTCCTCTTCGGCGAGGCCGAAGTAGACGAGCGTGCGGTGCCATGTGTCGCGAAGCGCCATACGACCGATGGTTTCGAGCGTAACCCGGAAACTCCTTGTCACAGTGTAGGGCGATGCGGAGCGCAAATGTCGAGGCTGTGCAGGGGGTCTACGAGCGCTGGAGCCGCGGTGACTTCGCCGCCAGCCTCGATGTCTTCGACCCCGAGGTGGTGTTCGTGGTCCGCTCGCCGCTCCCCGAGGCGGGCAGATACGAGGGCCTCGCGAGCGTCAGGGACTACACGCGCGGGTTCCTCGAGCCCTGGAGCCGGATCACCATCGAGGCCGAGGAGTACACCCCGGCCGGCGACCGCGTCCTCGTGACCGTGCGCCAGCGCGGCGAGGGCGGCGGGAGCGGCGTGGTCACCGAGCTGCGCTACTTCCACGTCTGGTCCTTTCGCGACGGCAGGGCGGTGGGCCTGGAGAGCATCCGCGAGCGGGCCGAGGCGCTCGAGGCGGCGGGGCTGAGTGAGTAGCCCCACCGCGTTCGAGGTGCTGCGCCAGATCCCGGGCGGCGGCAGCGTCACCCTGAGGGGCGAGACGGTCGGCGAGGGCCCGCCCGTCGTGCTCCTCCACGGGCTGTCCGCCACGCGCCGCAACGTGGTCCAGGGCTCGCGCGCGCTCGTGAAGCGCGGCTACAGGCTGATCTCCTACGACGCCCGCGGCCACGGCGCCTCGGACGCCGCGCCCCGGTACGAGTACGACGACCTCGTGGGCGACCTCGCCGCGGTGCTCGACGAGCTCGAGCTGGACCGCGCGGCGCTGGTGGGCAGCTCGATGGGCGCCGCCACCGCGATGGCGTTCACGCTCGAGCACCCCGAGCGCGTGCCCGCGCTCGTCCAGATCACGCCCGCGTACACCGGCTACGCGCGCACGGGCGACGCGGACGGCGACTCCTGGGAGAAGCTCGCGGCGGCGCTCGACGAGGGCATCGAGCGGTTCGTGCGAGGTCGCGCAGCCGCCGGAGGGCCTCCCGGAGCGGTGGCGCGACGTGGCCCGCGAGGCCACGCGCCAGCGGATGGAGCGCCACGAGGACCTCTCCGCGGTCGCGCAGGCGCTCCGGGAGGTGCCGAGCTCGATCGCCTGGAAGGGCCTCGAGGCGCTCTCCGGCCTGGAGGTGCCCGGTGCTCGTGGTCGGCTCGCAGGACGAGTCGGACTGGCTCCACCCGCTCGGCGTCGCCGAGGAGTACTGCCGCAAGCTGCCCAACTGCGAGCTCGTGGTCGAGGACAGGGGCGACTCGCCGCTGGCCTGGCAGGGCGCGCGGCTGTCGAACAAGATCGCCGACTTCCTGGAGCGGGTCGGCTACTCGTAGAGGACGGTGCCGAGGCGCACGATCGTCGCGCCCTCCTCGACCGCCACCTCGTAGTCCTGGGTCGTGCCCATCGAGAGGCGGCTCAGCCCGTGCTCCGCGGCCAGCTCGGCCAGCCGGGCGAAGTGGCGCCGGTTGTCCTCCGGCCGCTCCACGAACGGCGGCATCGTCATCAGCCCGGTCACCGGGACCGGGCAGCGAGCGATGAAGTCGCCCAGCTCGCCGGGCTCGATGCCGGCCTTCTCGTCCTCGCCGGCCACGTTCACCTGGATCAGCACCTCCGCGGCGGGGTGCTGCTCGAGCTTCGACAGCGCCGACTCGGACGCCAGCGAGTGGATCAGGCGCACGTTCGGCGCCACGTCCTTGACCTTGCGGCTCTGGAGCTGGCCGATGAAGTCCCAGGTGAACAGGTCGCGGTGCCGCTCCTGCTTCGCGAGCAGCTCCTGCGCGCGGTTCTCGCCCACCAGCTCGATGCCGGCCTCGGCGAGCGCCGGCAGGTCGTCCGCCTCCACGTACTTGATCGCGGCGAGCATCTCGACCTCCGGGCCGATCCGCTCGCGCACCCGCTCGAGGTTGCTCCGGACGCGCTCAGCGTCCATCGCGCACGACGATCCCCGCCTGCCGGCCCGTGACCCCGCCGTCCCGGCGGTGTGAGAAGTACAGCTCCGGCTCGCAGCTCGTGCAGCGGTCCACGTGCTGCACGTCGGTCACGCCCGCGGCGTCGAGCTTGGCCGCGATCACGCGGCGCAGGTCGAGCATCCGCCCCGCGGCCGCTCCCTCGATGCCCGCGAACGCCTCGAGCACCTCGTCGCCCACCTCGTAGCAGCAGCCGCCGATCCCGGGGCCCACGGCCGCCGCCGGAACGCGCGTCGAAGCGCGTCCAGCGCGCTCTCGAGGATCCCGCCGGCGAGCGGGCGCCAGCCGCAGTGGAGCATCGCCGCCTGCTCGCCGTCCGAGAGCGCGACCGGGTAGCAGTCCGCCACCAGCACGAGCAGCCCGATGCCGGGCTCGCGCGTGAGGTGCCCGTCGGCCTGCGGCAGGTCCTTGCCGCCCGGCGCGGCGTAGACCGGGTCCGGCGGCGGCGCGTCCCAGTCGAGCAGGTCGGTGCCGTGCACCTGCCAGCCCATCGCCACGCGCTCGGGCTCCACGGCGGCCTCCGCGGCCGCGCGGCGGCGGTTCTCGGTCACGTTCTCCGGGTCGTCGTCGGTGAGGATGCCCAGGTTGAGCGACTCGTACGGGCCCGTCGACACGCCGCCCCTGCGGGTCGTGAACGTGACCTCAGCGCCGGGCAGCCTCACTGCGCGTGCTCCCGCGCGAGCAGCAGGGCGGTCTCGAGCTCCTCGTCGCGGCCGGAGACGAGGCCGTCGAGCTTGCGGCGAAGCGTCTCCTCGAGAGCGCGCCCCACGGCCGGGCCCTCGGGCACTCCGGCCGCCAGCAGGTCGTCGCCCGAGATCTCGAGCCCCACGCCGCGCAGGTCCGTGACCCAGCGAAGCACCGCCTCGGAGGGAGCGCGCAGGGCGAGCGCCAGCGCGAGCGCCTCGAGCGGCTCGCGCGCCAGCAGGGCGCGCAGCTCGGAGGGCGGGTGGTCGCGCTCGCGCAGCGCGGTCGCGATCCGCGGGCCCACGCGGGCGGCGCGCGCGGCGGCGTCGCGCTCCTCCGCCACGAGGCCGAGGTCGGCGAGCCACAGGTCGAGCTTCTCCGGCGCGCTCTCGACGAGCGCGGCGAGCGCAGCCACTCCCGTGTCCGCGCCTATCGCCGCGGCACCGAGCGCCGCGGACGCCACGAGCTCCGGGTCGGGGTCGAGCTCCTCGTGGAGCGCGCTGTGGATCTCGAGCTCCCTGAGCAGCTCCACCGCCCTCGCAACCTCGTGCTCGCGGAGCAGGCGCATGAGGTCGGCGCCGATCCGGTTGCCGGACACCGTGGCGAGCGCACCACCCGCCACCGCCTCCCGCGCCCACCGCTCGGTCTCCTGCTCGAGCGTGAAGTCCAGGCGCGCCGCGTAACGGATCGCGCGCAGGAGGCGCGTGGGATCGTCACGGAAGCTCGCCTCGTGGAGGACGCGGATGAGCGCGGCGTCCAGGTCGGCGTGCGCGTCGAAGGGGTCGTACAGATGACCGAGGTCGTCGCCCGTGAGCCCGATCGCCATCGCGTTGATCGTGAAGTCCCTGCGGCGGAGATCCTCGTCGAGTGACGCCGGCGCCACCTCGGGAAGCGCCCCGGGGGCCGGGTACGACTCCCGCCGGGTGGTCGCGAAGTTGTAGTGCCCGCCGTCGGGCAGCGTCACCTCCGCGGTGCCGAAGCGCTCGAACTCGCGCGCCTGCGCCTGGAGCTCGTCGGCGACCGTGCGGGCGGCCACGCGGGCGTCGCCCTCGACGGCGATGTCGAGGTCCACCGCCTTCGCGCCGCGAAGCAGGTCGCGCACCGCCCCGCCCACGAGGTAGGCCGGCGGCAACGCCTCGAGCGCCGGAAGCAGGCGCTCCATGCCCGGCACGCGCCGCACGCGCTCGCGGAGGTGTGGGTCCCGGCGGGCATCAGAGCCGGACCGGGATGCCCGCCTCGCGCATCCGTTCCTTCGCTTCTCGCACCGTGTGCTGACCGTAGTGGAAGATCGAGGCGCAGAGCACGGCGTCGGCGCCGCCCTGCTCGATCGCGTCGACCAGGTGGTCGAGCGCGCCCGGCGCCGCCGGAGGCGATCACGGGCACGTCCACGGCGTCGGACACGGCGCGCGTCAGCGCGAGCTCGTAGCCGTCCTCGGTGCCGTCGCGGTCCATGCTCGTCAAGAGGATCTCCCCCGCCCCGCGCTCCGCGCCCTCGCGCGCCCACTCGATCGCGTCCCGGCCCACCGGCGTGCGCCCGCCGTTCACGTAGACCGCGTACGACCCGTCCTCCTCGCGGCGAGCGTCGATCGCCAGCACCACGCACTGCGCGCCGAACACCTCCGCGAGCTCCGAGAGCAGCTCGGGGCGCGCCACCGCGGCCGAGTTCACGGACACCTTGTCGGCGCCGGCGTCGAGCACGGCCTGCGCGTCCTCCACCGCCCGAACTCCGCCGCCGATCGTGAACGGGATGAACACGTCGTCGGCGCAGCGGCGCGCGAGGTCGGCCGCGGTCTCGCGCCGCTCGTGCGACGCGGTGATGTCGAGGAACACGAGCTCGTCCGCTCCCTCGTCCTGGTAGCGCACGGCCAGCTCCACGGGGTCGCCCGCGTCGCGAATGTTCACGAACTCCACGCCCTTCACGACGCGGCCCTTGTCCACGTCGAGGCACGGGATCACGCGCCGGAGCAGCATCAGGCCTCCAGCGCGGCCTGGCCCTCGCGCACGCCGAAGCGGCCCTCGTAGAGCGCCTTGCCCGAGATCACGCCGGCGAGGTTCACGAGCCGGAGCTGCCGAAGCGCGTGGAGGTCGTCGAGCGAGGCGATCCCGCCCGAGTAGAGGAAGCGGCCGCGCACCGCCTCGGACACGCGCCTGATCTCATCCAGGTCGGGGCCCTCGAGCATCCCGTCGCGGTCCACGTTCGTGTAGACGAAGCGCGTGGCGCCCCGTGCCTGCATCCGGACGATGGCGTCCTCGCCGCGCATCTGGGTCTCCCGCGTCCAGCCGGACACGGAGACCATCCCGCCGCGCACGTCCACCCCGACGAGGATCCGCGAGGTGAAGGCGCTCAGCGCCTCGTCGAGCAGGTCGGGGTCGGTGAAGGCGGCGGTGCCGAGCACCACCCGCGAGGCGCCGGCCGCCAGCGCGCGCCTGATCGAGGCGATCGAGCGCAGCCCGCCGCCCAGCTCCACGGGCACGTCGAGCTCGGCGGCGATCCGCTCCACGTGGTGCAGGTTCGCCGGCTCGCCCTCGCGCGCGCCGTCGAGGTCCACGATGTGGAGGAAGCGCGCCCCCGCCTCCACGAACGAGCGCGCGGCCTCGAGCGGGTCGTCGGCGTAGACCGTCTCGTCGTCGAAATCGCCCTGGCGGAGCCGCACCGCCCTGCCGTCGCGGATGTCCACCGCCGGGAGGAGGATCATCGCGCGAGCGACACGAAGTTCTTCAGCAGCCGCAGACCGTCGGGGCCGGACTTCTCCGGGTGCGACTGGAGCCCGTACACCGGAGCGCGCTCCACCACGCTCACGAACTCCGTCCCGTACTCGGCCGTGCCGAGGACCGCGTCGTCGTCGGCGGGCCGCGGGGCGAACGAGTTCGCGTGGTAGAAGGCGCAGGGCGCCGGCAGGCCCTCGGTGAGCGGGCTGGAGCGGCGCCAGCTCACCGGATTCCAGCCGATCTGCGGCACCTTCAGGCCGGGCGCGTCGAGCGCCTCCACCGGGCCGCGCAGCAGCCCGATCCCCTCGGCGCCGCCCAGCTCGGTCGTCGAGTCGAACAGGAGCTGCATCCCCATGCAGAGCCCGATCACGGGCACGGACGCCTCCACCCGCTCGCGGAGCAGCGAGTCGAGCTTCAGCTCGCGCACCCGCTGCATCGCCTTCGGCATGGCGCCCACCCCGGGCAGCACGATCGCGCCGGCCTCGCGCACGCGGGCGTGGTCGCTCGTGAGGAGCGGCTCGGCCCCCACGTGCTCGAGCGCCTTGCCCACCGAGCGCAGGTTCCCCATCCCGTAGTCGAGGATGGCAATGCGGCTCAAAGGACGCCCTTGGTCGAGGGCACGCCCTCGACGCGGTCGTCGAGCTCCACCGCCGCGCGCAGGGCGCGCGCGAACGCCTTGAAGGCGGCCTCGACCATGTGGTGCGCGTTCGTGCCGGCCTCCACCCGCACGTGCAGCGTGAGCTTGGCCGCGTTCGCGACCGCCCGGAAGAACTCCTCGGCCAGGTCCGTGTCGAAGTCGCCCACGCGCGCCGCGGGGAACTCGCCCTCGAAGGAGACGAAGGGGCGTCCCGAGACGTCGATCGCCGCCGAGGCGCGCGCCTCGTCCATCGGCACGACCGCGTGCCCGAAGCGGCGGATGCCGGCCCGGTCCGCGAGCGCCTCGTCGATCGCCTGGCCGAGCGCGATGCCCGTGTCCTCCACCGTGTGGTGCGGACCGGTCTCGAGGTCGCCGTCCACGCGCACCTCGAGGTCGAGCAGGCCGTGCCGTGCCACCGCGTCGAGCAGGTGGTCGAAGAAGCCGACGCCCGTGGATCGCTCGCCCGCGCCCGAGCCGTCCAGGTCCAGCGACAGCTGGACGTCGGTCTCACCGGTGGTGCGATGGATCTGCGAGGTGCGGCTCACGCGCGGCGCTCCATGGATTCGGCGTGCAGGGGAAAGCCCTCGGCACGCGCGAGCGCGGCGCCTGCGGGCGCGAGGCGAGCGGCCGCCTCGCCGGGCAAGGATACGCGCGCCATCCGCCGCCGGAAGGTCGCGGGCGAGAGAGCCGACTGGTAGCGCGCCGCGCCGCCGGTGGGCAGCACGTGGTTCGACCCCGCAACGTAGTCGCCGAACGCGGTGGCGGCGCCGGCGCCGACGAACAGGCAGCCCGCGTTCCGCACCCGCGGGGCGAGCGCCTCGGCCTCCTCGCCCATGAGCTGAAGGTGCTCGGGGGCGATCTGCTCCGCCAGCGCAAGCGCCCCCGCCGGATCGTCCGTCTCCACGAGCTGCGCCTCGCCCTCGGGCCCGCGCGCCGCTCCAGGCCGCCCGCGACGGCGTCGAGCAGCCGGCGCATCGGGCGAGAGGCACCAGACGGGGCTGTCGGCGCCGTGCTCGGCCTGGGCCAACAGGTCGAGGGCGATCAGCTCGGGATCCGCGCCGGCGCTCGCGACGACGACCAGCTCGCTGGGCCCCGCGATCCCGTCGATCCCCACCTGGCCCACCACCTGGCGCTTGGCCTCCTGCACGTAGTCGTTGCCGGGGCCGACGATCACGTCGACCGCCTGCACCGACTCCGTGCCGTACGCGAGCGCGGCGATCGCCTGGGCGCCGCCCATGCGGTACACCTCGGTGACCTCGCACAGCACGCAGGCCGCGAGGATCACCGGGTGCGCGCGACCCTCCGGGCCGGGCGGCGCGCAGACCACGATCTCCTCCACGCCGGCCACGCGCGCGGACACGGCGCCCATCACGACGGTCGACGGATACGGCGCGCGGCCGCCCGGCACGTAGATGGCCGCGCGACGCACGGGACGCTCCACGACCTCGACGACGTGGCCCTCCGGGAGCTCGGCGCGTGACGGGCTCGTCGCGCACCTGCGCCCGGGCGACGGCCCTGACGTTCGCGATCGCGGTGCGGAGTCCGGAGAGGACCGCCGGCTCGAGCACGCCGACGGAGGCCTCGAGCTCGTTCGGGTCGCACCTCGCAGGTGCTCCGGCCCGAGCTCCGCGTGGTCGAAGCGCTCCGTGAAGGCCAGCACGGCGTCATCGCCGTCCCTGCGGACCTCCTCGATGATCTCGGTCACGGCGCGGCACCGGCGGGGCGCGGGACGCGGACCAGGCGTTGCGGGCGCGGGACACCCTCATCCGCGCAGCCGCTCCACGATCGCGTCGATCTGCTCCGCCTTCAGCTTGTGCGCCACCGGGTTCGCGATCAGGCGGGCCGTGCAGGTCGTGATCCGCTCGGTCGCGCGCAGGTTGTTCTCCTCGAGCGTCTTCCCGGTGGCCGTGAGGTCGACGATGCCGTCGACGAGGCCGGTCAGGGGCGCCAGCTCCACCGAGCCCTTCACCTCCACGATCTCCGCCTGCCGGCCCGTGGCGCGCGAAGTGCTCGGCGGCCACGCGCGGGTACTTCGTCGCGATCCGGACCCGGCCGAGGCGGCGCAGCGCGTCGCCGATCGGGTCGCCGCGGTCGGGCGCGGCCACCACCATCTCGCACTCCCCGAAGCCGAGGTCGAGCAGCTCGTACACCTTCCGGTGCGACTGCTCGAGCAGCACGTCCTTGCCGGTGATGCCGATGTCCGCGGAGCCGTGCTCCACGTAGGTCGGCACGTCGCTGGGGCGCATGGTCACGATGCCGGCGTCCTCGAACAGCAGCCGGCGCTCGTTCGAGCGCACCTCGGCGGTGTCGATCCCGATTCCGTCGAGCAGGTCGAGCGTGCCGGCGAACAGCGCGCCGCGCGGGACCGCGATGGTCAGCCGGTCGCTCATCCGAGCGCCTCCTCGGCAGCCTGCGCCAGGTGCACGCGCTGCACGTCGAGCGCCAGCCCGCACGCGGGCAGGTCGCGCCCGAAGCGCCCGATCAGGTCGTCGTAGCGGCCGCCGCCGCCGAGCGTGAAGCCCACCGCCGGGTCGTACACCTCGAAGACGCTGCCCGTGTAGTAGCCGAGCTCGCGCACCAGGCCGAGGTCGAAGATCACGCGATCGGCCATGCCGCGCTCCTCCAGCCGCGCATGCAGGCTCCGGAGACCTTCGAGACCGGGGCTGTCACCGAGGATCTCCACGCCCCCGCGGAGCTGCGGGAGCCGGACGAGGAGGTCCCGTTGCTCGCCGATCGAGGCCCAGGGCGTCCACCTGTCCCTCCAGTCCCACGAGGTCGCGGCGCGAGAGGCTCTCCAGCACCGGCAGGTGCGCCTCCTCGCGGCACGCCGAACGAGTGGAGCAGGCTGCCGTAGAGCGCGCCGTCCCCCACTCCGACCCGGTGCCGGCGCAGGCCGGCGGCGTCGAGCGCGGCGATCGTGAGCGCCAGCACGTCCGCCTCGCCGTCCGCGCCCGGCACGCCGATCAGCTCCATCCCGGCCTGGAGGAACTCGCGCGGCTCCCCCACGCCGCGGTCCGTGGCCCGCCACGCGCGCGCGAGGTAGGAGAAGCGGAGCGGCGGCTCGGCGTCCGCGTAGCGGGTGGCAACCACGCGCGCGATCGGGATCGTCATGTCCGAGCGGAGAGCCAGCACGGCGCCCTGCTCGTCGAAGGTCCGGTAGCGGGCGCCGGCCGCGCGGGCGTCGCCGCGGCGCAGCACGTCCTCGTACTCGAGCGCAGGCGTGTGCACCTCGCCGTAGCCCGCCTCCTCGAAGGCCGCGCGCAGGCGGTCGCCGATCGCGCGCAGCTCGCGCATCTCCTCGGGCAGCACGTCCCTGGTGCCGGGAGGAATCGGGAATGTCACCGTGGCCTCCGGGCCCTAGGCGGGCACGCGCTCCGCAGCGACGCGCTCGATGTGCGCGCCGAGCGTGCGCAGCCGCTCGTCGATCCGCTCGTAGCCGCGGTCGATCTGACCGATGTTGCCGATCTCCGACGTGCCGTCGGCGCACAGGGCGGCGATGAGGATCGCCATTCCCGCCCGGATGTCCGGGCTCTCCATGCGCTCGCCGTGAAGCCGGCCCGGGCCGCTTACGACCGCACGGTGCGGATCGCAGACGATCACCCGAGCGCCCATCGTGACCAGCTTGTCGACGAAGTACAGGCGGTTCTCGAACATCTTCTCGTGGATCAGGATCAGACCCTCGGCCTGCGTGGCCATCGCCACGGCGATGCTGGTGAGGTCGGCCGGGAACGCGGGCCACGGGCCGTCCTCGATCTTCGAGATGGCGTCGCCCTCGTCGGACTTCACGCGCAGCCGCTGCCCGCCGGGCACCACCACGTCGTTGCCCTCGAACTCGATCCGGCACCCGAGCCGCTCGAACGCGAGCCGGGTCATGCGCAGATCCGAGGGGACCGTGTCCTTGATCCGCAGCTCGCCGCCGGTGCAGGCCGCGAGCGCGATGAAGCTGCCCACCTCGATGTAGTCGGGCCCGATCGCGTAGTCCGCGCCGCCGAGCTCCTCCTGGCCGTGGACGATCATGAGGTTCGAGCCGATGCCCTCGATGCGCGCGCCCATCGCCATCAGGAGGCGCGCGAGGTCCTGCACGTGCGGCTCCGAGGCGGCGTTGTGGATCACCGTGGAGCCGGGCGTGAGCGCGGCGGCCATCAGGGCGTTCTCGGTCGCCATCACCGAGGGCTCGTCCATGAAGAAGTCGCAGGCGTGCAGGCCGTCGGGCGCCGAGAGCCGGTACCAGAGCCGGTCCACGTTCACCTCGGCGCCGAGCGCGCGGAAGGCGTCCAGGTGCGGGTCGAGCCGGCGGCGGCCGATCACGTCCCCGCCCGGAGGCGGCATGTCGGCGCGGCCGCGGCGGGCGAGCAGCGGGCCGGCGAGCAGGAACGAGGCGCGGATGCGCTCCGACCAGTCGCGGTCGAGGTCCGAATGGCTGAGCTCGTCGGCCTGGAGGGCGACCACGTTCTCGTCGCGCCACTCGACCTTCACGTCCAGGCGGCGGAGCAGCTCGAGCATCGCCTCCACGTCGGCGATCCGCGGGATGTTCCGCAGGATCACCTCCTCGCTCGTCAGGAGCGACGCGGCGAGCGCCGGCAGCGCGGCGTTCTTGTTGCCGGCGGGAGTCACGGTGCCCGCGAGGGGCGTCCCGCCTTCGATGATGAACTTCTCCATGAGCTAGGTGACCGTTCGGGAGCCGACGAGGATACCCTGCCCCAGCATGGCCCAACCCACGCGTGAGGAAGCATGGGAGCTCGTGTGCGAGTGGACCCAGTCGGAGTCGCTGCGCAAGCACATGCTCGGCGTCGAGACGGCGATGCGGGCCTACGCGCGCGAGTTCGGCGAGGACGAGGAGCTCTACGGAGCCACCGGGCTGCTCCACGACCTCGACTACGAGCGCTATCCCGACCTCGGCACGGGCCACCCCCGCGAGGCGCTGAAGCTGTTCGAGGAGAGGGACTACCCGCCGGAGCTGATCGAGGCCGTGGCCGGCCACGCGACCTTCCTGGGCGTGCCGCGCGAGACGCGTATGGCGAAGACGCTCTACGCCGTGGACGAGCTGTCCGGCTTCATCTCCGCGTGCGCCTACGTCCGCCCCGACGGCATCCACGGGATGACGCCCAAGTCGGTGAAGAAGAAGCTGAAGCAGCCGAGCTTCGCGGCCGGCGTGAACCGCGACGAGGTCCGCGAGGGCGCCGAGGAGCTGGGCGTGGACTTCGACGAGCACGTGGCCTTCGTCATCGGCGCGATGGAAGAGCGCGCGAACGAGCTCGGGCTCGGCCCGCGGGAGTAGCACCTCGAGGAAGCCCGGCGGTCCGTCGTGGCGTGATGCGAACATCTGTTCGTGTCCACCCTCCACGCCGACCTCGACTCGTTCTACGCGTCGGTCGAGCAGCGCGACGATCCGTCGCTCCGTGGCCGGCCGGTCATCGTGGGCGGCGGGGTCGCGCTGGCGGCCAGCTATGAGGCTAAGGCGCGCGGCGTCGAGAGCGGCATGGGCGCCTCGCGGTGGCGACGGCTCTGCCCCGATGCGGTGGTGGTGCCGTGCCGGTTCGACGCGTACGTGGAGGCGAGCAAGGCCGTGTTCGAGATCTTCGAGGACACGGCGCCGGTCGTGGAGGCGCTGTCGATCGACGAGGCCTTCCTCGACGTCCGCGGCATGGAGCGCTTCGCGGGCACGCCCGAGGAGATCGGCACACGGCTGAGACGGCGCGTGCGGGAGGAGGTTGGCCTGCCGATCAGCGTCGGCGTGGCGGCGACCAAGTTCGTCGCGAAGGTCGCAAGCGCGGTCGCGAAGCCGGACGGGATGATCGTCGTGCCGCCCTGCGGGGAGCTCGACTTCCTCCACCCGCTTCCGGTCGAGCGCCTGTGGGGAGTCGGGCCGAAGACCTCGGTGAAGCTGCGGGACGCGGGCATCGAGACGGTGGGCCAGCTCGCCGCGACCTCGCCGCGGGCGCTCTCGGACCTGCTGGGCCGCGGAGCCGGGCGCCACCTGCACGCGCTGGCGCACAGCCGCGACCCGCGCCGTGTGGAGCGGCGGAAGCGGAGGCGCTCGATCGGCGCCCAGCACGCGCTGGGGCGCCGCTCGCGGTCACCGGAGAAGGTCGACGCCATCCTGGTGGCGCTCGTCGACCGCGTGACCGGCCGGATGCGGGGGGCGGGCCGCGTGTGCCGGACGGTGGTGCTCCGCCTGCGCTTCGACGACTTCGGCCGCGCCACCCGCTCGCGCACGATCGGCGAGGCGACCGACCGCACCGACACCGTTCTCGCCACCGCCAGGGCGCTGCTCGCCGCCGCGCGCCCGACGATCGAGGAGCGCGGGATCACGCTCGTCGGCGTGGCGCTGTCCAACCTCGAGAACAGCGGCAGCGGACAGCTCCCGCTGGACGACCGCACCGCCCTGCTCGACTCCACCCTCGACAACCTCCGCGACCGCTTCGGCACGGACGCGATCACGCGCGCGGTGCTACTGGACCACGAGGAGCACCCGCGCCTCCCCCAGCTGCCCGACTGACGCCCGCCACGGGCTCAGCGGCGCAGCCTGACTCTCACCGTGCGAGCGGCCCGTCCCCCGGCCAGGTCCGTGGCCGTGACCCTGACGGTCGCCACGAGGACGCGCTTGCTCCGGAACGCGCGCCGGACCGCCCGCCGCGCCCTGCGCCCGAGCCCAAGCCTTAGCGTGGCCTTCCGGCCCGGCGTGACCGCCACCGGCCGCGCCGGCTTCAGGCGCGTGCTCGCCGCCGCACTGCGCGGGAGCGCGATCCGTCCGGACGCCGCGAGGGTCCCGTCGGCGACGCTGGTGGCCGCGACGACGACGGCGTTCCGCCGGAGCACGCGCTGCGGGCGGCTCGGAGCCACAGCCGGCCGCGCCACCCGGCGGTCGTCGTCGGCGATTCGCAGCTGGACAACCTCCAGGGCCCCGCCCGGCCCGAGCAAGAGCCGAGCGTCCCCCGAGACGCCGGTGAGAGCCACGCGGATGCACTCGGTTGACTCCGGCACGCGGTCGTCCAGGAGCTGTACCGCCATCAATCTCCGCGTCTCGCCGGGGCCGAACGCCACGGACCCCGCGGTCGTCGCGAAGTCCTCACCGGCGGTCGCACGCGGATAGTCAGGCGGCGCGAGGAAGGCGCACGGCTCGGCTTGGACGGTCCAGGTCACCGTCGCGCTTCTGAGCGGCGCGGCATTGCTCCCACCGGCGCGGTCGACCGCCAGCACCGCCGTCAAATGCCTCTCCGGCACCGTCGCGCTCGACCCGGCCAGCTCCACACGGCCGGTCGGGCGGGTATCGAAGGAGAGGCGCCAGTCGGCGATCGAGCCGCCGTCGAGCGGGGTGTCGTCCATCACTCGAAGGCTCCAGGTCCCGCCGGCGAACAGGCCGTTGAAGACGGCCAGCGAGTCCGCGAACGGCTCGGCTGGAGCCGGGGCGGCGAACAGGTCCGAGTCAGGGTCGGGATCGTCGGGAGCGGAATCGTGGTCCGTGGGCAGATAGGACCCGCTGCATGGGAGGCCCGTGCCGGGGACCGGAACGGTCGCCCGCATCGTGAAGCGCAGGTCCGGGGCGCCGACGCACACGCCGTCCGCCCCGGCGTCCGACATCAGCATCACCGTGCGGCCGCCCGGGCCGGTTAGCGCGATGTCCAGCTCCTCCGGGAACTCGTGGTCCAGATCGGTGAGGATCACGTCGACGCCCTCGATGACGCGATCCGCCGGGGCGGCCTGCATGGTCGACGGATACGGGGTGGCCGGCCCCTCCCCGATCGTGATCGGCCCGATCGAATGAGCCGGCCCGGCGGCGGCGAGCGCCGCGAGGAAGACGACAGCTGCGAGTCGCATGGGCCTCCTCGAGCCGGGGCTTGTGACGACCGTACACCCGGGGCGCCGGCCCGCTAGTCCGCCCAGCGGCCGCCGGCCTTCGCCCACTCCGACATGTGGTCGGGCGAGCAGAAGCCGTCGGGTATCCGGTGCTCGCCGCGGTGGCGCACCAGGATCACGCGCACCTCGCCGAGCGGCTCGCTGCAGTGGGCGCATATGTCGATGGAGTCGGCGAGGCCCGGTGGCTCGCTCAGCTCGCCGGCCTCCCAGTAGGGGCCCTGGACCCGCCACGGGAACACGTGCTCCAGCCGGCAGAAGGCCGCCTTGCGCGCTCCCGGGATCTCCTGGGCGCGCCAGCCGTCCTCGCGCTCGATCGCGTTTCCGCACCAGGAGCAGCTCTCGGTAGATTGCGCGGCCATGGATGAGCAGCTTCGCATCATCGTCCTCGAGGGGGACGAGACCGGGCAGGAGCTGCTGGAGCAGTCGCTGCGCGTGCTCGACCCGGGCGTCCTGAAGGTTCCCGTCGAGCTCGAGCACTACGACCTGTCGCTCGACAACCGCCGCAGCACGAACAACGAGGTGGTCACGAGGGCGGCGGAGGCGATGAGCGAGGCGCGCTTCGGGCTGAAGGCGGCCACGATCACGCCCGAGGGCAAGGACGACGTGGGCAGTCCGAACCGGCTGCTGCGCGAGGCCATCGACGGCAAGGTGATCATCCGCACCGGCCGCCGCATCCCCGGCGTGACCCCGGTCGCGGGCGTGCACTACCCGATCGCGGTGGTGCGGATGGCCGTGGGCGACGCCTACGGCGCCGAGGAGCGGCGCGAGGAGCAGGACGGCGACGAGATCGCGTTCCGCACCGAGCGCATCTCGCGGAGCGTCTGCCGGGCGGTCGCGGAGTACAGCTTCCGGACCGCCGCGCGGATCCACGGGCGCGTGTACGGCGGGCCGAAGTGGACCGTCAGCCCGGTCTACGAGGGGATGCTGAAGGAGGAGATGGACGCCGCCTCCGAGCGCCATCCCGAGGTGCCCTACAGCCCGGTGCTGATCGACGCGACCTACGCGGGCCTGATCTCGGGCGGCGCCGACGCGCCGCTCGTGATCCCGGCGCTCAACCGCGACGGCGACTGCCTGTCCGACCTCGTGATGCCGATGTTCGGCTCGATCGCCGGCGCCGAGTCGGTGCTGCTGGCCTTCGACGAGGAGTACGACGCCAAGGCCGTGATGGCCGAGGCGCCGCACGGCACGGCACCGGCCCTCCAGGGCAAGGACATCGCCAACCCGATGGCGATGATCCTGGCCGGCGCGGCGGTGCTCCACTACGCGGGCGAGCTCGGGCACGAGGGCTGCGACACGGCCTCGCGCGCGATCTACGAGTCGGTGCTCGAGGCGGTGGCCACCGGCGTGCGGACGCCGGACCTGGGCGGCCACGCCTCCACCAGCGAGTTCACGGGCGAGGTGATCTCGCGCGTGCGCACGAAGATCGACATCTGGGCCTCGCTCTAGCGCTTCGTCCTGGCGCTCTTGCCGACCGGCAGGCCGGCGGCGGCGCGGTGCGGGTCGCTGAGGTGCTTCCTCCGGCGCGCCACGTAGTAGCGACGCTGGACGTAGAGCGTGATCACGCCCGACGACCACGATTCCCGACAGGTTGATCCCGAGCTGCGCGGCGGCGCCGGCGGCGTCGTCCCAGCGCCCGTAGGCCGCGGCCACGCCGATGTTCGAGGCCGCCGGGATCGTCGTGATCGAGATCAGCACGCCGATCAGCGCGCCGGACTTCGCCGAGGTGAGCGAGAGCACGCCCGCGGCCCCGCCCACGAACGCGACGAAGAAGCTGAGAAGAAGTCCGGCTCGGTGATGAAGCTCGTGAGCGGGTGGTCGCTCGTGTCGAACTCGGCCGGGAACGCTCCCGTCTCGATGAACACGAGGCTGGTCACGAGCGCGGCGAGCGATGCCGACCGGGAACCCGACGCAGCAGGGCGATCAGCGAGCGCTTGGCCAGCCGGCCCTGGAGCTCGTACCAGGGCGACGCTGATGGCCGGCGAGCGGGCCGAACTCGGGGCCCACGACCATGGCGCCCGACGATCAGGATCGGCTGGTCGAGCACGATGCCGACGGCCGCGATCTGCATCGCCGCACCATGAAGAGGACGAAGCTGACCGAGAGCTCGGTGTTCTCGCTGGTGCGCTGCTCGACCTCCTCCCACACGACCGCGTCGGAGGGGAGCCCCGGCGCGGCCTTCTCCGCCTTCACGGCGGCGTCGGAGAGCGCGGTGTCGATGTGCTCGACCGCGATCGACCCCACGCGCGGGATGTCGAGCTCCTTGAGGTCGGCGAGGATCGACGCTCGCCTCCTCGCGGGCGACGTCGCAGAGGATCAGGTCGCCGTCGGGCTTCGTGGCGGCGCGCGTGGAGGTGGACGATGTTGAGCACGGCCGGCGACGCGTTCAGGACCTCGAGCGCCTGGTGGGCGACCTCCTCCGGGGCGACGATCCGCAGGTGGATCATGCGGCGTACTTCGCCATCCCGGCCCTGACCTCTTCCGGGATCTCCTTCTTCGCGAGCGTCTCCGGGTCGATGAACACGTGCCTGAGGTCGGCCTCGGCGAGCACGGCGCCGTCGGAGGCGCGCTCGGCGGTGAGGGCGGTCACCGACGACGTCGTGCCGATCCGGGTGACCCGGGCGACGAGGTCGAGCTCGTCGTCGAAGCGCGCCGACTGGCGGAAGCGGATGTTCGCCTCCGCCACCATCGCGTCCGTCCCGCTCTCGATCAGGCCCGCGTAGCCGTCGCCGAACGCCACGCGCCAGAGCTCCGTCATCGCCACGTCGAAGTACATGAGGTAGTTCGCGTAGAAGACCACGCCCTGGCCGTCGCACTCGTTGAACCGCACGCGGATCCGATGGCGAAAGGGTTCCGGCACCGGGCGCACCCTACTTGCAAGCGAAGTTGCAGCAAATGGGCACTTCCATCCGACGCCGGGCGTACCTTCTCGAACGCATGTTCCCCCGGTTCAGAGAGCAGATCGGCACCGCGCTCGACCTCATCGTCGAGTTCTCGACTCTGGGCGAGTACCGCCTGGCGGTCGAGCCAGTCGGCGCCTCGGGCGCCCCCGTCGACGCTCCTGGCCAGGCACCGCAGATGGGAGGCGTAGGCGCGGAAGCGCTGCGCGCTGCGGTCCGCCGCACCGTCGCGGGTGGGGCGACCGGCGTCGTGCCGGTCGCGACCCCCGCGGCCCGGCGGCGGCTACGGGGAGGCGTGCACTCGCCGGCGCGGCCGGCACGCTCGCGCGTCCGCCAGGGCGCCCCGAAGGCGCACGAGCAGCTCTGCCTCGCCGTCTAGCCGCGCTCGAAGACGCCCCGCTGCGCGAGCTCCGCCTTCAGCCAGCGGATCGGCTCCGGGTTCTTGCCCTCTGTCGAGCCGTCGAGCTCCACGAAGCGCAGGAACAGGTCCACGTCCGGGATGCGGTCGAGCATCTCGTTCACGCCGTGCTCGTCGGGGCGGCCCCGGCGGCGGGCCTTGCGCCACAGGTTGTAGGGCCGGTCGTGGTGCTCGATCGTCGCCAGCAGGCGCTCGTCGTCCGTGTAGCCCTCGGCGAAGCGGCGCGCACGCATCGCGTGGTGGTTCGCGCCGGTCCGCGGGCGCCAGTTCTGGACCTGGAACTTCAGCGCGTCGTGCACGAGCGAGATGAAGCGAAGCTCCTCGCGGCGCCGGCCGGTCTCGCCCCAGCGCTCGATCGTCTCGAGCAGGTCGGCCACGTGCTCGCCCACCGCCCCCTCCGGATGGCCGCGGCGGCGGCTTGCCCCACGCGAGCCCCTCCTGGAGCACGGGATCCGCGGTCAGGGCGCCGCTCGAGCTCGGTCTCCGGCTTGAAGCCGCGAACCGGGAGGCTCAGTCGACTGCTCCGCCGACCAGCGGTCGCCCTGGCGCGCGAGGACCACGCGGGCCTCGTCGCCGTCCTCGCCGACGGCCACGAAGTGGGCGCGGTCCTCGTCGGTCCCGGGACGGTCGTCCACGAGCACGAGGTGGAGGTCCTCGTAGGACCACCCCGGCCGCGACTCGTCGAGCGCCGAGCGGGCGGCCGCCTCCATCACGGCCGCGGTCCCAGCCGCGGTCCGCCGCGCGGCCTGCTCGAGGGCGGAGTCGGCCTCGCGCACGTGCTCCTGCCCAGGTGCCGGCCTGCCGGCGGTCGCGCGCGCGCGTGCCGAGGAAGCCCAGCACGATGAAGATGGCGACGAGGACGCCGATGACGATGAGAACGATCGCGAGAGTGGACATGCGGCGCGGGAGTCTAGGGACGCGGAATGAAGAAGGGCCGCCCCGGGGGCGGCCCTGTCGCGCGCGCTGTGCGCTGCGATTGAAGAACGGCGGCGACCTACTCTCCCAGGGCCGCGAGGCCCAAGTACCATCGGCGCTGAGGGGCTTAACTGCTCTGTTCGGAATGGGAAGAGGTGTGGCCCCCTCGCTATCACCACCGAAAAACGGCGAGACCAGGGCCCTCGCCGGAGCTTGAAAACTGCACCGCATGGCCGCCCGCCGGCGGAAGCCGGCGAGACGGAAGATCAAAATATCCGTCAAGCCCTCGAACCATTAGTACCGGTCTGCTGAACGCATTGCTGCGCTTACACATCCGGCCTATTACGTGGTGGTCTTCCACGGGTCTTACTCCCTCAAGGGGATGGGAGAGCTCATCTCGAGGTTGGCTTCCCGCTTAGATGCCTTCAGCGGTTATCCAGTCCGCACGTAGCTAACCAGCAGTGCCCTTGGCAGGACAACTGGTACACCAGAGGTGCGTTCATCCCGGTCCTCTCGTACTAGGGACGACTCCCCTCAACTCTCCAACGCCCACGGCAGATAGGGACCGAACTGTCTCACGACGTTCTGAACCCAGCTCGCGTACCGCTTTAATGGGCGAACAGCCCAACCCTTGGGACCGACTACAGCCCCAGGATGCGACGAGCCGACATCGAGGTGCCAAACCGGTTCGTCGATGTGGACTCTTGGAACCGATAAGCCTGTTATCCCCGGAGTACCTTTTATCCGTTGAGCGACGGCGCTTCCACTTGCTACCGCCGGATCACTAAGGCCTGCTTTCGCACCTGCTCGACATGTCTGTCTCGCAGTCAAGCTCCCTTGTTGCCTTTGCACTCTACGCACGATTTCCAACCGTGCTGAGGGAACCTTTGCGCGCCTCCGTTACATTTTGGGAGGCGACCGCCCCAGTCAAACTACCCACCTGACACTGTTCACCGCCCGGTTTCACGGCGCGGTGTTAGAAGCCCGAGACACCAAGGGTGGTATCTCAAGGGTGGCTCCACCAGGACCGCAGTCCTGGCTTCACAGCCTCCCACCTATCCTGAGCGAGGTGCCTCAGACTCCAATATCAAGCTGTAGTAAAGGTTCACGGGGTCTTTCCGTCTTGCCGCGGGTACTCGGCATCTTCACCGAGACTGCGATTTCACCGAGCCCATCGTTGAGACAGCGCCCAACTCGTTACGCCATTCGTGCAGGTCGGAACTTACCCGACAAGGAATTTCGCTACCTTAGGACCGTTATAGTTACGGCCGCCGTTTACCGGGGCTTAGTTTCAAAGCTTCGCCACCCGAAGGTGGCTAACCTCTCCACGTAACCTTCCGGCACCGGGCAGGCGTCAGCCCCTATACGTCGTCTTGCGACTTAGCAGAGACCTGTGTTTTTGGTAAACAGTCGGTTGGGCCAATTCACTGCGGCCCCCTCGGGCTCCGGTCGCGAAGACCTTCACCCTACCGGGGCGCTCCTTCTCCCGAAGTTACGGAGCCATTTTGCCGAGTTCCTTAACGATGGTTATCTCGATCACCTTAGTATTCTCTACTTGTCCACCTGTGTCGGTTTTGGTACGGGCACGAACTGTCCTCCCTAGAGGCTTTTCTCGGAGGTATGGCGTCGGGGACTCGCCGGCCTTCCGGCCAGCTGGCATCGCGCCTCGCTTTAAACGAGCTCCCGGATTTTCCTAGGAGCCCTGGCTACACGCTTACCCCCGCGCAACCGTCGGCGGGGTTCCCTTAGCCTTCCTCGTCCCCCCATCGGTGATAGCGGACAGACGTGGTACGGGAATATCAACCCGTTGGCCATCGACTACGCCTTTCGGCCTCGCCTTAGGTCCCGACTGACCCTGAGCCGAAGAACGTTGCTCAGGAAACCTTGGACAATCGGTGGAGGGGATTCTCACCCCTCTTTCGTTACTCACGCCGGCATTCTCACTTCTGAAGCCTCCACGGCTGGGTTTCCCCGCCGCTTCGCTAGCTTCAGAACGCTCTCCTACCGCGTACGCGATCCCGAAGGATCTCGTACACCCGTAGCTTCGGTGGTTAGCTTGAGCCCCGTTACATTTTCCGCGCCCGAACACTTGACCAGTGAGCTGTTACGCACTCTTTCAAGGGTGGCTGCCTCTAAGCCAACCTCCTGGTTGTCTCGGCACTCGGACATCGTTTTCCACTTAGCTAACACTTGGGGACCTTAGCTGACGGTCTGGGTTGTTCCCCTCTTGCCTACGAAGTTTATCCCCCGCAAGCTGACTCCCCGGGTACACCTAACGGTCTTCGGAGTTTGCCTGAAGTCGGTAACCTGGTAGGGCCCCTAGTCCAAGCAGTGCTCTACGGCCGCAAGGCATTGCCGGAGGCTATACCTAAATATATTTCGGAGAGAACCAGATATCTCTGAGCTTGATTAGCCTTTCACTCCGACCCACAGGTCATCCGCCCAGTTTTCAACCTAGGTCGGTTCGGCCCTCCACGGGGTCTTACCCCCGCTTCAGCCTGCCCATGGGTAGCTCGCTCAGTTTCGGGTCTACCGCCTCTGACTGGATCGCCCTATTCGGACTCGCTTTCGCTGCGGCTCCGCTCATCGCTTAACCTTGCCAGGGACGAGTAACTCGCCGGCTCGTTATGCAAAAAGCACGCCGTCACATTCCGAAGAATGCTCCGACCGCTTGTAGGCACGCGGTTTCAGGTACTATTTCACTCCCCTTCTGGGGTACTTTTCACCTTTCCCTCACGGTACTAGTCCGCTATCGGTCACTAGGGAGTACTTAGCCTTGGAGGGTGGTCCCCCCGGATTCAGACCGCGTTTCACGGGTGCGGTCCTACTCAGGAACAGGTTCGGGAGTCCATTCGCTTTCGCCTACGGGGCTGTTACCCGCTGTGGCGCCTGTGTTCCACGGATCTTCGGCTAGCAAATGGATTTGTGACTCCCGCCCAGAGATGCAGCTCTGAGAGGCCCGTCCTACAACCCCGGCTACGCAACGCCTGCACGCTTGCACGTAGCCGGTTTAGGCTATTCCGCTTTCGCTCGCCACTACTCGCGGAGTCTCGGTTGATTTCCTTTCCTCGAGGTACTGAGATGTTTCAGTTCCCTCGCTTGCCCCCCTGCGCCTATGTATTCAGCGCAGGGTGACACCGCATTACCGGTGCCGGGTTTCCCCATTCGGGAATCCGCGGGTCAAAGCCTGTTCAGCAGCTAACCGCGGCTTATCGCAGCCGTCCACGCCCTTCATCGACTCCTAGTGCCAAGGCATCCACCGTGTGCCCTTACTATCTTGACGGTGATCGTTGATAACGACGACGCCCGAAGGCGTCGCGGTTTTCAACGGTGATCTTCCGTTGTTAGCAGCGAGCGTCGCGCCCGCTGCTAATGGCCATGCTGTGCAGTTTTCAAGGTCCGGCGAGGGCGCAACCGGAGGGACTCTCCGGCTGGTCTCTCAAAACTCAGCAGTACGCGCCGGCACGCACGAGGGCACCAGCTCCAGGCTTGGTCGACGTTCTAGATGCGCCGCGCGAGGCAGAAGCCCCGGCGGCCGGCCCTCGTTGATTGGAGGGCTCCCTAGAAAGGAGGTGATCCAGCCGCACCTTCCGGTACGGCTACCTTGTTACGACTTCACCCCAATCACGAGCCCCACCTTCGACGGCTCCCTCCCGTAAGGGTTGGGTCACCGGCTTCGGGTGTTGCCCGCTTTCGTGGTGTGACGGGCGGTGTGTACAAGACCCGGGAACGTATTCACCCCGGCGTTGCTGATCCGGGATTACTAGCAACTCCGCCTTCATGGAGGCGAGTTTCAGCCTCCAATCCGAACCGAGACCGGCTTTTTGGGATTCGCTCCACCTCGCGGTATCGCAGCCCTCTGTACCGGCCAATGTAGCACGTGTGTAGCCCTGGACATAAGGGGCATGATGACTTGACGTCATCCCCACCTTCCTCCGGTTTGTCACCGGCAGTCTCGCATGAGTCCCCAACTAAATGCTGGCAACATGCGACAGGGGTTGCGCTCGTTGCGGGACTTAACCCAACATCTCACGACACGAGCTGACGACAGCCATGCACCACCTGTGATCCTGCCCAAAGGGGAAGCCGTGTTTCCACGGCGGTCAGGAACATGTCAAACCCAGGTAAGGTTCTTCGCGTTGCGTCGAATTAAACCACATGCTCCGCTGCTTGTGCGGGTCCCCGTCAATTCCTTTGAGTTTTAGCCTTGCGGCCGTACTCCCCAGGCGGGGCACTTAATGCGTTAGCTCCGGCACGGGAGGAGTCGACACCTCCCACACCTAGTGCCCATCGTTTACGGCGTGGACTACCAGGGTATCTAATCCTGTTTGCTCCCCACGCTTTCGCGTCTCAGCGTCAGTAACGTCCCAGCGAGCTGCCTTCGCCATAGGTGTTCCTCCCGATATCTGCGCATTTCACCGCTACACCGGGAATTCCACTCGCCTCTTCCGAACTCTAGTCCGGCAGTATCGACCGGCATCCCAGGGTTGAGCCCTGGACTTTCACAGCCGACTTACCGGACCGCCTACACGCTCTTTACGCCCAATGATTCCGGACAACGCTTGCCCCCTACGTATTACCGCGGCTGCTGGCACGTAGTTAGCCGGGGCTTCTTCTGGAGGTACCGTCACGTGGATCGGCTATTAACCGCCCACGCTTCGTCCCTCCTGAAAGGGGTTTACAACCCGAAGGCCTTCTTCCCCCACGCGGCGTTGCTGCGTCACGCTTTCGCGCATTGCGCAAGATTCCCCACTGCTGCCTCCCGTAGGAGTCTGGGCCGTGTCTCAGTCCCAGTGTGGCTGATCGTCCTCTCAGACCAGCTACCCATCGCAGCCTTGGTGAGCCGTTACCTCACCAACAAGCTAATGGGCCGCGGGCCGATCCCAATGCGGAGGCCGAAGCTTCCTTTCCATTCCTCACTGGTGTGAGGGATGCACATTCGGTATTAGCCCGGGTTTCCCCGGGTTGTCCCGATCATTGGGGCACGTTACCCACGTGTTACTCACCCGTTCGCGGCTCTGCCCCAGGCCGAAGCCTGGTTCGTCGCTCCACTTGCATGTGTTAAGCACGCCGCCAGCGTTCGTCCTGAGCCAGGATCAAACTCTCCGTGAAAGTCTGGCGTGGTATCAAACTGCACCACTGTCAGATCATGGAAAGCTGTCAAGTCGTACGAGCTCCCGCGTACACCTGCGGGCGGCTCGACTTGACGGGTACTGATTCAGGCCCCGCGGCACGCCGAAGCGTCCCGACGGGGTTCAAACCTGGACGCGACTCTTTCGAGTCGCACGTACTGCTGAGTTTTCAAAGACCGCTGCGCCCTCAGGGGTGGGGTCGCCACCGCGCCGAAGCGCGACGGAGGAATATAGCACTCCGGAGGGGGCCGGACTCAGCCGCCGAGGCGAAGTTTCGTGAATCGGCGCCGGCCGACCTGGAGCACCGCCCCGTCGAGCCGGCCCGCGGGCACGTCGAGCTCCGTCGAGCTCGTCGCCCGCCAGCTTCACGCCGCCCTGGGCGATCAGGCGCCGCCCTCCGACTTGAGAGCCCGAAGGCGTCCGCCAGGAGGGCCGGCACGTGGACCTCCCGTTCTCCGCCGAGAAGGCGAAACTCGTCGATCTCGTCCGGCAGCTCGCGGCGCACGTGGAGCGTGTCGAACCGCTCCCGCGCGGCCTCGGCGGCCTCCTCGCCGTGGTAGCGCGCCGTCAGCGCGTAGGCCATGTGGCGCTTCGCCTCCCGGGGGTCGGCCTGCGGCTCCTCGTCGAGGAGAAGCGAGTAGTAGACCGGCATCGCCTCGTCCGGCACCCGCATCAGCTTCCCGAACATCTCCTCGGGCAGCATCCTCGACGCCCACGTAGTTGCCGAGCGACTTCGACATCTTCTGGACCCCGTCGATGCCCGGGCAGGATCGGCATCGTCAGCACGGACTGGGACTCCACGCCGTAGGCCTTCTGTATCTCGCGCGCGAGGAGGATGTTGAACTTCTGGTCGGTGCCGCCGAGCTCGACGTCGGACCGGATCGCGACCGAGTCGTAGCCCTGGAGCAGCGGGTAGAGCAGCTCGAGGATCGAGATCGGCTCGCCGCCGGCGTACCGCTTGGCGAAGTCGTCCCGCTCGAGGATCTGGGCCACGGTCGAGGTCCGCGCGAGCCGGAACAGGTCCTCCATCGGCATGTCGAGCCACTCGCCGTTCCGCCGCACCTCGGTGCGATCGCGGTCCAGGACCTTGAAGGCCTGCTCCTGGTAGGTCTCGGCGTTGCGGTCGATCTCGTCGCCCTCCACGAACGGCCGGGTGGCCGAGCGCCCGCTCGGATCGCCCACCCTGCCCGTGTAGTCGCCGATGATCAGCACGACCGTGTGGCCCAGGTCCTGGAACTCGCGGAGCTTCCGGAGCACCACCGTGTGGCCCAGGTGAATGTCCGGCGTGGTGGGGTCCACGCCCAGCTTCACGCGCAGCGGCCGGTCCTTCGAGAGCTGCCGCTCGAGCTCCCCCTCGGGCAGCGCGTCGACGGCGTTTCGGGTGAGGAACCGGGCTGCCTCGCCCGGCGAGTCCGTCATGGGGCCAATGCTAGGGTGTTTCCCCTTCTCCCGCGCCCGTCTCGCCGTGGGACGGGCGCCGCTGTTCACCATGGCCGATCCGCCGACGCCGATCATTCATCCGACTGCCACGCGCGGAAGCGAGCGCTTCCAGCGCTCGAACGGCGTGCCCGCACAGGCGAACGGCGGCCCGCCGCCGCGCAAGCCGAAGCTGAAGAAGCTGCGCCTCGCGCTCGTGTTCACCGGCCTCTCGGTCGCTGGCCCTGATCTCGACCGTGTTCGGCATGCTGATGGCGGTCTCGAGCGACCTCCCCAGCCTCGAGAACCGCGCCCAGTACCGCAGCGCCGAGAACTCCGTGACCTGTACGCCGACAGCTGGGGCTGCAAGGAGCTCGAGGAGGCCCCCTGCGAGAAGATCGCGAAGCTCACCGGCAACCAGAACCGGATCCTGGTGGGCGGCGCCGACATCTCGCCGAACGTGAAGAACGCGGTGATCGCGATCGAGGACCGCCGCTTCTACGGCCACAAGGGCGTGGACTACACGGGCATCGCCCGCGCGCTCGTGCAGGACGTGCTCCAGCGCCGCGCCGCGCAGGGAGGCTCCACGATCACGCAGCAGTTCGTGAAGAACGCGCTCGACGCCCAGGGGAACCGCTCGGTCTTCCAGAAGCTCCGCGAGTCGGCGCTCGCCTACCACCTCGAGCGCGAAGTGGTCGAAGGACAAGATCCTCACCCAGTACCTGAACACCGTGTACTTCGGCAACGGCGCCTACGGGATCGAGGCCGCGGTTCGCACCTACTTCGGCGACGGCGACGAGCCCGACGAGCGCGCGGGCGCCGACGACGCCGGCGTGAGCTACACGCCGCCGGTGCTCGAGGAGGAGCAGGACCCGGACGCCCGCGAGGCGCGTGGACGTGGCCCCGCACGAGGCCGCGCTGCTCGCCGGCATGATCGCGTCGCCGAGCATGTACGACCCGATCGCGAACCCGAAGACGGCCCGGCGCGCCGCAACCTCGTGCTCCAGCGGATGCTCGAGCAGAAGACGATCACGCAGGCGCAGTACGAGGAGGCGATCCGCCAGAGCGCTCCCCGCCGAGGACGACGTCGATCCGCCGAACACCGAGTCGCAGCAGCCCTACTTCACGACCTGGATGACCGAGCACCTGCTCGACGAGTACCGGCCGGCAAGGTGTTCGCGGGCGGCCTCAAGGTGCAGCACCACGATCGACCCCGAGCTCCAGGACGCCGCGGAGAGCGCCATCGTCGGCCGGCTCGCCGGCGTCGGCCCCGACGCCGCGCTGGTCGCGATCAAGAACGACACCGGCGAGGTGCGCGCGATGGTCGGCGGCTCGGACTTCAACGCCCGCCCCTTCAACCTCGCGACGAACGGGCACCGCCAGCCCGGCTCGGCCTTCAAGCCGTTCATCCTCGCGCGCGCGCTCGAGGACGGGATCGACCCGAACAGCACCTGGACGTCGCAGCCGAAGCAGATCCCGTTCGAGGGCAAGAAGGGGCCGGAGCTCTTCAAGGTCGAGAACTACGAGGACTCCTACCTCGGGCCGGCTCGCTCTGGTCGGCCACGGCCACGTCCGACAACTCGGTCTTCGCGCAGCTCGGCATGAAGGTGAAGCCGAAGCGGGTCGCGGCGCTGGCTCAGGAGATGGGGATCCGCACCGAGCTCTCCACGAACCCGGCGATGCTGCTCGGCGGCCTGAGCGAGGGCGTCACCCCGCTCGAGATGGCCTACGCGTACTCGACGCTCGCGAACGACGGCGAAGCGCGTCTCCGGCACGCTCGCGCCGAACGACACCGGGCCCGTCGCGATCCAGAGCGTCGAGGACGGCGACGGCAAGGTGATCGGAGAACAAGACGGTCGACGGAGCGCGTGCTCCCGCGCGAAGGTCGGCGCAGGTGGAGAAGGACATGCTCTCGCTCGTCGTCACGAGCGGCACCGGCAAGGCCGCCCAGGTGGGCGACGAGTTCATCTGGGGCAAGACCGGCACGACCGAGAACTACGGCGACGCCTGGTTCGTGGGCGGCAACGACGACATCACCGTCGCGATCTGGGTGGGCTACGCGGACAAGCTCCAGCCGATGGAGTACGAGCACGCCGGCGGCCCGGTCGCGGGCGGCACCTATCCCCGCCGAGATCTTCCACGACTTCATGTCGTCCTGGCTCGAGCTGCGCGAGCAGCGCCGACTCGAGCGCGGCCGAACAGGGACGACGGCGACGACCGACGGGCGTCGCGCCGGCCATCCCGATCTCCCCGACGGACATCCCGCCCGCCGAGCAGGCCGCGCCCACCGAGCCCGAGACCGGACGACGAGCGGACCGACGAGGCGGCGCCCACCGAGGACAGCCCGGCGCCGCAGGACCAGGCGCCCGAGCAACCCGCGCCGAACGCCCGCGCCCGCGCCCACCGGAGACCCGCCCAGCGGCGGCGGCGGGGGCGGCGGGGTGAGCCCGGGCGGAACCGCCGACTAGGCCGGCGCGCGCCAAGCGCATCGCGGCCGGCCACGGCCGCGAGACGTGGCGCGAGTCGGCGTCGCAGAAGCGCCACGGGCAGGTCGGCGGCCTTCGTGATGCCGATCCGCTCGCCGATCACCACGCGCGGCTCGCGCGAGCCGGGCTCGCGCGTGAGCACCTCGATCGGCCCGTCCACGAGCGAGCTGCCGTTCAGCGAGAGGCCGATCGCCGAGCGCCTGGGTGAGCTTTCCGGGGCCCGAGCAGAGGTCCTCGTCCTCGCGCCACGCCGCGGCGCTCGCGCATGACGTCGAGCCCGTCGACCGGCTCGAGCGCCCTGATCAGCACGGCGGCGCCGACGCCCGTCCTCCTCGGCCACCGCGTTCAGCAGCGAGTGGATGCCGTACGAGAAGTACACGTACGCGCGGCCCGGCTCGCCGAACAGCGTGCTGCGTGCGCTCGGTGACGCCCGCGTACGCGTGGCAGGCGGGCTCCTCCATGTGGTAGCTCTCGGTCTCGACGATCCGCCCGGCCGTCTCGCCGTGGCGGACCACGCAGCCGACGAGGTCGCGCGCCACGTCGTGGACCGAGCGCGCGTAGAAGTCCCTGCCCAGCCTCACGCGCGGCCTCGCGCAGCACCTGGCGCGCCTGCGCGAGCTGGTCGCGCACGCGCGACATCGCCGTGCCGCCGTCGGACACCTTCGACTCGAGCCACGAGCCCTCGTCGAGCAGCTCGTAGAACTGGCCGTCGAGCTGCGGCGCCAGCTCCTGCAGCTCCTCCTCGGTGAGCTCGGACAGCTTCTTGCCGCGGTCGACCGCCGCCCGCACGAGCCCGCCGACGATGCCGTGGGCCTCGCGGAACGGCACGCCGCGGCGCACCAGCAGGTCGGCCACGTCGGTGGCCGCGATGAACTCGTCCGAGGCGGCCTCCGCCATCCGCTCGCGGTTGAACTCGATCCCCTCGAGCATCTCGCGGCCACGCGCAGGCACAGCTCGAGCGTGTCGACCGCGTCGAACAGCGGCTCCTTGTCCTCCTGGAGGTCCTTGTTGTAGGTGAGCGGCAGGCCGTGCAGCACGCCGTGGAGCGTCATCAGGTGGCCGGCCACGCGCGGCGCCTTCGCGCGCAGCAGCTCGGCCGCGTCCGGGTTCTTCTTCTGCGGCATGAGGCTCGAGCCCGACGAGAACGCGTCGGCCACCTCGCAGAAGCCGAACTCCTGGGTCGACCAGAGCACGATCTCGCCGCCGAGCTGGGACAGGTGCGTGGCGCAGGTGGCCGCCGCCGCCAGGTAGTCGAGCACGAAGTCGCGGTTCGAGACGGCGTCGAGCGAGTTCTCCGCGATGCCGCCGAAGCCGAGCTCCTGCGCCACGAACATGCGGCTCGTGTCGAAGTTGACGCCCGCGAGCGCGCCGGCGCCCAGCGGCAGGTCATCCGTCGCGGTCATGCAGAAGTTGAAGCGCTGCAGGTCGCGCCGGAACTTCCAGAAATAGGCCAGCAGATGGTGCGAGAGGTAGACCGGCTGGGCGCGCTGGAGATGCGTGTAGCCGGGCAGCCGCCAGTCGAGGTGGCGCTCCGCCACCGACACGAGCGTGGCCATCAGCCTCTGGAGCAGCTCCTTCGCCTCCAGGCTGTGGGCGCGCACGAGCATGGCCACGTCGGTCGCCACCTGGTCGTTCCGCGAGCGCGCGGTGTGGAGCTTGCCGCCGACCGGGCCGGCGATCTCGGTGAGGCGCCGCTCGATCGCCATGTGGATGTCCTCGTCGTCCTCGGCGACGACGAACGTGTCGCCCTCGATCTCCGCGCGGACCGCGTCGAGGCCGCGCTCGAGCGCCTCGAGGTCCTCGTCGCTGATGATCGCGCTGCGGGCCAGCATGCGCGCGTGCGCGCGCGACTGCTCCAGGTCGTATGGCGCGAGCCGGTAGTCGAAGCGGATCGACGAGTTGAGCGCCTGGAAGAGCGGGTCCTGGGGGTCATCGAAGCGGCCCATCGGCGGCAGTCAGTCTAGGCTTCGCCGTCGTGCAGGTTCGCAAAGCGCGTCAGGAGGACGCGGCAGCGGTGGCGGGGCTCTTGTTCGAGAGCGCTCCGGACATGTACATGCGCTTCTCGGGCGGGCGTGAGCGCGCGCTCGCGACGCTCGAGCGCGCCTTCGGGGAGCCCGGCAACCTGGCGAGCGGCGAGGTCGACCTGGCTGGCGGAGGTGGACGGCCGCCCCGCGGCCGCGATGGCGGCATTCCCGGTGGCCGAAGCCGCCGACCGCTCGCACGCGTATCTCGGGCACACGCTGCGCGGCACCCCGTTCTGGCGCTGGCCGAGCGTGCTGCGCCTGTACTGGGTCGGCGGCCGGGCGAGCCCGAAGCCGCGCGAGAACTCGCTCTACATCGACGCCCTCGCCACCGACCCGGAGTTCCGCCGCCACGGCGCCGCCCGGGCGCTGCTGGCCGAGGCGGAGCGCGAGGCGCGCGAACACGGCCTGCCCGCCGTGAGTCTCGACACCACGATGAACAACGAGGGCGCGCGCGCCCTGTACGCCGCCGCCGGCTACGACGAGGTCGCGTACCGCGCGCCGTCGCGCGCGCTCCCGGGCTTCGTGGCGCTCGTCAAGCCGCTTGGCCGATGACTATGCGGCGATGCGGTGACGACGCGCCGGGCGGCTGGCCGGGCTTCGGCGTCCCGGGCGTGTCGGCGTCCGGCGCGGGCGTGTCAGGGGCGGGCGCGCGCGGGGTTGCGGGCGTGTCGGGGCCCTTGGCGCCCGGGTCCCTGAGGGCGTCCCCAGCTCTCTTCGCCTTGTCAGTGACGCTACCGGGCCCCTTGGCGATGTCCTTCAGCTCTTCGGCGTCCGCCTTGAGGCTGTCGGTGCCGCCGCGCCTGTCAATCAGCTGCTTCGCCCTGCGTTGCAGGCTCTTGAAATCCATGAAGCCTCCTGGTTCGCGGTGAGGAAGGGCCGTGATAGATAACGGCCGTCGATGGCCTCCCAGTATCTCGCCCTGCTACGCGGTATCAACGTCGGCGGGAAGAACCTCGTGAAGATGGCCGAGCTTCGTGCGGCGTTCGAGTCGATGGGGTTCGCCGACGCCGCGACCTATATCGCGAGCGGGAACGTGCTGTTCCGGGCTCCGCGGCAGAGGCGTGAGGAGCTGGCGGCCAGGATCGAGTCGGAGCTGACCGGCCATTTCGGCATCGAGCTGAAGGTCGTGCTGCTGACCGAGGCGCACCTGGAGACCGTGGTCGAGAGCGCCCCTCGCGGGTTCGGTGGGGACTCCCACCTATCGGACGTTGTCTTCGTGCGCAAGCCGCTGACGGTGAAGAAGGCGTTCGGCGTTATCGAGACCCGCCACGGCGTCGACCGCGCCTGGCCCGGGAGAGGCGTCCTCTACTTCTCGCGGGTTGCCGCGAAGGCCACGAGCAGCCGGCTTAACAAGGTCGCCTCGCTGCCCGAGTACAAGAACATGACCATCCGCAGCTGGAGCACAACGACGAAGCTGCTTGCCCTGATGAAGTCGAACGTCGACCGACGAGCCTGAAGCGCCCGTCGGGTGCGATCACTGCCCGACGACGGCGCGCAGCGCCTCGACCACCTGCTCCACCTCGCCGTCGGTCAGCTCCGGGTAGAAGGGAAGCGCCAGCGAGCGCGCCGCGACGTCCTCGCAGACCGGGAACTCGCCCTCGCGGTGGCCGAAGCGCTCGCGGTAGAAGCTCAGCAGGTGGATCGCCGGGAGGTACGGCTTCGTGTCCACGCCGCGCTCGCGCATCGCCATGACCGCGCGCGTCGCGGTTCACGCTCGCGCGGCAGCTGCACCACGTATACGAACCAGCTGCGCCGGTCGCCGCCCTGGTCGGGACAGGGCAGGCCGAGCCCCTCGACCTCCGCGAGCGCCTCCGAGTACAGCGCCGCGACCCGCGCGCGCGCCGCGAGCATGTCGTCGAGCCGCTCGAGCTGGGCGATGCCGAGCGCGCACGAGAGGTCGTCGAGCCGGTAGTTGAACCCGAGCCGGTCGTGGTCGAGCCAGCCCATGTCGGGCGCCCGGCCCTGGTTGCGCTCGGAGTCGATGCGCTCCTTCAGCTCGGCCGACGGCGCGACGACCGCTCCCCCCTCCCCCGTCGTGATCTGCTTGTTCGGGTAGAAGCCGAACACGCTCAGGTTGCCGCGCGCGCCGACCGGCGTGCCGTCGGCGTGCACCGCCCCGAGCGCCTCGCAGGCGTCCTCCACGATCCAGAGCCCGCAGTCGCGTGACAGCAGCTCGAGGCCCGGCATGTCGGCCGGGTAGCCGAAGATGTGCACCGGCAGGATCCCGGTGGTGCGCTCGGTGAGGGCTTCGCCGGCCGCGTCCGCCGAGATGTTGAGCGTGCGCGGGTCGATGTCGCAGAACACCGGGCCGAGCGCCCTCGTACAGAAGGCAGTTCGCGGACGCCACGAAGCTGAACGGGGTCGTGACCACGTCGTCGCCGCGCTCGACTCCCGCGGCGCGGATGGCGAGGTGCAGGCCGGCCGTGCCGGAGGACACGGCCGAGACGTGCGACGTGCCGGTGGCGGCGGCGAAGGCGGACTCGAAGGACGCGAGCCGAGGGCCGAGGGCGAGGCGGCCGGAGCGAAGCGTGTCGAGGACGAGCTCCTCTTCCCGCGTCCCGATGATGGGACGCGCGAGCGGGATCACGACCGGCGAGCGCGTGCGCGGACTCGCGAGGGCAGCATCCCGGCCTCGAGCGAGTCCACGAGCGCCTCCCAGCTCGCCTCGATGATGTTCTCGGAGACGCCGATCGCGCCCCAGGTGTCCTGGCCGTCGGTCGTGTCGAGCAGCACGCGGGTGACCGCGCCGGTGCCCTTGCGCTCGTCGAGGATGCGCACCTTGAAGTTCACGAGCTCCATGTCGCGGAGGTGCGGGTAGCGCTCGCCGATCGCGCCGCGCAGCGCCTTGTCGAGCGCGTTCACGGGCCCGTTGCCCTCGGCGGTGCGCACGTAGCGCTCGCCGTCCACCCAGATCTTGATCGTGGCCTCGGTCTCGACGCGCCCGTCCTCGCGCTTCTCGACGATCGCGCGCCACGACTCGAGCCGGAACAGCGGCTCGTACTCGCCGGTCTCCTTGCGGATCAGCAGGTCGAACGAGCCGTCGGCTGCCTCGAACTGGTAGCCGCGGCTCTCGAGCTCCTTGACGCGGTCGATCACGCGCGCCGGCGGTCTGGTCGTCCACGTCGGCGCGCGCCTGGACCGTGCCCTTGCCCGACAGCTCGGAGACGAGCACGCGCCGGTCGGCGCCCACCTCGGCGGGATCGACGTGCTCGAACGTGCGCGCGTCGCGGTTCACGCCGGCCACGTGCATGCCGCCCTTGTGCGCGAACGCGTTGGCGCCCACGTAGGGCTGGTTCGGGTTCGGCGTGACGTTGCAGAGCTCGTCCACCAGGTGGGCGGTCTCCGTGAGCCGCTGCAGCCGCTCGCGGCCGATCGACTCCATGCCGAGCTTCAGCTCGAGCGCCGGGAGGATCGAGATCAGGTTGGCGTTGCCGCAGCGCTCGCCGTAGCCGTTCATCGTGCCCTGCACGAGCCGCGCGCCGGCCTCGACCGCCACGAGCGAGTTGGCCACGCCGCAGCCGGCGTCGTCGTGCGTGTGGATGCCCACCTGCACGGAGTCGCCGAGCTCGGCGACCACGCGCGCGGTGGCCGCGCTCACCTGAGCCGGCAGCGACGAGCCGTTCGTGTCGCACAGCGTCACGTTCTCGGCGCCCGCCTCGGCGGCCGCGCGCAGGCAGCGAAGCGCGTAGCTCGGGGTCGTCGCGGAAGGCGTCGAAGAAGTGCTCGGCGTCGTAGATCACGCGCTTGCCCTGGGCGGCCAGGAAGCCGACCGAGTCGGCGATCATGCGCAGGTTCTCCTCGGGGTCGACCTGCGTGACCTTCTCGAGGTGGAGCGACCACGTCTTCCCGACCAGCGTGCAGACCGGCGCGAAGCTGTCGGCGAGCAGCCGCAGGCCCTCGTCCTGGTCGGCCGTCACGTCGCGCCTGCGAGTCATGCCGAAGGCGGCGATCTCGGCGCGTCTCGAAGCTCTCCTTCGCGAGCAGCTCGAAGAGCGCCTCCTCCTTGGGATTGGACGCCGGAAAGCCGGCCTCGATCAGGTGTATGCCGAGCGTGTCGAGCGCGTGCGCCACGCGCACCTTCTCGTCGACCGAGAGCGACATGCCCTCGCCCTGCATGCCGTCGCGAAGCGTCGTGTCATAAACGACGATCACGCCTGCGACGGAACCGGCACGAGGTCGAGCCAGTCCGCGTAGCGGGCGTCGCGACCGCCCAGGGCGTCCTCGAACACGCCCTGGATCTCGCGCGTGACCGGGCCGGGCGGGCCGATCACGATGTCGTCGATCTCGCGCATCGGCGTGAGCTCGGCGGCCGTGCCGGTGAGGAACACCTCGTCCGCGAGCGCCAGCTCCGCGCGGGCGATGTTGCGCTCGACCACCTCGTAGCCGAGGTCGCGGGCGATCTGGATGCACGACTTGCGGTTGATGCCGTCGAGGATCGCGTCGGCCTGGCCCGGCGTGTGGATCACGCCGTCCTTGATCACGAAGATGTTCTCGCCCGTGCCCTCGCAGACGTAGCCCTTGTCGTCGAGCAGGATGCCCTCCTCGTAGCCGGCCTTGACCGACTCGATCTTGGCGAGCACGGAGTTGAGGTACTGGCCGGAGGCCTTCGAGTGCGGGATCAGCGACTCCGACGAGATGCGCCGGTAGGACGACACGCGCGCCCGCACGCCGTTCCGCTTGCCCTCCTCGCCGAGGTAGGCGCCCCACTCCCAGACCGCGACCATCGCCTCGACCGGGTTGTCGAGCGGGTTCAGGCCCATCGGGCCGTAGCCGCGCCACACGAGCGGGCGGATGTAGCAGCTCTTGAAGCCGTTGCGGACGATCAGCTCGTGCGTGACCTCGCGGAGCTGCTCCTTCGTGATAGGGCAGGTCCATGTAGTAGAGCTTCGCCGAGGCCTCGAGCCGGGCCAGGTGGTCCTGGTTGCGGAAGATGGCGGTGCCCTGAGGGGTCTCGTACGCGCGGATCCCCTCGAACACGCCGGTCCCGTAGTGCAGCGCGTGCGTGAGTACGTGCACCTTCGCGTCCTCCCAGGCGACGAACTCTCCGTTCAGCCAGATCTGGTCGGCGGTGTTCACGTACAGCTGCTCCTATAGGTGCGCGAGAACCGCCCGGGTGGCGGCCTCTGTCGATGCATCCCCGCCCAGGTCCGGAGTCCGGAGGCCCTCCCCGAGCGCGAGGTCCACGAGCGGATTCTACGGCAGCCGCGGCGTCTTCCATAGCGAGTCCGTGGCGCAGCATCATCGCCACGGAGCCGAACATCGCGAGCGGGTTGGCCGTGCCCGCTGCCGGCGATGTCGGGCGCCGAGCCGTGCACCGGCTCGAACAGGCCCGGACCCGGATTCCCCCAGCGACGCGCTCGGCAGCATTCCGAGCGAGCCGGTGAGCATCGCGGCCTCGTCGCTCAGGATGTCGCCGAACATGTTCTCGGTCAGGACGACGTCGAACTCGGCGGGGCGCGACACGAGCTGCATCGCGGCGTTGTCCACGAGCATGTGCTCCAGCGGGATCTCCTGGCCCTCCGCGACCCGCTCGACGGTCTTCCGCCACAGGCGCGAGGTCTCGAGGATGTTCGCCTTGTCGACGCTCGTCACCTTCCTGCGAGCGAGCCGGAAGGCCACTCGCGCGATCCGCTCGATCTCGCCCTCGCTGTAGACGCAGGTGTCGTGCGCCGTGTCGCCGTTCAGGCCGCGGTCGCCGAAGTAGATGCCGCCGGTCAGCTCGCGCACGACCAGCAGGTCGGTGCCCTCGATGCGCTCGCGCTTGAGCGGGCTGGCGTCGAGCAGCGCGGGGCTGGGCCGGACGGGGCGCAGGTTGGCGAACAGGCCGAGCTCCTTGCGGAGGCCGAGGAGGCCCTGCTCGGGCCGCGGCGCATCCGGGTCGGTCGTGTCCCACTTCGGACCGCCGACGGCGGCCAGCAGCACGGCATCGGCGTCGCGGCAGGCATCGAGCACCTCGTCCGTGAGCGCGGTGCCGTGGGCGTCGATCGAGGCGCCGCCGAGCAGCCGCTCGTCCAGCTCGAACTCGCCGACCTCGCGCGAGCAGCTCCCTCGCGGCGCCCATGATCTCGGGGCCGATGCCGTCGCCCGGCAGCAGAACGATGCGCTTCGCCACGGCGGCGGATCCTAGATACTCGTCGGGCGATGTCGCAGGAGAACGTCGAGCTGGTGCGCCGGGTCTACGAGGCGCTGGTCGCGCGGCGATTTCTCCCAGAGCGATGCCTTCGATCCCGACATCGAGTTCCAGATGGCCGACTGGCCGCACCAGACCAGCGCTCGCGGGATCGAGGACATGTGGCGCACCTGGCGCTCCACCCTGAGCGCGTTCGACGACTTCCGCGCGGTGCCGACCGACTACGTCGACTGCGGCAAGAACGTCCTCGTGCTCAACCGCATCGAGGGCAGCGGCAAGGAGAGCGGCGCCGAGGTGAGCGCGGAGACCGCCGCCGTGCTGACCGTCGAGAGCGGCAAGGTCGTGCGGCTCGCCCTCTACTGGGACGTCGCTCGGGCGCGCGAGGTGGCCGAGCAGGAGGGGAGCTAGCCGAGCGCCTTCCGGCGCATCGACCACATCTGGGACGCGCGCTCCAGCTCCAGTGCGGCCGCCCACGGAATCGCCGGCGGGCCCAGGACGGTCCTGAGCGAGGCGGCGGTGCGGCGTGCCAGCTCGGGGTCGGCGCCGGCGCGAGCGGCCAGCTCGAGCGCGGTCTCGTCGACGTCGCCGTCGTCGACGGCCAGCCCAGGCGAGGCCGAGGGCGGCGGCGCGCTCGCCGTCCACGCGCTCGCCGAAGAGCGCCATCGCGGCCGCCGCCTCGCGCACGCCGGTCCGCCCCAGCAGGGCGCCGTGGCCGCCGCCCGGGATGGAGGCCGATCGGGAGGAAGCCGGAGATGAGCTTCGCGTCGCGAGCCACCACGCGCAGGTCCGTCGCGAGCATGAGGTTGAGACCGGCGCCCACCGCTCCGCCGCGCACGGCGGCCACCGTCGGCGCCTGGAGCTCGCCGACGCGAGCGAACGAGCGGTAGACCGCGCCCAGCCCGGCGTAGACCTCCGGATCGGCGGGGTCGCGCCCCGCCGCCTCGAGCGTCGCGCGGTCGCCGCCGGCGCAGAAGAAGCCGCCCTGCCGCGCACGACCACGGCGCCCACCTCGCGGTCCGCGTCGAGCTCCTCGCACGCCGCCACCAGCTCCTCCGCCATGGCGACGGTCAGCGCGTTGCGCCGCTCGGGAGCGTCGAGGCTCAGCAGCGGCGACGCCGGCGCCGGGGCGCTCGAGGGAGATCTCAGTGGCCATGACCAGGGGACGCTACCGCTGTGGGTCAGCGCGCGAAGCGCGCGCCCGCGCGCGCGCCGGAGCTCCACCGGCTCCGGAGCTCCACCGGCTCGGGCAGCGGCGCCGGGCGGCCCAGGTGGTAGCCCTGGCCGTACTGGACCCCGAGGCGGCGCAGCTCGACCAGCTGCAGCTCGGACTCGACGTGCTCCGCGAGCACCGAGGCGCCGCTCTCGCGTCCGAACTCGATCAGCGCGGAGGCCAGCGAGCGGCGGCGCGGGTCCGTCTCGAGCGAGCGGGTGAGCGAGCCGTCCAGCTTGATGAGCTCGGCGTCGAGCTCGAGCATGTGCCTGAGGCTCGAGAAGCCGGCGCCGGCATCGTCCACCGCCAGGCTGGCGCCGAGCTCGCGCACCCGGGCGATCGAGCGGCGGAAGCGCGGATAGTCCTCGACACGCGCATGCTCGGTCACCTCGAGGACCACGTGGTCCACGTGGCAGCCCGCGAGCAGCGCGAGCAGGTCCGGGCGCTCGGCGGTCACCGGCGAGACGTTCACCGCCATGAACAGCCCGTCGGGCAGCGCGTGCGAGCGCTCGCAGGCCAGGCGAATGGCGGCGAGCTCGAGCTCCGGGCCCGAGGCCCACGTCGTGCGCCTCGGCGAACCACTCGTCCGGACCGCGGTGCGGCTCGGCGGCGAAGCGCGCCAGCGCCTCGTAGCCGACGATCTCGCGCGACGCGAGCCGGACGATCGGCTGGAAGACGATGTCGAACTCGCCGCGCTCGATGACGCGCCGGATGCGGGCGCGCTTGGCCGCGCGCACCTCGTGGAGCCGGCCGGCCTCGTGCACCTGCCCCATCAGCTCGTGCAGGACGCCGCGGTCGACCACGCCGTCGAAGATCGTGTCGCCCTCCGCCGCGCCGCGCAGGGCGGACGAGAGCTTCTCGGCGGATGCGTCGCGCACCACGTAGCCGGCGGCGCCCGCGCGCAGCATCTCGATCAGGCTCGCCCGATCGGAGCTGCCGGCGTGCGCGAGCACGCGCGTGTCCGGCGACGCCGCCAGGATCGCGCGCACCGCGGTGTCGCCGCCGCCCGGCGAGGTACACGTACACGAGCGCGACGTCGGGCTGCGCGACCTCCGCCAGGTCGGCCGCCGCGGCCGCGCTCGCGGCCACGCCGACGAGCTCGAACCCCTCGTCGGAGCCGAGTGTGGCGGCCGTCCCAGCCGCCGAGAACTCCTGGTCGTCCGCGATCAACACGCGGACAGGCACCCCTGCCATGGGCGTAATCTCACCCCGGGTGAGGCGAGAAGTCAATGGGGAACCGTCGAAATCGGCGCACAGACGTCCACTCTGCATAGGTTCTTGCCTATTAGCGGGGCTTTTTTGCGTCGATATTGAGCCGCACGTAGTCGAGCTCGGTGCCGCAGCGCTCGCGGACGGCCTCGACGTAGCCGGTCCGCAGCTCCTCCGGGCAGCTGCTCCAGATGGTGGCCGAGGCAGACCGTCCGGAGGAAGCCCGTCGGGTCCGGCGGGCTGACCGGGTACGGCTCGAGCCACGTCTCGACGTCCGTGAAGCCGGCCCGCCGGAGCCGCTCGGCGGTCTCCTCGGCGCCGGCGAAGTTCCAGGGTCCGCGCCACCCGGCGAGGTGCTCCGCGTAGGGCTCCTCGGCGCCGACCTCCCTGGCGGCGGCGTGGAAGCGCTCGACGTTGCCCCTGCCCGCCGCACTGCGCGACGAGCCGACCGCCCGGCCGGAGCGCCGCGTGCAGGCGCGCGAACAGCGCGTCGTGGTCGGCGATCCAGTGGAAGACGGCGTTCGAGAAGGCGGCGTCGACGGGCTCGTCGAGCCGGAGCTCGGTGAGGTCCGCGCGGAACACGGTGCGTCCGCGCCGGGTCGAGCGCCTCGCGCGCGTGCTCGACCATCGAGGGCGCGGAGTCGACGGCCACCACGTGCCCGCGCGGCAGGCGCTCGAGCAGCAGCCGCGTGACCCGTCCCGGAGCCGCAGCCCGGCGTCGAGCACGGTCTCGTCGCCGCGCAGCGGCAGCCGCTCGAGGACGCGCTCCGCCCACTCCACCTGGGGCGCCGAGACGCGGTCGTAGGTGGCCGCGTCCCAGTCGCGGGTCATGCGCGCAGCGGGGCGGTGCCGGCGCGCTGCGTCGTGACCGGGCCGGAGCGCTCGCGCTCGGCCTCGAAGCGGTCGATCGCGTCCTGCTGCCGCAGCGTCACGCCGATGTCGTCGAGCCCCTCGAGCAGGCGGCGCTTGATCTCGGGGTCGATCTCGAAGGAGGCCTGTGCCGCCGTCCCAGCGCGACCTCCTGCGCCGCGAGGTCGATCGACGGCGCTCCCGGCCGCCATCACCGCGCGCACGTCGTCCTCCGGCGAGCACCACCGGCAGCAGCCCGATCTTCGTGCAGTTCGAGTAGAAGATGTCCGCGAAGCTCGGCGCCACGACGGCCTCGAAGCCGTAGTCCTCGAGCGCCCACGGCGCGTGCTCGCGCGAGGAGCCGCAGCCGAAGTTGCGCCCGGTGGCCAGGATCGGGTTGCGCGGCAGGTCCCAGCCCGGCTGCTTCGCCCAGTCGTAGAAGAGGAACTCGCCGAAGCCGGTGCGCTCGACCCGCTTCAGGAACTGCTTCGGGATGATCTGGTCGGTGTCGACGTCGTTGCGGTCGAGCACCGACACGCCGCCCTCGATCAGACGCTCACCGGCTCTCATCATGTCCCACTCCCGGATGTCGACGAAGTGGCCCTCGATGGCGGCGGCCGCGGCCATCTTCGGGCTGACGAGGTGGGAGCGCGCGCCGCGGCCCTGGCGGCCCTCGAAGTTGCGGTTCGAGGTCGACGCGACGCGCTCGCCCGGCGCCGCGATGTCGGGATTCATCCCGAGGCACATCGAGCAGCCGGCCGAGCGCCAGTCGAAGCCGGCGGCGCGGAAGACCTCGTCGAGGCCCTCGGCCTCGGCCTGCGCCTTCACCTGCTGAGAGCCCGGCACGACCATGGCGTTGACCGTCGAGGCCACGCGGCGGCCCTTCACGACCTCGGCGGCCTCGCGCAGGTCGCCGATCCGCGAGTTGGTGCAGGAGCCGATGAAGACGCGGTCGAGCCGGATCTCGGACATCGGCGTGCCCGGCTCGAGCGCCATGTACTCGAGCGCGCGCTCGTCGCCCTCGGAGGCCGGCTCGGGCACCGCGCCGGTCACGCCGACGACCATGCCGGGCGTGGTGCCCCAGGTGACCTGCGGCGAGACGGCCGCCGGCGTCCACCACGATCTCCCGGTCGAAGCTCGCGCCGTCGTCGGTGCGCAGCTCGCGCCACTCGTCGAGCGGCAGCGGGTCGGGCGCGGCCGCGCGCCCCTCGACCCACTCGAAGGTGGTGTCGTCGGGGGCGATCATCCCGGCGCGGCCGCCGCCCTCGATCGTCATGTTGCAGATCGTCATGCGGCCCTCCATCGAGAGCCGCTCGATCGCCGGGCCGGCGTACTCGATCACGTGGCCGACGCCGCCCTCGACGCCCATCTGGCCGATCGTGGCGAGGATCAGGTCCTTGGCGCGTCACGCCGAAGCCGAGCTCGCCCTCGTAGCGGATCCGCATCGACCGCGGCTTTCGCTGCTGGAGCGTCTGCGTGGCCAGCACGTGCTCGACCTCGCTCGTCCCGATGCCGAACGCGAGCGCGCCGAAGGCGCCGTGGGTGGAGGTGTGCGAGTCGCCGCAGACGATCGTCATGCCGGGCTGGGTGACGCCCAGCTCCGGGCCGATCACGTGCACGATGCCCTGCCGCTCCGAGCCGATCGAGTAGACCGGGATCCCGAACTCCGCGGCGTTCCGCTCGAGCGTCTCGACCTGCACGCGCGAGAGCTGGTCGCGGATCTGCTGCGCGGCGGTCGAGCCGTCCGTGGGGACGTTGTGGTCGGCGGTGGCGAGCGTGCGGTCGGGCCGGCGCACCGGCCGGCCGGCGAGCCGAAGCGACTCGAACGCCTGCGGCGAGGTCACCTCGTGCACGAGATGGAGGTCGATGTAGAGGAGCGCCGTCGGCGACCTCGTGCGCGTCCCAGATCTTGTCGAACAGAGTCCTGGCCGACGATTCAGCTCCTCCTCAGGCCGGCGGCGACGACCGCGTAGAAGCGCGCCTCGCCGTCGCCCGGGTTCTCGAAGTGGTGTGGGAGGTCGGCGTCGAAGGTCACGGCGTCGCCCGTCCTCCAGGTCGTGGGCCGCCCCGGCGCAGACGAGGCGCACCGGGCCGCGCTCCACGACGGCGGTCTCGCGGCTGCCGGGCTCGTGCATCGGCGGGTCGTCGGGGCCCGCCGGTGGACGCGCCCGGGGCGAGCGCGTGGAGCGACACCTCGGCGCGCAGCCCGGGCAGCGGCGGGGTCAGCACCTCGTAGCGGTGGGCGCTGCCGCCGCCGCGGCGCCGCTCGCCCGCTCGCACGACGCTCACGCCGTCGCGTCTCGTCGAGCCGGAGCAGCTGCGACAGGCTCAGCTCGAGGCCCGTGGCGATCCGCTCGGCCACCGCTAGCGTTGGGCTCGTCTCGCCCCGCTCGACCTGGGACAGCATCGGCGCCGAGACGCCGCTGCGGTCGGCGAGGTCGCGCAGGGAGAGGTCCATCCCCTCACGCAGGGTCTTCAGCCGGACACCGAATGCGCCATTTCCAGACGACACGAGCGCGCGTACGTTATCACGTACTTCTGTACGTGATAGTGGCTGGCGTGCTCGTCGGCTGCGGCGGCGATGACGACGAGAGCGACGGGACCCGGACGACCGCGTTCAGGAAGAGCGAGCTTCAGCAGCCCGGCGAGAGCGGCACGCTCGACGCGCGCGCATGCGAGCTCCTCCCCGCTCGCTTCGTCGCGCGCAGCGTCGGCGTCCGGCCCGGCCTGGCTCGAGGCGCGAGCCGAACAACTCGCTCGACCTGACCATCTGCGAATGGCACGGCGGGCCCGCGCGCGTGAAGCTGCTCGTGGACTCCGCCCCGCGAGCCCAGCTCCGCTACTACAACCTGCTGGCGGAGCAGCACGAGTTCCACAACGCCGACCCCGCCCGGAAGGCGCGCCAGATCAAGGGCGTCGGCGAGGACTCGGCCTACGGCGGCGCGGGCGCCTGGTGGACGCGCGCGACCCGCCAGCTGGTGGCGTACGACCGGGACAAGATCGTCAAGCTGCGCGTGAACGTCCGCGGGTTCGACGACCGGGCGGCCGCGCCGCGGCGGTGCGTGCTCGCGAGGCGCGCCGTGCGCGAGCTGCGCGCTCGGCGCTAGCGCGCCTGCCCGGTCGGGCGCACCACGACCTCGTTCACGCAGACGTGCGGCGGGCGGCGTGACGGCGTGCACGATCGCGTCGGCGATGTCCTCGGGCCGCAGCACCTCGCCGATCTGCTCGCGTGAGCGCTCCATCGTCCTGCGGACCAGCGGGTTCGTGTTGTGGCCCTGGAGCTCGGTCTCCACGAAGCCGGGCGCGACGATCGTCACGCGGATCCCCACGTGGAGCGCCTCCTGGCGCAGCGCCTCCGAGAAGGCGTGCACGCCGAACTTGGTCATGTTGTAGACGGCGGCGCCCGCGTCGGCGCGGCGGCCCGCCACCGACGAGACGTTCACGATGTCCCCTCCCCCGCTCGCGCGCGATCAGCGGCAGCGCCGCGTGCGTGCAGTACGAGGAGGCCGAGCAGGTTCACGTCGATCATCCGGCGCCACTCGTCCGTGTCCGCGTCCGCCACCGGACCGAGCAGCATCACGCCGGCGTTGTTCACCAGGATGTGGAGGCCGCCGAGCTCGTCGTGGGCCGCCTGGACGAAGCCGCGCGCCTGCTCCTCGTCGCGACGACGTCGACCTCCCGGACCAGCGTCCGGCCCGTCGAGGCTGTCGGCCAGCGCTCTGGAGGCGGTCGGTCCTGCGCGCGCCCAGCGCGACGCTCGCCCCGGCGTCCGACGAGCGCGCGCACGGTCGCCTCACCTATGCCGGAGGAGGCGCCGGTGACGACAGCGACGCGCCCGTCGAGGGGGCCTGCCATGCGCGCGAGATCCTACCCGGCGATTCTGCGCGCGCGCAGCGCCAGCTCCAGCTCGAAGCGCCCGTCGGGGTCGTCGAGCCGAGTCCCGAACAGCTCGCGCAGGCGCGCGAGCCGGTAGCGAACGGTCTGCGGGTGCACGTGGAGCGCCCTCGCGACGGCCTCCGTGCGGCCCCGGTGGCGCAGCCACGCGTCCAGGGTCGAGCCGAGCCGCTCGCGCGAGAGCTCGGTCTCGCCGGCGAGCGGCGCGAGCGCGGACTCGGCCACGTCGCGCGCCAGCCGGCGGTCGGCGCCGAGCAGGAGCGAGAGCTTGTGGCTCTCGGCGATGAGCAGGGCGTCGCCCGCGTCGATCCCGCCCTCCTCGGCGAGCCGAAGCACCTCGCGGGCGCGCGCGAAGCTCACCGCCGACTCCTGCCACGGAACCTGCGGGCCGAGCGCGGCGCGGCCGGTCGCGCACCGCCCGCTCGCAGCTCGCGCCGGTCGGCGGGCGCCGGCACGAGCGCGACGATGTACGGCGCCACGTGCGCCACGAGCGCCTCGGGGCCGAGCCGAAGGGCCAGCCGGTCGGCCTGCTCGCCCGGGGCGAGCCCGCCCGCGGACTGCTCTCCCTCGGCCTCCACCACGAGCGCGGCCAGGGTGCGCGGCAGCCGCCAGGCGGCGTCGGCAGCCGCGGCCTCCACCGTCGCCGGCGCCGCCGGCGGCTCCTGCACGAGCAGCGCCGCGAGCCGCTGGCGGCGGCGCTGGAGCGCGCCGGCCGGCGGCCGCCTGCTCGCGCGCGTAGCCCTCGATCGAGTCCGCCGAGAGCTCGTCGATGTAGGCGAAGATCGCCTCGGCCAGCGTGTAGAGCGTGCGCGGCGACAGCCCGGCGCGCTCGCCCGCGGCCGCGAGCCGGCGCCAGGCGACGCGCGCGCCGAGCCGGTAGGCGGCGAGCAGCGCGTCGAGGCTGCGCCCCGCCCGCATCTCGCCGCGGCCCGAGGTTCACGTACACCTCGCGGCCGGCATCGGCGTCCGCGCCCGGGTTCCCGACGATCGTCGTGAAGCGGCCGAGCGCCTCCTCCACCCCGGTCCGGAGCGCCTGGCCGAACGGGCCCTCGAGCGGCCGCGCGTAGTCCGGGCACGCCGCGGCTCAGCTCGGCCACGATCTCGTCGGCCAGCGCCGGCAGCTCGGGGCGCAGCACGTCGGCGACCTCGGGCGGCAGCGCCTCCCATGGATGCTCGGCGACCATTTGTGGAGAACCTACAAGAATCGCCGCCCGAGATCGTGACCGAGATGGGTGAACGGGCACTCCTTCTGGTACGTAGCCTTCAGAAGCGATGACGCAGAGCGCACCGCAACATCAACATCGCCGCCGTCGTACTCCCGTTCGTCGCCTTCCTGGCGGCGATACCCGATGCTCTGGAACGAGCTGGTCGGCCCGCTCGACCTGATCCTGCTGGTGACCATCTACGCCCTGTCGACGGTCGGGATCACCGTCGGCTACCACCGCCTGCTCACGCATCGCGCCTTCGCCACCCACAAGTGGGTCGAGTACCTGTACGCGCTTCATGGGCTCGCTGGCGGTCGAGGGACCCGTGATCGGCTGGGTCTCGGACCACCGCAAGCACCACGCGCACGCCGACGAGGAGGGCGACCCGCACAGCCCCCACGTCGACCACGACGGCGAGACGCCGGGGCCGCTCCGCGGGCTCTGGCACGCGCACGTCGGCTGGCTCTTCAACCACGCGACGGCCGTGGACGCCGCAGAAGTACGCGCCGGACCTCGTCGAGGACCGCGGCATGCGCTTCATCCACAGGCTCTTCCCGCTCTGGGTGACGCTCGGCCTGCCGGTCCCGGCGGCCATCGGCTGGCTCGTCGGCGGCAACCTGAAGAGCGCGATCACGGCCTTCTTCTGGGCCGGCCTGATCCGGGTCTTCATCGTCCACCACATGACCTTCTCGATCAACTCGATCTGCCACTTCTTCGGGCGGCGCCGCTTCGAGACCGACGACAGGTCGACGAACGTCTTCTGGCTCGCCGTGCCGACCTTCGGCGAGTCCTGGCACCACAACCACCACGCCTTCCCGCGCTCGGCGATGCACGGCCTGCGCTGGTGGGAGGTCGACCTCGGCGGCCTGGTGATCCGCGCGATGAAGCGCGTCGGCCTCGCCTGGAACGTGGTGCTGATCTCGCCCGAGCGCCAGGAGCAGCGGAAGCGCCAGGCCGCGCCGAAGCTGCGCCCGACGGCGCCCGGCCTCGCGCCAGCTAGAGCGCGTTCCGCAGTAGCTCGAGCAGCTCGTCCTCGTCCGGCGGGTCGGGCGTGTTCCCGAGCGCGGGGTGCTGCATCACCGCCGCGGCCACGCGCGGCAGGTGCTCCTCCTCCACGCCGAGCGTCGCCAGGCGCGTGTGGCCGGAGCGGGCCGACAGCTTCGAGGCGCGTCCCGCGGCCGCCTCGGGGTCCGCCGTCCGGGTCGCCCAGCGCCCGCGCGAGCTCGCCCATCGACGCCGGGCACGCGCCCGCTCATCAGCCCGGCGAAGTGCGGCAGCATCACCGCGTTCGTCTGCGCGTGCGGCGAGCCGGCGGTGCGCACGATCAGCTGGCAGGTGGCGTGGTGGACGGCGAAGCCGGTCATCCCGGAGGCCCAGCCGCACAGGAACGCGCCGAGCGCCACGTCCTCGGCGAAGATCGCCTCGGCACCGCGCAGCGCCGCCCGCTCGGCGACCGGGTTCGCCAGCGGCGTGTAGAGCGCCTCCATCCCGTGCGCGAGGGCGTTCATCGCGCTGGCCCACAGCTCGCGGCTCGGGCTGGGAGGCCATCAGGCGCGGGTCGGCGATCACGAGCGACGGCCTGCACCATGCGCGCGCCCTCGACCCCGGCCGGCGTGCGGTGGAACGGCGTGAGCTCGGCACCGGAGAGGGTCGTCGGGATGGCGGCCACCGGCGCGCCGGTGACGCCGCCGATCGCCTTCGCGGTGTCGATCACGCGGCCGCCGCCGAGCGCCACGAGCGGCCGCTCGCCGGCCTGCGTGAGGAGCGACGCCGAGATCTCGTCCACCGGCCGGCCGGCACGTGGAGCGTGGCGGCCGGCTCGAGCGGCGCGCTGCCGGCGGCCCGCTCGGTGGTCAGCAGGGTGTAGTCGTCGAAGCCGCCCTGCCGAAGCAGATCGGGCGCCTCGGCCGCGGAGCCCTCCCCGAAGCGGATCGTGCGCTCACCGTCGCGCATCGTGAAGGACTCGGCGGCCAAGGCGCCCATCGTAGGGCGCACCGGGCGGAGCCCGGTGCGCCCGAGGGTTTGTTCGACTAGGGCTGCGGACCTCCCGACAGGCTGCAGAACAGGTCGCCCAGGACGCCCTGGCCCGGGAACGACGTGATCGTCAGCGTGACCGGAGCGTTCCTGTTCGGCCCGAACAGCTCGACCACGAGCCCGAGCAGGTTCAGGTCGAGCGGCCCGAGGATCAGGTTCAGCACCCGGCAGCTCGGCGCCTGCTGTGCCGCCTGCGCCCCTCCTTCCGCCGAGAGGCGTGCCGTGGCGCGGAACGCCCGCATCGGCTTGTTCTTCAGCCGCGTGTTCAGCGAGGCCACGACCTTCTGGGCCTGCGCCGCGCTCGAACCGCGTCCGAGCCGAATCGTGCGTGCGCGACAGCGCGCAGAACAGGCGCCCCAGGACGCCGCTCCCCTCACCGCGCGGAATCGCGCGGATCAGGAGGTTCACTTCGCTCAGGTCGACCCGGAGCCCCAGCAGGTCGAGCTGGAGGTCGTCGAGAGTGAGCGTGAGCACGTGACAGCGGCCGCGCTGCGCGTCCACGGCGAACGTGACCCGCTTCCGTGACGGCCTGGCTCTCGCCCGCGCCCTCGACCCGGCTCGTGAGGACGCCGCGGGCGACGATCTTGCGGTCCGCGACCGCGAAACGCTTGATGTGCACGTCCACGGTGACCTTGCCCTTGTCGCGCGAGGCGCTCGTCGCGCGCATCGGCGGCGGCGACTGGCACGAGAAGGAGAAGTCCACAGAGGACGGCGAGGAGGAATGGTTTCATGGGGCCCCGCTACCCAGCACGGGCGGACAAACACGCCTAGGGGGTGGGCGTCTTCTTCGCCTCGCGCTCGAGCATCCGCTCCGCCTCCGCGGCCACGTCGCTCGCGAGCGCGTTCGGCGATCTGGC